>NZ_MSTL01000020.1:0-294374 GCF_002752475.1 Serratia sp. OLAL2 | reverse complement strand
TTACTGCATGAATTTTACTTCAGTTAGTCACTCTTCAAGACTTGATATTTTTTGCATCCTAAGATGCTGGATATCGTCTTGTGGAGTGCCCACACAGATTGTCTGATAAATTGTTAAAGAGCGGTGAGTTAGTCGCTTTCGCTTGCTAACTCGAGGTGGCGTATATTACGCTTTTCACCCGGAGAGTCAAGCGTTTATTTCGCTTTTCTCTCGCTGACCCGGCGGCTTGTCAGTCGTTGTTCCCGGTCAGTGGAGGCGCATTATAGGGAGTTCTCGGCGGGCCGCAACCCCTAAATGCAAAAAACTTTTCAAGCGCGGATTTTTTCGGCAAAACGCTGGCCAAACCCGCGTTTTTGTCACTTTTCGTACTGGATCTGGCTAAATTCCTGGGCAAAGCGGTCGACCTGTTGCCAATCTGTGTACTCCACTTCCTTACTGGTATCCGTTTCACCGCCCGTCATACGCATAATGAATTGAATCATGATGCGATCGAACCAGCGATAGCGCGGATAACGCAATGCGCCGGCAAACACCGCGCACTGTTTTGGCTGCCACGGCGAAGCCAACAGGAACTTGCGGGTATAGGCGTTGGTTTGTGGCGAACGCTTTTCCGGTTTGCGCGCGGTCAGGTTGACGGCAAAGAATGCGCTCGGCATCCGATTCAACTGCTCAGCATGACGCTTGACGAATTTATCCAGCGCCGGGTTAAAGTGCCCGTAACGGATAGAAGCGCCGATCATCACCTGCTGATACTGGTTAAGATCGACCTGTTCTGCCTGCAGCAGATCGATCACCTCACAACGCAGCGTGTCCTGCAACTTGCTTGCTATATAAGAAGCGATAGCACGTGTTTGCCCGTCACGGCTCGAATAAAGTATCAATGCCTTCATGGCCTACTCCTTATATCAGGCTTACTCACGCCAGAAGGTTGGCGTGAACAGCACCAGCAATGTAAACACTTCCAGGCGCCCGAACAGCATCGTCACCACCAGGACCCACTTGGCCGCCGCCGGCATCGTGGTGAAGTTATCCGCCACTACGCCCAGACCGGGGCCGAGGTTATTGAGCGTTGCCGTCACTGCGGCGAACGCGGAAAAGTCGTCAACGCCGGTGGCAATGATCGCCAGCATGCTGACGATAAACACCAGCGCATAAGCAGAGAAGAATCCCCACACCGCCTCCAGAATGCGTTCCGGCAGCGCACGGTTGCCCAATTTGATGGTATAGACCGCGTTGGGGTGCACCAGCCTTTTCAACTCGCGCGAACCTTGCAGGTACAGAAGCAGGATACGGATCACCTTCAGGCCGCCGCCGGTCGAGCCGGCGCAACCGCCGATGAACGCCGAGCACAGCAACAACATCGGCAGGAACAGCGGCCACTTGGCGATGCTGTCGGTCGTGAAACCGGCCGTAGTCGCCATCGATACCACCTGGAAGAACGCCTGATTGAGCGTTTCCATACCGCTCTTATAGACGCCATGTCCCCAGAGCACCAACGTACACACCACCACCAACGTCAACTGAACGAAGATAAACATGCGGAATTCAGGATCGCGCCCATACACCTTCAGGCTGCGGCCGCTCAGCAAAGCGAAGTGCAGGCCGTAGTTACAGCCGGAAATCAGCAGGAACACGGCGATGATGGTGTTGATGGTCGGGCTGGCGTAATAACCGATACTGGCGTCGTGGGTAGAAAAACCGCCGATGGCGATGGTCGAGAAACTGTGGCCGATGGCATCGAACACCGACATCCCAGCCCCCCAGAGCGCCAGCGCACAGGCGACGGTCAGCAACACATAGATTAGCCACAGGGTTTTGGCGGTTTCGGCGATGCGTGGACGCATCTTGTTATCTTTCAGCGGCCCGGGCATTTCCGCCCGATACAGCTGCATGCCGCCGACGCCGAGTATCGGCAGTATCGCCACCGCCAACACGATGATCCCCATGCCGCCCATCCATTGCAGCATTTGGCGATAGAAAAGAATAGCCTTCGGCAACGAGTCCAGCCCCACCAGCGTCGTCGCACCGGTGGTCGTCAATCCCGAGAAGGATTCAAAGAAGGCGTCGGTCAGCGACAAATTGGGCCGTTCCGAAAACAGGAACGGCAATGCCCCCACGCTGCCCAGCACGGTCCAGAACAGCACGACGATCAGGAAGCCTTCACGCGGCTTCAGCTCGTGTTTTTGCTTGCGGTTCGGCCACCACAGCATCAGCCCGATGGTCAGCGCCACGAAGAACGTTTGGCTGAACGCGCGCCCCGCCCCATCGCGATAAATCAATGCCACCAGGCCGGGAATAAACATCGTCCCGGAGAACAGGATGACCAGCAGACCAACGATACGGGTTATGGCGCGAAAATGCATTTCAGCACGATCCTTAGCAATTCAATTGGGAGGAATTATTGCGAAATGGGGGTTAATTGCAAATTACCGCGACTGAGATCACGCAATTTATTCCCAAACAGCTCGACCTCGGTGGCCGGCAACGCCAGATGCAGCACGACGGCGGCACCGTATTCGCCCTGCAGGATCCGACCTGCGGTTTGCTGCAGCAAGTTCTCCACCAGCGCCAACTGCGCATAGTCGCACTGCAAGATATATTCGGCTTCCGGCACCTTTTCTACCAACACCAGCTGCTTCAACGCCTGTTGAACACCGTTGCCATAGGCTTTCACCAGCCCGCCGGTGCCCAACTTGACGCCGCCATAGTAACGAACGACCACGGCGGTCACTTCGCCGATACCGCTGCCCATCAGCTGCGCGAGGATCGGTTTGCCAGCGGTGCCCGACGGTTCTCCATCGTCGGAGAACCCCAGCTGCTGTGAGTCATCGGGGCTACCGGCGACGAAGGCCCAACAATGGTGCCGCGCCGCCGGGTGCTCATCCCGCACCTGCTGAATAAACGCCTTTGCCGCTTCTACCCCGCTGGTTGGCGCCAGCAGGGTGATAAAACGGCTCTTCTTTATTTCTTCGGTAAAGCGGGTTGCTTCCGCCGGTATCGGGTACGGCCGCATCAGGCCAGGTTCAGATCGCGCGTCATGTTCTCGATACGCTTTTCATGGATCACGATGTTGTCTTCGATGCGAATACCGCCATACGGTTTCAGCGCATCGATGCGATCCCAGGCGAAGTGCTGCTTGAACTCACCGCTGCGCCACGGCGCCAACAGAGATTCGATGAAGTACAGACCCGGCTCGATGGTCAACACCATGCCCGGCTGCAACACGCGGGTACAACGCAGGAACGGATACTTGGACGGCGCCGCCAGATGGGTGCCTTGCTCATCCTGCATAAAGCCAGCGGCGTCGTGCACCTGCAGGCCCAACGGATGGCCCAACCCGTGCGGCAGGAACGGCGTGGTGATGCCCGTTTCAACCATCGCCTCTTCGCTGAGGCCATTCACCAGTTTGTGATTCTTGAGCAACTTGGCGATGCGCTGGTGCATCTGCACATGGTAGTCGGTATAGCGCACGCCGGTTTTAATGGTGTCGATCAGCGCCAGCTGTTCACTATTGAGATCTTTCACCAGATGAGCGAACTCGCTGCCGCTTTGCGCCGCATAGGTACGCGTCAGATCGGCGGCGTAGCCGTTATATTCTGCCCCGGCGTCGATCAGAAAACTCAGGGACTCGGCCGGCGGCTGATGATCCAGCTTGGTGTAGTGCAGCACCGAAGCGTGCTCGTTCAACGCCACGATGTTGTCGTAAGGCACATCGGTATCGCGGTGGCCGGTAGCCGTCAGGTAGGCCAGATTGATGTCGAATTCGCTCATGCCGGAGAGGAAGGCCTCATGCGCGGCACGATGGCCGGTTACCGCCGTCTTCTGCGCTTCGCGCATGCAGGCCAGCTCATAGCCGGTTTTAATCGAACGGTGGAAATCCAGGTAGTTCAGCACCGCTTTCGGGTTGATGTTTTCCGAAGGGATGCCGAGATCGCGGGCGCGCTGTTGGGCATAACCGATATAGCCGACGCGCTCACGCTGCGGCGGCAGCTGCTGCGCGATGGCGTCGGCGTTGGCCAGCGGCATCAATTCGAGGGATTTGGTCCAGAAACTGTCCGGCAGCGGCTCTACACTGTGCCAGTAGTCAACCGGGGAGTAGAACCACAGCTTCGGCTTGTTGACGCCATCTATCCACAACCAGCAGTTCGGCACCGACGTCACCGGCACCCAGGCTTTGAAATGCGCGTTCACTTTGAACGGATAGCTATGGTCGTCCAAAAATACCTTTTGCAGTTCCCCGGAGTGAATCAGCAGCGCATCCAACTTGTTGCGCTCCAGCACTTCGCGCGCGCGTTTTTGCAGCTCTGCTAGGTGGTCGTTATACAAAGAAGCCAGCGTTTCCATCACAGTACCCTTATGCCTTAGCACGAAAGAAGTCATCTTAACACAGCGCTCCGACGCTCCAACCTCATCGCGTTGGGCATGCGGAGCAGCTCGCAATTCCCTGCAAATGCCGTTACATCCGCAGCTTAACCATTAACCAGCCGCCCAAACCGAGCAGCGCTATCGCCAGCGCCCACAGGCCATGGTGTTCCAACAACACCGCACCGGCCGCGGCGACGCCCGCCAGACACTGCTGCAGAAAGCCGCACAGCGCCATCGCATAGGCACCGTACTCTTTGGCGTCGCTGACCGCCATCGCCATGCTGTTGGGAAACAGCACCGCCTGGCCAAAAATGGTCAGGCAATACAGCGCAATGAACAGCGCCATACCGGAAAGGCCGGCCAGGACGCCGCTCCACCACAGCAGCAGGATCGCCGCCGTCGCCAGCGCCACGATGCCGCTGCCGGCCTGCATCAGTTTTTTCCCGCCGAGACGCGCCACCGTACGGTTCACCGTCAGCGCCCCGCTGAAGTAGGCGACGCCGATCACCAGCCCCAGGGCGCCGAACGCCGTGACGTTGAGACCAAACCCCTGCTGCATGACGAACGGACTCACTTCCTGCAGTGTCACCGTGGTGGCAAAACCCAGCCCACCGACGCAGGCCGGCCAAAAAAATCCCGGCCGCCGCAGGATGGCGAAGTAGGTGGCCGCCATCGCCGGACGTGGCCCACGAGCGCGCCCTGCCTCCAGCGGCAGCGTCGCCATCAGCGCCAGAATGGCCAAACCGGTGGCGCCCATCAAGACGAAGCCCATCTGCCAGTGTGAATATTGGCTGAGCAGGCCGCCGACGAACTGGCCGCCGCCCAGCGCGGTGATAAAAGCGATGGAGAGCACCGACAGCCGTCGCGCCAGCTCGTCACCGCTCCAGTTATCCCGCACGATGATACGCGCGATGATCGCCGCACCGCCGGCACCCACGCCCTGCAGCGCACGCAGCGTCAGCAATTGGGCGCCGTTGCTGCACAGCGCCAACAGCCCGCTGCAGCCAATGAAAAGAAACAAAGACAGCGTCAGGGGCGCGCGGCGGCCAAAGCGATCGGCGGCCGCGCCCCAAAACAGCACCGGCAAGGCGGCGCCGATGACGAAGATTGAAATGGACAGCTCGGTGGCACGCCGGCTCATCGCCAGCTCCCGCATCACCGTTGGCAGCGAAGGCAAATACACGGTCGTCGCCATTTGCGCCATAAACACCAACAGACACGCCAGCGCCATGGTTCTGGCGGGAATGCCCACAAGCCGCTGCGTTTAACACAAGCCGCCTTAGTCATGCGTAACCTCGTCTGAATGTTCATTCGCTGCGAGCAAGTGTATGAGTGCCGACACACTCCAGCAAATGCCGATAGCACATAAAATATAACTTCGTTTCAAATCAAAAAACTAACTTGGCGACATGTGATCCGACCAGCAAATATGCAATCTCTCATTTGCATATTTTTAACATAAAAACCACACTCCTCTTCATCTGGTCATACCAGATCATACGCTGATTCAGGAGATAGACATGCTCTACCAAGGCGAAACATTACAACTGCACTGGCTCGATAACGGCATCGCCGAGCTGGTGTTCAACGCATCAGGCTCGGTCAACAAGCTGGACACCCGCACCGTCGCCAGCCTGGGCGAAGCGCTCACCGTGCTGGAAAACCAGCCAGAGCTCAAGGGGCTGCTGCTGCGCTCCGCCAAAGCCGCATTTATCGTCGGCGCCGATATCACCGAATTCCTTTCTCTGTTCGCCGCGCCGGCTGAAAAGCTGCACGAGTGGCTGGTATTCGCCAACAACGTCTTTAACCGGCTGGAAGATTTGCCGGTACCGACCATTTCGGCCATTAACGGCTATGCACTCGGCGGCGGTTGCGAATGCATTCTGGCGACCGATTTCCGCGTCGCCTCACCGGACGCGCGCATCGGCCTGCCGGAAACCAAATTGGGCATCATGCCGGGCTTCGGCGGTTCTGTCCGCCTGCCACGCCTGCTGGGTAACGACAGCGCGCTGGAAATCATCGCCGCCGGCAAAGACGTCAGCGCCAAAGACGCGTTGAAAGTCGGCCTGGTGGATGCGGTGGTAGCACCGGAAAAACTGGCCGAAGCGGCGCTGAAAATGCTGCAACAGGCGATCGACGGCAAGCTGGACTGGCGCGCCGCACGTCAACCTAAGCTGGAGCCGCTGAAGCTCAGCCCGATCGAAGCGGCAATGAGCTTCACCACCGCCAAAGGCATGGTGCTGCAGACCGCCGGTAAACATTACCCGGCACCGATGACCGCGGTGAAAACCATTGAAGCCGCCGCCAAGCTGGGCCGCGATGAGGCACTGAAACTGGAAACCGCCAGCTTCGTGCCGTTGGCACGATCCAACGAAGCGCGTGCGCTGGTCGGCATCTTCCTTAACGATCAGTTCGTGAAAGGCCAGGCGAAAAAGCTGGCCAAGAATGTGGACGCGCCGAAACAGGCGGCGGTGCTGGGCGCCGGCATCATGGGCGGTGGCATCGCCTACCAATCGGCGCTGAAAGGCGTGCCGGTGATCATGAAGGACATCAGCGACAAATCGCTGACGCTGGGCATGAACGAAGCGGCCAAGCTGCTCAATAAGCAGCTGGAACGCGGCAAACTGGATGGCCTGAAAATGGCGCAGGTGCTGTCGACCATTCAACCAACGTTGGACTACGCCGGCATCGAGCGCGCGCAGGTGATCGTCGAAGCGGTCGTGGAGAACCCGAAGGTCAAAGCCGCCGTACTGTCGGAAGTGGAAAACCTGATCGGCGAAGAGACCGTTCTGGCGTCGAACACCTCGACCATTCCGATTAATCACCTGGCAAAATCGTTGAAGCGCCCGCAAAACTTCTGCGGCATGCACTTCTTTAACCCGGTACACCGCATGCCGCTGGTTGAAATCATCCGCGGCGAACAAACCAGCGACGAGACCATTGCCAAAGTGGTGGCCTACGCCAGCCGCATGGGCAAAACGCCGATCGTGGTGAACGACTGCCCGGGCTTCTTCGTCAACCGCGTGCTGTTCCCATACTTCGCCGGTTTCAGCCTGCTGCTGCGCGACGGCGCCGACTTCCGTCAGATCGATAAAGTGATGGAAAAACAGTTCGGTTGGCCGATGGGCCCGGCCTACCTGCTCGACGTGGTGGGCATCGACACCGCACACCACGCGCAGGCGGTAATGGCGGCCGGCTTCCCGGAGCGCATGAGCAAAGACTATCGCGATGCCATTGACGTGATGTTCGACAACCAGCGCTTCGGTCAGAAAAACCAGCTGGGCTTCTACCGCTACAGCCAGGACAACAAAGGTAAGCCGCGCAAGGACAACGACGAGCAGACCGATGCGCTGCTGGCCGAAGTGAGCCAACCGCGCCAGACCATCAGCGACGAAGAGATCGTTGCGCGCATGATGATCCCGATGATCAACGAAGTGGTGCGTTGCCTGGAAGAGAAGATCGTCGCCAGCCCGGCGGAAGCCGATATGGCACTGGTGTACGGCATCGGTTTCCCTCCGTTCCATGGCGGCGCATTCCGCTACCTGGATACGCTCGGCACCGCCAACTACGTTGAGCTGGCCCAGCGTTACGCACACCTCGGCGCCCTGTATCAGGTGCCGGCCGGTCTGCGCGCCAAGGCCGAGCGCAATGAAAGCTACTACCCGGTGGCGACACCGCTGTCCGACGTCGCTACCCGCCAACCGGCATGAGGTCATAAAGATGGAAAACGTAGTTATTGTTGATGCCGTACGCACGCCGATGGGCCGCTCCAAGGGCGGCGCCTTCCGCCAGGTGCGCGCCGAAGATCTCTCCGCTCACCTGATGCGTGAAGTGTTGAGCCGTAACCCGGCGCTGGACGCCGCCGAGATCGATGACATTTACTGGGGCTGCGTGCAGCAGACGCTGGAGCAAGGCTTCAACATCGCCCGCAACGCCGCACTGCTGGCCGAAATCCCGCACCGCGTGCCGGCGGTGACCGTTAACCGCCTGTGCGGCTCTTCGATGCAGGCATTGCACGACGCGGCGCGCGCCATCATGGTTGGCGACGCACACGTCAGCCTGATCGGCGGCGTGGAACACATGGGCCATGTGCCGATGAACCACGGCGTGGATTTCCATCCGGGGCTGAGCCGCAGCGTGGCAAAAGCCGCCGGGATGATGGGGCTGACCGCCGAAATGCTGGCCAAGATGCACAACATCAGCCGCCAGATGCAGGATGAGTTTGCTGCCCGCTCCCACCAGCGCGCACATGCAGCGACGCTGGCGGGTTACTTTAAAAACGAGATCATTCCGACCAACGGCCACGACGCCGACGGCGTGCTGACCCGTTACGATTTCGATGAAGTCATTCGCCCGGAAACCACCGTCGAAAGCCTGTCGGCCCTGCGTCCGGCGTTCGATCCGGTCAACGGCACCGTCACCGCTGGCAGTTCTTCCGCCCTGTCGGACGGCGCTTCCGCCATGCTGCTGATGAGCGAGTCGCGCGCCAAAGCGCTCGGTTTGAAGGCCCGCGCCCGCATCCGCTCGATGGCGGTCGTCGGCTGCGATCCTTCCATCATGGGCTACGGCCCGGTGCCGGCCAGCAAGCTGGCGCTGAAACGCGCCGGCCTGAGCGTGCAGGACATCGATCTGTTCGAGCTGAACGAAGCGTTCGCCGCCCAGTCGCTGCCGTGCATCAAAGATCTGGGGCTGATGGACAGTATCGACGACAAGATTAACCTGAACGGCGGCGCCATCGCGCTCGGCCACCCGCTGGGCTGTTCAGGCTCCCGCATCTCGACCACCCTGTTGAACAACATGGAACGCCGCGACGCACAGTTCGGCCTGGCGACCATGTGCATCGGCCTGGGCCAGGGCATCGCCACCGTGTTTGAACGCGTTTAGCTGTGTCTATCTTGGGATGACCGCGTCACCACTTCAAATCGCGGCATCCCGCCAAGTTTAGTTGCCGTTCTTCCCGCCTGTCAGGGGCGGGTTTTTTATGCCTGAAGTTTGCCGGCGCCCAAATAAAAACGGGGCGACCCTCGGCCACCCCGTTCACTGCGTATCGCCTCGGTCAGATAAACGAAAACGCGTCGCCAAACATATGCGCTTCCTGCGCGCCGCGTTCGGCGCAGAAACGCTCGCGGGCGATTTTCGCCATCTCGAAACGCCCGGCGATGTAGATGTCGTGCTCCGCCAGCGTACCGAAATCCTGCAGCACCGCGCTGAGCACGGTGCCGCTGCGGCCGCGCCATTCGGCTTCCGGCTGCTCGACCACCGGGATCACCTTCAGATTCGGATGCTGCAACGACAGCGCTTCCAGCTCGCTCAAATCGTACAGGTGCTTCAGCTCACGCCCGCCCCAGTAGATGGAAATGTCGCGATCGGGCTGCTGCTCCAGCGCGGTCAACAAGATTGAACGCGCGTAAGAGAAACCGGTGCCGCCGGCGATCAGCACCAGCGGACGGCTGCCCTCTTCCCGCAGCCAGGCGTCGCCATGCGGCACGTCAACGGTGATCGCCTGCTCTTTCAGGATGCGATCCATCACCGCCATGGCGTACAGATTCAGCTCCGAAGCACCGATATGCAGCTCGATGTACTCTTGCTGCGTCGGGGTTGATGCCAGCGAGAACGGGCGCTTGTCGCGCTCGTCCATCACCACCATCAGATATTGCCCTGCCTTGAAAGAAAACGGCTGCTCGGGCACCAGACGTACCCGATAAACCGTATCGGTAATGGCCTCTACCGAGGTCACTTTACAGCTCAATATTGTCATGCGTTCCCTCTGTCGGGTCATCAATGCAAAGCTGAGAACAGGGCCTGACGCTACAGCGTCGGTTCCCTGTCACTGAAGATTGCGAGCTCATCCCAGATTTCGTCGACGCGCGCACGTACCTTTTCATCCATCTGAATCGGACGGCCCCATTCGCGATCGGTTTCACCCGGCCATTTATTGGTGGCGTCCAGCCCCATCTTCGAACCCAGACCGGAAACCGGCGAGGCGAAGTCCAGATAGTCGATCGGCGTATTCTCCACCAGAACGGTATCCCTTGCCGGATCCATTCGTGTGGTGATCGCCCAAATTACGTCGTTCCAGTCGCGCGCATTGACGTCGTCATCGCAGACGATAACAAATTTGGTGTACATAAACTGCCGCAGGAACGACCAGACGCCCATCATCACGCGTTTCGCATGGCCGGCGTACTGTTTTTTCATGGTCACTACCGCCAGGCGGTACGAGCACCCTTCCGGTGGCAGATAGAAATCGACGATTTCCGGGAACTGTTTTTGCAGGATCGGCACGAACACTTCATTCAGCGCCACGCCCAGGATCGCCGGCTCATCCGGCGGGCGGCCGGTATAGGTCGAGTGGTAGATCGCGTTGCGACGCTGGGTGATGTGCGTGATGGTAAATACCGGGAACTGGTCGATTTCATTGTAGTAACCGGTGTGGTCGCCGTAGGGGCCTTCCGGCGCCATTTCACCCGGCTCGATATAGCCTTCCAGCACGATTTCGGCGCTGGCTGGCACTTCCAGATCGTTGGAAAGACACTTGACCACTTCGGTTTTATTGCCGCGCAGCAGCCCGGCAAAGGCATATTCAGACAGGGTATCCGGCACCGGCGTGACCGCACCGAGGATAGTGGCGGGATCGGCACCCAGCGCCACCGCAACCGGGAAACGCTCGCCGGGGTGCGCCTGGCACCACTCCTGATAATCCAGCGCGCCGCCGCGATGCGACAGCCAGCGCATGATCACTTTATTCTTGCCCAGCACCTGCTGACGATAGATGCCGAGGTTTTGCCGTTCCTTATGCGGGCCACGGGTCACCGTCAGCCCCCAGGTGATCAGCGGCGCGGCGTCTTCCGGCCAGCAGTGCATCACCGGAATACGGCCCAGATCGACATCCTCACCCTGCCATACCTGCTCCTGACAAGGCGCGGACCCCAGCACCTTGGTCGGCATGTTCAGCACTTGCTTGAACTTCGGCATTTTGTCGAACAGATCGCGGAAGCCTTTCGGTGGCTCCGGTTCTTTGAGAAACGCCAGCAGTTTGCCGACTTCGCGCAGCGCGCTGATGTCTTCCTGCCCCATGCCCATCGCCACGCGATTGGCGGTGCCGAACAGGTTGCACAGCACCGGCATGTCGTACCCTTTCGGGTTTTCAAACAGCAATGCCGGGCCGCCTGCCCGCAGGGTGCGATCGGCAATCTCCGTCATTTCCAGGTAAGGATCGATCGGCTGGCTGATGCGTTTTAGTTCCCCTCTCTTCTCCAGCAACGAGAGGAAATCGCGTAAGTCACGGTATTTCATGCTGATCATTATAACGGCCTGTGGGGAGGGCATTATAAGCCCTCTTCACGGTTGTTGCTGCAATTTTGTTAACGCCGCCCGCTGCCGGGTGGCTCTCAGCCGCAGTTGAACGGCACCAGCGCAGCCAGCGCGCGCGTATCCTGATATTCGCGCGTCTCCTCGCCATGGCGGAACACCTTGAAGCCCTGCCCATTAGCGCTGAAGTAACGCAGCGCATTGCCTTCAACATGCAGCAGGCTGCCTTCCCGCAGCGCCACCACCGATTCGCTCGGGTTGATCGCGCAGAACTCCGCCAGGCGCTCGTCACGGGTTTCGCCCATGTGGCCGCTGATGTGCGCGTCGATGTAATGCGGGTTGATCTGTACCGGGAACAGCCCCAGCGCCGACAGCACCACGCTGCAGCGCACCGGCATGTCATTGGTGGTGCGAATGCTCGGCGTGGCCACATTGCAACCGGCGCTCCAGCCGACGTAAGGCACTTCACGCTCGCGCACCGCGCGCTGGATAGGCACGATCAGGCCTTGCTCGTGCAGCATTTGGTTCAGCAACCAGGTATTGCCGCCGCTGACCAAAATGCATTCCGCCTGCGCGATCGCCGCCGCCGGTGAAGCGGCGTGGTGGATGCTGGTGACTTCGATGCCCAGCGTTTGCGCCAGTTCCTGCGCACGCTGGTCGTAGTCGTAACGGATCAGGGCGTAAGGGATAAAGACGGCGGATTTGATGCCACGACGCGCAATCATCGCCAGCAGTTGGCTTTTAGCGTACCCCAGCAGCTCGGCTTCACCAGACAGCTTGCCGTTGCTCAACAGAAACAGCTCCATTTCTTTCTCCCTCGGTCGAAAACGATGAATAGCGTCACAGCCGGTAGCGCAACGCCTTGCCATACTGTGACGGTAACAAATTTTTAGCCCTCTGTTATACCAGCGCCGTATCGATAAGTGTGTGACCCCTCGCTAATAGCCGCAGATTCATAGAGATAGGTGATGTTACACGCTGAAACTTGCATCACTATGTATCCGGAATAGCTTTTGATATGCTTACCGGCTGGCAGAAAGGCATGTGAAACTATGGAATCCTGGTATCTACTTTATTGCAAACGCGGTCAGCTGTTGCGAGCGCAGGAACATCTGGAGCGGCAGCAGGTAAACTGCCTCAGCCCGATCATCACGCTGGAAAAGATCGTGCGTGGTAAGCGCATCGCGGTCAGCGAACCCCTGTTTCCCAACTATCTGTTTGTGGAGTTCGACCCGGAGCGCATTCACACCACCACCATCAGCGCTACCCGTGGCGTCAGCCACTTCGTGCGTTTCGGCACGTTGCCGAGCGTCATCCCGAGCAAGGTAATCGATGAACTGCGCACGCACGCCTGCGAAACCTATGTCGATCCGGAAACCCCACAGCCGGGGGATACTGTTCTGATCGTCGACGGCGTGTTCGAAGGGCTGCAGGCGATCTACACCGAGCCGGACGGCGAGGCGCGTTCCATGTTGTTGCTGAACCTGATCAACAAGCAGGTCAGTCAAAGCATCGACAACCGACAGTTCCAGAAGATGTAATGCAAAAGGCGCCCTCAGGCGCCTTTTTGTTGGCTCATGTTCCGCTTAGCGGCGCATCGCGTCGTCGTGCAGCCACTGGGCGACACGCTTGGCGAAGTAGGTCAGCACGCCGTCGGCGCCGGCGCGTTTGAAGCACATCAACGACTCCATCACCGCAGGTTGCTCCTGCAGCCAGCCGTTCTGAATCGCCGCCATGTGCATGGCGTACTCGCCGGACACTTGATAAGCGAAAGTCGGCACACCGAAGGTATCCTTCACGCGGCGCACCACGTCCAGGTAAGGCATGCCCGGTTTCACCATCACCATGTCCGCACCTTCCTGCAGATCCTGCGCAATCTCCTGCAGCGCTTCGTCACTGTTGGCCGGATCCATCTGATAGGTTTTTTTGTTGCCGCCCTTCAGGTTGCCGCTGGAACCCAGCGCATCGCGGAACGGACCGTAGTAGCAGGAAGCATACTTGGCGGAGTAGGCCATAATCTGGGTATTCACCAAACCCTGCAGTTCCAGACGATCGCGGATCGCCCCGATACGGCCGTCCATCATGTCGCTCGGCGCCACGATTTCTGCGCCTGCTTCGGCATGAGACAGCGCCTGACGCACCAGAATGTCTTTGGTCACGTCGTTAATCACGTAGCCCTGCTCATCGATCACTCCGTCCTGCCCGTGGGTGGTGTAGGGATCGAGCGCGACGTCGGTCAGAATGCCCAGCTCAGGCACCGCGTCTTTCAGCGCGCGCACCGTGCGCTGTACCAGCCCTTCTGGGTTATAGGCTTCTTCCGCATGCAGCGATTTCAGACCCGGTTCGATCACAGGGAACAGGGAGATCACCGGCACGCCGAGTTTGGCGATGGTTTCCGCTTCCTTAATCAGCAGATCGATCGTCATGCGCGATACGCCCGGCATCGAGGCCACTTCTTCCTGGCGGTTACTGCCTTCCATGACAAACACCGGATAAATCAGGTCATTGACCGTCAGTTGGTTCTCGGCGACCAGGCGGCGGCTGAAGTCATGACGGCGCACGCGGCGCATACGACGACCAGGGAAGGTACCCGGAAATGCATAGCTCATAGTTTTCTCCTAGCTCAAACCAGCCGGAATAGCCGGCGGGCGTTCTCATCAGTTTTTTGCCCCAGCCATTGCGGCTCTTCCTGTCGCCAGACGGCGACCTGATGCACGATATGGGGCAGGAAACAGGGTTCGTTGCGGCGAGATGCGGGTTTAGGCTGTAAATCCCGGGGCAACAGATAAGGGGCGTCCGTTTCCAGCAGCAGACGCTCGGCCGGAATCTGCGGCAACAGGGCACGCAACTCCAGGCCGCGCCGCTCGTCGCAGACCCAACCGGTAATCCCGATAGACAGGCCTAGCGACAGGCAGCTTGCTAATTCTTCGGCGGTGCCGGTGAAGCAGTGCACCACGGCCGCGGGCAGTTTATCCAACCACGGCGTCAGTAGCTCGGCAAAACGTGCGTGTGCGTCGCGGCAATGAAGAAACACCGGCAGCGCCAATTCCGCCGCTAACGCCAGCTGCGCAATGAACGCCGCTTCCTGCTGTGCGGGCGTCGAGAAATTGCGGTTGAAATCCAGGCCGCATTCGCCGATCGCCGCCACTTCTGGGTGCGCGGCCAACGCATAAATCTGCTCGGCGCTGTGTTCATCCCAGCTGCT
This sequence comes from Serratia sp. OLAL2, assembly GCF_002752475.1. Classification (NCBI taxonomy): domain Bacteria; kingdom Pseudomonadati; phylum Pseudomonadota; class Gammaproteobacteria; order Enterobacterales; family Yersiniaceae; genus Serratia; species Serratia sp. OLAL2. Next base: position 279,493 of record NZ_MSTL01000020.1, on the reverse strand, counting down.
GGCGTTATGCGGATGCACACCGGCGGTGGACCAGCAATAGCCCGCATGCTGCTGCGCCAGTTTGGCGGCCTCGCGGCTCTCAGGCAGATCGGTGCCGGTAATCAACATCCCGGTAACGCCCGCCGCGCGGGCACGCTCCACCACGGTCTCGCGGTCTTTGGCGAATTGGCTGCTGGTGAGGTTAACGCCGATATCAAACATGGTTTTTTCCAAAGCAAAAGCCGCCCAATGGGCGGCTTAGCAATCAAGATGGATCAGGGGGCTGGGGGTTCGTCACCCTCGTCTTCTTCTTCCGCCTGTGGACGACGTTTTCCGGTATAGAAGCGAGCGAAGAACACCCCCACTTCAAACAGCAGATACATCGGTATCGCCAACAGGGTTTGCGAAAACACGTCCGGCGGCGTCAACAACATGCCGACCACAAACGCGCCAACCAACACATACGGCCGTTTCTTCTTCAGATCTTCCGGCGAGGTGACGCCACTCCAGCACAGCAGAATGATGGCGACCGGCACTTCGAAAGCGACGCCAAACGCCATAAACAGCGCCATGACGAAATCGAGGTAGTTTTTGATATCGGTCGCAATGGTCACCCCCATTGGCGCGGTCTTGGCGAAGAAACCGAAGGCCAGCGGGAACACAATGAAGTAGGCGAAAGCCATGCCGAGGTAGAACAACAGGCTGCTGGACACCAGCAGCGGCATCATCAGGCGGCGTTCATGCTTGTACAGCGCCGGCGCGATGAATGCCCACACCTGATACAGGATCATCGGCGCAGAGACGAACACCGAGACGATCATGGTCAGCTTGATCGGCGTAAAGAACGGCGACGCCACGTCGGTAGCGATCATGCTCGCCCCGGCCGGCAGCTGCTTGAGCAGCGGCGCAGAGACCAGCTGGTAGATGTCGTTGGCGAAAAACACCAGCACCACGAACACCGCCAGCACGCAAATAATCGAGTTAAGCAGCCGCTTGCGCAGCTCTATCAGGTGACTGATAAGGGGTTGGGTATCTTCAACAGCCATGTATTAACGATCGCCACTAGGTTGGTGAGACGCTGGGGTTTTATCCGCAACAGGTTCGACAGGAGCAGGCACGGTTTCCACCGGCGCTTTAGCCGGTTGCGCCGCCACGACGGCTTCAGGTTCCACTGCCGGTTTAGGCACCGCGGCGGGCGCGCTGGCGCTGGTTGCCGCTTCCGCCGGCGTCACGCCGTCGTGCAAAGCTTCCGGATCGATGGCCTGCGGGTTATGAATGGTGTTCGCCAGCTCTTCTTTCTCGCCCCGGTAGGTGCGTTTCAAAGATTCCGTCGCGTCTTTCAGCTCATCCATCGACGCCTTCAACTCCGGCGTCAGGTTCTGCAGGCCGGCCTGTTCGGCTTTTTTCAGGCTGTCCTGCAGCTCCTGCAGCTTCAGCTCCTGAGACAGTTCGTGCTGCACCGAGGCCGCCAGCGAGCGCAGCGCGCGGATCCAGCCCGATACCGTTCTGACCGCAACCGGCAAGCGTTCCGGCCCCAGAACAACCAGGCCGATCACCAGCACCAGCAGCAGCTCACTAAACCCAATGTCAAACACGGTTTATACCTGCTCTTTGTTCTTCGACTCTTCCGGTTTCACTTCCGGCTGCTTATCGGTAATAGGCTTGGCCGAGAAGTCAGCATCATCCAGGCTGCTTTTTTCAGCCGTATTGGGGGTCGACGGCGTATCGTCACCGATCGCTTTTTTGAAGCCCTTGATCGAGGCGCCGAGATCGGAGCCCAGCGTGCGCAGTTTTTTGGTACCGAACAGCAGCACCACGATCACTGCGATGATCAACAATTGCGTAATACTAATACCGCCCATTTTAATTACCTCTAATTTTAAAGGGTCTTTTAAAGCCAGCCCGCATTATAGAGCCGACTTTACCAGAGTAACGAATTAAATCAGGTGGTTCGCTTCCAGCCAATCACCCAGCATACGATGCCGGCGGCCATCATCCAGGCGGGAAACACCTCGATTTGCCCCAGCAGCAACAGCGTGCCGCTTACCAACAGTGTAGCGCCAACGCCGAACAAATAACGTGACTGCCCCTGACGAACCCGCTGAGCCTGCATCTGGTTGGTCAGCTTATCAACGCTTTGTTGCAACAGTTTATGCTGCTGCAGGCTATCGTAAAACAGCTCGGGCAGTTCGGGCAGTTTCTCCGCCCAGAACGGCGCTTTCTCTTTCAACGCACGCACCACGGCGGGAATGCCGACCTGATCGCGCAGCCAGCTCTCGAGGAACGGCTTGGCGGTGGTCCACAGATCAAGCTGCGGGTAGAGCTGACGCCCCAGTCCTTCAACATACAGCAAGGTCTTCTGCAATAACACCAGCTGTGGCTGCACTTCCATATTGAAGCGGCGCGCGGTGTTAAACAGATTCAGCAGCACGTTGCCGAAGGAAATCTCCGCCAGCGGCTTCTCGAAAATCGGTTCGCACACGGTGCGGATAGCAAATTCGAAATCTTCCACGTTGGTGTCACGCGGCACCCAACCGGAGTCGACGTGCAGTTCCGCCACCTTGCGGTAATCGCGGTTGAAGAAGGCGATGAAGTTTTCCGCCAGATAGCGTTTGTCATCCTTGTTCAACGAACCCACGATGCCGCAGTCGATGCCGATGTAGCAGGGATCTTCCGGATGTTCGTAGCTGACGAAAATATTACCGGGATGCATGTCCGCATGGAAGAAGCTGTCGCGGAAGACCTGGGTAAAGAACACCTGAACGCCACGTTCCGCCAACAGTTTCATGTTGGTGCCCTGCTGCTCCAGCGTGGCGATGTCCGAGACCGGAATGCCGTAGATACGCTCCATCACCAACACGCTTTCGCGGCAGTAGTCGGAGTAGACTTCAGGCACGTACAGCATCGGGCTGCCGTCGAAATTGCGACGCAGCTGAATGGCGTTGGCCGCTTCACGCAGCAGATTCAATTCGTCCAGCAGGGTTTTCTCGTACTCGCGTACCACTTCGCGCGGACGCAGGCGGCGGCCGTCCGGCAACAGCTTCGGCACCCAACCGGCCAGCCGGTACATCAAGCGCACATCGGCTTTGATAATCGGCCCGATATCCGGCCGGATCACCTTCAGCACCACTTCCTGGCCGGTGGTTTTCAACCGCGCAGTATGCACCTGCGCGATCGAGGCAGAGGCCAGCGGCTGCTGATCGAAGTCGTCGAACCAGGCTTCCAGCGGGCCGCCCATCGCCAGCTCGATATGCTTGCGCGCCAGCGCACCGTCGAAAGGCGCCACCCGATCCTGCAGCAGCGTCAGCTGATCGGCAATGTGCGGCGGGAACAGATCGCGGCGGGTCGACATCATCTGGCCGAACTTGATCCAGACTGGCCCCAATTCCTGCAGCGCCAGCCGCAGACGTTCGCCCAGCGGTTTGTCCTTGTGCCGATTAGGCATCCAGAACAGCAGCCGGCGGCCGAAGCGCAGCGGCAGCGTCAAACGCATTGTCGGGATCAGCTCGTCCAGCCCATAGCTGAGAAAAACGCGGACGATAAAATACAAACGACGCAGTTCGCCTGGGGTCATCGCTTGCCCTCCAACTTATCCATGCGGGCAATCAGCGCTTCCGCGCCGCGGGCGAGCGCATCCACTTCTTCATTGAACCACACCACTTCCAGCGGCCCCGGCGCCAGACGCCACTCTTCAGTCAGCGCCTCAGCCATGTCTTGCTGCCGACGCATCAATCCGGCCTTGAGTAACGAAACGCCTTTGCCCAGCGCCTGCGTAATGCCCTGAGCGGCGATATCGCCGATATAAGGCGCCAGCCATTCCGCCGGATCCCACTCCGCCAGATCGAGCAGGCCAACCAGCTGTTGCACCACCTGAATATCGCCTTCCACCGTCAATTCGCCGCTGCGCATCAGCACTGGCAACTGCTGGCGATCGCGCAGCTTCAGTAAGGCGGGAATGCGGCTGCGCACGGTGCAATCGGCACTGTCTTCAGACTGCCCCAGCACATCCACACGCAGTTCGCTGAACACCAGCACCAGCGGTGAAGCCAACTCTTCCAGTTCGATGCGCAGCACCTTGCCCGCCAGGCGTTGGCGAGCGGCTTTCATGCTGCGATCGCGAAACAGCAGGTTATTCAGCGAGGTTTCCAGCGCACCGGTCAGCAGAGGGGTAAACAGCATCGGCATCTCCCTCTCAGAACTTGAAGCCGCGATGCAGGGCGACAATCCCACCGGTCAGGTTGAAATAGGTGACGTTTTCAAAACCGGCGTTGCCCATCATGCCTTTCAGGGTTTCCTGATCGGGGTGCATACGGATCGATTCCGCCAGGTAACGGTAACTGTCCGGATCTTTCACCACCAGCTCGCCGATCTTCGGCAACACGTGGAAGGAGTAGGCATCATAAGCCTTGCTCAGCGGAGCCAGCAGCGGCTTGGAGAATTCCAGCACCAACAGGCGCCCGCCCGGCTTCAGCACGCGGAACATCGAGCGCAGCGCTTTGTCTTTGTCGGTCACGTTACGCAGGCCAAAGGAGATGGTGATGCAATCGAAGTAGTTATCTGGGAACGGCAACGCCTCGGCGTTGGCCTGCACGTAATTGATATTGCCGACGATGCCGCGATCGCGCAGCTTCTCGCGCCCCATCTTCAGCATCGAATCGTTGATGTCCGCCAGCACCACCTGCCCCTGCTCGCCGACCATGCGGGAGAACTTGGCCGCCAGGTCGCCGGTACCGCCGGCCAGATCCAGCACGCGCTGCCCACGGCGCACGCCGCTGCAGTCAATGGTGAAACGCTTCCAGATACGGTGGATGCCGAACGACATCAGGTCGTTCATCACGTCATACTTTGCCGCTACCGAATGAAAAACGTCCGCCACCATGGCCTGTTTTTCGTCTCTAGCGACGGTGCGAAAACCGAAATCGGTGGTTTCCTGCGGTTGATCTGCCATTGTCCTGCCTGCTATTCAGTCAATTTTGTGTTGATGAGTGTACCAGAAGCCTGGGGAATACCCCACCTCGCCACGGCCTCAGCCGTGCGAAACGAAGCCCGGCTCCCCGGCGGTATCGTCATCGTCTTTCGTCTGCGGCAGCGCGGCGACATCATCGTCGTTCGCCTCTTCCGCGTCATCGTGTTGCGCGCCGGCTTGCTGCGCCAGCAGCGGGTTGATCGGCCGTTTGACCTCAACCCCCAGCGCGCGGAAACCTTCAATTTGGCCGATAAGATTACCACGGCCTTCGCTCAGTTTGTTCATCGCCTGACGATAACTGCCCTGCGCCTTGTCCAGGCTCTGCCCCAGCGCGGACATATCGTCCACGAACAGCCGCATCTTGTCATACAGTTTCGCCGCGCGATCGGCGATGCGCTGGGCATTTTGGCTCTGATGCTCATAACGCCACAGGTTGGTGATGGTACGCAGCGCCACCAGCAGCGTGGTCGGGCTGACCAGCATGATGTTGTGCTTGAGCGCTTCGCTGATCAACTCCGGCTCGCGATCGATAGCCAGCAGGAAGGCGGGCTCGACCGGAATGAACATCAGCACATAGTCCAGCGAGCGCAGCCCCGGCAGTTGCTGGTAGTCCTTGCGGCCCAGCATGCGGATGTGACCGCGCAGCGAGGCGATATGTTCGCTCAGCGCCGCCTCGCGCTCCGCCTCATCCTCGCCGTTGAAATAGCGCTCGTAGGCGATCAGCGACATCTTGGCGTCGATCACCACATCCTTGCCCTGCGGCAGGCGTACGATCACATCGGGCTGCATGCGGCTCTGGTGATCCACCCGCACGTTGACCTGCGTTTCATACTCATGCCCTTCGCGCAGGCCAGAGGCTTCCAGCACCCGGCTCAGCACCACCTCGCCCCAGTTGCCCTGCGTTTTGTTGTCGCCTTTCAGCGCCTTGGTGAGGTTGATCGCCTCGCGCGCCATCTGCGCGTTCAACTGCTGCAGATTGCGTATCTCGTGCGTCAGCGTGTGGCGCTCCCGCGCCTCCTGGCCAAAGCTGTCCTGAACCTGGCGGCGGAAACCGTCCAGCTGTTCGCGCAGCGGCAGCAGTAAACGATCCAGGCTTTGCTTATTTTGCTCGTCCACCTTGCGGCCGCTGTGTTCAAAAATGCGATTGGCGAGATTTTCAAACTGGGTGGTGAGGCGCTGTTCGCTGTTGATCAGCAGGCGTTGCTTCTCCTCCGCCGCCATACGCGTCTCTTCCAGACGGATGGTGACTTCGCGCAGCTCGGCCTCCTGCGCGCTGTTAACCTCGCGCTGGGCGCGCAGCTCCTGATTGAGCAGTTCGCATTCGTTGCGCCAATGATTGAGCTGTTGCAGCTTTTCATGCCCGGCCGCCAGCTGGCTGTGCAGGTTGCGCAGCTCCAGCTCGCTCTGGCGCAACTGCTGCTCGTGACGCTGCAGGGTATCCTGCCGCACGGCCGTTTCCTGCTGCGCCTGCTGCAATGCTTGCTCCAGCAACCGCAGTTCGGTTTCATGTTGCGCATTCGTCTGCTGCACCCGCAGACTGGCGATCAGCCACCCCAACAGCATGCCGATCGCGACGCCGCCAATCCCATAAATCAGACTGGTATCCACCCTGCCTCCTGTTGCACCTTGCCGTTCCGGCGTTTCGCACGCCCATTGCCCGTCACGTTAAGGGGAGGCTGTATGGATGTCCAGCCTGATTTTGCCCGCCGCGCACAATATTGCGCGGCGCTACGCAATTTAGCGAGAAATCAGCCCAGCCACTGGCTGAGCCACTTGATGCCGAACGCCCCCGGCGCCAGAATGCCGAACGCCCAGATCATCGCCGACGTGACGTTGGCCAGTTGGAAATAGCGCTGCGGCATGCCGCAAATGCCGCCCACCAGCGGCACCACGGCGCGCAGCGGGCCGAAAAAGCGGCCGATGAAAATGCCCAGCACGCCCCAGCGCTCAAAGAAGGCATGGCCGCGCGCCAGCAGCTGCGGATTGCGCGACAGCGGCCACATATGGGCCACGCGATCCTGATAGTGATAGCCGATCCAGTAAGAGAGCCAGTCGCCGAAAAACGCCCCGGCGGCGGCGGCGGCCCAAATCGGCCAAAAGGCGATGCCGCTTTCGCCGATCAGCGCGCCCAGCGCCAGCAGGATCACCGTGGCCGGCAGCAGCAGCGACAAAAACGCCAGCGACTCACCGAACGCCAGGAAGAAGATGATGGGAATGGCCCAGCCTTCGTGCTGACGCACGACGTCGCTGACCCAGTTGATAACGTCATTGAGGCTCAATGCAGGGCTCCTGATACGCGATGATTCGCCGCCTAGGATAAGCCGGGGCGAGTTAAACCCCGGCTAAACACGCGGTAATTTACTCGAGGTAAAACGCCTGCAGCGCTTCGCGCTGGGCCGCGCCCAGGCCGTATTCCGCTTCCAGCCAGCGGTCAGTGGAGCCGTATTGCTGACGGATGCAGCCCAGCGCCGTCATCAGGAACTCCTCGCGCGCGCTGAGCACGTAGGCGAATTGCTCCAGCGCCGCCGCATTCAGCTTGATAGACAGCTGATCCAGCATCTGCTCGCGGAAAGTGGCCAGCGTGGTTTCAGTCAGCAGATAGTCTTCCAGCACCGTCGCTTCGTCGGCGCCCAGCGCGAACAGCACCAGCGCCGAACCGACGCCAGTGCGATCCTTGCCGACCGCGCAGTGCTGCACGATCGCGCCGCCGCCAGGGTTGCTCAACAGCTGCGCCAGCCGCTGATAGGCCGCATTGCCGAACGGCAGGCGGCGATACAGCTCCAGCATGAACGCCCGGGCGTCGAAAGCGGCCAGCGTTTCGTTGGTGAGCTTTTCCAGGTTGGCGTTAACTTCGCTGCTCAGCGGGTTAGCCGGCACGTGGTGATAGTCGGCGCCATTCCACAGAATATCCGGTTTGGCTTGCACCTCGTCGGCATCGCGGTAGTCCAGCACGGAACGTACCGGCACTCCAGCGAGGAAAGTGCAGTCGCTTTCCGTCAGCCGTTCGAGAGAACCGGAGCGGAACAGCAGGCCGCGTTTGATGCGGCGCCCGTCGGCCACGCCGTTGCCACCGAAGTCGCGGAAATTGATGCCACCGTCGAGCGGCGCAAGCGAAGGATGAAGCAGGATCTGGGCGGTCATAAACGTCCTCGTTGTTTTTGTTATGACAACGCGCGGCAGCCATCGGCGCAGCGCTGAGGAGTATCACCGTAACAGATTCGCCGCGAATGGAAAAACGGGCCGCGTCAGCGGCCCGTTCAGTTCGTTGACAAAGGAGGAAAAAACGCGGTTTTTCCTCCTTTGTGGTCATCAGCCGAAAATCAATGAATTGATTTTCCCTGTTTGTTATCCGCAGCTCTTTGCAAACCCGGCAATGGCATGAGGTTGAGGGAAGGTGATTACAGCAGACGGCGGGCGGCATCCACCACGATCTGCACCGCTTTGCTTTCCGTGTTTTTCATGGTTTCGGCGTTCGGGATCTCTTGCTGGGTGCGGTTAACGATCACCCCAGCCACCATGCCGGCGCGCAGGCCCTGGCTGGCGCACATGGTCAGCAGCGTGGCGGATTCCATTTCATAGTTCATCACGCCCATCGCCTGCCACTCTTCCATCGAGCCTTTAAAACGGCTGACCACGCGGCCGGAGTAGGTGTCGTAACGTTCCTGGCCCGGGTAGAAAGTATCGGAAGAGGCGGTCACGCCAATGTGGGTGGTCGCGCCGCTGGCTTTGGCCGCTTCCACCAGCGCGGTGGTGCAGGCGAAGTCCGCGACCGCCGGAAACTCCATCGGCGCAAAGTGCAGGCTGGCACCGTCGAGGCGTACCGCCGCCGTAGTCACCAGCACGTCACCGACGTTGATATTGGCCTGAATGGCGCCGGTGGTGCCGATGCGCAGGAAGGTGCGAATGCCCAGCTGCGCCAGCTCTTCCACCGCGATAGAGGTAGACGGGCCGCCGATACCGGTGGAGCAGACGATCACCGCCTTGCCGTCCAGCTCTGCGCGCCAGGTGGTGAATTCACGATGGGAGGCCAGATGCACCGGATTTTCCATCAGCTTGGCAATCTTCTCTACGCGCTGCGGATCGCCCGGCACGATGGCAAGCTGGGCCCCTTGTAAATCGTTCTTGGTGAGGCCGAGATGAAAAACATCAGACTGAGACATACGAGACTCCTCATGGATCATGTTTATTGGGAGGAACAAAAAAGCACTCTACTGAAAATCGCCGCTTAATTTCGTGACGATAGTCACTATGAAAAGAGAAACAAATCACATGCTACATATTTTTTGTGATTTTTATCACGAAAAAAATCACTATGACGCATCCAGAACGCACCGCTAAATCTCAGTCTAGCCGACAAACCTTGCCGCTCCCTGCCCGTTGGTTGCCGACTGAAACTATTTAGCTCATCAATTCGAAATACCCCCATCTTATCGGTTGCTTAGGGACAAAAAAGCCCTCTAACGCACCTTATGGCACTTACGTGGGCCAAAACGCGTAATAACATGATAAAAAGCGCTTAAAAATGCCGCAAAGCCAGATAATTAGCCGTTTTTTATCGACTTGTCCGAAAGTGCGCCACGCAGCGCCAATAATGGGTAATCTTTCCTATAGTTAATCTCAGCGCTTTTTTCTATTGCACGGAGACCGCAATGAAAACCGAACATGTGATGACATTAGAACAGGCTCAGGGGGGATTCGCCCCGGCCGCCGCGCCGTTGGCCGCCTCCGCGATTATCACCGACGAACAGGGCATTCACGCCGGGCAAACGACCATCCCTTCTCAGGGCGACGCGCTGCCGGCCTATGTCGCCAAACCCGCCGACCATAACGGCCCCTTCCCCATCGTGCTGGTGGTACAGGAAATCTTCGGCGTCCATGAGCACATTCAGGATCTGTGCCGTCGCCTGGCCAAGCAGGGCTATCTGGCAATCGCGCCCGAGCTCTATTTCCGTCAGGGCGACGCCAACGACTACACCGATATCGGCGAACTGTTCCAGCAGTTGGTGACCAAGGTGCCGGATCGTCAGGTGCTGTCGGATCTGGATCACGCCGCGCACTGGGCTATCCGCCACGGCGGCGACGCCGGCAAGCTGGCGATCACCGGTTTCTGCTGGGGCGGCCGCATTACCTGGCTGTACGCGGCGCACAACCCGCAGTTGAAGGCGGCGGTCGCCTGGTACGGCAAACTGGTCGGCGAGAAAACGCTGAATTCACCGAAGCATCCGGTCGATGTCGCCACCCACCTGTCAACGCCGGTGCTGGGGCTGTATGGCGGGCAGGACAGCGGCATTCCGCTGGAGACGGTGGAAACCATGCGTCAGGCGATCCGCGCCGCCAACGCCGAGGCCGAAATCGTGGTATATCCTGGCGTCGGGCACGCATTCAACGCCGACTATCGCCCCAGCTACAACGCCGAAGCGGCGGAGGACGGCTGGCAGCGCATGCTGGCGTGGTTCGCCCAGCACGGCGTCAAATAATTTCCCGCGCATAAAAAAGGGCGCCGAAGCGCCCAATCATCACACCAGTAAATCTATAAGCGGCGGTTTACCCGCCGCACGGCATCACGCGTGCTCGCGCAGGCGCTGCGCCGCCAATACCATGTTGGCCAGCGACTGCCGGGTTTCCGGCCAGCCACGGGTTTTCAGGCCGCAATCCGGATTGACCCACAGGCGTTCCGCCGGGATGTTCTGCGCCGCTTTACGCAGCAACGCTTCAATCCATTCCACGCTCGGCACATTCGGCGAGTGGATATCGTAGACACCCGGCCCGATTTCGTTCGGGTATTCGAACTCTTTGAAGGCTTCCAGCAGATCCATATCGGAACGCGAGGTCTCGATAGTGATCACATCGGCGTCCAGCGCGGCGATGGAGTCCATGATGTCGTTGAACTCGCAGTAACACATGTGGGTGTGGATCTGGGTGTCATCCTGCGCCACGGCGGCGTTCAATTTGAAGGCGTCCACCGCCCAATTCAGGTAGGCGGCCCAGTCGGATTGGCGCAGCGGCAGCCCCTCGCGCAGCGCAGGCTCGTCGATCTGGATGATGCCGATACCGGCTTTTTCCAGATCTTCCACCTCGTCGCGCAGCGCCAGCGCAATCTGCTTGGCGATCACTTCGCGGGTCACGTCTTCACGCGGGAACGACCAGCACAGGATGGTCACCGGCCCGGTCAACATGCCTTTTACCGGCTTGTCGGTCAGCGACTGGGCGAATTTGGCCCATTCGACGGTGATGGCTTCCGGGCGGCTGACGTCACCGATGATGACCGGCGGCTTCACGCAGCGGGAGCCGTAGCTCTGCACCCAGCCATTCTGGGTAAACACGAAGCCGTCCAGGTTCTCGCCGAAATATTCCACCATGTCATTGCGCTCGGCTTCACCGTGCACCAGTACGTCAAGCCCGAGGCGCTCCTGCTCGACGATCGCCTGTTTGATGTGCTCACCGATGCTGGTGCGGTAGTTGTTGCCGTCCAAACGGCCCTGTTTGAAGTCCAGACGCAGGCCGCGGATCTCGGTGGTCTGCGGGAACGAACCGATGGTGGTGGTCGGCCAGGCCGGCAGGTTGAAACGCTCGCGCTGCGCCCTGGCGCGCTCGGCGTAAGCGCTGTGGCGTTCGCTGTCCTGCGCGGTGATCGCGGCCAGCCGGCGCTCAACCTGTGGGTTATGCACGCGGCTCGACTGACGGCGGGCGCGGATCGGCGCGCTGTAGGCGTCCAGTTCAGCCTGTTTCGTCGTGTCAGGCGCGTTCAGCGCCGAGCTTAATAGCGCCAGCTCGGCGCATTTTTGCAGCGCGAAGGCGAACCAGCTTTTCACTTCTTCGTCCAGACGGCTTTCCACGCTCAGGTCGATCGGACTGTGCAGCAGTGAACAGGAGGAGCCAATCCACAGCGGGCGGGTGCCCACCAGCGGCTGCAGACGTTCAAACCAGCGGCTCAGATCGGCGCGCCAAACGTTGCGGCCGTTGATCACCCCCAGCGACAGCAGCCAGTCTTGCGGCAATGCGGCGCTCAGCGTGGCGATATCGTCATGACCGGCGACCAGATCGACATGCAGCCCCTGCACCGGCAGCGTGCGAATGGTGTCGAGGTTGTGGCCTACGCTGTCGAAATACGTGGTCAACAGCAGCTTCACCTGCCCCTGCAGCGCGTCGTAAGCCGGTTTGAACGCGTCCAGCCAGGCTTGCGGCAGCTCCAGCACCAGCGCAGGCTCGTCAATTTGCACCCACTCGACGCCGCGCTTCGCCAGCTCGGCCAGCACCTGCTGGTAAACCGGCAGGATCTCTTTCAGCAGCGACAGGCGGTCGAACGGCTCGCCCTTCACTTTCCCTAACCACAGGTAAGTCACCGGGCCAAGCAGCACCGGCTTGATGCGATGGCCGAGCGCCAGCGCTTCATCCACTTCGTCCAACAGCTGAGTCCAGCCCAGTTTGAACTGCTGGCCTTGCTGGAATTCGGGCACCATGTAGTGATAGTTGGTGTTAAACCATTTGGTCATTTCCGCCGCGGCCGCCGGCTCGCCGGTCGGTGCGCGGCCACGGCCGATGCGGAACAGCGTGTCCAGATCAATAGAGCCATCCGCATTCTGATGGCGCGCCGGCACGTTGCCCAGCAGCAGGCTGGTGGTCAACACATGATCGTACCAGGCGAAATCGCCGACCGGCACCAAATCCACCCCGGCCTGCTGTTGCTGTTGCCAATGACGAGCGCGCAGCTCGCGGCCAACCGCCAACAGCTCTTCCTGCGTTGAGTTGCCGGCCCAGTAGCTTTCCTGAGCTTTTTTCAGCTCACGTCGTAGCCCAACGCGAGGAAAACCCAGTGTGTGATTCAAAATTGCCATCGTCATATTCCCCATTTAGCCGTCCAGATGTTTACACATCCATAATCAGCAGGTACTGTATTAACCACAAGCGCAATTTATTCACTGTCAATGTGAAGGACTCTCATGATCGAACTGAAACATTTACGGACGCTGCAGGCCCTGCGCAACAGCGGTTCGCTGGCGGGGGCGGCGGCCCAACTTCACCAGACGCAGTCTGCCCTGTCGCACCAGTTCAGCGATCTTGAGCAACGTCTGGGCTTCAAGCTGTTCGTGCGCAAGAGCCAGCCCTTGCGCTTCACCGCCCAGGGCGAGATCCTGCTACAGCTGGCGGAGCAGGTCCTCCCGCAGATCCAACAGGCGCTGCAGGCCTGCCACGAGCCGCATCAGACCACGCTGCGCATCGCCATCGAATGCCACAGCTGCATTCAGTGGCTGACGCCGGCGCTGGACAACTTCCGCCAGCGTTTCCCGCAGGTGGTGATGGACTTCACCTCCGGCGTCACTTTCGATCCGCAGCCGGCCCTGCAACAGGGCGAGCTGGATCTGGTGATGACGTCGGATATTCTGCCGCGCAGCGGCCTGCACTATTCGCCGATGTTCGATTTCGAGGTGCGTCTGGTGCTGGCGCCGGATCATCCGCTCGCCGGCAAGCCGCACATCGAGCCGGAAGACTTGAGCGATGAAACACTGTTGATTTACCCGGTGCAGCGCCAACGGCTGGATATCTGGCGGCATTTCCTGCAGCCGGCGGGCGTCAACCCGGCATTGAAGAACGTCGATAACACGCTGCTGCTGATCCAGATGGTATCGGCGCGGATGGGGATTGCGGCGCTGCCGCACTGGGTGGTGGAGAGTTTCGAACGGCAGGGGCTGGTGGTGACCAAAACCCTGGGTGACGGCCTGTGGAGCCGCCTGTACGCCGCCGTGCGCGACGGTGAACAGCGCCAGGCGGTGACCGAAGCCTTTATCCGCTCGGCCCGCCAGCACGCCTGCGATCATCTGCCGTTCGTGCGCGACGCCGCACGCCCTGGCGCGACCGGCGCCAAAGCGTTGGCGGCCGGCGTATAAACTGCCGGCCCCCGTTTAGCCGAGCTGCTTCGGCGCCACCCAGCGTCGATGCACCCACAGTGAAGCGACGATCACCGCCCCGCCGATGATAAAGCTCGGCCAGTGCGGCTGCTGCTGCCAGATGGCCAGATTGACCAGCAGCCCGGCCGGCACATGCATGTTGTTCATGATGCCGAGCGTGCCGGCATCGACCTGCGTCGCGCCATAGTTCCACATGAAGTAACCCAGTCCCGACGCCACCACGCCCAGCCAGATCAGCACGCCCCACTGCAGGTTGGTGGTTGGCAGCTGCTGCGGGTTACCCCACAGGAACCAGGCCACCACCGCCACCACCGCCGCCCCCAGGTAGAACCAGGAAAAGGCGGTGTGCTGCGGCAAGGGGTGCACTTCCATCAGGCGCTTATAGCCGACCATGCCGATGGCGAAGCTGATATTCGCCGCCTGCACCAACAGCAGCCCCCACCAGAAGTGTTCACTCAGTTGGTGATAGCGAATGATCGCCGCGCCCAGCACCGCCAGCAGCGCGCTGAAGACGTAGCCCCAACGCAGGCGTCGGCCGCTCAGCAAGTCGTAGATCAACGTGATATACAACGGCGTCAACACGGTGAACAGCAGGAATTCGGGTACCGTCAGGTAGAGATAGGCGCGGAAGCTGAACAGGTACATTATGCCCAGCTGGAAGGCCCCCACCAGCATATACAGCAGGATCACCTTGAGTTTGATGTTGCGCCAACGCAGAAACGGCAGAAACACCAGCGCCGCCAGCCCGATGCGCACCAGCGCCGAGAATCCGCTGTCGACGTGGCCCGCCAGGTACTCGCCAATCAGGCTGAAAGAAAATGCCCACAGAATGGTGGTTATAACCAAAAGCAGCACGATGGGTTCACCCTAAAAAGACCGAAAGGGCGATTGTAACGGAAGATGGACGCCTAAGGGGATGAAAGGCAGTTTACATCTGAACAAAAGACAAACTACCGGCAAAATTTCACCGCTGGGTTAGGCTTAATAAAAAGGCGAGGTAACCATCATGAAAACGTCTCACATTCTGTTCGCTCTGCTGTTGCTGCCTGGGTTGGCGGCGGCGGCCAACGGCGTAACCGACCTGCGCTCACAGCAGCAGTTACTCAACCAAAACAACCAGCAAGCGCAGCAACAGCGCTTGTTGAACAACCGGCAGATGGATCAACGCCGCCTGCAGCAGCAGCGACAGTTCGACAATCAGCGGCAACAGCTGATGCAAACCACGCCGAACGGCGGGCAGTTGCTGCCTAACGGCAACCAGCCGCGCGATCCGTTCAATCGCACCGCACCGGCGGTGCCGCAGGCGCCGATGCCGGCTACGCCCGCACGCCCATAACGGTGAGGATCAGCGGCGTGGTGATCGCCGCCAGCACGGTGGACATCACCAGGCTGGTGGCGGCCGGGCCGGTGAGCGTATTGAACTGGCGCGACATCAGGTAGACGTTCACCCCCACCGCCATCGATCCAAGTAGCACAACAACGCGGGTTTCCATCGGCGGCAGATCCATCATCCAGGCCAGCAGCCAAATCACTAGCGGCTGCACCAGCAACTTCAGCACGCAGATGGCGCTGCTCAGCTGCCAGCCTTCGCTGATGCGGTACTCGGCAAGCCCCATGCCAAGCACCACCAGCGACAGCGGCGCCGCCACCTGGCCGAGCATGCTGACCGGTCGATCGACGAAGTCCGGCAGCGGCAAGCCGGTCAGGCTAAACAGCGTGCCGGACAAAATGCCGACGATCAGCGGGTTGGTCAGCACGCTGCGCGCGGTTTTAGCGAAACCACTCAACGTCGGCGAGCCGTTGCGCGCCCATTCGATCGACACCGTCACCAGCGTCCACAGGATCAGGCCGTTGAACACCAGCACCAGCGCCACCGACGGGATCGCCGCCTGCCCCAGCATTACGCTGGCGATAGGTAAACCGAGCATCACGTTATTGGAGAAAATACCGCCCAGCGCAAACACCGATCCGGCGACGCCATCCAACCGGAAGAGGTGCCGGGCGACCAGGCGGCCAAGCACAAATACGATCAGGCAGCTGCCAAAGAACGCGATCAGCAGCCGGGCGTCGACCGCCGGGCGCTGCGAGAAGTCGCACATCATGCGAAACAGCATGGCGGGCAAGGCGAGGGAAAACACGAAGCGCGTCAGGCCATCGGTGATGCTGGAGGGCCATTTCCCCCAGCGAATCAGCCCATAACCCAATGCGATCAGGACGAACAGCGGTAAAGACAGCACGATCTGGTGCCACAGTGACAGGATAAAGCCAGGCATCGCATTCCTTCCGGTGGTGCGGCGGCAAGGCTTGTCGTCGCGGGATTCATCGGCGCCGGATTAAAAAGCCGGGCCAATCAAATCTATCCGGTCGGTGCAAATGCAGTCAACGCCCCAGTCGAGCAGCAGGCGCGCGCGATCCGGTTGGTTGACGGTATACACCAAAATACGCAGCCCGGCGTCTTTCAACGCTTTCACCCGCTCGGCGGTCAGCGCTTTGTGGTCGATATGCAGCGAGACGCAGTCCAAGCGTTCGGTCAGCTCGCGCCAGTTGTCGTCCCAGGCCTCCAGCAGCAAGCCGCGCGGCAAATCCGGCACGGTGCGCTGCGCCGCCGCCAGCGCTTCTACCGAGAAGGAAGAAAGCAGCGGATCGGTCTGCCCTTGCCACAGCAACCGCGCCGCCAGCGCCACCACCCGGCCGGTTTCATCGTCGCTGCCGGTGGTCGGTTTGATCTCGATATTGGCCATCAGGCCGTGTTCCCGGCAGCGTTCCGCCACCTCCGACAGCAGCGGCAACCGCTCGCCCTTGAAGGCCGAGCTGTACCAGTTGCCGGCGTCCAGCTGCACCAGTTTGTCCCACGGCAGCTCGCCCGCCACGCCCCAACCGTTGCTGGTGCGATCCAGCGTGTCGTCGTGCAGCAGGAAAATTTGCCCGTCCTGCGCCAGCTTGGCGTCGAACTCGATCATCTTGTGGCCGTGGCGCGCGCCGACGTCGATCGCCGCCAGGGTATTTTCCGGCGCCAGAGAACCGCCGCCGCGGTGGGCGACAATATGAGGGTAAGGCCAGGGTCTTGTCATCAATCCATCCGTAATCCGCTGTGGGTGTCAAAGAAGTGCAGCGCCTGAGCAGGCAGCTGCAAATATAGCGTACTGCCCGCCGTCGGCAAGGTTTCATGCGACAGCCGCGCGATCACCCCGTGACCGCCCCACTGGCCGTGCGCCAGATTGTCGGCTCCCAGCAGTTCCAGCGTCTGCAGCTGCAGCGGCACGCCCTGGCCTTGCGCCACCAATTGAATATGCTCCGGCCGAATACCCAGCGTCAACTGCCGCCCCGCCCACTGCGGCTTGGCCGCCGGCAACGGCAGCGTCATGCCGTCCGCCAACAGCAGCTGGCCGCCGTCGGCGCTCAGGGTGCCGGGCAGCAGGTTCATCGCCGGCGAGCCGATAAAGCCGGCGACGAACAGCGAAGCCGGCCGTTGGTACACTTCACTCGGGGTGCCGATCTGCTCTGCCACGCCCTTATTCATCACGATCACCCGCTGCGCCAGCGTCATCGCCTCCACCTGGTCGTGAGTCACGTACAGGCTGGTGGTTTTCAGGCGTCGGTGCAGCTGTTGCAGCTCCAGGCGCATCTGCACCCGCAGCTTGGCGTCCAGGTTGGACAGCGGCTCATCGAACAGGAATACCGCCGGTTCGCGCACGATGGCGCGCCCCATCGCCACCCGCTGGCGCTGGCCGCCGGAAAGTTCGCGCGGTTTGCGCTTGAGCAGCGGCTCCAGCTCCAGGATGCGCGCCGCTTCCTCCACCCGCTGGCGGATATGCTCCTTGCCTAAACCGCGGATCTTGAGGCCGTAAGCCATGTTGTCGTACACGCTCATGTGCGGATAGAGCGCGTAGTTCTGGAACACCATCGCGATGCCGCGATCCTTGGGCTCCAGATCGGTCACGCGCCGGGTATCGATATAGATATCGCCGCTGG
This sequence comes from Serratia sp. OLAL2, assembly GCF_002752475.1. NCBI lineage: Bacteria > Pseudomonadati > Pseudomonadota > Gammaproteobacteria > Enterobacterales > Yersiniaceae > Serratia > Serratia sp. OLAL2. The sequence goes on along the minus strand of NZ_MSTL01000020.1, from coordinate 261,670 downwards.
TAGTGCGCTCCAGCCCGGCCACCATACGCAGCAGCGTGGATTTGCCGCAGCCGGACGGGCCGACCATCACAATAAATTCACCGTCCGCCACGTCGAGGTCGATCTGTTTGATCACCGGCGTTTTACCGTCGTAAGACTTGGTGACCGCCTGTAGTTTTAATCCTGCCATCGTCGTTATTTCTCGCTATCAACCAGACCGCGCACAAACCAGCGCTGCATCAGAAGCACCACCGCCAGCGGTGGCAATAAAGTTAGAATCATCGCCGCCATCACCTGGTTCCACTGGGTCGGCGCGCCGGAAGTGGAGATCATGCTCTTGATGCCCGCCACCGCGGTGCCCATCGAAGCGTCGCTGGTGATCAGGATCGGCCACAGATATTGGTTCCAACCGTAGATAAAGGTGATGACAAACAGCGCCGCCAGATTGGTTTTCGACAGCGGCAGCACGATGTCCCAGAAGAAACGCATCGGCCCGGCGCCGTCGATGCGCGCCGCCTCCAGCAGCTCATCCGGCAGCGTCATGAAGAACTGCCGCAGCAGGAAGGTAGCGGTGGCCGAGGCCATCAGCGGCAGCGTCAGGCCGGTATAGCTGTCCAGCAGGTTGAGGTTGGAGATCACCTCCACCGTCGGGAAAATGCGCACTTCCACCGGCAACATCAGGGTGAGGAAAATCAGCCAGAAAAACAGGCTGCGCAGCGGGAAACGGAAATACACGATGGCGTAAGCCGACAGTACCGACACCGCGATTTTGCCGCAGGTGATCGCCAACGCCATGATCACGCTGTTGAGCAGCAGCAACGAGAACGGCACTTTGAGGTTGCCCACGCCGCCCTGCCAAATGTTGCGAATGTTCTCCCACAGGTGGCCGCCGGGCACCAGCGTCATCGGCACCTGAAACACCTGCTTGTCGTCCAGCGTGGCGGCGACAAAGGCCACGTACAGCGGGAACAGTACCACCAGCACGCCGATAATCAGCATCACATGGCTGAAGATATCCAGCCCGCGTCGATTCTCAATCATTGGTAGCGCACCTTACGTTCAACGAAGCGGAACTGGATCACCGTCAGGCCGATCACCAGCAGCATCAGGATCACCGACTGCGCGGCGGAGCTGGAGAGATCCAATCCGGCGAAGCCTTCGCGGTAGATCTTGTAGATCAACGTGGTGGTGGACTGCACCGGCCCGCCGCCGGTGGCGGCGTCGATCACCGGGAAGGTATCGAAGAAGGCGTACACCAGATTGACCACCAGCAGGAAGAAGCTCACCGGCGCGATCAGCGGCAGCACCAGATGGAAGAAACGCCGCACCGGGCCGGCGCCGTCGATGGCCGCCGCCTCCACCAGCGAGCGCGGGATCGACTGCAGCGCCGCGAGGAAAAACAGGAAGTTATAGCTTATCTGCTGCCATACCGAGGCCAGCACCACCAGGAACATCGCCTGGCCGCTGTTTTGCGCATGGTTCCAGTTATAGCCCAGACCGTTGAGGAAATGGGTGATCAACCCCAGACCGGGGTTGAACAGAAAGATCCACAGCACCGCCGCCACCGCCGGCGCCACCGCATAGGGCAGGATCATCAGCGTGCGATAGAGGCGGCTGCCGCGCAGCACGTAGTCCACCAGCGCGGCGAAGAACAGCGACACCGCCAGCCCGATGCCCGCCACCAGGAAGCTGAAGATCAGCGTGGTGTAGAACGAGTCGAGATAGTAAGGATCCTGGAACAGCTGCGTAAAGTTATCCAGCCCGACAAACTGGCTGGACAGGCCGAACGGATCGAGGCTCTGCACCGAATACCACAGCGCCTCGCCGGCGGGCCATAAAAAGAACACGGCGGTAATCAGCAGCTGCGGCAGCACCAACGCATAGGGCAGCCAGCTGCAGCCGAAACCGGGACGGGAAGATGACATAGCAGTTAAACCATTAATCGGGTACGGAAGGATCGGCATGAAGACGCGAGCCCGGTCTGCCGGGCCCGCGACGCAGGGTTACTTGGTCGATGCTTCGAAGCGGCGCAGCAGCACGTCGCCGCGCTGCACGGCGGCGTCCAACGCCTGCTGAGGCGTTTTCTTGCCGGTCCACACGCCTTCCAACTCCTCATCCACCACGCTGCGGATCTGCGGCATGTTGCCCAGGCGCAGGCCCTTGGTGAACGGCAACGGCGGCTTGTTCAGCATCTGGCGAGTGGCGACGTCGGCACCCGGGTTCTTGTCGTAGAAGCCCTGCTGCTTGGTCAGATCGTAAGCCGCGGTGGTGATCGGCAGATAGCCGGTCTTCTGGTGCCATTCGGCGGCGATTTCCGGCTGCGCCAGGTACTGCAGGAACTCGGCCACGCCCTTGTAGGTGGCGGCGTCTTTGCCGTTCATCACCCACAGGCTGGCCCCGCCGATGATGGCGTTCTGCGGCGCGTTTTTCGCGTCGGCGTCGTACGGCATCATGCCGACGCCGTAGTTGAATTTGGCGTAGTGCTTGATGTCCGCCAGCGAACCGGATGACGCGGTGGTGATGGCGCAGTCGCCGTTATAAAACTTCTCGGTGGATTCGTCTTTGCGGCCGAAGTAGGTGAAATCGCCCTTCTTGTTCATCGCCTCCAGCAACTCGATGTGTTTGACCTGCAGCGGCTTGTTGAACTCCAGCTTGGCGTTGGTGCCGCCGAACCCGTTGTTTTCGCTGGCGAACGGCACGCCATGCCAGGCGCTGAAGTTCTCCAGCTGGATCCAGCCCTGCCAGCCGCTGGCGTAGCCGCACTTCATGCCGGCCTCACGCAGTTTGGCGGTATCCGCCGCCAGCTCCTGCCAGGTTTTCGGCGGCTGATCCGGGTTCAGGCCGGCCTTTTTGAAGGCATCTTTGTTGTAGTACAGCACCGGCGTGGAGCTGTTGAACGGCTGCGACAGCAGATGTCCGCTCTTGTTGTCGGTGTAATAGCCGGCCACCGTCGGCACGAACACCGACTCGTCGAAGTTGATGCCGGCCTCTTTAAACACTTCATAGACCGGTTTGATGGCTTTGCTGGCCATCATGGTGGCGGTGCCCACCTCGTAAACCTGCAGGATCGCCGGCGCCTTGCCGGAGCGGTAAGCAGCGATGCCCGCCGCCAGGCTCTGTTCGTAGTTGCCTTTATAAACCGGCACAATCTTGACGTCGCTGTGCGACTGATTGAAGCGATCCGCCAGGGAATCCACTTCCTTACCCAGTTCACCTTCCATTGAATGCCAGAACGGGATTTCTGTCGCCGCCAGCGCCTGAGTGCTGACCGCCAGGGTCAACGCGACGCACAGCGTGGTTTTGCGAATAGCGTAGGTGAGCATGCCTAACTCCTGAAAAAGCTGGTGTAAAAGCGCGTGAGCGAAAAGAATCAGTTTTTTGTTCGGAAGCTAACATGCCATGCGCGGATGACAGAAAAATAACCGTTATATGACAGCCACATGACGGCAAGGTGAAGTGAAGATGGCGGTTTGATGTCGGCGGCGGGCATGGGCTCCGCCGCCGCGAGGATTACAGCGAACGGCGCAGGCGCGCCACCGCTTCTTGCATCTGCTGCTCGGTGGCGGTGGCGAACGACAGGCGGAAGGTTGAACGATCCGGGTTGTCGGAGAAGAAGTATTCCCCCGGCACGAACACCACACCCTGCTGCAAGGTCGTGTTCAGCCATTCGGTGGCGTTGAACGGCTGGCGGAAGCGCGCCCACAGGAACATGCCGCCCTTCGGCTTATCGAAGGTGATGTAGTCGCCCAGCTCCTGCTCCACCAAACCGGCCAGGATCTCGCCCTTTTGCTTGTAAGCGGCGCGGATCTTGTCGATCTGCGCCGGCAGGCGATCCAGGCCGAGATAGCATTCGACGATGCTCTGCGACAACGCGCTGGCGTGCAGATCCGCCGCCTGTTTGATGATCGCCACTTTGTGCAGCAGGAACGGCGGCAGGATCGCCCAGCCCAAGCGCAGGCCCGGCGCCAGGATCTTGGAGAAGGTCGAGGTATAGATGATGTGGTCAGTGTTGCCCAGCACCTGCTGTGACACCTGATGCAGCGTCGGGTGGCGCTCTTCGGTGAAACGCAATTCGCCGTACGGATCGTCTTCGATGATCAGGAAGTTATGTTCAGCAGCCAGCTTCACCAGCAGTTCACGGCGCGCGGCGCTGAGGGTGATGCCGCTGGGGTTGCCGAAGTTCGGCACCACGTACACGCCCTTGATGCGCTGGGTTTTCAGCAGCTCGGCCAGCTCTTCCACCACCATGCCGTCGCTGTCGGACGAGACCGACATGATGTTGGCCTCCGCCAGCTCCAGCGTTTGCAGCGCCGCCAGGTAGGTCGGGCGCTCCACCACGAACACATCGCCTGGGTTGACGATGGCGCGCATCACCAAATCCAGAGCCTGCTGAGAGCCGGCGGTGACCATTACCTCTTCCGCGCCAGCGGTGACGCCGCGCTCGGCGCACAGCGCGCAAATACGCTCACGCAGCAGCGGGCTGCCTTCGGTCAGGCCATACTGGAACGCGCTTTTCGGCTGTTCGGTGATCGCCTGCTGGGTGGCGATGCTCAATCCTTCGAAATCGAACAGCGCATCAGAGGGGATGCCGCCCGCCAGCGAAATGACGTGTTCCATCTTGCTGTGCTTAAGCAATTCACGGATGGCCGAACTTTTTACGTTAACGATGCGCTGCGCGAGTAACCCTTCTGTCTTCATTTCTTCTTCTCGTACCTGATTATTTTAATTCGTAGGGGGGCGGATTAACCGCCCAGATACGCCGACCTCACTGCTTCGTTGGCTAACAATGCAGCCCCCGTATCTTCCAACACCACGCGGCCGTTTTCCAGTACATAACCGCGGTCCGCCAATTTCAGCGCCTGATTGGCGTTTTGCTCCACCAGGAAGATGGTCATGCCCTCTTCCCGCAGTTGCTGAATGATGTCGAAAATCTGCTGGATAATGATCGGCGCCAGCCCCAGCGAGGGCTCGTCGAGCAGCAGCAGCTTCGGCTGACTCATCAGCGCGCGGCCGATGGCCAACATCTGCTGTTCGCCGCCGGACATGGTGCCGGCGCGCTGGCTTCGGCGCTCCAGCAGGCGCGGGAACAGCGTGAACACCCGTTCAATGCGCTGTTGATACTGCTGGCGATCGGCGAAGAAGCCGCCCATCGCCAGGTTTTCTTCCACCGTCATGCGCGAGAAGACGCGCCTCCCTTCCGGCACGATCGCCACCGCTTCGCGCATGATGCGCGAGGTTTGCCACTGGGTGATGTCCTGGTCCTGAAAGACGATGCTGCCTTCGCTGGCGCGCGGTTCGCCGCACAGGGTGCCGAGCAACGTGGTTTTACCGGCGCCGTTGGCGCCGATTAACGTCACGATTTCGCCCTGACTTATCGTGAGACTGACCTGATGCAGCGCCTGAATTTTGCCGTAATGGGCGGATACCTGATTGAATGACAACATATTATTCTTCGCCCAAATAAGCCCGGATCACGTCCGGGTTGTTGCGGATCTCCGCCGGTGTGCCCTGCGCCAGCGGCGTGCCCTGATTCACCACGTAAATGCGGTCGGAAATGCCCATCACCAGCTTCATGTCGTGCTCGATCAGCAACACCGAGACCTTATGCCGATCGCGCAGCTCGACGATCAGGTGATCCAGCTCGTCGGTCTCTTTCGGGTTGAGGCCGGCGGCCGGTTCGTCCAGCATCAGCAGCTCCGGCCGGGTCACCATGCAGCGGGCGATCTCCAGCCGCCGCTGCTGCCCGTAGGCCAGGTTGCCCGCCGAACGGTTGGCCATCTCCAGCAGGCCGACGCGCTCCAGCCACTCCGCCGCACGCGCCAGCGCCTCAGCTTCGGCGCGGCGGAAGGCCGGAGTTTTCAGCAGCCCGGCGAACACGCCGCTTTTCAGGTGCTGATGCTGCGCCACCAGCAGGTTCTCAATCACCGTCATTTCACGGAACAGCCGCACATGCTGGAAGGTGCGCACCACGCCCATGCGGGCGATGGCCTGCCCCGCCAACCCTTCCAGGTGGCGATCGCGCAATTTGATGGTGCCGCCGGTCGGGCGGTAAAAACCGGTCAGGCAGTTGAACACCGTGGTCTTACCGGCGCCGTTGGGGCCGATCAGCGACACGATTTCGCCTTCGTTCAGCGTCAGCGCCACATTGTTGACCGCCAGTAGCCCGCCGAAACGCATCGACAGGCCCTCTACCTGCAGTAAAGGTTGAACGCTCATGCCTGTTCCCCCTTGCCCGCGTGAATGTCCGCCGCCTGCAGCTTCAACTGCGGCCGTTTCATCGGCAACAGCCCCTGCGGCCGCCAAATCATCATCAGCACCATCAGCGCACCCAGCAGCAACATGCTGTACTCATTCAGATCGCGCATCAGCTCGCGCGACACCACCAGCAGGATTGCCGCCAGAATGACCGCGAACTGCGAGCCCATACCCCCCAGTACGACGATCGCCAACACGAAGGCCGACTCGACGAAGGTGAAGGATTCCGGGCTGACGAACCCCTGGCGCGCGGCAAACAGCGTGCCGGCAAACCCGGCGAAAGCGGCGCTGATGGTAAAGGCGGTCAGCTTGATGCGCGTCGGGCTGAGGCCCAGCGAGCGGCAGGCGATCTCGTCTTCGCGCAGCGCTTCCCAGGCGCGCCCGAGCGGCATGCGCAGCAGGCGGTTGATGACGAACAGCGTCAGCACCACCAGCAGCAGCGCCACCAGGTACAGGAATACGATGCGATCGCTCGGATCGTATTTCAGGCCGAAGAAGTTATGGAAGGTATCCCAGCCGCCGTCGCGCAGGCTGCGGTTGAACTCCAGGCCGAAGAAGGTCGGTTTCGGGATCTGGCTGATGCCGTTCGGCCCGCCGGTGATCTCGGTATTGTTCAGCAGCAGGATGCGCACGATCTCACCGAAGCCGAGCGTCACGATTGCCAGATAGTCGCCGCGCAGCCGCAGCACCGGGAAACCGAGCAGGAAGCCGAAGGCGGCGGTGACGATACCCGCCAGCGGCAGGCTCTCCCAAAAGCCGAGGCCGTAATAGTGATTCAGCAGCGCATAGGTGTAGGCGCCGATGGCGTAGAAACCGCCGTAGCCGAGCACCAGCAGACCGGACAAGCCCACCACCACGTTGAGGCCGAGGCCCAGCATCACGTAGATCAGCGTCAGGGTGGCGATATCCACCGTGCCGCGCGACACCAGGAACGGCCAGGCGACCGCCGCGACGATGAGCAAAGCCGCCAGCAGCTTTTGCCGCGGCGTGGTGCCGTCGAAGCTCGGCAGCACGAACGCCGGGCCGGAGACTTTTTTCAATCCCTGCTGCAGCAGCGGGCGCAACAGCTGGAAGAAAAAGACGATGACGCAGCCGATGCCGATCCACATCCAGCGCACTTCCGCCGCGCCGTGCACCACCAGCTTGGTGCCGTCCAGGCTGAGCTGCATGCCCATCAGGAACGACGCCATCACGAACAGCACCGCCGTGGCGATCAGCGCATTGAGCAGATTGAGTTTCATACTTTCTCAACCTCCGGACGCCCGAGGATGCCGGTCGGCATGATCAGCAGCACCACGATCAGCAGCGCGAACGACACCACGTCTTTGTATTCGGTGCTCAGGTAGGCAGAGGTCAGCGCTTCCGCCACGCCCAGTACCAGGCCGCCAATCATCGCACCGGGAATGCTGCCGATGCCGCCCAGAACCGCGGCGGTGAAGGCTTTCATACCGGCCATAAACCCGATGTAAGGGTTGATGACGCCGTAGAACTGGCCGAGCAACACCCCGGCCACCGCCGCCATCACCGCTCCGATAACGAAGGTCAGCGAGATCACCCGGTCGGTGTTGATGCCCAGCAGGCTGGCCATCTTCAGATCTTCCGCACAGGCGCGACAGGCGCGGCCCATGCGTGAATAGCGGATAAACAGCGTCAGCGCCAGCATCGCCAGGAAGGTCACGAGCCAGATGGTCAGCTGCATGGTGCTGATGGTGGCGGCGAAGCCGTTGCTTTCTCCCAGCACCCACTGGCCGGTCACTAGGCTAGGCAGCGCCAGATCGCGTGAGCCCTGCGTCAGGCTGACGTAGTTTTGCAGGAATATCGACATGCCGATGGCCGAGATCAGCGCAATCAGGCGCTTGGAGTTGCGCACCGGCTTGTAGGCCACCCGTTCGATGCTCCAGCCGTAGGCACTGGCGATAACGATCGAGACCAGGAACGCGGCGCCGATCAGCAGCCAACCGACGTCGATGCCGAGCATCATCAGGGCGGCGATAACGATAAAGGAGACATAGCTGCCGATCATGTACACCTCGCCGTGGGCGAAGTTGATCATGCCGATGATGCCGTAAACCATGGTGTAACCGATGGCGATCAATGCATAGGTGCTGCCCAACGTTAAGCCGTTGAACATCTGCTGCAGAAAATAGAGGAGTTGCTCTGACATACTCTGAACCCTTGGCTGCGAAACCCGCCGGCGGAGAACCGGCGGGTAAAGGGAGACGGGGCCGGCAAGCCGACCCGCCGGGCGCAGCGGGCTGCGCCCCACCCTAATCATTATGGCTTATTTGATCGGTGTGGACGTGCCGTTGGCATGCCATTCGAACACGCCGAACTCGAAGCCTTTCAGATCGCCCTTGTCATCCCAGGTCAGCGGCCCCATCACGGTCTCCACCGGCTTGCCGGTTTTCAGATCCTTGACGATGTCCGCCGGCTCCTGGCTGCCGCTGCGCTCCATGCCGGTGGTCAGCGACTGCAGCGCAGCATAGGTGGTCCAGACGAACGGGCCGGTCGGATCCAGCTTCTTGGCTTTCAGCGCATCGACGATCGGCTGGTTGGCAGGCACCTGATCGTAGCGTTTCGGCAGCGTCACCAGCATGCCTTCCGAGGCGGCGCCGGCGATGTTGGACAGCGAGGAGTTGCCCACGCCTTCCGGCCCCATGAAGCGAGTGGTCAACCCGGCCTGCTTGGCCTGACGCAGGATCTGGCCCATTTCCGGGTAGTAACCGCCGAAGTACACGAAGTCGATATTTTCTTTCTTCAGGCGCGCCACCAAGGTGGAGAAGTCTTTGTCGCCGGCGGTGATGCCTTCGAACATCGCCACTTCGGTGCCCTGTTTTTTCAGGCTGTCGCGCACCGAGCGCGCCAGGCCTTCGCCGTATTGCTGCTTGTCGTGCACCACGGCGATGCGCTTCGGCTTGATGTCGCCGAGGATGTATTTGGCGGCGGTCGGGCCCTGATCCGAATCCAGGCCGGTGGTGCGCAGGATCATCTTGTAGCCACGGGTAGTCAGATCCGCGTTGGTGGCCGCCGGGGTAATCATGATCACGCCTTCGTCTTCATAGATATCGGACGCCGGCTGGGTGGATGAGGAGCACAGGTGGCCGATCACGTAGCGAATGCCGTCGTTGATCACCTTGTTGGCGACCGCAACTGCCTGTTTCGGGTCGCAGGCGTCGTCGTATTCCACGCCGACCAGCTTGTCGCCCTTGATGCCGCCCTTGGCGTTAATGTCGGCAATCGCCTGGCGCGCGCCGGTAAACTCCATGTCGCCATACTGCGCGACCGGGCCGGACATTGCCCCGACGATCGCCACCTTGATGTCTTTCGCCATGGCCGCCTGGCTCATGGCCATCGCAATACAACCCGCCAGCAGTGCCTTACCTGTTGTTAATTTCATCCGCAAATCCCCATCTGTCGTTGTGAACGTACCTGTTGTGTTTGCCTGCGCCCGATCGTTATTGACCGCTTTTGTTATAAGTAATAATGATTTAGGCGTTTTGTCGGCATTATTTTCTAATAAGACTTTATTTTTCATGCCATTAAACAGGAATTTTCTTCTGCAAATCAACTTCATCTGGCAGAAACAAGCGGTGTAAACAGGATAAAATTCGAATTAAATCTGCGCTCTTTACCTTTAGGCGTAGTGCGTTGTGCTGGTTAACAATCCGTTTACTAACTATTTACTCGGAAAATGCCCCGTGCAAAAAACATATTGCACAGTAATCGTACAGAAAAACTTACACAACGCTCTGCACAAGATCTATTACACTGTCGACATCATTTAGCTGCGCGGAAATTCTGCATGAAACTGACCATCGAGCGCCTAACCGCGCTGTCCCCGCAAGACCTTATCGACCTCGGTAAAATTTGGCCGCACCAGCAGCCGGAACAGTGGCAAGGCTGGCTGAGCGACGACAAGGCGCTGTTTGCCGCCCGCTTCAACGAGCGTCTGCTGGGTGCGGTGAAAATTGCGCTGCAGGACGACCGCGCCGAGCTGCAGGATCTGCTGGTACGCGAAGTGACGCGCCGCCGCGGCGTCGGTCTTTATCTGGTGCAGGATGCACAGCGTCAGCTGCCGCAGGTCGCCCAGTGGCAGCTGTCGACCGCCGGCCTGGCGCCGCGTGAACGTGGGGAAGTCGATAACTTCATGCGCGCCTGCGGCTTCGCACCGCAAGGCGATCTCTGGCAAAAATGAAGCGCCGGCTGGCGGCGCTGGTTTTGATTGCGCTGGGGTTGGCGGCCTGGTTCGCCGGGCGCCAGCAGGCGCTGCGCCAGGCCTCAGGCTGGGATCAGCAGGTTTATGTCTGGCAGCGGGTTTGGACGCCGCAGCACGCCGATGCGCTGGCGCACAGCCGCGATCTGTTTACCGGGCTGCGGGTGCTGGCGCTGCAGGTGCATCCGCGTGAAGGCTGGCGGGAAATCCCGGCCGATCTCAGCCTGCTGAAGCAGGACGGCCACCCACTCTGGCTGGTAGCCCGCCTCGACGGCCAACTGCCGCAGCTGGATCAAGAGGCCATTATCCAGCGCCTGCTGGCGCTCACCCAGCGCTGGCAGGCGGCCGGGCTGCCCGTCACCGGCATCGAGATCGATCATGATGCCGCCACCGCCCGCCTGCCGGACTACCAACGCTTTCTGCAGCGGCTGCGCCAACGGCTGCCCGCCGCTTTGCAACTCGGCATCACCGCCCTGCCGGCCTGGATCGGCTCACCCAACCTGCCCGGCGTACTGCAACAGGCCGACAGTTCCGTCCTGCAGGTGCATGCGGTGCTCTCGCCGCAGCAGGGGCTGTTTGACGGCCCCTTGGTGCTGCGCTGGGTGCGGCAGTACGCTGCCGTCACACCGAAGCCGTTTCGCGTCGCGCTGCCGGCCTACGGCATGGCGCTGCTGGGGTTTGATGCGCAGGGCGCGCAGGTGGAGAGCGAATCCTCGCTGCGCGTGGCGGGCAACGGCCGTGAGCTGACGGTCGCGCCGCAGCAGATCGCCGATTTTCTGCAAACGCTGGCGCAGCAAACGCCGCCCCGGCTGCGCGGCATTATCTGGTTCCGACTGCCGCTGGCGGACGATCGGCGCGCCTGGTCGCTCGCCACGCTGCGAGCAGTGATCGAACGGCGGCCGCTGAATGTCGACTGGCAAGTAAAATTTAGGCCCCAGCCACAGCAAAACGGGCTGTATGATCTGATAATTCACAACAACGGGCCGGTGGATGCCCCGCTGCCGCAAGAGGTGGTCATCCGCGCCGACGACTGCCTGGCGGCGGACGCGGTCGGCCACTACCGGCTGGAATCCGCACCGCAACAGCAACGCTTTATTCGCATCAGCAGCGACCAACTGCGCGCCGGGCAATCCCGGCCGTTGGGCTGGCTGCGCTGCCAACAACTGACGCCAGGAGGCACCCTTGTCACACCTTGATTCGCGCGCGGCACGGAATACCCGCCGCCTTCTTCCGCTGGCCATGCTGATCGGCGCCGCGCTGGCGCTGCCGCTGAACGGCTATGCCTGCGGCCCGGATTTTCCTAACCGGCTGCTGATCGACCGCAACGGCACCCTGCTGTATATGCCGGAGGGCAATTTCGCCTTCGAAGCCGGCCGGCTGGTGCCGATGGATAAACAGTTGCCGCACTGGCAAGCCCCGCCGCCGCCGATGCCGCCGAAACCGATGCCGCAATCGCCGGAAACGATCGCGATCGGTAAAATGCGCGCAGCCAAAACGGTGGAAGAGGCTGACGCCGTCAATGCGCAGGGGTTGTCCAACGCCGCGCGTCTCTATCAACTGGGCGCCGTCGCTTTCGCCAGCCACGATCCGCGCGCCACAGACTATTTCCAGCAGGTGCTGAAGCTACCGGCCGCCGAGCAGAGCGACTGGGGACTGCGGGCGCAGTATTCGCTTGGCCGCGTCCTGATGGCTGACCACGGTACACCGGTGAATGAATCCGGTGAAGCGGTTCCCGCCGCCGAGCATCCGCCTAAAGCCGAACTTGAACAGGCGCTGACGGCATTCCAGCAGGTGATCGACCGGGTGAAAAGCGGCGCCGCCGATCCCGATCAGTTGGCGCTGAGCAGCCTTGGGCAGCAGGCGCGCATCCACCTGTGGCTGGGTGACGTCGCCCCCGCCGCCCACCTCTATGCGCAACAGGCGGCGCAGGGCGATCCGAGCGGCGGGCAGTCGCTGCAGTACGTCTCCAGCCTCCTGGTCAACCCCGACCATTTGGACACGCTGAAACAGATTATCGGCGATCCGTTGATCCAGCAGTTGGTGACCATTGAGCTGTTCGCGCGCAGCGGCAACCTGCAAATGGCGGATACCGACGGCAACGGCCGCTCCGCCCAGATCATCAGCCAGATCCTGACGCTGCTGGACGGCTCAGTGAAAAGCGGCTTCGCCGGCAGCGATCGGCTGGCGGCGTTGGCTTACCGTTCGGGGCAGTACCCGATGGCGGCGAGCCTGCTGAAAAACGCCGGCGACAGCGGCCTGGCGTGGTGGCTGCGCGCGAAAATGGCGCTGCGCGACGGCGACGTGAAAGCCGCCACTGCCGCCTACGCCAAGGCGGCAAGCGCGTTCCCCACCGACGAAAGCTGGGGTGAACAACGCAACGCCGACTTCGTCGCAGAAACCATCGTGCCCGAGTGCCGGGTGGCCGGCGAACAGGCCATCCTGGCGCTGAACCGCGGCGACTATCTGCAGGCGATGGACCTGCTGTATCGCGGCAAAGCGCTCTACTGGGCCGACGTGGCCGACGTGGCGGAGCGGGTGCTGACCGTCGATGAGTTGAAAGGTTTTGTCGATAAGCACGCCCCGGCGCCGACGACGCCGCTCAAGCCGGTTAATCCGGACGACTACGGCGGCCAGCAGATCACGCCGGAAGTGCAGCTGCGCGAACTGCTGGCGCGGCGGCTGATACGCGCCGGACGAGCGCCGGAAGCGCTGGCCTATTTCGATATCCCCAACTACCGGCAAGCGGCGCAGCAGTTCGCCGACGAACTGAAGGCCGCCAAGGACAAATCCGCCGCGCCGCTGACGCGCGCGCAGGCTTACTATCGCGCCGCCAACCTGCTGCGCGCCCAGGGGCTGGAGTTTACCGGGTATGAGATGACGCCGGATTACGCCATCTATGGCGCCGGCTATTCCTATCTGGGGGATGCGTTCGATACTCGCGAGCTGAAGCATAAAAGCTGGATCGACAGCGCAGAAGCGGCGCGCGCCAAGGCGGCGCTACCGGAGGAAGACAACCGTTTCCTGCACTATCGCTGGCAGGCGGTGGGGCTGGCGCAACAGGCGGCCGATCTGCTGCCGCCGAAGAGCCAGGCCTATGCCGCCGTGTTGTGTAACGCTGCCAGCTGGGTTATCAAGCGTGATGCCAAATCCGGCCGTGCGCTTTATCAGCGCTATATCAACACCGGCACCCGTTATCCGTGGGCGGCGAAATTCGGCTACGACTGCCCGGCGCCGGACTTCACCGCCGTGGCGCCATAACGCCGAATTTCAGGCACTAAAAAGCCCGGCTTGCCGGGCTTTTTTTATCGAATCTCGCATCGACTCAGGCTTCGATCGCCATTTTGAGTTTCTTCATGGCGTTCTTTTCCAGCTGACGCACGCGTTCGGCGGAAACGCCGTACTGATCGGCCAGCTCCTGCAGCGTCGATTTGTTGTCATCATCCAGCCAACGGGCGCGGATGATATGCTGGCTGCGCTCGTCCAGACCTTCCAGCGCATAGGCCAGTTTGTCTGCGGCGTTGCTTTCCCAGTTATCTTCCTCGATGCCTTCGGCGAAGTCCGAGCTTTTGTCCTGCAGGTACAGCACCGGCGCCATCGACTGGCCATCGCGGGCCTCGTCGTCCGGAGTCGGATCGAACGTCATGTCCTGCGCCGCCATGCGAGATTCCATCTCGCGCACGTCTTTGCTGGTTACGCCCAGCTCGCGGGCCACCAGTTCCACTTCGTCCTGGTTGAACCAGCCCAAACGCTGTTTGGTTTTGCGCAGGTTAAAGAACAGCTTGCGCTGCGCTTTGGTGGTCGCCACTTTCACGATGCGCCAGTTGCGCAATACGTACTCGTGGATTTCCGCCTTAATCCAATGCACCGCAAAGGAAACCAGACGCACGCCGACTTCCGGGTTGAAGCGGCGAACGGCTTTCATCAGGCCGATATTGCCTTCCTGAATCAGATCCGCCTGCGGCAGACCATAGCCTGAATAGTTGCGGGCAATATGAGCGACAAAGCGCAGGTGAGACAGGATGAGCTGCTTAGCGGCATCCAGATCGCCCTGATAATGCAGCCGTTCAGCCAGCTCCCGCTCTTCCTCTGCCGTCAGCATCGGATAGGCGTTGGCTGCCCGGATATAGGCTTCCAAGCTACCTTGGGGTACTAAGGCTAAAGTTTGCATTTCTTTGGTCATTCAAACCCTCTCTATGAGAATACAAAATCATGCAGGTGATTATTACAGCGGGGAAATGATTGATTCTACGGCAGTTGCTGAAGCAAAAGCGGTTCCACACGCCGGGCACCTTAACATTTGCTGCAATTTTTGACCGTACTCCGCCCTAAAAGTTCACCCTTTTTTGCAAGCATTGTCGCTGACAATACGTGACGAGGGTGAAGGCCGATAGGGAATTTGTGCGCTAAGAAGAGAGGGATGGTGCTGACTTCGCTTGAGGTCACTCTTCTCCCGCAACGCGATCAAAAGCAGCAGGAGAAGAGTATACCAAAAAAATCTTACTGTGGTGTAAATCGGCGTAAATGTTGCACCGTCGCCAGCCAGGCGGCGATCCAGCCGATCATCGCGGAGATGATCAGCAGCAGCAGCGCCTCATCCCAGCCCAGCCCGTGCAGGGTGAAGGTGGTGCCGAATACCTTGGCGACCCCGACGACCACCGACTCCAGCTGCCACACCAGCGCGCCGGAGAGCACCAGCGACAACAGCGCGCCGGCAAAACCCAGCATCGCCCCGCCGTTGAGGAACGGCCGCAGAATAAAGCCGTCGGTGGCGCCGATCAGCTTCATCACGTTGATGGTGTCGCGACGGCTGAAGATGCTCAGACGCACGCTGTTGCCGATCACCAGGAACACTGCCACGATCATCAGCACGCCGATGATCGCCGCGATCTGGCCCGCCAGCCCGGTCAGCGCCGCCAGGCGGGCAAACCAGCTGTCATCCATACGCACTTCTTCCACGCCCTGCACCGCCGCTACGCGATCGCGCAGGGTGTTGAGGGTGTCCGAACTCTGGAAGCTCATCTTCGGCGTGACGATCGCCACCGCCGGCAACGGGTTCTCTTCCAGCATGTCCAGCGCGCCGCCAAAGCCCGACCAGTTACGGAACTCGCCGCGCGCTTCTTCACGCGACAGGTAGTTCACCTTCTCCACGCCGGCTTCCGCCTTGATGGCGTCGAGCACTTTCAGCGCCGCGTCGTCATCGAGCGATTTATCCAGGTAGACCGTCAGTTGCGGCGTCGGGTACCACTGGCTGGCCGCGGTGCTGACGTTTTTCCACACGATGTAGCACACGCTCGGCAGCGTCAGGGAGATGGCGATCACCATCACCGTCAGCAGCGTCGCCAACGGCTGGCGCAGCATGTCTTTGATGGCGTTCATCCAGGCGTAACGCCACTGTTCGCGCCAGCCGCCGCGCAGCGCCTTGCTCTTGGCGGTTTTTGCGTTATTGGCCATGGTGAGCGCCCCCCTGCATGCGGCCCTGGCTCAGCGTCAGGATGCGGTAATTGCGACGGGCGATAAGCCCGGTGTCGTGCGTCGCCATCAGTACGGTCACGCCGACGCGGTTGAATTCTTCAAACAGGCGCAGAATGCCTTCCGACAGCGCATCATCCAGGTTACCGGTCGGTTCATCCGCCAGCAGCACCGCCGGCTTGTTCACCACCGCACGGGCGATGCCCACGCGCTGCTGCTCACCGCCGGACAGCTGAATCGGGAAGTTTTTCGCTTTATCCAGCAAACCGACTTTGTCCAACGCGGCGGAAACGCGGCGGCGGATATCTTCGGTGCTGGCGCCGGCGATGATCAGCGGCATCGCCACGTTGTCATACACCGTGCGATCCAGCAGCAGGTGGTGATCCTGGAAGATCATGCCGATCTGCCGACGCAGGAACGGCACCTCGCGGTTTTTCAAACGGCTGATGTCGTGCCCGCCAAACCAGATGTGGCCGGCGCTGGGCCGTTCGATACCGCAAATCAGTTTCAGCAGGGTACTTTTCCCCGCGCCGGAATGGCCGGTCAGAAACGCCATTTCCGCCGGGCGCAGATGGAAATCAACCCCCTGCAGCGCTTGCCGTCCGCCCAGATAAGCTTTACTGACCTGTTCAAAGCGAATCATCCGTATTAATCCTCTCGGGCAAAAAGTGCCTCAATAAAATCGTCAGCCTTAAACGGCCGCAAATCTTCGATGCCTTCCCCGACGCCGATATAGCGGATCGGGATACCGAACTGATCGGCGATGGCGAAGATCACCCCGCCCTTGGCGGTACCGTCCAGTTTAGTCAGCGTGATGCCGGTTAAGCCCACGGCCTCATTAAATAATTTCGCCTGACTGACCGCATTCTGGCCGGTGCTGGCATCGAGCGTCAGCATAACCTCATGGGGGGCCTGGTCGTCCAGTTTTTTCATGACGCGGACGATCTTCTTCAGCTCTTCCATCAGGTGCGATTTATTCTGCAGACGGCCGGCGGTATCGGCGATCAACACATCGATGCCGCGCGCCTTGGCGGCCTGCACCGCATCGAAGATCACCGAAGCGGAATCCGCGCCGGTATGCTGCGCCACCACCGGAATGCGGTTGCGTTCGCCCCACACCTGCAGCTGCTCCACCGCGGCGGCGCGGAAGGTATCCCCCGCCGCCAGCATCACCGACTTACCTTCCGCCTGGAACTGACGCGCCAGCTTGCCGATGGTGGTGGTTTTACCCACGCCGTTCACGCCGACCATCAGGATGACATACGGGGTTTTCCCGCTGACATCCAGCGGCTGATCGACCTTGGCCAGAATTTCGGACATTTCCTCCTTCAGCTTGCCGTACAGCGCTTCAGCGTCTTTCAGCTGCTTGCGGCTGGCGTGCTGAGTCAGGGAGGTGATGATCTTGCGCGTGGTCTCCACGCCGACGTCGGCGATCAGTAGCTGTTCTTCCAGCTCGTCGAACAGGTCGTCGTCGATCTTTTTACCGCGGAACAGCCCCATAAAGCCGGAACCGAGGTTTTGCTTAGTCTTCAGCAGGCTGCGTTTCAGGCGAGCGAAGAAGCCTTCTTTGGTCGGGCGTTCCTGCTCTTGCGCAGCGGCCGGCACCACAGGTTCAAGCGGCGCTTCTTCCGGCTCCGGTTCAGGTTCGACGATTGGCTCAGGTTCGACGACCGGCTCGGGTTCAACCACCGGCTCGGGCTCGACCACCGGCTCGGGCTCGACCACCGGCTCGGGTTCGACGACCGGCTCAGGTTCGGCGACCGGCTCGGACTCAACCACCGGCTCGGGCTCGACGACCGGCTCAGGTTCGACGACCGGCTCGGACTCAACCACCGGCTCAGGCTCGACGACCGGCTCAGGTTCGACGACCGGCTCAGGCTCGACGACCGGCTCAGGCTCGACGACCAGCTCAGGCTCGACGACCGGCTCAGGTTCGACGACCGGCTCAGGTTCAACCACCGATTGCTGCTGCGCCACCACTTGCTCGGTGACGCTGACGATCTCTTCAGCCAACGCTTGCGGCGCCGCCGGATGTTCAGCCGCCGCCGGCAGGTTTTCCGCGATTTGCTCGCCGGCCTGACCGTTATCCCACTCCCCCGGGGTGTCGACGGAGGCGGCAGGTTCAGATTCCTGGGCGGGGAGCTTGTCATCCAGCTTGGCGGCGGCCGGTTCAGCCGGCGTCTCCGCGGCCTGAGGTTCCGCCTGCTCTACCGGCTGCTCAGGTTGCTGTTGCTCTTCTTCCTTTTCCTTCTGGCCAAAGCCCAGCCAGGAGAAAAACCCACGTTTCTTATCTTTTGCCATGTTATGACTCTACTCCGTACCGAAGGCTCGCTTACCCTACATACCTGAAGGATATATGCTGACAATAATCCGCCGAGTCTATCACTTTCCCTCGCGCAGCAACACGCATCCGGCATGCTTTCCGGTGTGAAATCAGACAACAACGTTTTACCGTTCCCCCCGACGCCCGTCACCGGTAGAATAGGGACAACTTTTCGTTAACCTCTGCGGCCCCGCGCCGCAAAAGAAATCAAACAACGCTTATGACAAGACTCTCGCCACGGGCCGCGGCCAAAAAGCCGCCCCAGGCCGCAGCCGGACAGATCCGCATCATCGGCGGCCAATGGCGCGGCCGCAAACTCCCGGTGCCAAACAGCCCGGGGCTGCGCCCCACCACCGATCGGGTGCGTGAAACCCTGTTCAACTGGCTGGCGCCGGTGATTCAGGGCGCGCGCTGCCTGGACTGCTTCGCCGGCAGTGGCGCATTAGGGCTGGAAGCGCTGTCGCGCTATGCCGGCAGCGCCACGCTGCTGGAATTCGAACGGCCGGTGGCTCAGCAACTGGAAAAAAATCTGGCGCTGCTGCAGGGCAAAGGGGTGGTTATCAACACCAACGCGTTGAGCTGGCTGGCGGGCGACGGTCAACCGTTTGACGTGGTGTTCCTCGATCCGCCGTTTCGCAAAGGCCTGCTGGCGGAGACCGTCTTGTTACTGGAGCAGCGTGGCTGGCTGGCCGACGAGGCGTGGATCTATGTAGAAGCCGAGGCGGAAAGCGCCGCGGCGGACGTGCCTGCCAGCTGGCAGTTGCACCGGGAGAAGGTCGCCGGTCAGGTGGCTTATCGCCTTTATCTTCGTTCGAAAGAGAAAACCGACCATGCTGATTAATCTGGGCCGCCTGCTGATGCTGTGCGTATGGGGCTTCCTGCTCTCTAACCTGTTCCATCCGTTTCCCAAGCCGCTGAAGTATTTCATCGACGTGGCGCTGTTTTTTATGGTGGTGATGCATGGCCTGCAGCTGGTGCTGTTGAAATCCACCCAGCCGAAGGATCAGCCGATCAGCTACTGGCAAGAGGCCAAGATCTTTATCTTTGGCGTGTTTGAGCTGCTGGCCTGGCAAAAGAAACAGCCGCCCATCAAGAAAAAGTGACCGCTACGGCTGAACGGTGAACGAGACGAACCGCGTGCCCTGCATGTTTAACGTGCCGTGCGCGCCTTTTTCTATCGGGTTGTACTGCCATTGCTTCAGCCGCAGCGTAATGTCTTCACCGCCCTGGTTCGGGCTGAACACCACCTCGTAATACATCGGCTCGTTGACCAACGGCTCGCGCTGCGGCGCACGGGTCTTGGTGACCGGCACCGCGCGTTTGTCGCTCACCGTCACCTGCAGACTGCGCATCGGCGCACGATCGTTTTCCGTCTCCTGCTGGCGCTGTTTGAAGTAGCGTTGCGTGGCCAGCACGGCGATCAACGCAATGACGGCGACAAAAAATAACGGTGGCTTACTCATCGGTTTCCCATTTCCTTCACGGCCAAATCGGCGTAAACATAGCATTCTCAAGAAAGCATTGTCGATCGTCGGCAGGCTACCTACACTGAAATAAGAAGTGACATGGGTGACAGTTTGGAGCCGGTGGTTGCGGCTCCCTCCTACATAAGGATGACATCAATGAGTTGGCCGTTCCTTGCCGTATTCTTTTCCGGTTGGCTGTTCGTCGACGCCTCTTACCGCGGGCCGCGCTGGCAGCGTTGGGTGTTCAAACCCGTCACGCTGTTGCTGCTGTTGCTGCTTGCCTGGCAGGCGCCGGTGCTCAGCGCGGCGGGTTATCTGATCGTACTCGGCCTGCTGGCAACGCTGATCGGCGATGCGCTGCTTCTGTTGCCGCGCGAGCGGGTGCTGTACGCCATCGGCGCCTTTTTCCTGTCCCACTTGCTGTACACCCTGAGTTTCGCCAGCCAGATGACGTTCAGTCTGTTCTGGCCGCTGCCGCTGGCGCTGCTGGCGATCGGCGCATTGCTGCTGGCCGCCCTTTGGACCCGGCTGGAAGAGATGCGTTGGCCGATCGTCACCTATGTGGCGATGACGCTGCTGATGGTCTGGCTGGCGGGTGAGCAATATTTCCTGCGCAGCACCGATTTCGGCTTCTCGCTGCTGACCGGCACCTCGCTGCTGCTGCTGGCCAACGTGGTTTGGCTGCTCAACCGCTACCGCTTCACCTTCCGCGCGGCGGACGCCATCGTGGCTTTCTGTTACTTTTCCGGCCACTTCCTGATCGTGCGTTCGCTCTACCTGTAGAGACCTGCCGCGGGTTCGGCGCGCCGAACCCGTTTCTTCATCAAGCCAGCGCTTTCAACGTCAGGGCATCACCCGCACCCAGCTGATTGCGGTACAGATCGCCGTCGCGCGAGAAGAACGCCAGCGTGCTGCCATCCGCCTGCAGCAGGGCGATGCCGTCCGGCGCCGGGCGCCAGCCCACCACCTCGGCCGCAAATACGCTTTGCAGACAACGCTGCCGATCCACCAGCTGGTAGCCGTTGGTCTCGCTTTGCTCATTGGCCAGAAACTCGATTTGGCATTGCCTTTCGCTGTCGGCTACCTGCCATTGCCCCGCCAGCGACTGCGCGGTCGGCAGCGCCAGACTGCCGGCCATCACCGCACTCGTCACCATCATGCCTCCCGCCGCAAGGGCGGCGCGCGTTAAAGTACCTTTCATACCGGCTCCCACATCACGCCCGGCCGAGACTGCGCCGGGCGCTCCGTTGCTGCGTTACACGATAAAGTCAGTGGCGACGTCTACCTGACCGACGATTTTCACCAGGAAGTCCGGCGCCTGATGACCCCCGATGTTCACCGACAAATCGGTCACGTTGTTGGACGCGTTGTAGCTCAGCAGCGCTTCACCGGCCGCGCCGCTGAAGTGATCGACGAAGTGAATGAAGTCGCTGCTCTGCGCCTCTTTGTTGAAGAACGACAGATCAATCTTGTCGATCCCTTTCTGGAAGTCGCGGATCCAGTCTGAAGCGCCCGGTGCGGAATCGCTGGCGGCAGAGAACACGAAGATGTCTTTACCGGCACCGCCCCACAGCTCATCCGCCCCGCCGCCGCCGAACAGCACGTCGTTACCCGCGCCGCCTTTCAGCACGTTGTTGGCCGCGTTGCCGACGATCACATCGTTGCCGGAACCGCCAATGGCGTTCTCGATGGTCACACCGGCGGCGATCGAAACGTTGCCCTTCAGGCCGCCCACGTCGGAGAACGACTTCTCGTTCAGGTTGATGCGTTGGTTGGCGGTGTAACCGGAGAAGTCGAAGGTATCGTTGCCGCCCGCATCCCAGGCCGCAAAGATCACTTTTTGCGAGTTGCTGGTGGTGCTGAGGAAGTCACGGCCGGTGTTGGAGTTAAAGCCGTACACGGTGTCGCCGGTGCGGGTCGACAGGTTGGCGCCATACAGGTGCTGAATGGCGGCAATGTCATCCAGCAGCGGAGCCGCGGCGTAATGACCGCCGTTGTCGCCACCGGTGTTGGTTTCACTCCAGTAGCTCATCAGGCTGAACTGACGAGTATCTTCCGCGTAAGTGGCGTCGCGGTAGGTCGGGTTGCCTTCACCGGCGTTGTAATCGCCCGGATGGCTCAGACCCAGCGCATGGCCAATTTCATGGGTGAACGTCTGGCGGCCGTAGTCTTCGGTTGCCGGATGCTTCACGTTGGACTGGTTGACGTTGTACCAGGTCTGGCCCCCCAGATCCTGCCCCTGCCAAATGGTGTTCGGCAGGAAGGCGTAGGCCTGGGTGCCGTAATCATAGTGGCCGGGGCGATCCTGGCTGTAGTTGCCGAAGGTGATATTGGCCTTTTGTCCGGCCGCCACTTCGGTGAAGGTGATATTGGCGACGTCGGCCCAGGACTGCAGCGACAGCTTAGCCTGCTGCTGCTGTTCCGCGCTGAACTTGCTCAGCCCGGTGTCGCCGGCGACGTTAGTGGAAGAGAACTTATAATCCGGGAAGGAGAAGGTTAATTTGATCGGCTGGCCAAATACCTTGTAACCGTTCCAGGTTTGGTTCTCGCGGGTAATAAACAGCCCAGCTTGCTCGTTAGAAAATGAATCCTTGCCATTAATCTGAATCCCGTTACCCCGCTCATGATAATGCAGCAGGTCGTCTACAGCATCGTAACCGGTTGTGGCGGCCGCGAGGCTGGATTCAGTAATTTCAATTGCCTTTTTAGTAGATTGCATTGGTTCGATTCCACTCATTACCTGATTGATATCAATCAGACAGATAGACATAACCTCCCCGTAAGCCACGGTTAATGAACCTCAAGCTTGCTGGAAGGGGCTTATGCGCCGTTACCGGCAGTGTGTTAGGTAGAATTAATGCATATATATCAGCAAATAAGATCACCATTAAAAATGGTAATCGATTCCAATTATAGGCAGGACCGTAAAACTGCACATAAAATAATCAACCATTTATTATCGCAACGAAAGTTTGTTATGCTGCTTTTTAGGCGTCTTTACAAAGCAAACGAAACTTGATGAGGATAAGTTGGCACCAAACTTCAATAGCAACGCGGCCTGCAGAGTCAAGCGAATCATGCTGGCTTTACTCAGGGGAAAAGGTAAATTTTGCTAAAGCGTTATAGATTAATAACTCTTTATTATTAGGTCGGGCGATTTTTTAGTTTCTATAGGAATATTATTTTCTTATTTAAACTAACGGCAGCGAGCCTTTTCGCCCAAATAGGGGATAAGAAAAGCCGATATATTTAAATTCGCATTATTCATTATTGAATGAATCCCCCTTTTCTACGCCCGAACGCCGTTAGCAATAATTCTCATCCGGCGCTTGACTCTGGAGTGGACTCCAGGGTGTAGAGTCAGCTGAGCAAACCCGTTTAACAGCCCGAAGGGGGACGTTATGCACAATCAGCAAAACCATAATCATCAGGAACATCACCACGCCGAAGGCGGGTGCGGCTGCAACCACAGCCACAGCAAAACGCAGCATGGCTGCAGCAGTGAGCCGAAAAGCGCAGCCGTACAGGCCGAACACGCCCACCATCATCACGATCATGGCGATAGCGGCTGCTGCGCCACCGCGCCCGACGATCCGGACGAGGAAAGCGACAGGCTGGCCGCCGCTCCCCCTTCCGGCAGCCAACGTTTCAGCTGGAAAGTCACCGGTATGGACTGCCCCAGCTGCGCCAAGAAAATCGAAAATGCCGTCACCGCGCTCCCCGGCGTTGACAGCGCACGCGTATTGTTCGCCACTGAAAAACTGGTGGTCGACGCGCAGTCCGACATCAGCCTGCGGATCCAGGACGCGGTCGCCCAGGCCGGCTTTACCCTGCTCGGCACTCAGACCGCCAAAGCCGCCGCGCCGAAAACCTCACGCTTCGGCGAATTCGCACCGCTGCTGCTGTTGACCACCCTGATGGTCGTCAGCTGGGTGCTGGATCGGGTTAACCCGGAGCTGGGCCGCATCGCCTTTATCGCCACCACGCTGGTCGGATTGGCGCCGGTCGCCGCCAAGGCGCTGCGTCTGATTCGTTCCGGCACGCCGTTCGCCATCGAAACGCTGATGAGCGTGGCGGCCATCGGCGCGCTGTTTATTGGCGCCACCGCCGAGGCGGCGATGGTGCTGCTGCTGTTTATGGTCGGCGAGCTGCTGGAATCCTACGCCGCCAACCGTGCGCGGCGCGGGGTGAAGGCGCTGATGGAGCTGGTGCCGGAAGATGCGCTGCTGCTGCAAGGCACGGAACGCAAACGCGTGCCGGTCGCCAGCCTGCGCCCTGGCGATGTGATTGAAATCGCGCCCGGCGGGCGCCTGCCGGCCGACGCCGAGCTGCTCAATCCGTTCGCCAGCTTTGACGAAAGCGCCCTGACCGGCGAATCGGTGCCGGTCGAGCGTCAACAAGGGGAAAAAGTGGCCGCCGGCAGCCTGTCCGTCGATCAGGCGGCACAGATGAAGGTGATTTCCGAGCCCGGCAAAAATGCCATCGACCGCATTTTGCAGCTTATTGAAGAGGCCGAAGAACGCCGCGCGCCGATCGAACGCTTCCTCGATCGCTTCAGCCGCTATTACACCCCGGCCATTATGCTGCTGGCCGTCGCGGTGATCCTGGTACCGCCACTGCTGTTCTCGCAGCCGTGGGAGACCTGGATCTATCGCGGCCTGACGCTGCTGCTGATCGGCTGTCCATGCGCGCTGGTGATCTCGACGCCGGCGGCCATCACATCCGGGCTGGCGGCCGCCACGCGGCGCGGCGCGCTGATTAAAGGCGGCGCGGCGCTGGAGCAACTGGGCCAGATTCAAACCATCGCCTTCGATAAAACCGGCACCCTGACCGAAGGCAAGCCGACGGTCACCGACGTGCTGCCCATCGGCGCGCTGACCGAACAACGGCTGTTGCAGCTTGCCGCCGCGGTAGAGGCCGGTTCACATCACCCGCTGGCGCAAGCGATCATCAACCGCGCCGCCGCAAGCGGGGCTGAGCTGCCGCTGGCGCAGGCGCGCCGCGCGCTGGCCGGCGTCGGTGTGGAAGGGATCGTGGACGGCAAGACCGTGCTGATCAGTGCGCCGGGCAAGCTGGCGCCGGGCCTGCTCGCCACACAATGGCAGAGCCAGGTAGACAAGCTGGAAAACGCCGGTAAAACGGCGGTGGTGGTGCTGGAAGACGGCGCGCCCATCGGCTTGCTGGCGCTGCGTGATACGCTACGCAGCGACGCCAAACAGGCGATAGCCGAACTGAACGCGCTGGGTATTCGCGGCGTGATGCTGACCGGGGATAACCCGCGCGCCGCCGCGGCGATCGCCGGCGAGCTGGGCCTCGACTATCGTGCCGGTCTGTTGCCGGAAGATAAGGTCAGCGCGGTCACCGAACTGAGCGAACTGCGCCCGACGGCGATGATCGGCGACGGCATCAACGACGCCCCGGCGATGAAAGCCTCCAACATCGGCATCGCCATGGGCAGCGGCACCGACGTGGCGCTGGAGACCGCCGACGCCGCCCTGACCCACAACCGACTGGTGGGCGTCGCGGAAATGATCCGCATCTCGCGCGCCACCCACGCCAATATCCGGCAAAACATCACCATCGCGCTGGGGTTGAAAGGGGTCTTCCTGATCACCAGCCTGCTGGGGTTAACCGGGCTGTGGCTGGCGGTGCTGGCCGACTCCGGCGCCACCGCGCTGGTCACCGCCAACGCGCTGCGGCTGTTGAGAAAGCGCAGCTAAGCTCTGAAACAAACACGGGCGCGGCATACCGCGCCCGTTGTCATTTGGGGG
Source organism: Serratia sp. OLAL2 (assembly GCF_002752475.1). NCBI lineage: Bacteria > Pseudomonadati > Pseudomonadota > Gammaproteobacteria > Enterobacterales > Yersiniaceae > Serratia > Serratia sp. OLAL2. The sequence continues at coordinate 236,194 of NZ_MSTL01000020.1, read as the reverse complement.
AAGGAACTTTTAACTCGGCCGCGCCGCCGTTATACGCCTTTACGCAGCAGATAACGGTATGGCGCCTGCTCGGTCTCCTGCGCCACCAGCGTATGCTCCATAAAGCGGCAGAACCCCGGGATATCGCGGGTGGTAGCCGGATCGTCGGCAATAATCAGCAGCGTTTCGCCGTTGTCCATATGGCGCACGGTTTTACGCACCATCATCACCGGTTCTGGGCAACGCAGCCCCAGCGCGTCGAGCGTCTGGTCTGCCTGGGCAAATAAGTCAGTCATGCAATTTTTCTCGTTCAAAACGATCGGCGAACGCTCGCCGCATCTCATTAGCGCCTAGTTTACGCCGGTAGTTTTTCTGCGCAAGATGCGTTAACGTTTGCGTTAAATTTAACCATTGCATTGGTTGCGCAAACGCGTATCATGCCGCCGCGCAGCGTTTTTTGCTGTTTTGACAAGACACACTGGGTTCCCTCACCCCACTGCTAAAAAGGCTACAACATGTATTCGTTTACCGCACAGCAGCGCTTCACGGCGTTGGTCTGGCTTTCGCTGTTTCATATCGCCATCATTACCTCCAGCAACTACCTGGTGCAGCTGCCGATCACCGTTTTCGGCTTCCATACCACCTGGGGCGCCTTTACCTTCCCGTTTATCTTCCTGGCGACCGATCTGACCGTGCGCATCTTCGGCGCGCCGCTGGCGCGACGCATCATCCTGGCGGTGATGGTGCCGGCGCTGTTCATCTCTTATGTGATCTCCACCGTCACCTATCAGGGAGAATGGCAGGGCTTCGCGGCGCTGAGCAGTTTTAACCTGTTCGTGGCGCGCATCGCCGTGGCCAGCTTTATGGCCTATGTGCTCGGCCAGATCCTCGACGTACACGTCTTTAACCGTCTGCGCCAACGCAGCGCCTGGTGGGTGGCGCCGGCGGCGGCGATGTTCCTCGGCAACATCAGCGATACGCTGGCGTTCTTCTTCATCGCCTTCTACAAGAGCAGCGATCCCTTCATGGCCAACAACTGGGTGGAGATTGCGCTGGTGGATTACAGCTTCAAGGTGATGATCTGCCTGCTGTTCTTCTTGCCGATGTACGGCGTGTTGCTGAACATGCTGCTCAAACGCATCGCGGCGCGCAGCGGCAGCCTGCAGCCGAGCTGAGCCATGCTATTCTGGGCGGCCTTATCCTTGGAGGCCGCTCATGACCCCAATCGTCCGCACCGCCACGCTCGAAGAAATCCACCGCCTTTATCAACGCATCCCCGAATTCGGCGGCCTGCATAGCCTGGCCGATCTGCAGCAGCGTATCGGCACCGCCCCCGCCAGCCTGTTGATCGCCGAGATAGACGGGCAGCCGGCCGGTTTCAAACTCGGTTATCAACGGCAGGAAACGGTGTTTTACAGCTGGCTGGGTGGCGTGCTGCCGGCATTCCGTCGCCACGGCGTGGCGCAGGCCTTGTTGGCCGAACAGGAACGCTGGGCACGGGCGCAGGGCTATCGCCAACTGACGGTCAAAACCTGTAACCGGTTCCGCGCCATGCTGACGATGCTGCTCACCCACCACTATCAGATTGTTCAACTGGAAAAGAAAGGCGAAGTGGCTGATTATCGGCTATTACTGGAAAAAAACTTGTGACAACATCTGCCTTGCATTTCAACCTGGAATAGGTTGCGATACGACAGTAAATCCCTACCGGAAAGGAAGAAGGAAGCCCGATGCGTAAAGTAGCGAAATTGATGGGTATCAGCCTGCTGGCGCTTGGCCTCGCGGCCTGCGACGGCAACACCAAAGACACCAAGGCAGCGCCAGACGGCGCGGCGGCCAGCGCGCCGGCCGGGCAGCAGGTAAGCCTGCTGGACGGTAAACTGGCGTTCACCCTGCCGGTCGGCATGGCGGATCAGAGCGGCAAGCTGGGCAACCAGGCTAACAACATGCATGTTTACGCAGACAGCACCGGCCAGCGCGCGGTGATCGTCATCTTGGGCGACAAGACCGCCGACAGCCTGGAGACCCTGGCCAAACGCCTGGAGAATACCCAGCGCGCGCGTGACGCCAACCTGCAGGTGATCACCAACAAGGCGCTCGACGTCAACGGCGTGCCGCTGCGTCAGCTGGACAGCATCATCACCAGCGGCGGTGAAAAGGCTTATTCTTCCGTCCTGATCGGTTCGCTGAACAACAACATGCTGACCATCCAGGTAACGCTGCCGGCAGACAATCAGCAGCAGGCGCAGACCGAAGCCGAAGGCATCATCTCCACTCTGAAGCTGAAGCAGTAATCCCACAGAGGGCCGGTTTGCCGGCCCTTTCGTTTTTATACCAGCGCCTGCGCCAGCAGGGTGATCGGATGTTCGCAGCGCTTGCTGGTGGACATTTCTATCTGCCATTTGCAGGTTTCGCAGTCGGTCACCACCAGATCCACCCCGCTCTCTTCTATCTGCCGGAACAGCGGCGCGCCGATGCCTTGCGACGTGGCGTAGTTCTCCGATTTGAACCCGTAGGTGCCGGCGATGCCGCAGCACTGCGAATCCAGTACCACCAGCTCCAGCCCCGGTATCTGCCGCAGCAGCTCCAGGGTGTAGGCGGTCCAGCCCATCTTCTCCATATGGCAAGGCGTGTGATAAGCCACCCGCAGCGGCGTGCGCTTGAGCGGCAGGCTGCGCCCCTGATTGATCAGGCGATAGAGATAGCGCGTCGCCAGCTCCACCCGATCGCGCACCGCAGTGGTGTCTACGTCCAGCAGATGAGGGTATTCGTCACGCAGGGTGAAGGTGCAGCTCGATGAGGTCGCCACCACCGGAATGCCGCGCTCCAGCACCGTTTCCTGCAGCGATTCGGCATTGACCCTGGCCTGCTTTTTAGCCTGCTCGATAAACCCGTTGGCGATCAGCGGCACGCCGCAGCATTTCTCGCGTTTCAGCAGCTGCACGCCGATATCCAGCGCGTTGAACACCCGGACCAAATCCTTGCCCAGCTGCGGGTGGTTATAGTTGACGAAGCAACCGTGGAAGAATGCCACCTGCTCAGCGTAACGCTGCTGAGCCTGCGCCTGTTGCCGGTACCAGCGGCGGAAGGTGCCGAAGGAATATTTCGGCAGCTCACGACGGTGATCGATCTTCAGCGCCTTGTCCAGCAGCTTGCGCACCGGTTTCAACCCGGTGGCGGCGTTGACGATCGGCGCGAACGGCGTCGACAGCGAGCCCATGATGTCGGTGTGGCTGAGGATGGCATCGCGCAGCGTCGGCTTGCTCTGGGCGAAGTCGGCGCGGGCGCGTTGAATAATGTCGCCGATTTTGACGTCGGACGGGCAGGCCACTTCACAACGTTTGCAGTTGGTGCAGTATTTCAGCGCTTCGTCGTACAGCGCCGGGTCTTTCAGCCGCAGCCGCTCGCCGTCCGGCCCCGCCTGTTTCGGCCCCGGGTAGAGCGGGTTCACTTTGGCGACCGGGCAGTAAGTGGTGCAGACGGTGCATTTGATGCAGCTTTCAAAGCTGTGGTCCCGATGCAGGCTCATACGTTCTCCTCCGCGGCGATCTGCTGCGCGACGTGCAGCGCGCCGATCAATGACACGCCGGCGCCGCAGCCCTGCTGCAGCGGATCGTAGCCACCGGCGACCGCGCCGATGGCGTACAGGTTGTCGAACGGCACTCCCTGCTTCATCGCCCGCAGCCTGCCGTCGGTACGCACGCCGAACTGCAGGTAAGGCTGCGGCGCGAACAGCTCGCGTCGGCTCCAGTCGGCGCGATCCGCCCGGCTGTGTACGTCCAGCCCAAAGATCGGCTCACGCACCCGGTCGAAATCGGCCACAAGCCCATTGCTGAAGAAGCTGCCGCTGGCCAGCACCACCTGCTGCGCTCGCAGCGGAATATCGCCGTGGTTGCGGGTGTACAAACCGGTGATACGGCCGGCCTCGCTCTCGGCGCGCAGCACGCTGTCGCCGGGCATGAAAATGCCGCCCAGCTGCTGAAAACGCCGCCGCAGTGCCTGATGCAAGCGCATGCCGGGCACCGAAGGCGGCAACGTCGGCAGCAGTCGGATCGGTTTGCCGACCGCATCCTGCAACACCGCCAGCGACGCATCGTCCTCCAGGCCCAGACAGGCCGGCAGGAAGAGCGCCTCGGCCTCGCCCGCCAGCCGCCGCAGCTCTTCGGCCATCGGCGGCAGGCTTTCCATCAAATCCAGTACCCGGGCGATGTTCACCGCGCGGAACTCACTGGGGTTATTGCGCAATCTGTCCAGCGCCGGCATGTGCAGATAGGCCACGTCCGTCTGCACGCCAAGCTCGCGGCTCAGGGAATCGGCGGCCATCTGCGGCTGGAAGTCGAGGAACCCTTCGATGCCGATCACCGCGATGCGCCGCCACGGCAGTTGGCCGGTCAGCGGCAGCGTCGGGATCGCCTGCGGGCTGAGCCAGGTGGCGCGGCGCGTGCCCAGCGGCGTAATGCGCAGATGGTTATTGGTTCCCTCCCCCTGCAGGTTCAACCCGCAGCGCTCCAGCAGCCGCTGTGCGGCAGCGGACAGCGCCGCCACCCGGCCGGGCCCGATCAGGGCATACGGATGCTGCGGCGCCTGCTGCGCCAGCTGCGGCAACGCCGCCAGCGGCATCTCGACCGGCGTGCCGTCCGGCAATCTCGCCAACAGGTCGAGCGAGCCGGAGGAGAAGTAGAGCGCGCTCTGGCCAGAACTGACCACCGCGCAGCGCTTGCCCTGTTCGGCCACGGCAATGGCGCAGCTCAGGCCCGCCAGACCGCCGCCAATCACCACGACGTCAAATCGCATCATCTGCCTCCTGCTCCTGGTCGGCCTGGGCTTCAAGCCCGCATAACCCCTGGTAAACCCAACTGGTAAATTCGCTCTCGCGCAGCGCATCGCCCCAGGCGATCGGCCGTACGCCTTTCCAGCGTTCGTTGAGGAACTGCGACAGCTGCGCGATGGATTGCTGCGGCGTGCTGACGTTAAAGCGCGTCAGCAGCCCGGCGGCGCGGCAGGCGCAGAGTTCGCCCTGGCAGGTGCCCATGCCGACGCGGGTGCGGCGGCGCAGATCCACCAGGTTATTGACGGTCAGCGAATTGACCGCATAACGCACTTCCCCGGCGGTCACCGCCTCGCATTCGCACACCAGGCTGGTGTCGAGCCGATCGGCCGCCGGCACCTGGCTGGCGCGATCGCCGTGGCGGTAAATCGCCGAACCACGGATGCTGGCGGGCAGTGAAACCACGCTGCGCACCGTTTCCTCCGCCGACTGGCGGGATCCGGGCAACGCGTCCTGCGCGGTGGTGCACGGACGGTTTACGCCAAGCTTTTCGCACACCTTGTCGGTGGCCCACTCCGCCATCAGGCGGTAGGTCATCAGCTTGCCGCCGGTGATGGTGATAAACCCTTCCAGCCCGTCGCGGGCGGCGTGATCGAGCAGCACGATGCCGCGGCTGACGTTGCGCCCGCTGGGATCGTCGTCGCTGGCGACCAGCGGCCGCACCCCGGCATAGGCGCGCAGAATGCGGGTCTGCGCCAGGGTGGGCGCCAACAGCGCCCCCTCGCGGATCAGAATGTCCACCTCCTGCGGGGTCACCAGCATGTTGTCAATTTGGTCGTAGTCGATATGGGTCGAGGTGGTGCCGATCAGCGAGATGGTGTCGCCCGGCACCAGGATGTCGGCGTCCGCCGGTTTGCGGCAGCGGTTGATCACCATGTTGTTGATGCGATGGCCGAGGATCAGCAGCGCCCCCTTGGCCGGGAACATGCGAATGCGTAAATCGGCATATTCGGCGATCTGCTGGCCCCAGATACCGGCGGCGTTGACCACCACAGACGCGTGCAGCTCATAGCGCCGCTGATTCTGATGGTCGTAAACGCGCACGCCCGTTACCCGATCGCCGCTGCGCAACAATCCCACCACCTGGTGGTAGGTCAGGATCTGCGCACCGTGCTCGCGCGCGTCCAACATGTTGGCGGCGGTCAGCCGGAAGGGATCGACGGTGCCGTCCGGTACGCGCACCGCGCCGATCAGCGCCGGGTTAGCCGCCTGCTCCAGCCGCAGCGCCAGCTGCGGGTCGATCGCTTCGGCGTCGATATCGGCCTGGCGACAGGCCGCGATAAACTGCTGCTGATAGTCCAGCGAGTCTTGCGGCAAGGTGATGAACAGCCCGTCGGTGCGCTCGATACAGTGATGCGCGATGCGTTTCAGGATGCGGTTTTCTTCGATGCACTCGCGCGCCGACTCGCCGTCGGTCACCGCATAGCGCGCGCCGCTGTGCAATAAACCGTGGTTGCGGCCGGTGGCGCCGGTGGCGATGTCGTGGCGCTCCAGCAAAATGCATCGCAGGCCGCGCCGCGCACAGTCGCGGGCAATGCCTGCGCCGGTGGCGCCGCCGCCGATGATGATCACATCCGTTTCGCCGCCGTCAAAATAGCTGCTCATGTCGCTCCCTCAGGATCGGTAGTTATGAGCCTATTGAGCCACGGTTATTGGGGTCTTTGTTTGATAAGGAACAATAACGAACATAAAACGAAATAAAAATGACCACAAAAAACCATCAATGTGATCATAATCACGATTTTTGGACGTTTTTCTATTTCATAACGTTAACGAATCGCTCAAAATCCGCCGTGGTTTCATGAAAGTGTAACAATTGCGCCATTCGTCACAGCGACACCAGGCGTATTTGATGACAATGGCGCTCGTTATGGAACACAAAAACACCACATTCGATATCCGCTCAATCATCAAATGAACGTAAAAGGTCATATTGATGTGATAACAGATAAAGCCATCGGAGGCGCTCATGTTGAGTATTTTTAAGCCAGCCGCACACATCGCCCGTGTGCCGAGCGATAAGGTAGATCCGCTCTACCGTAAGCTGCGCTGGCAAATTTTCCTGGGGATCTTCTTCGGTTACGCCGCCTACTATCTGGTGCGTAAGAACTTCACCCTGGCCATGCCTTACCTGATCGAACAAGGCTTCAGCCGCGGCGACCTCGGCTTCGCGCTGTCGGGCATCTCTATCGCCTACGGCTTCTCCAAATTCATCATGGGTTCGGTCTCTGACCGTTCCAACCCGCGGGTGTTCCTGCCTGCCGGCCTGATCCTGGCGGCGGCGGTGATGTTGTTCATGGGCTTCGTACCGTGGGCAACTTCCAGCATCGCGGTGATGTTCGTTCTGCTGTTCCTGTGCGGCTGGTTCCAGGGCATGGGTTGGCCGCCGTGCGGCCGCACCATGGTGCACTGGTGGTCGCAGAAAGAACGCGGTGGCATCGTCTCCATCTGGAACTGCGCCCACAACGTGGGTGGCGGCCTGCCGCCGCTGCTGTTCCTGCTGGGCATGGCCTGGTTCAACGACTGGCACGCGGCGCTGTACATGCCGGCCTTCGGCGCCATCCTGGTGGCCCTGATCGCCTTCGCCCTGATGCGCGATACCCCGCAATCCTGCGGCCTGCCGCCGATTGAAGAGTACAAAAACGACTACCCGGACGACTACAGCGAAAAAGACGAAGAAGAGCTGACCGCCAAGCAGATCTTCATGCAGTACATCCTGCCGAACAAGCTGTTGTGGTACATCGCTGTCGCCAACGTGTTCGTCTACCTGCTGCGTTACGGCATTCTGGACTGGTCACCGACCTACCTGAAAGAAGTGAAGCACTTCGCGCTGGACAAGTCTTCCTGGGCCTACTTCCTGTATGAATACGCCGGTATCCCGGGCACCCTGCTGTGCGGCTGGATGTCGGACAAAGTGTTCAAAGGCAACCGCGGCGCCACCGGCGTGTTCTTCATGACGCTGGTGACCATCGCCACCGTGGTGTTCTGGATGAACCCGGCCGGTAACCCGACCGTGGACATGATCTGTATGCTGGTCATCGGCTTCCTGATCTACGGCCCGGTGATGCTGATCGGCCTGCACGCGCTGGAGCTGGCGCCGAAGAAAGCCGCCGGCACCGCCGCGGGCTTCACCGGCCTGTTCGGCTACCTGGGCGGCTCGGTTGCGGCCAGCGCCATCGTCGGTTACACCGTAGACTTCTTCGGTTGGGACGGCGGCTTCATGGTGATGATCGGCGGCGGCGTGCTGGCGGTTATCCTGCTGCTGCTGACCATGCTGAACGAGAAGAAACACCACGCGGAAATCGCTGCCGGCAAGCGCGGCTAACCGTCACACGACTTTTGCATGATTTAAAGGCCGCCCTGCGGCCTTTTTACTACCCTGCCCCCAACAACACGGAGAAAACGGAATGCGGACTCAAGTCAAAGCCCTGCTGACAGGGATCATTCTCGCCACCTCAATGGTCAGCGCCGCCCAGGCGGCGGACAAAGTGGTGATCGCCCACCGCGGCGCCAGCGGCTACCTGCCGGAACACACTCTGCCGGCGAAGGCAATGGCCTACGCGCAGGGCGCCGATTACCTCGAACAAGATCTGGTGATGACCAAGGACAACGAGCTGGTGGTGCTGCACGACCATTACCTCGATCGCGTCACCGACGTCGCCGAACGTTTCCCGAACCGCGCACGCAAAGACGGTCGTTATTACGCCATCGACTTTACGCTGGCGGAGATCAAATCGCTGAAGTTCACCGAAGGCTTTGACATCGAAAACGGCAAGAAGGTACAGGGCTACCCTGGCCGCTTCCCGATGGGCAAATCCGACTTCCGCGTCCACACCTTCCAGGAAGAGATCGAGTTCGTGCAGGGTCTGAACCATTCGACCGGCAAAAACATCGGCATCTATCCTGAAATCAAAGCGCCTTGGTTCCACAAGCAGGAAGGCAAAGACATCTCCAGCAAAGTGCTGGCGGTGCTCAAGCAGTACGGCTACACCGGCAAGAACGACAACGTCTACCTGCAGTGCTTCGACGCCAACGAGCTCAAGCGCATCAAGAACGAGCTGGAGCCGAAGCTGGGCATGGATCTGAAGCTGGTGCAGCTGATCGCCTATAACGACTGGCAGGAAACCTACGAGCAGAAAGCCGACGGCAAGTGGGTAGAATACGACTACGACTGGATGTTCAAACCGGGTGCGATGAAGAAAATCGCTCAGTATGCCGACGGTATCGGGCCGGACTACCACATGCTGGTGGTGGCGGATCAATCCAAGCCGGGCCACATCGTGCTGACCGACATGGTGAAAGAAGCGCATGCCAGCAAGCTGGCGGTGCATCCGTTCACCATCCGCGCCGATGCGCTGCCGAAGTACGTGACCGACGTAAACCAGCTGTATGACGTGATTTACAACCAGGCCGGCGTCGACGGCGTGTTCACCGACTTCCCGGACAAGGGCGTGCAATTCCTGCAGAAGCAGGGCCAGCACAAGTAATGCCAAGGGCGCCGCAAGGCGCCCTTATTATTTCAGAGAAACGGCCTGGTTATCTCAGAGGAACATCTTGCGCAGGTAGTGCGGCACCGCGTTATCGACATTGGAGCCGATCACTTCCAGCTCCGGCAGCATATCCTTCAGGCGCTGATGCGCGTCGCGCATGATGCAGCCCTTGCCGGCCATCGACAGCATCTCCAGATCGTTCATACCGTCGCCGAAGGCGATGCACTCTTGCAGCGTATAGCCGATGATCTTGGCCACTTCTTCCAGCGCATGCCCTTTCGACACGCCGCCCGCCATCACTTCCAGACAGGTCGGGAACGAGAAGCTGACGTTGACCCGATCGCCCCAGCGCGCGTTGATGGCGTCTTCCACCTGCAGCAACCGCTCATGATCTTCACAGGTAAAGTAAACCTTGCAGACGCCGTCGGTTTCCAGCAGGCCCGGCTCAAACAGCTGATATTTGAATACCGACTCCTGGAAGAACTCTTCCTGCTCCGGGCTTTCGCGGTTGATGAACCAGTCATCGTTACGGTAGACGTTGGTGGTTATCTCCGGATCGTCGTGCAGCATGCCGTACAGATCGCGGGCGATATCCTCGTCCAGGTTGTGGCTGAAGATCAGCTCGCCGGCCGTGTTGTGCACCCGCGCGCCGTTGGAGGTGATCATAAAGGCACTGATCTCCAGACTGTCGCGGATCTGCGCCACGTCGATGTGGTGGCGGCCGGTGGCGAACACGAAATGCACGCCGCGCTGGGTCAGCAACTTCAGCGTTTCTTTGGCGTACGGCGACAGGGTATGGTCGGGAGACAGCAGCGTGCCATCTAAATCGGAAGCGACGACGTGATACATAGCGTTATGTTCTAACCTCTGATGGAGTTGTCGGCGGCAGCGCGCCACCTAAGTGTTGAGCAAAGAAGCGCAGGATTGCGTTCAGTGCTTCGGCGCGCATCGCGTCCCGCTCGAACAGGATCTCATGGCGTGCGCCGTTGATAACCCACGGAAGCCCCCCTTCGCAAGGGCGCCCCGCGTCTGACAGAGCCTGACAAAAAGCCTGGTGCGAACGGTTGTCAACCACCCGTTCCTCACCGGCTTGCAAAAGCAACAGCGGCGTTGTTATCTCCCCGGCCTGCGCGATGATCTGCCGGCCGGCGCGGATGCTCTCCCGCACCCAATGGTAGGTCGGCCCGCCCACCTGCAGCTCGGGATAGTCGGCGTAATAACGCAGGCTGCGCCGGTAGCGTTCGCGGCTGTGGGTCAACACGTTGACCACATAAGGCAGCGGCCGCCACTGGCCGGTGCCCACCGCGTAGTAGTCGCGGATCGCCGGACGGGTCTCCGCCCAGTCGAGGATGCGGTCGGCCAGCCAGCCCGGCATCGGCAACTGGATGCCGAACATCGGCGCGCAAAACGCCGCCGCATCGAACGCCTGCGGCCGGCGTTGCAGGAACTGCGCCAGGATCGCGCCGCCCATCGAATGCGCCAGCGCGAAGCGCTGCCGGTAACCGCGCGACTCGACTTCGCGCTGCCAAAGCTGCTCGAAATCGTCCACGTAGTCGGCGAAGTTTACCACATGACCGCGGTGCGTATCCGCCAGTAAACGCCCGGAACGCCCTTGGCCGCGATGATCGACGATCACCACGTCGTAACCGCAGTGGAACAGATCGTAGGCCACCTCGGGGTATTTCACGTAGCTTTCGATGCGGCCGGGGCTGACCACCACCACGCGCTGATGCCGCGCGGAACTGAAACGCACAAAGCGGATCGGCACGCCGTCCACGCCGCTGAACTCGCCTTCTTCGCGCTGCCGCCAGAAATCCAGCAGCGGCCCGGTGGCGAAGGCAGCGAACTGCGTTTCACGCGTTAACCAGTCATCGGAGCTGAGAGTGAACGAGGTCATCGAGAGCGTTTTCCCTGTGGGGCCGGCGGAAAATGTGACCGCTGGCACAAGAAATCATACTAGCGTATTGTGATTCAATTCTGACAAAAAACGGCGCCGCCTCGGCGCATTGTGGCACAAAACGACACTTTCAGGGAGCCGAGAACCATGACCTTGGACTGGTGGTTAACCTACCTGCTGACCACGCTTATCCTTAGCCTGTCCCCTGGATCCGGCGCCATCAACACCATGAGCACCGGCATCAGCCACGGCTATCGCGGCGCCGCCGCGTCAATCGCCGGGCTGCAGGTCGGGTTGAGCGCGCACATCGTGCTGGTGGGCATCGGCCTCGGCGCGCTGATATCGCAATCGCTGCTGGCGTTCGAGCTGCTGAAATGGCTGGGCGCCGCCTACCTGGTGTGGCTCGGCATCCAACAATGGCGCGCCGCCGGCGCGCTGGATCTGCATGCGCTGGCGGGCAGCATGCCGCGCCGCCGCCTGTTCCGCCGCGCGGTGCTGGTCAACCTGACCAACCCGAAAAGCATCGTGTTCCTCGCCGCGCTGTTCCCGCAGTTCATCTTGCCCAATCAACCGCAGGCCGAGCAGTACCTGGTGCTCGGCGTCACCACCGTGGTGGTGGATATTCTGGTGATGATCGGTTACGCCACCCTGGCGACGCGCATCGCCGGCTGGCTGAGAACGCCGCGCCAGATGCAGCTGCTTAACCGGGTGTTCGGTTCGCTGTTCATTCTGGTGGCGGGGCTGCTGGCGACCGCCCGCAAAGCCTGACAAAAAAGGCCGGGCATCGCTGCTCGGCCTTGGGCATCTCACCGCCGGTCAGCGGGTAAAGATCAGGTGTAACCCGAAGCCGGTAAACAACACGCCCGCTACCCCGTCTATCCACTTGGCCAACCGCTGATAGCCGCGGCGCATCGCCGGCAGCGCAAACACCACCGCCACCAGGCTGAACCAGACGAAGGTCTCGGCAACGATCAGCAAGAATAGCCCCCAGCGCGCGCCGGCGCCGACGCTGTCGCCGACGAACAGCGAGAACACGCTGCCGAAATAGATCACCGCTTTCGGGTTGGACAAATTGGTCAGGAAGCCGCGAATAAAGCTGCGCCCGGCCTTCGGCAACGCCACCTGGGCCTCCGCCGCCGGCTGCGCTCGTTGCGCCCGCGCGGAACGCAGCAGCTGCCACCCCATCCAGCACAGGTAAATGCCGCCGCCGACCATGATGATCTGATGCAACCAGGCCATCTTCTGCAGGATCAGATGCAGCCCCATCAACGCCACGCCGGCCCATACCACGATGCCGAGCGAAATGCCGACCACGCCCATCATCGCCTCACGGCGCGAGCGGCTGGCGGCGGTTTGCGACACAAAAAAGAAGTCCGGCCCCGGGCTCATCAGCGCAATCAGATGCACCAGCGCCACGGTGAGAAACAGCATCAGCATGATTTATCGCCCTCAGTCTTCATCATTGTCGAGATGGTCGCGGATCATCGCCATAAAGGGCGCGCCGAAACGCTCCAGTTTGCGCTGGCCGACGCCGTTGACGCTCAGCAGATCGCCGGCCTTGATCGGCATCTGCTCGGCCATTTCCAGCAGCGTGGCGTCGTTGAACACCACGTAGGGCGGAATGTTTTCTTCGTCGGCGATCGATTTGCGCAGTTTGCGCAGCTTGGCGAACAGCTTGCGATCGTAATTGCCGCCGTAGGATTTCTGGTTGGCGCTGCTGCGCGACTTCAGGCTCTGAATACGCGGCACCGCCAGCTGCAGCGCCACCTCGCCGCGCAACACCGGACGCGCCGCCTCGGTCAATTGTAGCGCCGAGTGCATGGCGATGTTTTGGGTGATAAAGCCCAGATGGATCAGCTGACGCAGCACGCTGGTCCAGTGCTCCGTGGTTTGATCGCGGCCGATGCCGTACACCGGCAGCTTGTCGTGACCGTATTCACGAATGCGTTGGTTGTTGGAGCCGCGCAGCACTTCCACGATGTACCCGAGGCCAAAGCGCTGGCCGACGCGGTACACGCAGGACAGCGCCTTGCGCGCGTCCTCCAGCCCGTCGTAGCGCTTGGGCGGATCGAGGCAGATGTCGCAGTTGCCGCAGTTCTCGTGCTTGCCTTCGCCGAAGTAGTTGAGCAACACCAGGCGGCGGCAGGTTTGCGCCTCGGCGAACGCGCCCATGGCGTTCAGCTTGTGGCGTTCGATGTCCAGCTGCTGCCCGGCGGGTTTCTCCTCCAGGCAGCGGCGCAGCCAGGCCATGTCGGCCGGATCGTACAGCAGGATGGCTTCGGCCGGCAGGCCGTCACGCCCGGCTCGGCCGGTCTCCTGATAATAGGATTCGATATTGCGCGGGATGTCGAAATGCACCACGAAGCGCACGTTGGGTTTGTTGATGCCCATGCCGAAGGCGACGGTGGCCACCACCACCTGCAGATCGTCGCGCTGGAACGCTTCCTGCACCTGGGCGCGACGATCGTTGTCCAGCCCGGCGTGGTAGGCACCGACGCTCAGCCCGCGGCTTTGCAAGCGCGCAGCGGTGTCTTCCACCTTGGCGCGGCTGTTGCAATAGATAATGCCGCTCTTACCGCGCTGATCCTGCACGAAGCGCCACAGCTGATCGAGCGGTTTGAATTTTTCCACCAGCGTGTAGCGGATGTTCGGCCGGTCGAAGCTACTGACCTGCACCAGCGGATCCTGCAGCGACAGCAGACGCACGATATCGCCGCGGGTGGACTCGTCGGCGGTGGCAGTCAACGCGATCACCGGCATCGACGGGAAGCGCTGTTTCAGTTGGCCCAGCGCGCGATATTCCGGCCGGAAGTCATGGCCCCACTGCGAGATGCAGTGCGCCTCATCCACCGCCAGCATTGCCGGCGGGCAGTGGTCGAGCAGGCTGAGGAAGCTTTCCATCATCAGCCGTTCCGGCGCGATGTACAGCATCTTGATGTTACCGTTGCGGCAACCGGCCATGACGTCCAGCTGCTCCTCGCGGGTTTGCGTCGAGTTATAGCAGGCGGCGGAAACGCCGTAGGCCAACAGTTGGTCGACCTGGTCCTTCATCAGCGAGATCAGAGGGGAAACGACCAGCGTCAGGCCGTCCATCACCAGCGCCGGGATTTGGTAGCACAACGACTTGCCGCCGCCGGTCGGCATCACCACCAGGCAATCCTGCCCGCCGATCGCGGCGTTGATAATCGTTTGCTGCCCCGGACGGAATTGCTGATAGCCAAAGGTATCGCGCAATACCTGCTCGGCCAGCAACTCTCTGTTAATCACTGCTGCGGTTGACACACACTTCCCCATTTTTTCATCGGTACACACCCAGCGGGTATGATTACATAATATCGTTCAGCATGACACCAACGCCCACCCGTGTCTGCCGGAAGTTATAGTCGATCAGCGATTCGCCGTAGCCGCTGAATACCTGGGTATAGAAACGCACGTTGCGGGTGATCGGATAGCTCCAGCCCAGCTCCGCGCCGCCGTAGCCGCTGTTCCAGTTATAGTGGCTGTCGACGCTGAACACGCTGTCGCCCCAGGCGTAACCGACCTTCAACCGGTAGTATCCCATGTATTTGGTGATGTCCGGGTTGTCGTCGTTGCTCGAGCTCTCCGAGAAGCGGAACCAGGGCTTGAGATCCACCTGCCAGTTGCCGTTTTGCGCCATCAGCCGCGCATAGCCGCGATTCCAGCTGCGCGACGTCGGATCCGAGCGGCCGTTAGATTGATGGTTCACGCCGATTTCAACATCGCGCAGCGTCCAACCGGCAAAACGGTAATCGGTCGCCCACCCCACGAACAGCTGCGGCTCGTAGTTGGTTTCGCGGAACGGCGAAGACTCGCCGCGGTTGGACAATTGCCACCAGGAGCGCTGAGTATAAGACGCGCCGAGCACCGAGTTGTCGCCGGCAATGCCCCGCCACAGAGGAAACGCCAGGCTAAGTTGGTATTTCACCTCGTCCTTGCGCGCCTTGTCGCCCCAGTTGTACGTCTTGATGGCCTCTTTGTTGATATCACTGGTGTCGGTGTACAGCAGATAATTGGGATCGTAAGGATACAGCGTGAACGGATTCTCGTGCTCCTGCAGCAGGTTGGCGATAATGCTGCCGCGCACCGCCGGCTTATCGTGAATCTGCTGCTCTTTGGCTTCCTCAGCCAATGCCAGCGCCGGCATCAGCAGCGTGGCGGAAACGATCCCTGACAAAATGCGCATAACCTCTCCTCACTCCAACGAAAAAGGGCAAGCCCGGAAAAAATCAGGCCATTTTACACACAAAGGGCGTTTTACCGCAGCGCAGGCCGGTTTTATTGGAATAGTCTGGAAAGCAACAAAGGTTAAGCATAAAATCAACATCTCATTAACCTGGACTGACCAGTTAGCTCCCTTAAAACGCAAAAGAAAAATGGAAACCCGCTATGTCGACCACACCACTGACCCTGGAAGCCGCCCGCCGCAAGATCGGCGAAATCTTTGTCTACCACATGCCGTTCAACCGCGAGCTTGGCCTGGAGCTGCGCCGCTTCGACGATGACTACGTCGAGCTGAGCTTCACCAACCAGCGCAAGCTGGTGGGCAACGCCGCACAGGAAATTCTGCACGGCGGCGTGATTGCCGCGGTGCTCGACGTCGCCGCCGGGCTGGCTTGCGCCGGCGGCGTGCTGACGCGCCTGGAGCCGCTGATCGAAGAAGAGATCGCCGCCAAACTGTCGCGCATGGGCACCATCGACCTGCGCGTCGACTACCTGCGCCCCGGCCGCGGCGAGCACTTCGTCGCCTCCGCCAGCGTGCTGCGCAGCGGCAACAAGGTCGCCGTGGCGCGCGTAGAACTGCATAACCACGACGGCCTGCATATCGCGACCGCCACCGCCACCTATCTGGTCGGCTGATGATTGTGTGCGGTGAGCGTCTTCAGTACACTCACCGCATCTTAAGTTCCCCACCAGAGTGACGTCATGGACGCAAAGCAAACGCGTCAGGGCATTTTCTTCGCCCTGGCCGCCTATTTTATGTGGGGCATTGCCCCGGCCTATTTCAAACTGATCCAGCAAGTGTCCGCGGACGAGATCCTCACCCACCGGATCATCTGGTCGTTTTTCTTCATGCTGGCGCTGATCACGCTGGGCCGCAACTGGCCTAAAGTGCGCGCCGCCTGCCAAAACCGCAAACGACTGCTGCTGCTGGCGGTCACCGCGCTGTTGATCGGCGGCAACTGGCTGCTGTTCATCTGGGCGGTGAACAATCACCATATGCTGGAAGCCAGCCTGGGCTACTTCATCAACCCGCTGGTTAACGTGCTGCTGGGGATGCTGTTTCTCGGCGAGCGCTTTCGTCGCATGCAGTGGGTGGCGGTGGCGCTAGCATTCACCGGGGTACTGGTGCAGCTCTGGCAGTTCGGCTCGTTGCCGATCATCGGTCTGGGGCTGGCGTTCAGCTTCGCTTTCTACGGCCTGCTGCGCAAGAAAATCGCCATCGACGCCCAGACCGGCATGCTGATTGAGACGCTATGGCTGCTGCCGGTGGCGGCCGCCTATCTGTTCCTGTTCGCCGACAGCCCCACCAGCCACCTGAGCGCCAACCCGTGGTCGCTGAACCTGCTGCTGGTCGCCGCCGGCATCGTCACCACCGTACCGCTGCTGTGCTTCACCGCGGCGGCTACCCGGCTGCGCCTGTCGACGCTCGGTTTCTTCCAGTATCTCGGCCCGACGCTGATGTTCCTGCTGGCGGTCACCTTCTACGGTGAGACCATCGGCCAGGACAAGCTGGTGACCTTCGGCTTTATCTGGGCGGCGCTGATCCTGTTCACCCTCGACGCGCTCTACACCCAACGCAAGCTGCGCTAAGCCCGGCGCCGCCGGGTTACAGCCAGTTTTTGCGCTTGAAGTACAGGTAAGGGGCCAGGCCGGCCAGGATCATCAGCGTGATGGCGCCCGGGTAGCCGAACGACCATTTCAGTTCCGGCATGAATTCGAAGTTCATGCCGTAGCTGGAGGCCACCAGCGTAGGCGGCAGGAATACCACCGACACCACCGAGAAGATCTTGATGATGCGGTTCTGTTCGATATTGATGAAGCCCATCGCCGCCTGCATCAGGAAGTTCACCTTCTGGAACAGCGATTCGTTGTGCGGCAGCAGGGATTCGATGTCGCGCAGCACTTCACGCGCCTGCTCCAGCTGGCCGGTCGGCAAACGCGCCTTGCGCACCAGGAAGTTGAGCGCGCGCTGGGTATCCATCAGACACAAACGCACCTTCCAGCCGATATCTTCCAGCTCCGCCAGCGTCGACAGCGCGGCGTCGTATTCGTCGCCCTGATGCCCTTCCATGATCACCCGGCTGAGCTGTTCCAGATCGCTGTAGATGTTCTCTATCTCGTCCGCCAGCTGTTCAATCTTGGTTTCGAACAAATCCAGCAGCAGTTCGTAGGCGTTGCCTTCGAGCATGGTCTGGTTGCGGGCGCGCATGCGGTACAGGCGGAACGCCGGCAGTTCACGCTCGCGCAGGGTATACAGGCGGCCGTCGCGAATGGTGAACGCCACCGTGGAGTTGCCGGCGTGATCTTCCGCATCTTCAAAGTAGAAGAAGGAGTGGATATGCAGACCGTCTTCGTCTTCAAAGAAACGGGCGGAGGCTTCGATGTCGTCCAGTTCGGGACGCGTCGCCAAGCTTTGTCCCAGCTCATTCTGCACGCGCTCACGCTCGCCCTCTTCCGGCTCGACCAGATCAACCCACAGCGATGACGTGAGATCATCCGAGTCGTCCAGTTCCAGACGGGACAAGCGGCGGTTATCTAATTTAAAAGCGCTCAGCATGTGCCAAAACTCCGTGAAGGTAACGGGTGCGGACAACGCGTTGAAGCACAGAAACAGAGGGGATGCGTATCACCGATTGTTTCAGACCATGAAGAGATCTGACTCATAGCGACACTTTGCGGGGTCGCCGACAACCACGAAGGCTATCAGCAAAAACGGAGAGCCTTAGAAGTTATACCTGCGGCGCAGGTCAGTGAGCCAGTATCTACTGGGTGTGTCCAAGGCGTCTGTCCTCAATGATAATAGTGCGCGCATGTTACGCCGAGAAGAAAAAGCCTGTCAACACGTTAGGCGGGATAATTGCGCAACAAATCATCACGATGATCAATGGCAGAAATGACGCTTAAACCGTGCTGAAAAAGTCGCGACGATCGCTTACCGCCACCAAGAATGTTGCTAAGATGACATCACCCTAATGGTACGACAAGCATGCGGATTTAAACGATGAAACAGATTACCGCCCATGAACTGACCGCGATGAGCGAACAGGCCGCCAGCGTGCCCCGCCTGCGCGCGCACCGCACCTTACACGAAGAGCTGAGCGACCCGGTGCAACGACTGGCGATCGCCATGGAGCCCGGCACCTATATCCGCCCGCACCGCCACCCGCAAACCTGGGAGCTGCTGACGCCGCTGCGCGGCCGCTTTGTGGTGCTGCAGTTCAACGATGACGGCGTCGTAACACAGCGCACCCTGCTTGGCGAAGAAACCAAAGTGCTGGAGATGCCGGCCTTTACCTGGCATGCGGTGCTGTCGGTCGATGCCGGCGGCGTGGTGTTCGAAGTGAAGCAGGGCCCGTATCAGGCGCTGACCGAAGAGGACTGCATGCAATGGGCACCGCAGGAAGGCGGCGAAGGCACCGAAGCGGTGATGCGCTGGTATGCCACCGCGCAGGTCGGCGATCGCTACCCTCACTGATAATGAACGATTGCAGGGGCCTGCCCCTGCAACTCTCCCCTCTCTTTATACCGTTTCCAGGCGAGCGTAGGCCGCCACCAGCCACTTGATGCCCTCGCCCGGGAAAGCGATCTGTAACCGGCTGTGCTCGCCGCTGCCTTCCAGATTGACGATGGTGCCTTCGCCAAACTTGGGATGGCGCACGCGCTGGCCCAGCTTGTAGCCGGTATCGTTCTCGCTGATCGGCGTGCCCATGCGGCGGTGATTGACCGGGCGCGATACGCTGGCGCGCAGGCGCACTTCTTCCACACACTCTTCCGGCAGTTCGCCGATAAAGCGCGACGGCCGATGGTAAACCTCTTTGCCGTACAGACGGCGCGTTTCGGCATAGGTCAGCGTCAGTTTCTGCATGGCGCGCGTTACGCCCACATATGCCAGACGGCGCTCCTCCTCCAGACGGCCGCCTTCATCCAGCGACATCTGGCTCGGGAACATGCCTTCTTCCATGCCGACGATAAACACCAGCGGGAACTCCAAGCCCTTGGCCGAGTGCAGGGTCATCAGCTGCACCGCGTCCTGATAGGCGTCGGCCTGACCTTCGCCCGCTTCCAGCGCCGCATGCGACAGGAACGCCTGCAGCGGCATCAGATCCTGATCTTCTTCCTGATAGCTGAACTGACGCGTCGCCGTCACCAGTTCCTCAAGGTTTTCGATACGCGCCTGCCCCTTTTCGCCCTTTTCCTGCTCATACATGATGAACAGCCCGGAGTCGCGGATCACCCGGTCGGTCTGCACGTGCAGCGGCATGTCAGCGGTTTCATGCGCCAGCGACTCCACCAGTTCGATAAAGCGCTGCAGCGCCGACGCGGCGCGGCCGGCCAACACTTTGTCCTGCATCAGCTCGCGCGTCGCCTGCCACAGCGTCAGCTGGCGATCGCGCGCCGCCTGGCGCACCACGTCGAGGGTGCGATCGCCGATGCCGCGCGTCGGGGTGTTGACCACGCGCTCGAAGGCCGCATCGTCGTTGCGGTTGGAAATGAGGCGCAGGTAAGCCAGCGCATCCTTGATTTCCTGGCGTTCGAAGAAGCGCTGGCCACCGTAGATGCGGTACGGCATCGCCGTCTGCAGCAGCGCCTCTTCCAGCACGCGCGACTGGGCGTTGCTGCGGTACAGGATGGCGCAGTCGTTCAGCGCGCCGCCGTTGTCTTGCCAGGTCTTGATGCGGTTGACCACGAAGCGCGCTTCGTCGAGTTCGTTGAAGGCGCAGTAGAGGGAAATCGGCTCGCCTTCGCCGCCTTCGGTCCACAGATTTTTGCCCATGCGCCCGTCGTTGTTGGCGATCAGGGTGTTGGCCGCTTTCAGGATGTTGCTGGTGGAACGGTAGTTCTGCTCCAGGCGGATGGTTTCCGCGCCGGGGAAATCCTTCAGGAAGCGCTGGATGTTTTCCACCTGCGCGCCGCGCCAGCCGTAGATCGACTGGTCATCGTCGCCGACGATCATCACGTTGCTGTTGCCGCCCGCCAGCAAGCGGATCCAGGCGTACTGGATGCTGTTGGTATCCTGGAATTCGTCCACCAGCACGTTGGTGAAACGCTCGCGGTAGTGGTTGAGGATATGCGGCTTGTTCAGCCACAGTTCGTGCGCGCGCAGCAGCAGCTCGGCGAAATCCACCAGCCCGGCGCGATCGCAGGCTTCCTGATAGGCCTGATAGATGCGCAGCCAGGTGGCCTCTACCGGGTTGTTGTAGGTCTCGACGTGCTGTGGCCGCAGGCCCTCGTCTTTCTTGCCGTTGATGTACCACATCGCCTGACGCGGCGGCCACTGCTTCTCGTCAACGTTCAGCGCCTTGATGATGCGCTTGAGCAGCCGCAGCTGGTCGTCGCTGTCGAGGATCTGGAAATCCTGCGGCAGGTTGGCCTCCAGGTGGTGGGCGCGCAACAGACGATGCGCCAAGCCGTGGAAGGTGCCGATCCACATGCCGCCCTGGCTGGTGCCGATCAGATGTTCGATACGGTGGCGCATTTCCGCAGCCGCCTTGTTGGTGAAGGTCACCGCCATGATCGAATACGGTGAGCAGTTCTCCACCGACAGCAGCCAGGCGATGCGGTGCACCAGCACCCGCGTCTTGCCGCTGCCCGCTCCGGCCAGAACCAACAGGTTGCTGCGCGGCGCCGCCACGGCTTCACGTTGTTTTTCATTCAGGCTGTCGAGCAGATCGGAGACGTCCATAGGCACCACTAATGGTTAAGGGAAAACCCGCCGGTGACGGGTTTTTCACTGGAAATTTATACAGAGTTCTGGCAGGGATTATAACAATGCTGTCAGCGATGCCAACTGCGAAATCTCAATATGCGGCAGCAAGCGGCTGTCGGCAGCCTGCATCAGGCAGCGTTGCCGATCGTTGATCCAACAGGCCTGCAGCCCCGCGCGCAGCGCGCCGGCCACGTCAGTGGTCAGATCGTCGCCCACGTGCAGGATCTGCTCGGGCGCCACGCCCAGCCGCTCAACGGCCAGGTGGTACATGTCCTGATACGGCTTGGCGCGCCCGTCCGGCCCGGAGCGCAACACGAACTGGAAATAACCGTCCAGGCCGCACAGAGACGGATCGACGTTGCCGTTGGTGATCGCCACCAGCGGGTAGCGCGCGGCCAACGCCTTCAGCGTGGCGTGGGTCGCTTCCGGCACCTCGATGCGGCTGCGCCACAGCGCGAAGTTCTGCATCGCCGCATCGGCCCCGATCGCCGCTTCGGCGTCGCGCAGCCCCTGCCGGCTCAGCGCCAGATGAATAGCGCGCCAGCGCCACTGGGTGACGTCATGGTAGATCTCCGGTTCCTGCTCGCGCAGCTCCTGGCGCAGGCGGTGGAAGTCCGCCGACTGAAAGCTGCTCAGGCCGGGGTGGTAACTCTGCAGGAAGGCCACCGATTGTTGTTCGGTTTGCCGGATCACCGGACGGTTATCATACAGCGTGTCGTCCAGATCGAAAGTCAGCGCCGCCAGCGGGCGCAGCGGGCGATAAAAATGCATCAGGATTTCCCCCGTTTGGCACGCGGATGCGCGGCATCGTACACGTTCGCCAGGTGTTGAAAGTCGAGGTGGGTATAAATTTGCGTGGTGGTCAGGTTGGCGTGGCCGAGCAGCTCCTGCACCGCGCGCAGATCGCCGCTGGACTCCAGCATATGGGTGGCGAAGGAGTGGCGCAGTTTGTGCGGGTGAATATGGCTGTTAACGCCCTGTTTCACGCCCCACTCGGCGAAGCGTTTTTGCACGTTGCGCGTCGAGATGCGCCGCCCCTGATTGGACAGGAACATCGCGTCGTCCTGCGGCCCAAACAGATCGCGCATTGCCAGCCAGTGTTCCAGCCAGGTGACGGCGGTGCGCCCGATCGGCAATTTACGCTCTTTGCTGCCTTTCCCCATCACCCACACCTCGCCGGCGGCCATATCGACATGGCGGCAATCCAGCCCCACCAGCTCGGAGAGGCGCAGGCCGGCGCCGTACATCACCTCCAGCATGGCGCGATCGCGCACCGCCAGCGGATCGTTGAGATCGATCTCCAGCAGTTGGTTCATTTCATCGACATCGATATTTTTAGGCAGATGGCGGCCGCTGCGCGGCGTGCGGATGCCCTTGGCGGGGTTGGCGTGCAGCACGCCCTGGCTGACCAGCCAATCGAGGAAGCTACGCAACGAAGAGAGCCGCAGCGCCAGGCTGGCGGACTGCAGACCGGCGCGTTTGCTGCGCGCCGCCAGCATGCGCACCCGGGCGGCGTCCAGCGCTGCCCAGTCGGTGACGCCGATCTCCTGCGCCAGGCGCATCAGCGCCGCCAGCTGGCGTGAATAGCTGAGCTGCGTCAGCGGGCTGAGTTGCCGTTCTACCTTGAGATAACGCAGAAACGCGTCCACCGGCTGCTGCAGGCTGGGCGCAATCGGCGTCATGCTCGTTCTATCCAGCGTTCCAGCAGCGCCGGCAGCATGCGCGCCAGTTGATTGAGCATCACCGTGCCCATGCCCTGCTGATAGTGTTGCGTATCGCGGCTGCTGAAGATCACCATGCCCAGCTCGCCGTCGTCGCCCAGCATCGACAGCGCCACCGAGCCAATCTGGCCGATCTGTTTGGCCTGCGGCAACAGCAGCAGCAGCTCGGGGCCGTTCAAGCCGCCGAGGTAGTGTTGTTCGCTGCCCAGCCGCTGAATGCGGAACGGCTCGAACGCCGAACGCGTCAGCGCCAGGTGGGTGAAATCGGAAGGCGCGCCGATATTCCAGCGCTCGGCGAACAGCCGAACCGTGGCACCGGCCAAACCGAAGCCGCGCGCCCAGCGCTGCAGCCGGTTGAGCATGTCCTGCAGGCTGTCGGCGGTGGCCAAATCGGCCTGCAGGTGCAGCAACCGGGCGAACAGCCCTTCGTTGGCGCTGGCCTGCTCCATCAACAGCGTGATCTCTTCTTCCAACCGTTCGATGTGATTGCGCTGGCGGGCCAGGTGCCATTCCACCAGCGAAACGGTGCCGCGCACCGGGTGCGGCACGCGCATCTGCTCAACCTGGCGCGCGTTGCGAATAAAGAAATCCGGGTTCTGCAGCAGGTACTGCATCATGGTGTCGTCATCCAGCGCCAGGCCGGCGACGCTCTGTTCTTCTACGCTTTTCATAGATGAATAAATCCGTCATAGACATGGGTTGCCGGACCGGTCATAAACAGCGGGTTGCCCGGCCCTTTCCAGCGAATATGCAGGCTGCCGCCCGGCAGTTCTACATGCACCTCTTCTGACAGCAATTCCTGTTGGATCCCCACCGCCACCGCCGCACAGGCGCCGCTGCCACAGGCCTGCGTTTCACCAGCGCCGCGTTCATAAACGCGCAGCTTGATGTGATCGCGGCTCACCACCTGCATAAAGCCGATGTTGGCCCGTTCCGGGAAGCGTTCATGCCCTTCCAGCACCGGCCCAAGCAGCTCCACCTTGGCAGTTGTTACATCGTCCACCTGCAAAACACAATGCGGGTTACCCATCGACACCACGCCGCACAGCACGGTATGTTCCGCCGCGCGCATGATGTAGGTCTTTTCAGCCTTAGTGGCGCGGAACGGCACCGCCTGCGGGTCGAAATTCGGTTCGCCCATGTTGACGCACACCAGATCGTCGTCGGTGACACTGAGCACCATGCGCCCGGTTTGGGTGCTGACACGGATGTCGCGTTTGTTGGTCAGCCCTTTCAGCCGCACGAAACGCGCGAAGCAACGCGCGCCGTTGCCGCACTGCGCCACTTCGCTGCCGTCGGCGTTAAAAATTCGGTAGTGAAAATCCAGTTCGGGATCGTAAGGCGGTTCTACCACCAGCATCTGGTCAAAGCCGACGCCCAGGTGCCGATCGGCCAACCGGCGGATCAGCTCAGGTGAAAAATAGACATTCTGTGTAACGGCATCGACCACCATAAAGTCGTTGCCCAGACCGTGCATTTTGGAGAACTGCATATCATACTCCGCTATCTGGACGCGCTATCCGTCTTGATGTTGCGGTGGCGCTCGCTACCGCAAACCGGGGTTTACTGGTCAACCATCGACGGTTTTTGCTGAGAGCCAGACTGCTCCTGCTGGTTCTTTTGCACCTGATCGCCCGTTTGCACCGGCGGCTTGGCCGGTTTCTGGCTGGCGGGATCGGCAGGCGGGAAGTAAAGCGGGCCTTTCAGACCGCAGCCGGCGAGGCCGGTAACCAGAACTGCCATCAGCGCATAGCGTAGTTGTTTTTTCATTTGCATTAATGCCTGTAATTCATGCGTCCAAGGTCTCTATAATCGCAGGTGGATCATGAAAAGCAATAGGAATTGAATATGAACGACAGTGAGTTTCACCAGTTGGCCGACCAGCTGATGCTGAATATTGAAGAGACACTGGACGATTTTGACGGCGATGCGGATATCGATTACGAAACCAATGGCGGCGTAATGACGCTGAGCTTCGAAAACGGCACCAAAATCGTCATCAACCGCCAGGAGCCGCTGCACCAGGTGTGGCTCGCCACCAAGGCCGGCGGTTATCACTTCAACTACCGCGACGGCGTTTGGCTATGCGATCGCAGCGGGCAGCCGTTTTATCAGCTGCTCAGCGAAGCGGCCAGCGCGCAGGCCGGCGAGGAACTGCATTTTTCCTGAGGCTAAGCAGGGCTCGGCAACCGAGCCCTTGCGGCGTCAATGCAGCTGGAACTGCTGTTTCAGCGGCTGAGCGGCGCCGTCGGCCACCGTCACGCACAGGCTGGACAGCACGTTGCTGCGGAACGGGATCACCTGCGTGCGCCCGTCGAGTTGCACGATCTGATAGAACTGCGGCAGATTGAAGTTGATGAAGCTGGAGCCGTAGGTGAAGCGATCGTGCGACGAGGAGTAGAAGCGGCTGACGTCGCGCACCAGCTCCTCTTTACTGCCCTCGCAGTGGTGATACACCTCCACCCGATTCGACTCATCCAGAATATAGATGTTGAAGCCCTTGTCGTCTGAGGTGTCTTCGAAGAAGAACTGGATGATCCCCTCGCTGGCGAAGCCGTCCACCACCGGCGGCAGATGCACCTGATCGGTTTCCACCTTGATAGACAGGCCGTGCAGCTTGTTGTTGGAGATGGCGCCGTAAAACTCCACCGCATTCTCCAGCTTTTGCACCGACACGCTCAGGCGCTCGAAGAACAGCCCCCAAGTCTGCCCGGCAACGCGCACCGCCTTGAAGCGGCCGGGTTCCAGCCGGGTACTGGACAGGCGCAGCTCGATGCACTCCGACACCAGCTGCTGGATACGGGTGCGGATCAGGCCGCGCAGGTGCTGGCTGTAGCAGAACACTTCCACCGACTCCGGCGGCGCGGCGTCCTGGTGCATTTTGCCGAGAATGGTCTTCAGCGCTTCCAGCACCGACTGCTCGCCGCTGAAATGCAGGGTACGCACTTCGTTCCAGGAGTTGCGATACAGCAGATCGATACTGCCCACCAAACACTGCTGCTGCTGGCCGAAGCTGAACACGTCCAGTTTGCGGAAATCGAAGTGCACCACCTGATTGCGGAAGGCGGCGGTCGGATCGTTTTCCAGATTGACGATGATGGCCAGATGGCGAATTTCGCACGGGCTGTACAGCGCTTTCGGCGTCGGCGCCGGCAGGCGCAGCGGGAAGTGATGAGAAACGTCGGCCACCAGCTCCTGCAGCTTGGCGGTGTCGCACAGGTTGCCGCTCTTGATGTGCAGGCGGGTCTGCGGCGTTAGCAGGCCGTTGAAATAGGCCCAGGCCACCAGCTTGTTCAGGTAGCGGTTATATTCCAGCGGCTGATGGCTGACGATCGAATCCATAGCCGGTGCCTGATTATACAGGTACCAGCCGGTGCGGTTGGCGCGGCCAACCGGCACGTGAATAAAGGTTAAATCGTTTTCCGACAGGTCCGGTGAGATCTGCGGGTTCACCAGCGTCACCTTGCCGGGCAGCGCTTCGAACGCCGCGTACAGTTTGCGGGTCAGCACGCCGATATCCTGCGGGCTGGCGCTGACGCTGAGGTTGTTGCGGCGAGCGAAACGGATCAGGTTGCGGTAGCTTTGCATCATCGCATCGAGCAGTTCGTTATGCGCTTCGCGCACCCGCTCGATTTTCCAGTTGGCGCGGTTATCCAGCATCGCCAGACGCTCTTCGCTCCAGCCCCACTCGCTGACCAATTGGCTGAGGATCTCGCGCCGCCAGCCGACGCAGGCCTTGGCCAGCGACAGCTTTTCACATACTTTCAGGTAAAAACAGCGGCGGGCCAGATCGAGGCGGGTGGTGTCGTTGATGTCGGTCAGGTAGCGGGTCACGCGCTCAAGCATCATGCAGTAGGCATCAAGCCCGAAGCTGACGATCTCACCCTGATGCAGCCGGTGTTTGATGTCCGTCGCCAGCAGTTGGGTATTGGGGTATTCCCAGGAATAGGCTTCCAGCAGCAGGGTCTTCAGCACCGCCTTGTAAGGCGAATCGATGCTCTTGTACAGCTGCCACAGGCTGGCGCCGAAGTACTCTTCCGCCGACAGCGAACTCAGGCCACCGAGATCCAGCCACTCGTTCGGCGTCAGCGCACCCTGCGCGTACAGCGACAGCACGTATTCATCGTAGTGCGCTTCTTCTTCACCCGGTACCATGTTCCACAGGATGCGTTTGCCAGCCAGGCGCACTGCGGTGCGATAGAATTCATCGAGCAACAGGATGTGCTGCGTCGAGCCGCAGTCTTCGCCACCCAGGCTGCCGCTTTCATTATGGCGGAAGCGGTTTTCGTCGATCAGGAAGAAGCTGACCTCCACCCCCATCGAGGCGGCCCACTTCTCAAGCAGGCTGCATTTTTGCTGCAAACGGGTGCGTTCTTCGTTGTCCAGCCAGGACTGGTGGCAGACCCAGATGTCGAGATCCGAGCTGCAGCTTTGGCCGATAGACGAGGTGCTGCCCATCGAGTAGACGCCGGTGATCGGCAGCTCGCCGCTGGCCGGCTTGTCAAACGGGCTGCCCCATTTGTCTTCTAAATCGTTCAGGTAATCTTGTTGAGTTTCATCAGGCGTGTAGAGGCAAATGCCATGGGGAACGTTACCGTTCAGGTAACCCGGCATCAGCGGGTGGTGGTGGTGCAGTAAGGTGGGCAGCAGACTGTATACCCGTTGAAACGCGGGCTTCATAGCCGCTAGGGCGCGATCGACGCGTAGCTGATTGATCGCATCCAGTCTCTGCTTCAATGTCTCGATGTAGAGGTACAAGACGTCTCGCCTGATTATCCCGGTGTTTAGAAAAAAACCCGTATTCCATAAGCGCCGTTAGTGTAAGAAGAATATTTGGCGACTTATTGCTGGAAACGTGATCAATTTAACACCTTGCTGATTGACCGTAAAGGAGGTAACGCTTCACAATTATTGTAGCGCTTCCCTAAACGATTTACCCGCAGTGTTAACTGCCCCAAAGCACATCACACGTCCCTTTGATTCCGTTGTCCTTTTTCCGCCTCCGGCTTCTTGCACTGACAGTATTGGCTCTCAGTGGTAGGATGGATGGCGAAATATAAAAACGGTAACAAGCATGTTAGACAAAATTATTCGAATTGCCACCCGACAAAGCCCGCTTGCACTCTGGCAAGCACATTATGTGCAGCAACGTCTGATGGCCAGCCATCCCGGCCTGCAGGTCGAGTTGGTGCCGATGGTGACGCGCGGCGACGTTATTCTGGATACGCCGCTGGCGAAAGTCGGCGGTAAAGGCCTGTTTGTTAAAGAACTCGAGCTCGCGCTGCTGGAAGGCCGCGCCGACATCGCCGTGCACTCGATGAAAGACGTGCCGGTCGATTTCCCTGCCGGCCTCGGTTTGACCACCATTTGCGAACGCGAAGATCCGCGCGACGCTTTTGTTTCCAATCGTTTCGCCTCGCTCGATCAGCTGCCGCAGGGCAGCGTGGTCGGCACCTCCAGCCTGCGCCGCCAGTGCCAACTGCGCGAACGCCGCCCGGACCTGATCGTACGCGACCTGCGCGGCAACGTCGGCACTCGCCTGGCCAAGCTGGACAACGGCGACTACGACGCGATTATTCTGGCGGTGGCCGGCCTGAAGCGCCTGGGGCTGGAGCAACGCATCCGCAGCCCGCTGAGCGCCGAAGAGTGCCTGCCGGCGGTCGGCCAGGGTGCGGTCGGCATTGAATGCCGTCTCGACGACAGCGTCACCCGCGCGCTGCTGGCGCCGCTGAACCATGCGGCCACCGAAACCCGCGTGCGCGCCGAGCGGGCGATGAACACCCGCCTGGAAGGCGGCTGCCAGGTGCCGATCGGCAGCTATGCCGAACTGGATGGCGACAGCCTGTGGCTGCGCGCCCTGGTCGGCGCGCCGGACGGCAGCCAGATGGTGCGCGGCGAACGCCGCGGCCCGGCCGCCGAAGCCGAACGGATGGGCGTTGAGCTGGCGGAAGAGCTGCTGGCGCGCGGCGCGCGCGAGATCCTGCGCGAAGTTTATCAGGGAAATCCGCCGGCATGACGATCCTGGTAACCCGCCCATCGCCTTCGGGAGAGCAGTTAGTGAGCCGGCTGCGCGCACTCGGCCGGGTTGCCTATCATGCACCGCTGATCGACTTCGCCCCCGGCAGCGATCTGCCGCAGCTGCCGCAGGCGTTGCAGCAGTTGAACGCCGGCGATCTGGTATTCGTGCTGTCGCAGCATTCGGTGAACTATGCCGACTCGGTCATCGGCCGCGCCGGACTGAGCTGGCCCGCTCACCTGGCCTATTACGCCATTGGCCGTACCACCGGGCTGGCGCTGCACCGCATCAGCAGTTTGCCGGTGGAATACCCGCGCGAACGCGAGATCAGCGAAACGCTGCTGCTGCTGCCGGCGCTGCAAAAACTGGCGGGCAAACGTGCGCTGATTTTACGCGGCAACGGCGGCCGCGAGTTGCTGGGCACAACGCTGAGCGAGCGCGGCGCCGACGTCAGCTATTATGAATGCTATCAACGCAGCCCGGTGCACTACGACGGCAGCGAGCAAAGCGCCCACTGGCAGCGTGCCGGTGTGGATACGCTGGTGGTGACCAGCGGTGAAATGTTACAACAGCTCTATACTTTAGTTCCTGATTACTATCGTTCTTCATGGCTGCTGCGTTGCCGCCTGGTAGTAGTGAGCGAACGCCTGGCTACCCTCGCCCGGGATTTGGGCTGGCGTACGATTCGGGTAGCTGACAACGCCGATAATGACGCGCTGATCCGCGCGCTACAATAATCTGACTATGGGATGTGCCACTATGACGGAACAAAATACCCCAGCCGCCCCGGTTGAAGAGCCAACCACCGCGGTTGAGAGCTCCCAGCAGCCAGCCGCTGCCAGCCGCAAAGGCAAGAACACCGGCCCGGTGCTCGGCGCGATCGCTATCGTGCTGGTCATCGCCCTCGGCGCGGGCGGCTATTACCACACGCACAAGCAGGCGCAACAGCTGATCGCCGCCAATCAGGCGCTGCAGCAGCAGCTTGAAGGCGTGAAGCAGAGCCAACAGCAGGAAAGAAATGCGCTGGAAGGCCTGCTGCAGCAGCAGGGTAAAACCCTGGACGCCGCCGATCGCGAGCAGGCGAATCTGGCGCGTCAACTGAGCGAGCTGCAGGAAAAAGTGGCGACCATCTCCGGCAGCGACGCCAAAACCTGGCTGCTGGCGCAGGCCGATTTCCTGGTGAAAATGGCCGGCCGCAAGCTGTGGAGCGATCAAGACGTGACCAGCGCCGCCGCGTTGCTGAAAAGCGCCGACGCCAGCCTGGCGGACATGAACGATCCTAGCCTGCTCGACGTGCGCCGCGCCATTACCGAAGACATCAGCACGCTTTCTACGCTGACCCAGGTCGATTACGACGGCATCATCCTCAAGGTCAATCAGCTGTCCAACCAGGTGGATAACCTGCGCCTGGCCGATAACGACACCGACGAAGCGCCGATGGATCAAAACAGCAGCGAGCTCTCCGGCTCGATCGGCGAATGGCGGCAGAACCTGGCCAAGAGCTGGCGCAATTTCATGGCTGACTTCATCACCATCCGCCGTCGCGATACCAGCGCCGAACCGCTGCTGGCGCCGAACCAGGACATCTACCTGCGCGAAAATATCCGTTCGCGCCTGCTGGTGGCCGCACAGGCCATCCCACGCCACCAGAACGAGACCTACAAGCAATCGCTGGAAACCGTCTCCACCTGGGTGCGCGCCTATTTCGACACCACCGATCCGGCGACCAAGGCTTTCCTGGAAGAGCTGGATAACCTGAGCCAACAGTCGATCTCGATGGACGTGCCGGATCAGCTGAAAAGCCAGCCGCTGCTCGAAAAAGTGATGCAGACCCGGGTGCGCAACCTGATGACCCAGTCCCCTGCCGCTCACCAGGAGGGTTAAGCCATGTTACGCGTGCTATTTCTGTTCCTGGTGGTGATCGCCAGCGTGGTGCTCGGGCCGATGTTGGCCGGGCATCAGGGCTACGTGCTGATCCAGACCGATAACTACAATATCGAAACCAGCGTCACCGGCCTGGTGATCATGTTGGTGCTGCTGTTCGTGGTGCTGCTGGCGATCGAGTGGATCCTGCGCCGCATCTTCCGTACCGGCGCCCGCACGCGCGGTTGGTTTATCGGCCGCAAGCGCACCCGCGCGCGCCAGCAAACCAAAGCCGCGCTGATCAAACTGGCGGAAGGCGACTATAAGCAGGTTGAGAAGCTGATGACGCGCAACGCCGATCACGCTGAACAGCCGGTGGTGAACTACCTGCTGGCCGCCGAGGCCGCGCAGCAACGCGGCGATGACTTCCGTACCAATCAATATCTGGAACGCGCCGCCGAAGCCGCCGACACCGATCAGCTGCCGGTGGATATCACCCGGGTTCGCATCCAGCTGGCGCAGGGCGAGAACCACGCCGCGCGCCACGGCGTCGATCGCCTGCTGAACCAGGCGCCGCGCCATCCGGAAGTGCTGCGCCTGGCGGAACAAGCCTATCTGCGCACCGGCGCCTACGCGTCGCTGCTGGAAGTGCTGCCGTCGATGCGTAAAATCGAACTGCACAGCGAAGAGCAGCTGCAGGCGTTGCAGCAGCAGGCTTACATCGGTCTGATGAATCAGGCGATGGCGGACGAAGGCAGTGAAGGCCTGAAGCGCTGGTGGAAAGATCAGAGCCGCAAGACGCGTCACGAGGTGCCGCTGCAAATCGCGATGGTGGAACACCTGATCGAATGCAACGACCACGAGCTGGCGCAGGAGATTGTGCTCGACAGCCTGAAGCGCCAATACGACGAGCGCCTGGTGCTGTTGCTGCCGCGGCTGAAGTCCGGCAACCCCGAGCAGCTTGAGAAAGCGCTGCGTCAGCAGATGAAACAACACGGCGCGACGCCGCTGTTAAACAGCACGCTGGGGCAACTGCTGATGAAGCACGGCGAGTGGCAGCAAGCGGCCGACGCCTTCCGCGAAGCGCTGAAACAGCGTCCGGACGCCTACGATTACGCCTGGCTGGCCGATACGCTGGAGAAACTGCATCGTTCGGATGAGGCGGCGCAGATGCGGCGTGAGGGGCTGATGTTGACGCTGAAACAGAACGGCGGCGAATAACGCCCTGCCCGAGAGAGAAGAGCGCGGCCCCGATGCCGCGCTTTTTTTTGCTCAGGGTTTTTCTGTGGCGCAAAAAAAACACTTGCCGTATGGCAAGTGTATAAAGAAGCAATCAGGTCTAGGACAACAGGGGCGGTGCCTCACTCAACGTTCTGCCCTGAGCGTGATGACGGGTTAGTCATCGTTCTCGTGGGCGATAGGCACCCTAAATCGGCTCTGCGTCATTCCCAGGGTTTATGAAGCCTAAGGCGAACATAAGAGGTGGAATGAGCATCTACGCTATAGATATAGCATTTGGCGTGCCAACTTTTATATTGAGTCCATCCCCATAAGAAAATAGAATTCAAGATATTGAAAATATTGATTTTTATTTAATTCCATCCTTTGCGTTGCAAACCACTTCCTGGCATTCCTTGCCAGCGGCCGTTATCAGGATGTCGCCTCAAAACGACGACTTAAGCCAAAGCCAACTTTATCTTTTTAAATCAATGAATTATTTGTCTCAACCTGACGACAGCGCTGGATGGCGTTGTCGCTGAAAACCAACACGCTTGCCAGCAGAGACAAAATGCCCATCCTTCGATACGCAAAAAACCCGCGCATTGCTGCACGGGCTTGTCGGTATTAGCTTCGTCATGCTGAGAAAACTTGCTCTCATAAACGGCAGATGTAAAAAAACCGACTTGCGTCGGTTTCTTTGAAAGTGGTCGGCGAGAGAGGATTACGCGCATCGTTGATGCGCGCCCTGCGGGCCGTTGCTAAAGCAACGTTGTCTCGCTTCGCGAGGCTCGAACCTCCTGCGGAGGTACTCATCCTCATAAACCGCAGACGAAAAAAAACCTGCTTTAAAAAGCAGGTTTTTCGAATGTGGTCGGCGAGAGAGGATTCGAACCTCCGACCCACTGGTCCCAAACCAGTTGCGCTACCAAGCTGCGCTACTCGCCGATTTGTGTTGCTCATACTACCCGATTTATCAGACCGTTGTCCATATAAATCTTATATTTATCAGATATTTTGCGTGGTGCGAAGAGAGGGACTTGAACCCTCACGTCCGTAAGAACACTAACACCTGAAGCTAGCGCGTCTACCAATTCCGCCACCTTCGCACTGTCACAAAATACTGCTAAATCTTCACTTCGTTAGGAAGTGGGGTGGCTAATGGGACTCGAACCCACGACAACTGGAATCACAATCCAGGGCTCTACCAACTGAGCTATAGCCACCATTACTACTTCTTCTTACTCACGCGGTAATATTACCACCGCAGCTCCTGCGCACAAACTTAATGGCGCGCCCGACAGGATTCGAACCTGAGACCTCTGCCTCCGGAGGGCAGCGCTCTATCCAGCTGAGCTACGGGCGCGTAGCGCCGTTGCGGGAGGGGATACTACGGATTTACGCCAATCCTGTCTAGTGCTTTTTCGCAGAAATGTTGCGTTTGATTACGCTTTGCTCACTCCTGCGCAGGAAAGCGCACTCCGTAGCCCCTTTTCACCGTTTATTGCCGCGTTTCTACCCGATTTTCAGCCGGATGATGTTTCTTATGCATACCGAAAGCGAAGTAGCACAGGCTGACGCCGGCTAAGAAAATCGCCCCGACCAGCAGGGAAATTCGCGTATCTGGGTTGATTCCCATGCCGACCAGCACGCAAACCAGAAAAGCGATGGTCAGATAGTTCACATACGGGAACATGATCGACTTAAAGCTGTGGGTTTTGATCGCTTCCTTATGGGCACGGCGGAAATAGAGCTGGCTTATCAGCACCACGAACCACGGCACCATGCCCGGCAGCACGCTGGCGCTGTAGACATACACGAACACCTGCTCCGGATTCGGGATAATGTAGTTCAGCGCGGACCCCACCAACAGACAGGCGATGGTGACGGCGATGCAGTTCACCGGCACACCGCTGGCGGAAAGCTTGGTCAACGCCGCCGGCAGTTGGCGGTTCTTGGCCAGGGCGTACAGCATGCGGCCGCCGCTGTACATGCCGCTGTTGCAACCGGAGAGCGCGGCGGTCAGCACCACAAAGTTGATAATGCCGGCGGCGGCGACGATGCCGATCTTGGCGAAGGTCAGCACAAACGGGCTGCCGGTGGTGCCGATGCCGTTCCACGGGAAGATGGTCACGATGACGAAGATTGCGCCGACATAGAAGATCAGGATGCGCCACAGGATATTGTTGATCGCGCGTTTCAGCGTCACCTGCGGGTTCTTGGCTTCCCCGGCGGTGATGCCTACCAGCTCAACCCCCTGATAGGACGCCACCACGATGCACAGCGCAAACAGGAAGCCTTTCCAGCCACCGGCAAAGAAACCGCCGTGCGCCGTCAGATTGGCGAAACCGATAGGCTCACCGCCGTTGCCGAAACCGAAGAAGATCACCCCCAGCCCCACCAGAATCATCACGATGATGGTGGTGACCTTGATCATGGCGAACCAGAACTCCAGCTCACCGTACAGGCGCACCGCCGCCAGGTTGGCCAGCGCCACCATCGCCACGGCGATCAGTGCAGGCACCCACTGCGGTATTTCCGGGAACCAGAACTGCACATACACCCCGATGGCGGTGATCTCAGAAATACCAACGGCGATCCACATAAACCAGTAACCCCAGGCGGTCAGGTAACCGAAGTAGGGATTCATGTACTTATGCGCGTAAACGGCAAACGACCCGGCGACCGGCTCGAGGAACAGCATCTCCCCCATCGAACGCATAATGAAAAACACGAACAGCCCGGCGATGATGTAAGCCAGCAGCACCGACGGCCCGGCCCATTTCAGCGTACTGGCCGACCCCATAAACAGGCCGACGCCGATGGTGCCCCCCAGAGCGATAAGCTCGATGTGCCGGGCCTCAAGGCCCCGGTGTAGCCCTTGCGGTTTCTCTTTGTGTGCCATAAATCCTCAATAATTTTTCTCGGGTTGTGTTTGCCTGCCGGCCGCTGCCGGTCGTTATTGTCATTATTAAAAGAATAAATCATCCCCTGCCGTTCGGGTTGGCATCAACGGGTAGTCGGAGCGAAGTTACCGTGAGAAGAACATCGTTCAGCGCTGTCGCATCAGGCTTCAGCGGCCGGGGATAATTTCCGGGCGGTATCGTTTCGCATTTCGCCGCTATAAGCAAACCGCAATTTAAAACTTTATGGAATAAATGCGGCTGCGTTTAGGGCTGGGGGTTATAGATATGCGGGAGAAACGTGCAAAAGCAGATTATTGGTACAGCAGACCAGAGCGGAACAGCACTTTCCGCCCCGGATGTAGAGGTTACATCTTGCCGCTGTAGTAGTAGCCGACAAACTTCAACAGCTTCAACTGCCGGCCGATGCGGCTGGGCTGGCTGAGCAGGCGGTAGAGCCACTCCAGACCTAGGTTCTGCCACACCTTGGGCGCACGCTTCACGTGGCCGGTAAAGACGTCGTAGGTGCCGCCCACGCCCATGTACAGCGCCTGCGGATGCACCTTGCGGCAGTCGCGCATCAGGATCTCCTGCTTCGGCGATCCCATCGCCACCGTCACGATAGCGGCACCGCTGGCGCGAATACGCTCGAACAGCGCCTCACGTTGCTCCGGTTTGAAATAGCCATCCTGGCTACCCACCAGGTTGACATTCCACTGGCTGCGCAGCTTTTGCTCGGTTTCCGCCAGCACCTCCGGCTTGCCGCCGACCAGGAAGACCGGCGTGCCTTCACGACCGGCGCGCTGCATCAAGGCTTCCCACAGATCGGCGCCCGCAACGCGCGAAACGTCCGCCGCCGGGTATTTGCGGCGAATCGAGCGCACCATGCTGATGCCGTCGGCGTACTTGTACTCCGCCTCATCCAGCAACGCATGCAGCGCCGGGTCCTCTTCCGCCTTCAGGATCTTTTCCGCGTTCATGGCCACCAGCGTGCCCTGTTTGACCCGGCCGCCGTCGAACAGAAAGTCCATGCAGTGCGCCATATCGCGAAAGCCCCACAGGCTGAAACCGCGCAGCTCATACTGCGGCACCGAAATCTTTGTTTCCATCGTTCTCATTACCCTTACAAAAGACCGTCCGCCCGTGGGGGAGAGGCCAGCGCGCGGGCGCGCGTCACTCTGGCCTTGATGAGCCCGGCGGTATCGAACAGCCAATACAGCAACTTCGCCAGCACCAGACAGGCGCCGAAAATAATGCAGAAGAACACCACGCGCGAAACGAATGAGTCCACCCCTTCGCGCGCCAATACGATTATGTTGAACACCGCGCCGAAGCAGAATCCTTGCAGGATAGCCGCCTTATAGCGGTTCGGCTCGGTTTTGCCCAACTCATACAGCCAGTCGAACCACTTGATGATCATGCCCACCAGAATCGCGCCGAGCGGGATAAACAGCGCGCCGCCCATCACCACCAGCGAACCGATCAGCGTCGGGGATATCGCCAGCCCGGAGTGATTGTTCAGCACTTCCCAGGTGAAATAGTTGGCCGAGTTCAGCACCACGTCCGGCCGGCCCGGCCATAGCCACGTTGGGATAAAGACGTAGAAATCGCGCAGGATCGGCGCCAGGCCCTGGAAATCGATCTTGTCGTAATTTTGCAGCAGCAGCGCCAGATTTTCCCACGGCGAGAAAGTATCTCGGGTCAGATAAAGGAAGGTATAAAACGCTTCCGCGCCGCTGACGTCCAGGCTGTAGCGCTTCAACGCCAGCCAGAACATGCCGACCACACCGAATATGCCCGCCGCCGCCAACATCCACAGCGTGATCCAGCCGCGCACGATACCGATAAACAGGAACAGCGCGAAGGCGATGATGATATTGGCGCGGGTGCCGCCGACGATGACGTAGGTCAGAATGCCGAACGCCACCGTCGCCACCAGGAACAAGAACCAGGCGCGCAGATCCTGCCGCAGGAAATAGACCACCAGCATCGCCGGAATGAAGAAGTAGAAGAACCGTTTGAGCGCCACGCCGGACACGTCGCTGGAGAAGATCTGGCTGTAGGAATTGAGCTTGAACAGCAGGAAGCCGTTCTGCATGAAGAAGATACCCACGGTCCCGATCGCCACCAGGGCCAGAAGCACCCAGGTCATATGGGTTTCCACCCGGTTCATGGTGAACAGCGTCGCACGCGGCTGAGAGCGGCGCTTGCGCAGCCGGGTCTTGTAGGTGACGTAATAGATGGCGTAAAACGCCGTCGCCGACAGCAAGGCGTACAGCAGAAACTCCACCGGTACCACCTCGACGTCAAACTGAAACACTAGCAGACAGGTCAGCGGGAAGCCGAAATAAAACGTCAGCAAATACAGCAGCGAGAAGAAGACGTTGAAGTTAAAGCGCACGCGCCGAAACTCCTGGTAGGTCAGCGTCAGAATAAACGTCAGGCTGACCAGGTAGACGACGAACAGGCCGCCGAATTGCGCCAACGTCATGAGTGCTCTCCCGCCGCCAGCGCCAGAGCTTGCTGCCAGCCGTCGACATAGTTCGGATTGAAGAAGGCGATCGCCTGTTTATCTACCGCCGCCAGCTGACGCTGCGCTTCGCGCACCACCGCCTCGTCGAGAGAATCGCCGTAGAACAATACTGGCAGGTGCTGTTCCGCCAAGTCCTGCCAGAACGGGTTTTGCCGGCTGAGCACGAAAGGTACGCCAAACTGAATCAGCAGGCACAGGGTGCCTATCCCCTGCTGGCGATTGAAAATGAAATAGCCGAGATCGCAGGCGCGCAGAATATTGAGGTAGTCTTCAAATGCCACCTGCTGCGTGAGCAGCTGCAGATTTTTCTCGCCGAACAGCGGCAATCCGGCGGCACGCACCTGCTCGATGTAAGCGTCGTTATTGGCCGGATAGCCCATCGGCAGGATCACGCGCACGTCGGCGCCGAACTGCTGATGGATCGCCTGCAGTGCTTCGATATGCCGATTGCTGCGATCGCCGGAGTTGCCCACCAGAATCGTCATCGGCCCGGCCAGATTTTTCTCGACGTGAACGTCGGTCAGCGCCGGATCCATGCGGGTCGGGAAGTACAGCAGCGAAGCCGGTACCCGCGCATGGCGCTGCTGGTAGTGAATCACGTCGCCGCGGGTAGCAAATACATTCCCCACCCGCCCCTGGGCAATGCGGCGCAGCAGATAAAACAGCCTGAATTTCCAGCTGGTGGCGTCTTCGTACAGATCGGCGCCCCAAATATGCCAACTGATCTGACGCGCCTTGATCTTGCCGCTCAGCAGCGCCAGCCACAGCCCCGGATTGAACTGGCCGTGCAGGAAGAAGCGCGCAGCGCGATCGGCCTGGGCGCGGGCGATCACCGCCGCCGCCAGGCTTTTCTTATCGGCGTAAGGCTCAATATTCAGGGCGGGGAAATCCCCCAGTGCCGCCACATCCTTGGCCGCCACCATAAAATGCCGCGTCTGCTCAGCCGGCAAACGCGGCGCCAGCACGTCGTTGAAGAAGCGCAGCACCGTCTGGTTATGATGCGGGATATCGGATCCCAGAACGTGAATCAGTGTGGTCATACTCGTCTACGATAAATAAGAAACACGCAGCTACAGAGCGCGAAATACACGATGTAGGTTGCCATATAGGCCTGAGCCGCCCCCAGCGCGCCGTGCTGCGGGATCAGCCAGTGCGAGAACAGCGTCAGCAGCAGAAACTGGCTGACTTCCGTCAGGATATAAAAGCGCAGCGACGCTTTAGCGATCACCAGATAGCCGAATACATAAGCCCCGACTTTCAGCACGTCGCCCACCAGTTGCCAGGCAAACAGATCGCGCATGGCGACGAATTTATCCGAGAACAGCAGCCAGATAGCGAAATCGCGCAGCACCCAGACCGTAAAGCTCGCTGCCGCTACCGCCGGCAGCACGAATTTCAGCGAGCGCACGATCTCCCGCGAGATGGCGCCCTTGTCCGTCAGCCGCGACAGCGTCGGCAGCAGATAGACGGTAAACGAGGCGGTGATAAACTGCAGATAGGCATCGGAAATGCTGCTGACGCCTTGCCAGATCCCCACCTCATCCCAACCGTAATGCGCGGCCAGCAGGTTTCGCATCATGACGTAGGCCACCGGCAGCGTCACCGAGGTGATCAACGCCATGACAGTGAATTTGCCGAGGTTACCGGCCACCCGTTTGTCCCAACGCAGCGCCAAATAGCGCAGCGGCAGCGTTTTGCGCCGCCACAGCATCAGCCCGGCCGGCAGCACCACCAACGCCGGCACCAGCGCCAGCCCCGCCAGCGCGCCTTCATAGCCACCCAGCTTGAAGCACAGGTAATATGCCACCACGCCGATCAGGCTGCCGCCGATCACCGCCAGCGCATTGCCCATCGCGTCGCGATAGCCTTTCAGCACCGCCATGAACAGGTTGGCGTAGGCGATGCCCATCTGAATGAAAGCGACGGCGCGCATCACGCCGACGTAATCGGCATGCCCGAACAGCCCGATGCTGATCGGTTCGGCGGCGAACAGAAACACCAGCGCCAGCAAGGTCGAAAAGCCCAGCACGATGCTCGACGCGGTACCGACCGCCAGGCGCAAACGCTGCGGATCCTGATGGTACTCCGCAACGTATTTGGTTATACCGTTAAAAATACCCGCGCCGGACAGCACGCCCAGCACGGTGATCAACTGGCGAAAGTTACCCGCCTGCCCCACGCCGCTGGGGCCAAACGCTACCGCCAGCAGTTTCACTACCAAGAGCCCCACGCCAATTTTGATCAGCGTGGAGCCGGCGGTCCATATCGATGCTTTTGCCAACGACATATCAGGCAAAGAAGCTCAGGATGGTATTGATTACCGTACGCTGATTGACATCAGACATATTGTAGAACAGCGGCAAGCGCACCAGACGCGCACTTTCCTGCGTGGTGTAACGATCTTCGCCGGCAAAGCGGCCAAACTGTTCGCCGGCCGGGCAGTCATGCAGCGGGATATAGTGGAACACGGCCATGATTTCGGCTTCCTTCAGGTAGTCGATAAAGGCCGTGCGCTCTTCGATATCACGCAGCTTGATATAGAACATGTGCGCGTTATGCACGCAGTCGGCTGGGATGCTCGGCAGTTCGATGCGGCCGGCCTTTGCCAACGACAGGAAGCTGTCGTAGTACTTCTGCCACAGTGCCAAACGGCGCTGGTTGATGCGTTCCGCCACTTCCAGCTGGCCCCACAGGTAAGCGGCCTGCAGGTCAGACATCAAATAGCTGGAACCGATGTCGCGCCAGGTATATTTATCGACCTGGCCACGGAAGAACTGGCTGCGGTTGGTGCCTTTCTCGCGGATGACTTCCGCCCGATCGATCAGGGCCGGATCGTTCACCAGCGTCGCGCCGCCTTCGCCGCCGGCGGTGTAGTTTTTGGTTTCATGGAAGCTGAAGCAGCCGATATGGCCAATGGTGCCCAATGCCTTGCCTTTGTAGGTCGACATCACACCCTGCGCGGCGTCTTCCACCACGAACAGGTTATATTTCTTCGCCAGCGCCATGATGGTATCCATCTCGCAGGCAACGCCGGCATAGTGCACTGGCACAATCGCGCGGGTTTTATCGGTGATCGCCGCTTCGATTTTGGTTTCGTCGATGTTCATGGTGTCCGGACGCAGGTCGACGAACACCACTTTGGCACCGCGCAGCACAAAGGCGTTGGCGGTTGAAACGAAGGTAAAGCTCGGCATGATCACTTCGTCACCCGGCTGAATATCCAGCAGGATGGCGGCCATTTCCAACGACGCGGTGCAGGAAGGCGTCAACAACACTTTCGCGCTGCCGAAACGCTGTTCCATCCACTGCTGGCAGCGACGGGTAAAGCCGCCGTCGCCGCACAATTTGCCGCTGCCCATGGCAGCCTGCATATATTCCAGTTC
This sequence comes from Serratia sp. OLAL2, assembly GCF_002752475.1. Lineage (NCBI taxonomy): Bacteria > Pseudomonadati > Pseudomonadota > Gammaproteobacteria > Enterobacterales > Yersiniaceae > Serratia > Serratia sp. OLAL2. Next base: position 195,414 of record NZ_MSTL01000020.1, on the reverse strand, counting down.
AGTGCCAACAACCGGTGGAGCGTTAAATGGAATCATGTCTACCTCTGTATAACCAGTACGCGGTGCTTTCAATCACGGCACCCTGTCGTTGATAGAGTCGTAATGCGGCGATATTGCCTGTCTGGGTCGCGACCCGCAGGCGCTGCATTCCTTGCCGCCGACATTCGGCCAGCGCCGCAGTCATCAGCCGAGTGCCAATGCCCCGGCCTGATACGCCGGGGAAAGCCGCCAGCAGGCCGATACGCATTTCCTGGCCGCCAATGTCACGCAGGCTGACAAATCCCTCTGGCCGCCCCTGTTCGTCCAGCGCCAACAGGCACTGATGATCGAAGGTGCCCAGAACGGCCTTTTCGATCCACAAAGCATAAAACCGGCCGCTGTCATCAGGTTGATACCAGGGGGTACGAAAGCGGCTGACGGTGAACGCCTGAGCCGCCGCGGTGCGCAATGCCGGGATATCGGCTTCTGCCGCCAGGCGGGACGTCTGGGCGACGAAACCCGGTTCAACCACGTGATCATGCTCAAGAGCCAGAACCAGATCGACCTCGCCCTCAACCAGGCGAAATCCCAAATCAGCCAGACCGTCCGCCAACGCAAGGTGCTGAGCGGGGACTTTGGCCTGCACCAAGGCATAAGCCGCCAACTCGGCCTCAGCCAGAACCGGGGCTGAGGATGAGAAGCTGAGTTTCGCGCTGTCTAGCGCGAAAAACTCGCTTTCCCACGCCAAAGGCTCAATAATGGCGTGGACGCACATGCAGTAAATCCAGCAAATACTTGCCATAGCCCGTTTTGGACAAGGAGTGGGCGGCACGTTTGACGCCCTCATCATCCAGCCAACCGTTGCGCCAGGCGATCTCTTCCAGACAGGCGATTTTAAAGCCCTGACGTTTCTCGACCGTCTGCACGAAGCTGCTGGCTTCTAGCAGACTGTCGTGAGTCCCGGTGTCCAACCAGGCGAAACCACGTCCCAACAGCTCGACGGTCAGTTCACCGCGCTCCAGATACATCTGGTTGATGCTGGTGATTTCCAGCTCGCCGCGCTCGGAAGGCTTCACCTGCTTGGCAAACTCCACCACTTGGCTATCGTAGAAGTACAGACCGGTCACCGCCCAATCGGATTTCGGTTTCTTCGGCTTTTCTTCGATCGACAACGCACGGAAGTTATCGTCAAACTCCACCACGCCAAAGCGTTCAGGATCCATGACCTGATAACCGAATACGGTGGCCCCCTCGGTGCGGGCCGCGACGGTTTTTAATTTCGGGCTGAAAGATTGGCCGAAGAAGATGTTATCGCCCAACACCAGGCAGCAAGAATCGCCGTTGATAAACTCCTCGCCGATCAGGAACGCCTGGGCCAGGCCTTCAGGCTTAGGCTGCGCAGCGTAGCTGAGATTGATGCCGAATTGTTCGCCGTTACCCAGTAAACGCTCGAAGGACGGCAGATCTTCCGGGGTCGAGATGATCAAAATATCGCGGATCCCCGCCAGCATCAGTACCGACATCGGGTAATAGATCATCGGCTTATCGTAAATCGGCAACAGCTGTTTCGAGACTCCGCGGGTAATCGGATGTAGACGCGTCCCGGAACCCCCAGCCAGTACAATACCTTTCATACTTGCTCCCAAATCCGCAGTGCCTTATAAAGACAGCACTGCGCTACATTCACTCGGACAGCCCCAAACGCTCGCCGGCATAAGAACCGTCTTGCACCCGGCGCCACCATACCTCGTTGTTCAGGTACCAAACCACGGTTTTGCGAATGCCGCTTTCGAACGTTTCCTGCGGCCGCCAGCCCAGCTCACGATCAATTTTGCCGGCGTCGATGGCGTAACGCATGTCGTGGCCCGGACGATCCTTCACGTAAATGATGAGATCGCGGTAGTGCGCCACGCCCTGTGGTTTGTTTGGCGCCAGTTCTTCCAGCAGATCGCAGATGGTCTGTACCACTTCGATATTCTTACGCTCGTTGTGGCCACCAATATTGTAAGTTTCGCCCACCACGCCTTCGGTCACGACCTGATAGAGCGCACGCGCGTGATCCTCGACATACAGCCAGTCGCGCACCTGCGCGCCGTTGCCGTATACCGGCAGCGGTTTACCGGCGACGGCATTCAGGATCACCAACGGAATTAACTTCTCCGGGAAGTGATAAGGACCGTAGTTATTCGAACAGTTAGTCACGAGGGTCGGCAAACCGTAGGTGCGCAGCCAGGCGCGCACCAGATGATCGCTCGACGCCTTGGAGGCGGAATACGGACTGCTCGGCGCATATGGCGTGGTTTCGGTGAACAGATCGTCGGAGCCATGCAGATCGCCGTACACCTCATCAGTGGAGATATGATGGAAGCGGAAAGCCTGTTTTTTCTCCGCTGCCAACGGCTGCCAATAGTGGCGCGCCGCTTCCAACATCGTGTAAGTGCCGACCACGTTGGTTTCGATAAACGCCGCCGGGCCATCGATGGAACGATCGACGTGGCTTTCCGCCGCCAGGTGCATCACTACATCCGGTTGATACTGGGCGAATACCCGATCCAACCCGGCGCGATCGCAGATGTCGACCTGCTCGAAGGCATAACGATCGCTGTCGGCCACCACCGCCAGCGACTCGAGGTTACCGGCATAGGTCAGCTTATCCACCACCACCACGCTGTCGCCGGTGGCCTCGATGATATGCCTCACGACTGCGGAACCAATAAATCCGGCGCCACCGGTGACTAAAATACGCTTCAACGCCAAACCCCCTTGGTATCCACAATCCAGCTTTGCTTAATCTCTTCCGGCCGGATGGCCCTGAACTGTTGGTGATCGACCAACATCACGATCACATCGGCCTGCTGCAACGCCTCGGCAATCGGCGTCAACGTCACATGGCCCGCCAGCGACTTCGGCAACTGTTCGACGTTCGGTTCCACCGCCAGCGTTTCGCCGACGTGCCATTCGGCGATCAGGTGCGCCACCTCTACCGCCGGGCTTTCACGCAAATCGTCGATATTCGGCTTGAAGGCCAGGCCGAAACAGGCAATTTTCACCTCGGACGCGCGCTTGTCGGTGGCGGCCAGGCAATCGGCCACCGCCGCTTTCACACGGTCGACCACCCACAGCGGTTTGCCGTCGTTCACCAGGCGTGCGGTGTGGATCAGGCGCGCCTGCTGCGGATTCTGCGCCACGATAAACCACGGATCGACGGCAATGCAGTGACCGCCGACGCCCGGCCCCGGCTGCAGAATATTCACCCGTGGATGGCGGTTTGCCAGGCGGATAAGCTCCCAGACGTTGATCCCCTGCTCGGCGCAAATCAGCGACAGTTCGTTGGCAAAGGCGATATTCACGTCGCGGAAGCTGTTTTCCGTCAGCTTGCACATCTCGGCGGTGCGCGAATTGGTGATCACGCATTCGCCCTCGAGGAAAATCTTGTACAGCGCGCTGGCGCGCTCCGAGCACTTCGGCGTCATGCCGCCGATCACGCGGTCGTTTTGAATCAGCTCCACCATCACCTGCCCCGGCAACACGCGCTCCGGGCAGTAGGCGATATTCACGTCCGCCGCTTCACCCGCGTGCTGCGGGAAGCTGAGATCGCTGCGCGCCTGCGCCAGCCATTCTGCCATTTGTTCGGTGGCTCCCACCGGCGAGGTGGACTCCAGGATCACCAGATCGCCTTTTTTCAGCACCGGCGCCAGCGATTTCGCCGCCGCTTCGACATAGGCCAGATCCGGCTCGTGATCGCCTTTGAACGGGGTAGGCACTGCGATCAGGAACGCATCGGCCGCCCGTGGTTTGGTCACCGCCTGCAGGAACCCGCCGTCGACGGCGTCTTTGACCACTTTATCCAGATCCGGCTCAACGATGTGGATCGCGCCGCGGTTAATGGTATCTACCGCATGTTGGTTAACATCTACACCCACCACTTTTTTCTTGCGGGAGGCAAACGCCGCCGCCGTTGGCAAGCCGATATAACCCAGGCCGATAACCGAAATAGTGTCAAAACTCATAGTTTCACCTGATGATTCTTTAAAGCTTCGAGGATACGCTGACAGGCATGCCCGTCACCGTACGGGTTGTGCGCCCGACTCATCGCGTGATATTCGCTTTCGTCCGTCAACAGCCGGGTCACCGCTTCAACAATTTTGGCCACGTCGGTGCCGACCAGACGCACCGTGCCCGCATCTACCGCCTCCGGGCGTTCGGTGGTGTCGCGCATCACCAGCACCGGTTTGCCTAACGAGGGCGCCTCTTCCTGAATGCCGCCGGAATCGGTCAGGATCATGTAAGCCTGGGTCATCAAATAGACAAACGGCAGATAATCCTGCGGTTCGATCAGCATGACGTTGTCGATGCCTTTCAAAATGCGATTCACCGGCTCACTGACGTTTGGATTGAGATGCACCGGATACACCACCTGCACTTCCGGGTGATTGCTGGCGATCTCCGCCAGCGCGCTGCAAATCCGCTCAAAGCCGCCGCCAAAGCTTTCGCGGCGATGGCCGGTGACCAAGATCAGTTTCTTGTCGGCGTCGAGGAACGGGTAACGCTGTGCCAGGCCCGCGCGCAGCGCAGCATCACTCATCACGCGGTCGCGCACCCAGAACAGCGCGTCGATTACCGTATTGCCGGTCACGAAAATGCGGTTGTCCGGCAGCAGCTCGCGCAACAGATTCTGGCGCGAGTTCTCGGTTGGCGCGAAATGGTACATCGCCAGATGGCCGGTCAGTTTGCGGTTGGCCTCTTCCGGCCAGGGAGAATACAGATTGCCGGTACGCAGCCCGGCCTCGACATGCCCAACGGGGATGCGTTGATAGAACGCCGCCAGGCTGGTCGCCAGCGTGGTGGTGGTATCGCCGTGCACCAGCACCACGTCCGGTTTGAAGTCTTCCAGCACCCCTTTCAACCCTTCCAGGATGCGACAGGTGATTTCCGTTAGCCCCTGGCCGGGTTTCATGATGTTCAGGTCGTAATCCGGCGTGATCTCAAACAACCGCAATACCTGATCCAACATCTCACGATGCTGTGCCGTTACGCAGACTCTTGCGTCAAAGGCCTCATCCTGGGCCAGTGCATGTACCAGCGGCGCCATTTTAATGGCTTCAGGTCTGGTGCCGAAAACAGTCAACACTTTCACAGCGAATCTCTTTTGGTCGGTTAATCGCAGGCACCGCCTGCGAATGGGGAGCTCACGCGCCCTGCATCAGATTATTATATTATTTTTTAACTACGCGGCCGACGCGCCAAGGCAACACCCGCGCCAACCAAAGCGCCCATCGCGCCCCACAGAATCAGCCAGAATACCCGGCGTGGGCTGTCACGTTTTACCGGCTCTTCCGGCGTGCGCAAATAACGATAGGTCTGGAACTTCTCATCCAACGTCGGGCCAACGTTCAGCGTCGCCAGCATCGCGCGGTTCTGATCGTAATCCAGATCGTAGGTCGGGCCGGAGGCCTGCAGGCCTTCCAGACGTGCCTGCAGCATTGGCCGGCCCAGCAGGAACAGATCAGAATCCGGCAGTTGCTCGGCCGGAGTGTCGGTTTGCGTGCGGCTAATCCCCTGGCTTTCAGCGATTTTCAGCGCCTGCTGCGTGGTATTCAGCTCGCGCTTGTAAACCGACTCTGCCACCGCTTCCTGACGCTTGACCTGCGCCTTCATCGAGGTGGTGCGAGCGGCCCATGCCCCTTGGATCTCTTCGTTCAGGTGCAGAGCAGCACGGTGGCTGGCGAAAGCCACGTATTGACGCAGCAGGCGGTTGGCGTCCGCGGCGGTTTCCGCCGTCAGCTTCACGCCGTCGTTCGGGACTTTTTTGTCGTCACGCGGCGTGAACAGGATGTTGTTGATCAGCTCGTCGAGCAGCGCCGCATCGGCGCGGGCATCCCCTTCCTGACGTTGCTTGTAATAATCACTCTGCAGCCAGAAATCGCGACGCGTATCGTAAGCCGCCAGTTGCATGATGAACTCATTGTACGCTTCATCCGCGATGCTCGGCTGATCGCCCGCCGTCGCCGGCAACGTGCGCACATCCAGATTGCGCAGGAACTGTTGCTGGGAGTAGTAACCGCCCAGCGCATTCACCGTGGGTTTGTCGGTGATTGCGGTCGCGCTCCATTCTTGCTTAACCAGATAAGAGACGATCAGCGCGACCGCCGCGAACAGCACCGCAATGCCGATTATCCACGGTTTGCCGCGCCACAGGGTGCAGCACAGGCCGCGGATATCGAGTTCGTTATCCACCGCCGGGGTATGCTTGTCAGACGTTGTTTCTGGATTCATCACAGCCAAAAAGCCTCTGGTCTCTGGTTAAGGTACTTGCTTGTTATCGCCCGAACGCCGCAACCGGCGCTTGATACGCTTAATGTACCGCGCAACCCGCCAGGCGCGCTTGATGCAGTAACCGTACAGGAAGAAAGCAAGCAAGAATAATGCCAACATAACCCACTCAGGGATAAAAGTCAGGCGTTCGCCGATCACGCCCACCGCCGCCAGCAATGCGGCCGCCAGGGTGATCAATACGAAAGCCTGCCGTGGCGTAAAGCCGGCGCGCATGATCAGGTGGTGAATATGTTGACGATCGGGAGAGAAGGGGCTCATCCCCTTGCGTAAACGACGATACATGATTGCTATCATGTCCATCAGCGGAATAGCGATGATCCACAGCGCAGTCACCGGGTTAATCGAGTGTGCCTTGCCCTGCGAGCTTTGCAACAGCAGCCAAATGGCGGTAAAGCCGATCAGGGTACTGCCGGCATCCCCCATGAACACCTTATAACGGCGGCCGAGGATGCCGAGGTTGAGCAAAATATAGGGAACGATGGTGGCGATCATCGCAAAGCACCAGAACGCCATCTCATGGTGACCGCTCAGGTACAGCAACAGACCCAGCGCGCCGAAGGAAACGCATGACAGCCCACCCAGCAGGCCATCAATGCCATCGACCATGTTGAAGGCGTTGATCGCCGCCCATACCGCGAACAACGTCACCAAATAGCCGAACGGCCCCAGCAACATCTCCCAGTCGCCCAGCACATGGCCGAAGCTGCGCAGATACAGACCGGCGAACACCATCATGGCGATGCCGACCAACGCCTGCACCAGGGCGCGGATCTTAACGCTGATGTCAAAACGATCGTCGAGCGCGCCCACAAACACCAGAATGCCGGCGCAGGTGAGGTAAAGCTTGGCGTGCGCGATAGGCTGTTCGGAGATCCAAAATGCGAAGCACAATCCGGCATAAACGGAAATACCGCCGACCAGAGGAATCAGCCCCTGATGGCGTTTGCGATAATTGGGTTTATCTACCAGACCAATACGTTTTGCCGCCTTGCGGGCAACAAAGAGAAAAGCCAAAGAAAACAGGAAAACAAATAGAATTTCAGTACTCATAGTGAGTAAGTTCACAGTTAACAGATCTCTGTAGAAGATAAGGCAGCTTACCACGGGCAATAGCTTGTGCCATCGGCCCCCGCCACCTTTCGGTCATTTCCTATGACAACGGTGATTCATGCCTATTTTCTTCGCATCGGCTGACAAAACGACAGCAGCAAAGCCGACCGACGCAACGCCGACCGACAAACAAGATGAATTCTCAATAAGTCGAGGAAACAACTTACTTTTCCATTACTGCTACTTATCGTATCCGCCAAAAGCGAAAAACGCCACGACTAGGCGTGGCGTTCAGCGAATTTTTTAACGAATTATGAGCGTTTCATCATATCGAAGAATTCATCGTTGGTTTTAGTCATCGCCAACTTATTAATGAGGAACTCCATCGCGTCAATCTCACCCATCGGATGAATGATTTTGCGCAGGATCCACATTTTTTGCAGCTCTTCAGAGGTGGTGAGCAGCTCTTCTTTACGGGTACCGGAGCGGTTGTAATCGATCGCCGGGAATACGCGTTTCTCGGCGATTTTACGCGCCAAGTGCAATTCCATGTTGCCGGTACCTTTAAATTCTTCGTAGATCACTTCGTCCATCTTCGAACCGGTATCAACCAGCGCGGTCGCGATGATGGTCAGGCTGCCGCCCTCTTCCACGTTACGTGCCGCACCGAAGAAACGCTTCGGACGATGCAGGGCGTTGGCGTCCACACCACCGGTCAGCACCTTACCGGAAGCCGGTACCACGGTGTTGTAGGCACGCGCCAGACGGGTGATGGAGTCAAGCAGAATGATCACGTCTTTCTTGTGCTCAACCAGGCGTTTGGCCTTCTCGATTACCATTTCGGCCACTTGTACATGGCGCGAAGCCGGTTCGTCGAAGGTCGATGCGATCACTTCACCTTTCACCAGGCGCTGCATCTCGGTCACTTCTTCCGGACGTTCGTCGATCAGCAGCACCATCAGCACGCAGTCTGGGTGATTGTAAGCGATACTCTGCGCAATGTTCTGCAGCAGCATGGTTTTACCGGCTTTCGGCGGTGCCACGATCAGGCCACGCTGGCCGCGGCCAATCGGTGCCGCCAGGTCCAGTACGCGCGCCGTCAGGTCTTCGGTCGAGCCGTTGCCGCGCTCCATCCGCAGACGGGAATTGGCGTGCAGCGGCGTCAAGTTCTCGAACAGGATCTTGCTGCGGGCGTTTTCCGGCTTGTCGTAGTTGACTTCGTTGACTTTCAACAGGGCAAAATAGCGCTCGCCTTCTTTTGGCGGACGAATCTTACCGGAAATGGTGTCACCTGTGCGGAGGTTGAAGCGGCGGATTTGGCTAGGGGATACATAGATGTCGTCGGGACCGGCGAGGTAGGAACTGTCTCCAGAGCGGAGGAAACCGAATCCATCCTGCAATATCTCGAGCACGCCGTCGCCGAAGATATCTTCTCCGCTTTTCGCATGTTGCTTCAGAATGGAGAAGATAATGTCCTGCTTGCGCATGCGGGCAAGGTTTTCCAGCCCCATATTTTCGCCGAGAGTAATCAGCTCAGAAACCGGCGTATTCTTTAATTCGGTAAGATTCATAGTGGTGGGTTCTTAAACTCGGGGTATGTCTCGAACTTGTATCGTGAATGGTATGGCAGCGAGATGCGTGCCTGTTTACTGGACGTTCGATCACCGGGCGCAGAGCCGTCGCGGTAAGAAATGGCTTACATCGGGCGCACGCATTGACGGTTGAAGATCGAAGGTACCTTAAAAATGATTTTTGCAAAACCGTTTGATTGCCAAAACACGGGCTGAGTTCAGTTTACTTTCAACGCCAGTGGTTCGACACAGAGTATAGCTTTAGATTCAAACTCTTTAGATTTAAAACTTCGGGCAAGTTCTATATGCAGTGTGGTTAAACTTAACACGCTTCTTGGCAGGCGTCTAGCGGTGAATTGAACATCACCGCCAGGCACCTGATACTGGGCTTCCCGCCCGATTACAGATTCGCGTTCAGGAAATCTTTGAGCTGACCTTTAGACAACGCGCCAACCTTGGTCGCGGCCACTTCACCGTTCTTGAACAGCAACAGCGTAGGGATGCCACGGATACCGTACTTAGGCGCGGTAGCCGGGTTCTGATCGATATTCAGCTTGGTGATGGTCAGTTTGCCTTCGAACTCTTCGGCAATCTCATCCAGAATCGGAGCAATCATCTTGCACGGCCCACACCATTCAGCCCAGAAATCGACCAGGATCGGCCCTTCCGCATTCAGCACATCGGCTTCGAAGCTGCTGTCAGTCAGGTGAATAATTTTATCGCTCATGTTCTACTCCACAGGATTATGTCTACCTTGTTGGTGTAGCATTAACCAACTCAAGGTGATTTTATTGCACCGCGTTTATTTCAACGGATGTGCTTTCGTAAAGCAATAGTTAGCTGATATTCTACCACACTATGAGCAAAACACACTTGACCGAACAGAAGTTTTCCGACTTCGCCCTGCACCCGTTAGTCCTTGAAGCCCTTGAGAAAAAAGGGTTTCACAATTGCACGCCTATCCAGGCGTTAGCATTGCCGCTCACGCTCTCCGGGCGTGACGTTGCAGGTCAGGCGCAAACCGGTACCGGAAAGACGCTGGCGTTTTTGGCGTCTACTTTTCACTATTTGCTGACTCACCCGGCGAAACAGGATCGCCAGACCAATCAGCCGCGCGCCTTGATCATGGCGCCTACGCGTGAACTGGCGGTGCAAATCCACTCCGATGCTGAAGCGCTCTCCCAGAGCACCGGCCTCAAACTGGGCCTGGCCTACGGCGGCGACGGCTACGACAAACAGCTGAAAGTGCTGGAAAGCGGCGTGGACATTCTGATTGGCACCACCGGCCGTTTAATCGATTACACCAAGCAGAACTATGTCGATCTCGGCGCGATGCAGGTTGTCGTGCTGGATGAAGCCGATCGCATGTACGATCTTGGCTTTATCAAAGACATCCGTTGGCTGTTCCGCCGTATGCCTACGGCCGATCAACGCCTGAACATGCTGTTCTCCGCTACCCTGTCCTATCGCGTACGCGAATTGGCCTTTGAGCAGATGAACAACGCCGAATATGTTGAAGTGGAACCGGAACAGAAAACCGGCCACCGCATTAAAGAAGAGCTGTTCTACCCGTCCAACGAAGAAAAAATGCGTCTGCTGCAGACGCTGATCGAAGAAGAGTGGCCGGATCGCGCCATCATCTTCGCCAACACCAAGCACCGCTGCGAAGACATCTGGGGCCATCTGGCCGCCGACGGTCACCGCGTCGGCCTGCTGACCGGTGACGTGGCGCAGAAAAAACGCCTGCGCATCCTCGACGATTTCACCAAGGGCAACCTGGATATCCTGGTCGCCACCGACGTCGCCGCGCGCGGTCTGCACATTCCCGCCGTCACGCACGTCTTCAACTACGATCTGCCTGACGACTGCGAAGACTACGTGCACCGCATCGGCCGTACCGGCCGAGCAGGCGCCAGCGGCCACTCCATCAGCCTGGCGTGTGAAGAGTACGCGCTCAACCTGCCGGCGATCGAGACCTATATCGACCACAGCATTCCGGTGAGCAAGTACAACAGCGATGCGCTGCTGACCGATCTGCCGGCGCCGAAGCGCCTGTCGCGTCCGCGCGGCGGCAACGGCCCACGTCGCAACTCCGCGCCTCGTCGCGGCGGCGCGCCGCGCAGCAACCGTAAACGCCCGAGCTGATCGCCATGCTCAGCTCCAGCACGCTTTATGCTGCCATCGACCTCGGCTCCAACAGCTTCCACATGTTGGTGGTGCGCGAGGTGGCCGGCAGCATTCAGACTCTGGCGCGGATCAAGCGCAAGGTGCGCCTGGCGGCCGGGCTGGATCAGCACAATCACCTGTCGCATGAGGCCATGCAGCGCGGCTGGCAGTGTCTGCGGCTGTTCTCCGAACGCCTGCAGGACATTCCGCGCGAGCAGATCCGCGTCGTCGCCACCGCCACGCTGCGCCTGGCGTCCAACGCCGATGAGTTCCTGCAGGTCGCCGAGCAAATCCTCGGCTGCCCGGTGCAGGTGATCAGCGGCGAAGAAGAGGCACGGCTGATTTATCACGGCGTCGCGCACACCACCGGCGGGCCGGATCAGCGGCTGGTCGTCGACATCGGCGGCGGCAGCACCGAACTGGTCACCGGCACCGGCGCACAGGCATCGCAGCTGTATAGCCTGTCGATGGGCTGCGTTACCTGGCTGGAGCGCTACTTCAGCGACCGCAACCTCGGGCAAGAAAACTTCGAGCGCGCCGAACAGGCCGCGCGCGAAATGGTGCGGCCGATCGCACCGCAGCTGCGCCAGCAAGGTTGGCAGATCTGCGTCGGCGCTTCCGGCACCGTGCAAGCGCTGCAGGAGATCATGGTGGCGCAAGGCATGGATGAACGCATCACCCTGCCCAAGCTGCGCCAGTTGAAACAGCGTGCCATTCAGTGCGGCAAGCTGGAAGAGCTGGAGATCGAAGGGTTGACGCTGGAGCGCGCGCTGGTCTTCCCGAGCGGCCTGTCCATTCTGCTGGCCATTTTCCAGGAGCTCGGCATCGAGAGCATGATGCTGGCCGGCGGAGCGCTGCGTGAAGGCCTGGTTTACGGCATGCTGCATCTGCCGGTGGAGCAGGATATTCGCATCCGCACCATCCGCAACCTGCAGCGCCGTTACCTGATCGATACCGAGCAGGCCGAACGCGTGAGCCAGCTCGCCGCCAATTTCTCGCAGCAGGTCGCCAACGAATGGCAGTTGGACGCACGATGTCGCGAGCTATTGCACAGCGCCAGCCTGATCCACGAACTCGGCCTCAGCGTCGATTTCAAGCAGGCGCCGCAACACGCCGCCTACCTGATCCGCCATCTGGACTTACCCGGCTTTACCCCGGCGCAGAAAAAACTGCTGGCCACCCTGCTGCAAAACCAGAGCAACCCTCTCGACCTGTCGCTGTTGAACCAGCAAAACGCCCTGCCGCCGCGCACCGCGCAGCGTCTGTGCCGCATTTTGCGCCTGGCGATCATCTTCGCCAGCCGCCGCCGCGACGACACGCTGCCGGCGGTGCGTTTACGCGCCAATCAGGACGATGAACTGACGGTGATTTTGCCGCCGGGGTGGCTGGAACAGCATCCGCTGCGCGCCGAGGCGCTGGAGCAGGAAAGCCACTGGCAGAGCTACGTCCACTGGACGCTGCGGTTGGAAGAACAACGTTGAAATGACCAGGGCGCGATGAGCGCCCTGTCTTTTTAATTCCCGCCTTTGGCCTTGGCCAGCTGGGCGCGGATATTGGCCAGATGGCTCTGCCCTTTCTGCATCCGCTCCTGCGGGCTCACCACTTTGCGCTCGGTTTCCCACGCCAAATCGTCCTGCGGCAACTCCAGCAGGAAGCGGCTCGGCTCCGGCCGCACCAGCTCACCGTACTGACGGCGCTCGCGGCACAGGGTGAAGATCAGCTCTTTTTGCGCGCGGGTGATCCCCACATAGGCCAGACGCCGCTCTTCGTCGACATTGTCTTCGTCAATGCTGCTCTGGTGCGGCAGCAGGCCCTCTTCCATGCCCACCAGGAACACGTAAGGGAACTCCAGCCCCTTGGAGGCGTGCAGCGTCATCAGCTGTACCTGATCCAGTTCTTCTTCGCTTTCGCCGCGCTCCATCATGTCGCGCAGGGTGAAGCGCGTCACCACCTGGGTCAGCGTCATCGGCTCGTCCAAATCGTTGCCTTCCAGCATCTCCGTCATCCAACCGAACAGCGTGTTGACGTTCTTCATCCGCATTTCGGCGGCCTTCGGGCTGGTCGAGGTTTCAAACAGCCAGCTTTCATAATCCACGCCGCGGATCAGATCGCGCACCGCCGCCACCGGCTCACGCTCCGCCTGTTGGGCGATGCCGCCCAGCCAATGGGTGAAGCGCTGCAACGATTCCAGCCCGCGCCCGGTCAAGTGCTGGCTCAGCCCCAGATCGAAACTGGCGTGGAATAAACTCTTGTTGCGCTGGTTGGCCCATTCGCCGAGCTTCTGCAGCGTCGCCGGGCCGATCTCGCGCTTGGGGGTATTGACGATGCGCAGGAAGGCGCTGTCGTCCTCCGGGTTGGTCAGCACGCGCAGGTAGGCCAGCAGATCCTTGATCTCGGGGCGCGAGAAGAACGAGGTGCCGCCGGAAATCTTGTACGGAATGCGGTTCTGCATCAGCATCTTTTCAAACACCCGCGACTGGTGGTTGCCGCGGTACAGGATCGCATAGTCGCCGTAGTTGGTCTTTTTCACGAAGTGGTGGGCGATCAGCTCCCCCACCACCCGCTCGGCTTCGTGCTCCTCGTTGTTGGCAGTCACCACTTTCAGCTCTTCGCCATACCCCAGCTCGGAAAACAGCCGTTTTTCAAACACGTGCGGGTTATTGGCGATCAGGATATTGGCCGCCTTCAGAATGCGCTCGCTGGAACGGTAGTTTTGCTCCAGTTTGATCACCTGCAGCGCCGGGAAATCCTCCTTCAGCAGCACCAGGTTCTGCGGCCGCGCGCCGCGCCAGGAGTAGATCGACTGGTCATCGTCACCCACCACGGTAAAGCGCGCGCGGTTGCCCACTAACAACTTCACCAGCTCGTACTGGCTGGTGTTGGTATCCTGGTATTCATCCACCAACAGGTAGCGGATGCGCTGCTGCCAGCGTTCGCGCACCTCTTCGTTGCGTTGCAACAGCAGCGTTGGCAACAGGATCAGGTCGTCGAAGTCCAGCACGTTGCACGCCCGCATATGGGCGTGGTACAGGCCGTAGCAGTGGGCGAACAGCTTGTCGCGCTCCGAGCGCGCCAGCTCCGCCGCCCGCTGGGGATCGATCAGGTCGTTTTTCCAGTTGGAGATAGTCGAAATCAGCTGCGCCACCAGCGTTTTATCGCTTTCCAGCCACTTTTCGGTCAGCTCTTTCAACAGCGCCAGCTGATCCTGGTCGTCGAACAGCGAGAAGTTGGATTTCATCCCCAACGCCACGTATTCCCGCTTGATGATCTCCAGCCCCAGGGTATGGAAGGTGGAAATCATCAGCCCGCGCGCCTCTTTGCGCCCCAGGGTTTGCGACACGCGCTCTTTCATCTCGCGCGCGGCCTTGTTGGTAAAGGTCACAGCGGCGATGTGCCGCGCCTGGTAGCCGCAGTGGTGGATCAGGTGGGCTATCTTGTTGGTGATAACGCGCGTCTTGCCGGAACCGGCACCGGCCAACACCAGGCAGGGCCCGGTAACGAATTCGACGGCTTGTTGTTGGCTGGGGTTTAATCGCATGGTGCTGGCTTGCTCGGCTGTAAAACGTGGAAGGGAATTGTAGCAGAAAGCGCCGACGAGATTTAGCGGGTATAATCAGCGCAATTTTCGCATCGACAAAGGCAATACCATGGCAAAAACGGCGTGCGCCCTGCACATTCTGGTAGACAATGAAAAGCTGGCCAACGAGCTGCTGGCCAAGCTGAAGCGCGGCGTCAGCTTCGACACGCTGGCGCGCAAATACTCGAGCTGCCCGTCAAAACGCAACGGCGGCTCGCTGGGCGAGTTCAACAAAGGCGCGATGGTGCCGGCGTTCGATAAAGCGGTGTTCAGCATCCCGCTGCTCAAACCTTACGGCCCGGTCAAAACCCAGTTCGGTTACCACATCATCAAGGTGCTGTACCGCAACTGAGGGGGCCTGAGCCCCCCTGCGGCGAATTACTGCGCGCTGGCGTCCGTCGCCGGCACTGCCACCGCGGCGTCGGCCGGCTTGGCTTCTTCCGTCACCACCGCCGGCGCCGGCATCATGATGCCGTCATAGGTTTCCTGCAGCTGCTTCATGCTCATTTCCGGCTCGCCCTTCGGCTGCATCAGCACTAGCGTCGCCTCCTGAGAAAGCTGCAGCTTCAGCGCCTGATTCAGCGTCTCCAGCGTCAGGCTGGACAGGAACTCCTGGCGCAGCTTCTGATACAGCTCCGGCGCAATATCCACCACCCCGCTCTGTTGCGAGCGCAGACGCTGGCTCATCAGCACATCGGTGTCGGTACGGGCGTAGGTCGCGAACAGCTTGCTCAGCTGATCGTTTTTCTGCGCCAGCAGCGCATCGAATTCTTCTTTCGACAGGCCGTTGTCACGCACGTTGGCCAGCTCGCGGGCAATAAAGCCCAGGCTGCCGTTCAGATTGTTGTTCGGCGTATCCAGATGAATGGCGCACTGCCCTCGTTGATACTGCACGCGGCAGTCAAAGCCCAGATGCAGGCTCTTCTGTTCGCTTTTTTCCAGCGTCTGCTGGAGATGCCAGAACAGCGCCTCGCGGGCGAGATCGCCACGCCAGTAACGAAGCAGGCTCTGCGAATCGCGAATCGGGTGCCACGGCGAATCCCACATGATCGACAGCGTATCCTGTTTCACCTGCTCGCTGATCAGACTCACCGGCTGCTGCGGCAGGGGTGTCAGCGTCGGCATCGGGGCCGGGGTTTCACGTTTGCCTTGCAGCGGCGAGAACGCCTTGTTGATCTGCTCGCCCAGGCTGCGGCTGTCAACCTTGCCGACCACGAACAGCGTCATGGCATCCGGGGTATACCACTGTTGGTAGAATTTCTTCAGCTGCTCGAGGTTGACCGGCCGTTTTGCCGGCTGCGCCGGATCGTGCGCCAGCAGCGTCGAGCCTTTCAGGCGGTAACGCCACCAGACGTCTTGGGTATTAGGCGGGAAAGTGCCGACCGGATTGATGCTGGAATTCATCACCGCATGCACCGTATGCTCGTCGATCGCCAATTTGCCGGTGGTATCCGCCAGCCAGGCCAGCGCTTCTTTCAGCAGGTCGGGCCGGTTGTTCGGCAGGCTGAGGTTATACATGGTGAAATCATACGAGATGATAGCCGGCGGCAGCGGCCGCTCGTTGTCCACGCTCTGCTGCCACAGGGCGCGCAGCTGCGGGGCCGTGAAGCTTTCGCTACGCGCCAACGCCAGCCGCGGCAGCAGATGAGCAAAGCCGGTCTGCTGCGAAGACTCCACCAAAGAGCCGGTATTGACGATCAACCGCAGTTCAACGCGGTCACTCGGCCGCTGCGGCGTATCGAGAATCTGCCATGAAAACCCGTTGGCCAACGCCCCCTGCTGCCAGGCAGGGTCGGGTTGTAGTGCTTCAGCCTGCACGCTGCTACTGGCTGCAGCCAATAGCAACCCACCAACTATAAGATGAATTCTGGTGCCCTGCATGTGAACCCCTACTTAATGACTATCCAATTTCTTATGCAAATGCGTGTATTCCATTCAATGGAATCATAAAAATACGCCCTGAGTTTCACGGTGGGGCGGAAAGCAGAAAGTGTACCACCGTGTTAGACCGCGCGCCTTTGCGGATGTCACTCATTAGAGTGAAAAATAATGGATTGCGGGGTTTTTAATGCAAAAAATCGTTACGAGGCAGGGGGAAGAACCTCACCGGCCGTGGATGCGGCCGGTGATTTACCGCCGATATCAGGCGGAAGGCAGCGTTTTGTCCGCGCCGGTGTTTTTGTTGTTCAGCGTGTCTTTCAGCTGTTTTTCATCCAGCTGGTTACACCATTTTGCCACCACCACGGTCGCCACCCCGTTGCCCACCAAGTTGGTCAACGCACGGGCTTCCGACATGAAGCGGTCGATGCCGAGGATCAGCGCCAGGCCGGCCAGCGGCAGGTGGCCGACGGCGGAGATGGTGGCGGCCAACACGATAAAGCCGCTGCCGGTGACACCCGCCGCCCCTTTGGAGGAGAGCAGCAGCACCACCAGCAGGGTAATCTGATGCATGATGTCCATGTGGGTATTGGTCGCCTGCGCGATAAACACCGCGGCCATGGTCAGGTAGATAGAGGTGCCGTCCAGGTTGAAGGAGTACCCGGTCGGAATAACCAGACCCACCACTGATTTCTTGCAGCCCAGCTTCTCCATTTTATCCAGCATGCGCGGCAGCGCGGATTCGGACGACGAGGTCCCCAGCACGATCAGCAGCTCTTCTTTGATGTAGTTGACGAATTTGAAGATGCTGAAGCCGTTGGCGCGGGCGATGCTGCCCAACACCACCACCACGAACAGGATGCAGGTGATATAGAAGCACACGATCAGTTGGCCGAGTTGCACCAGGGTGCCGACACCGTATTTACCGATGGTAAACGCCATAGCGCCGAAGGCCCCCAGCGGCGCCAGGCGCATGATCATGTTGATGATGCCGAAAATCACCCGCGAGAAGCTGTCTATCACGTTGTAGATCAGCTGCCCTTTGTCGCCCAGACGATGCAGGGCGAAGCCGAACAGTACCGCGAACAGCAGCACCTGAAGAATGTTGCCACTGGCGAACGCGCCGATCACGCTGCCGGGGATGATGTCCAGCAGGAACGGAATGATGCCCTGCTGCTGTGCCTGCTCGGCGTAGACCGCCACCGCCTTGGCGTCCAGCGTGCCGGGATCGACGTTCATGCCGGCGCCCGGTTGCACCAGGTTGACGATCACCAGACCGATAATCAGCGCGATGGTGCTGACGATTTCAAAATACAGCAGCGCGATGGCGCCGGTGCGCCCCACCGCCTTCATGCTTTCCATGCCGGCGATGCCGGTCACCACGGTGCAGAAGATCACCGGTGCGATGATCATCTTGATCAGTTTGACGAAGCCATCGCCCAGAGGTTTCATCTCGGCGCCGAGGTCAGGGTAGAAATGGCCAAGCAGGATACCCAGCGTGATCGCCGTCAGTACCTGAAAATAGAGGCTCTTAAAGATCGTTGTTTTCATATGAACATCCTATGGGGGGAAGACACGCACCAGGCAGCAGTCTAAAAATCCAGCCTGTTCATTGCTTGCGCGGAAAATAACACCCACTTAACAACATGGAAATAATTTGTTGCACCCGCCCCTGAGGGTTGATGTGAATTTAAGAGCTGAAACGCGTCAGTCGAGGTGCAAAGCTGAAAATTGCGTAAGCCTTTGTTTGCACTAACTCAAAAGAGGTAGATGAAGAATGGCGATTTTCGGACGGGGAAAAGTACCGGAAAGGTCACGCGGCGCTCACGGCGCCGCGCGGCAAAACTCGGCTTCGAACGCTTCGCGCGGCAGCGGACGGGCGAACAGGAATCCTTGCCCGCTGCGAATGCCGTGCTGCAGCAGCCAGTCGCGCTGCCCGGCGTTTTCCACGCCTTCGGCCATCACCGGTAACGCCAGCACTTCGGAGATCGAACTGACGATACGCGCCATCGCATCGTCGGCCGGCAGCCCCTGAATGAAGCTGCGGTCGATTTTGATCAAATCGATCGGCAGGGATTTCAACCGGTTCAGGTACTCCAGGCTGGAGTAGCCCATGCCGAAGTCATCTAGCGCGATAGACAATCCCAGATCGTGCAGCTCACGCAGCAGCGCCAGCGCGTGGTCGAGATCGTCGATACGTACCGTCTCGGTGATCTCCAGCAGCAGCTTGCGCGGATCGATCCGATACTGCGCCAGCAGGTTTTTCAGATGCGGAACAAACGCCTCATGTTGCATCTGAATACCGGAAACGTTGACCGCCAGCGGCAGCGCAATGCCGCGTTGCTGCCAGTCTGCCAGGATGCGGCAGGACTCTTCCAACACCCAGTTGCCGAGAGGCACGATCACACCCAGCTCTTCCGCCAGCGGGATAACGTCGGCCGGCAGGGTATAGCTGCCGTCATACTGCTGCCAACGCAGCAGCGCTTCGGCGCCGATCACCTCGTTGGACTGCATGTCGATCTGCGGCTGCAGGAACAGCGTGAAATGCCGCTGCTCGATGCCGTGCAAGATCTCGCTCTCCTGGGTCAACCGCTTCTGCGTGCGTTCCGTCAGGCTGGGCTCGAAGAACAGGATCTGATTTTTTCCTTCGCGGTGCGCGGACATCATCGCCGAGGTGGCGCTGCGCAGCAGCTGTTCCGCACTCTCCCCCTGATTGAGGTAGTGCGCGATGCCGATACTGGCGTTGGGCCGCAGCGCCAAACCTTCCAGCGTCAACGGCGCGTTGATCTCCGCCATGATACGCCGCGCCAGCTGCATGGCGTGGAACGGCCGCTCGATGCCCTTGGCCAGAATGGCGAATTCGGTATTGCTCAGCTGTGCCAGCACGCCGTTTTCGTCGATGCAGCCGCGCAGCTTCTTCGCCAACGCCAGCAGCAACGCTTCACGCATCGCCGGGCTCATCACGCCAGACGCTTCATGCAGCGTCTCGATGCCGATCACCAACAGGTTAAAACGCTCGGGGCGCAGGCTGGAGGCGATATGCTGTTCCAGCAACGCGTTCAGCAACGCCGGATTTGGCAATTCGGTCACCGGGTGGCGGGTGCTCAGGCGGCTCATGTCGGCATGCGCCTTGGCCAACGTCTGTTGATTGCGGTTGTAGTTGCGCACCAGCAGGCCGAGCTCGTCGTCCTGGTGCAGCGCCGGCAGCATCAGTTGGTGATAGGGCGCTTCGTCCTGCGAGATGTTCTCCAGCTCTTTGGCCATCGCGCGCAGCGGGTGCACCATCAACCGGTTCATGCACCAGGTGATGGCCACCGACAGGATCAGCGCCAGCAGCAGGTAGGTCGACAGCATGGTCGACAAAATGCTGAGGATAAACTGGTACATGCGGAACGAATCGGCCTGCAGCACCAGATAGGCCAGCGGCTGCTGGTTGGCCGGCACCCGTTCCAGCGAATAGAGCGGCACGGAAATTTGGATAGGCAGTTCAAACAGCCGGGCGATCAGCGTCGGCACCGGCCGCTCCGGCGGGAAATTGGCGTGCAGCGCCTGAAACTCGTTCGGCAAGACGATATCCGCCCGGCTGAGAATGCCGACCGGCAACAGGGTGTTCAGCACCCTTTTGGCTTCCGGCACGTCCATCCGCAGCACCGCTTCCGCCAGCGGCTGGCGCACGGAGTGAGCGATATTCTCCAGTTGCTGGGCGTAGTCATCCCTGCGCTGCTGCACAAAGTGGAATAACTGGATCACGATAAAGATGCAGATCGTGACCAGCGCCACGCCGGACACTGTCGCCATCTGCTTAATCGTTAACGAACGCCTGACCCGCAAACCTGCTCTCCGTGAAATCGGGCTAAAACAAAAAGGGGGCTGACTCTCACCCGCCCCCTCGAACCGGGCTGAGTATACTCGATCATCGGCTGTTTTTATCTGGCTATGCCGCAGGCAAAACCAAGAAAATCGCGGGTTTCAGTCTTTTCCTAAAGCGAACAAACACGACCCGGACACAGGGTAACAAAACTCCCCGGCGTCCGACACTCCGAATCTTTCCTCTTCCGACTACTTAAAGTCGGCGTAAGGCGTCAGCGGCTGCGGCGGCAAATCGAGATCCCCCTGCCAGCCGGCCAGGGAATAGCGCAGATAAATCAACGCGTGGCTCGGCGTATAGTCCTTCGCCTGTTGAATGTCGATGCCGGCGCCGAGCGTCCAGTGCGAACTGAGACGGCGTTCGACGATTGCCCGCAGGGTATAACCGACGCCGCTTGAGGAGCTGCCGTCCTCGACGGCGAACTTATCGGGCAACGAATCCGGGATCAGCCCCTGCAGTGGATAACGGCGCTGGCTGTCGGTTTTGGAATGGGACAGCGAAACCGAACCGCCCAGCTCCCACGACCAGTTCTCGGTGCGCTGACGGTAGTTGACCGGCAGCGACAGAGACAGATATTGCTGCGGGCTGTAATAGCCGCCCTGCCCCAGCGAATAACCACTCAAATCCTTCTGGTAATGCCACAGCATGGTATTGAGCCCGACGCTCAGGCGGCGATTGTCTTCGTTGATCAGCTTGTAGTAGTAACCGGCCATCAACCGCTGCCGCTGGTTGTCCGCCACATTCTTGCCGGTAATCTGGTGCGCGCTGAGATCGGCCCATACGCCGTTCGCCTCGCCGCGATCGTAGCTGGCGCTCAGGCTGACGCCGGTGGCGCGCACGCCACCCCAGGTGGTACCGGTGTTCGGATCTTTGGCACCGCCGAACGCCAGCAGCGAGCTGGAGATCGGCCGCCGCGAGGCCGCCAGCGTCCAGCCGATGTGGTTCCAGTCGCCGCTGTAGGCCAGGCCGCCGGTCCAGTCGACCACCTCAAAGCCCATCGGCGTCGTGCCGATATCGGCGGCCCAGCGATCGTTTTTCCAGCCGGCCGCCACGCTGGTGCCGGTGGTTTTCTGGTGTTCATCGCCGCGGCACCCTTGCGTGTTGCAAGTGCCGAAGGTCTCGTAATAGTGGCCGCTGCCGTCGGTCGAGAAGCGGCCGGCATCCAGCTGCACGGTGTCGGTGCGCAAGAAGGCGCGCCCGTCATACAGCGGCATGTCCACCTGCAGCATGGTGTCGTGTGCATTGAAATCGGAAATGCCGCCGGTGCCGCTCGAGCGCCAGTAATCGTGATCGAGTGTGACGTTCACGTCCTGCTGTCGATACAGATCCGCGGCGTCGGAGCGGATGCCGCGTTTCAGCCAGTCGTCGCCCGCGTTATTGCGCGTCAAATAAGTGTAGCTGTCATTATCCTGCGGCAGCGTCGGCGTGATGCCGCCGGCCACCATCGCCTGCCGGAAATCCTGCTGCGCCCGCTCAGGCTGTTGCTGAGCCCGCTCCAGACGGGCGGCGTCACGGTAGATCAGCGCCTTGGTCTGCCCGACGGGTTCTGAAGCCGCCGCCGTTTTCAGCCGGCCGAAGAGCGCGTCGGCCTGCTGCGCATCGCCGACCGCACTCCAGGCGTTGGCAACCCGCCGTTGGCTGTTGAGCGAAGCGTCTTGCGGCTGCGGTTCGGTTTTCAGCCGCTGGCGCGCCGCGTCAAGATCTCCCTGCGCCACATAGGCTTCGATCTCGCCCAGCTGCGCATCCGGATTGTTCGGTTCACGGCGTTTCACCCGCTGATAGTCGTCCAGCGCCGCCGCATACTCCCCGCGCGCCAGCGCCCAGTCGGCGAGCAGCAAATCGATGCGCGTGTCCGCCGGCTGCCGGCGCAGATAGGCTTCCGCCGCCGGTTCGTCACCGGCCGCCCGCAGCCCTTCGGCATGCGCGATCGTCGCCTGCATTTTCAGCCGCTGCGCCAGTTCGCGCATGTTGTCGTTCCACTGCGCCGCCGGCAGCGTATTGAGCTGCGCCAGCGCCTGCCGGTCGCGATCGCTGCCGGAAAGATAGAGCGCATAGGCGTAGGTCAGCTGCGGATTGGCGTGCTGGCGCTGCGCCAGCTGCCGGAACAGAGCGTCCGCCTGCTGCGGCTGCCCAGCCTGACGCAGCGCCTGCGCGTAGCGATAGGTCAGCCAGACATCGTCGGGATCCATCGCCTGGGCGCGGCGATAAATTTCCACCGCCTGTTGCCACTGTTGCTGCTGCGCCAGCGTCTCCGCCTGCTGTTTCAACATGTCGAGCCGCAGCCCGTCGAAGGTGCTGCGCAGCTTGGCCTGTTGGCTGCGCGGCAGGCCGCTGAGGTAGGCCAACGCGTTTTCCGGCGACTGCCGTTGATAGATATTCACCAGGCCGCGCAGCGCGCTGCCGTTGCCGGGATCGCGTCGCAGCGCCTGCTGATAAAACCCTTCCGCCGCGGCGTCATCCTTGCTCGCCACCGCCACATCGCCCAGGCCGATAAACGCATCGCCGTCGCTGTCGTCGAGCTGGCGCGCCTGCTGATATTTCTGCCGGGCCAGCGCGAGATTGCCTGCCTTGAGCGCTTTGTCGCCCTCGTCGATCGCCAGCCAGTAGCCGGTGCTCTTGATCAGGCTTTGCCATTTGCCGCTGCCGTAGCCATTCTTGTCGGCGGCCAGCGCCTGGCGAAACAGCTTCAGCGCCTGCGGGCGGTTACCGGCGCGCGAATAGGCCTGGCCGAGCGCGCCCAGCACCTCGGCGTCGTTCGGCGCTGCCGCCAGCGCCTTTTGCAACGCCGGAATGGCCGCCCGGCTGCCACCTTTATCCACCTGCGCCAGGCCGCGCACCCGCGCCTGATAAGCCGGATCGGCCAACAGTTTCTGTTGTCTGGCCAGCTCTTCACGGGCGCGGGTCGCCTGATCGCCGGTATCGAACACGCCGAGGAAGCGGTTGAGCGCCGCCACGCTTTGCGCGTTGACCGGCATCGCTTTGACCTTGTCCAGCCACAGATCGGCGGCATCGCCGCGCCCGGCCGGATCGGCGGCGATCTTCTGCAGCAGTTCATAGGCCTGCGCGTCCTGATTCTGACTGAACAGCATACGCGCCAGCGACATGCGCAGCGCCACGTTGCCGGAATATTGCTGGTCCAGCGCCTGCAACTGCTTTAACGCCTTCGCCTCCTGCCCCGGCAAACGCGCCACCAGCCGCCAATACTCCACCGCCAGATCGAGCGTCGGCGGCTCGCCGTGGAACAGCGCATCGTACTGCGCCTTGGCCTCCGGCAGCCGGCCGGCGGTCGCCATCAGGCGGGCCTGCTGCAGCTTTTGCCGGGTTTCCGGCTGGGTCAGCAGCATGTTCATTTGCGCCTGGCGATAGGCGCTGGACTGCGGCGCGAGAGTTTTCAGCTTGTCCAACTGCTGTTGCGCCAGCGCCATGTTGCCCTGCCGCAGCGCCAAACGCATACGCGCGGCGATCACGTCCGGGTTATTCGGATCCATCAGCTCGAGCCGGTACAGCGACTGGCGCACCAGATCGTCCTTGTTGCCGGCCTCGCCAATGCGCACCTGCTCCAGCAGCCACTGCTCCGGGGCCACGGCCTCCGCGGCGCGCGCCTGCGGCAGCATCGCCAGGCTCAGCGGAATCAAATTCAGCCAGTTTATTTTGAAGTTGTGCATTGGCCGTCCCACGAGGGTTGCAATTCACCCTGACGATTAAAGCGATAACGTTGTTGATCCCACCCCTGACCGAACAGCGTCAGCGAGGCGCTGAAATAAGCGTCGTCACCCGGCGGATGTTCGCTGATGCGTTGCCGCTGTGTCGCCAGCGCCTCGGCCTGCGTCGCCAACATCGGCAGCATTGAGGCGGAAAAGCCGACCGGGCCGTCACCGGTGGTTTTGCCGCTGGCGGTATCGGTTTTCTCCGGCGGCACACCCTGTTTGGCGGTGAGCTGCGCCATCGGCTGGAAGCGTGCGAGCAGCGCCGCCTTATGCTCATCGTCGTCCGCCAGCATGCCGGCCCACAGATAGACCCGAATCGCGTCGTAGCTGCCGACGTTCGGCTTGACGGTATCCGGCTGCCAGCCGGTGCCGACTCGCCACACCACCCAGTCCGGTGAGAAGCCGTGCGGCGCGCTGTCCAGCCACAGCCGCTGATTGACCTGGCGCATCGCGCGCCACGGGCCGTTCAGCGCCGCAAAACGCGCCAGCAGCTGCGGCGGCAGGTAGCTGGGGTTCAGCCGCCAGCGATCTTCCGCCACAAACCCGACGTTGCCCGGCAGCAACATCAGGCCCAGGCCGGGGATGTCGGCCACTTCCTCGCGGCCGATGCGTTGCAGCAGCAGCGTTCCCAGGGTTTGATAACGCCGGCTTTTCCACAGGCGGCCGGCTTCGAGCAGGTTATAAGCGATCCACAGATCGGCATCTGACGCCGAGTTGGCGTCCAGCACCTTCCACTGCTTGTCGTCGCTCTCGCCCCACAGCCAGGCGGGCAAACGGGCGCTGAGATCGCCCGCCGCCAGGTTGTTCTCCGTCCAGGCCAACAGCCGATCGAAGGTCGGCCGGTCGTTGGCCACCAGAGCGAAGAACAGGCCGTAACTCTGTCCCTCGGAGGTGGTGATCTTGTTCGGACTGCTCGGATCGATCACCCGCCCCTGCGGGCTGATGTAGAATTGCTTGTACTGTTGCCAGCCCGGCCACTCGCAGACCGCCGCCGCGCTGAACGCACACAGCAGCAGCATGCCGAGCGACAGGCGTTGCAGCATCGCGCTCACCGCCGTCAATCCCGATCTTCAGGCGCCAGACGACGCCGGCTGAAGGCCTTCAGGCCGCGCCACAGCATCAGCCCCAGGATCACCACCAGCACCACCGCGATCACCGCCAGCAGGACCGGATGGGTGGAGAGGGCATACCACAGCCGCTCCCACCACGGCAGGTGGCCGACATAGTAAATATCGCCGACGCGCAGGCTGTTGACCCCTGATTCGCGGATCACCGCCACCGAACCAAACACCGCGGCGCGCTTGCCGCTGTCCAGCAGGGCATTGTTGAGCAGCTCATAGCCGCGCGGGCTGTCCGCCAACAGCGCCACGATGCTGCGCTGGTCGTTGAACGGCGACTGTACGCCGATGATCGCCGACATTGCGCCCTCGGAGCTGACGCTGGTCTTGCTGTCCGGCTTGGTGTCCTCTGCCAGCACTTCCGCACTCGGCAGCGGCGGCTGCCGCGTCGGCTGTTTCACCCAGCTTTGGGTCGCGTCCACCAGCAGACTGATTTTCTTGTCGTCGCGCAGCGCCGGCGGAATGGTGCCGACCATCAGGATGTCGTCGTCGCGATCCTTGGCCAGCGACCAGTCGTCGCTCAGCGTGAAGGCCAGCGCCGGATAACCGGTTTGCGCGCCGATCACACCCAGCGCGTTCAGCAGCGCGCTGACCTGCGCCGGCTGCGGTTTCTGGTTCACCAACACCAGCGTTTGCGACAGATCCGCCAGGCGGCTGAATGGGAAGCCGGCGTTGGCGAAGGCGCGCAGGTCCGGCATCGCCATAAAGTGGCGGTAGCCGGAGAAATCGATGGTAGACGCACCGTCGATCACCGCATGGTTTTGCGTGAAGGAATAGGTTTCGCAGCGCCCTTCCGCGCCGCTGGCCAGCAGCGTGGTGTAGTCAAAGTCAAAACGCAGCTGGTTGGTAGCCCCCAGCCGCAGCGCCGGGATATTGACGTTCTTGTCGGAGTCGAGCAGCCCCTGCGTCAACGGCAGGCGCAGCAGCTGCGCGCCCTGTTCGTGTTCCGGCACCAGCGAGTACGCCTGCACAAACTGGTTGTTCAGGCTGACGCTCAGCCGCGAACCGTCCTGAATGCGCGGCGCGGTATAGCGGTATTTCAGGTGCATATCGATGCCGGTGCTGCGGATCAGGAACAGGTCCGGCGGCAGGTTCATGGTCAGCGAAATCGGGCCAGGCTCGATGCCGCTGGTTTGCAGCTGTTCGGCATATTGCTGCAGCTCGGCGAAGGTCATCGGCCGATCGGTGCGCACCCAGTTCGGCGCGTCGTAAGGCTGGCGCGGCGCGAGCTGTTCCACCTTGTCCACCGTCACGTTCTGGCCGCGGAACAGGATGTTGCCCTGCGCGATGCCCTTCACAGCAGTGATCAAATCGTTGTCGTCACGCCCCTGAATCAACAGCAGTTTGACGTACGGATTGTCGGGGTGGCTGATCATCTCCACCGTCGGGCCGTTGACCGCCGGATAATCGCGCAGGAAATCCGGGCGCTGCGAGTTGGTGGCGAACACCACCGCGTGCTGCGTCGGCAGCGCGTTGTACAGCGTCGGGAAGGATTGCCCGCGCCACTGCGCCTTGCTGCCGAACCAGGAGGCCAGAATACCCGCCGCGCGCTGCTGGGTGAGGTCAGGCTGGCCGGCGAACACCATCGGCAGCGTCAGCGGCCGATTGTCACGGCTGTCGAAGAACGGCTCAGGGAAGTGCGACAGCTCGTTTTTCACCGGCAGCGTCTGGAAACGCAGCTTCAGCGCGCTGGACTTGCTGACGTCGAGCCACAGCGAGGTGCTGGCCGGGTTTTCGCAGATGTTCTGATAATGACCGACGAACACCAGCCTTACGCGGTTAAAATCGGTGATATAGCGGGGATCGATCGCCATCTGGATGCGATTGGGCTTGCCCAGCTGCTCTTTGGCGAGGGTGGTTACGCCCATCAGTTCGTCGTTCAGATAGACCTTGACGTGCGACTCCACCGGGATCAGCGCCGGTGACGGCGTAAACTCCATATCGAGCATCGCCTGCGAGACCACCTCATCGCTGCGCACGCCGAATTCGATCTGTCCGTCCGGCCGGGTGCCGCGCAGAACAAAGGTGCCCGGCGGCGGCGCTATCTGCGCAAACGACAGCGATACGTCGCGCACCGGCGCATTCGGATCCTGCGGTGCGGTGGCCAGCGGTGGCGCGGTCGCCGTATCGGCCGCCGCGGCGATCGGCGGCTGGGCGGCCACGGTCGGCGCGGTGACGGTTTCGGCCTGCGACAAGGTACTGATGCCTAAGGCCAGAGCAGTTAACCAGGTTATTTTTCGCGTCATCGTATCATCATCAATGTTGGAGCCTGTTCACCGGGCGAGTGAGCGGGCGGTTGAACTCGCAGCTAACCCACTGTTTCTTGTTGACCCAAGGTCGGATCCCTGCCGACGCCGCGCGGAATAAACGACACGACCCAGGCGGTCAGCGACGTGACCCCGACCAGCAAACCGCGCACCAGCGGCGGCGCGTAGTCCGCCATGCGCACATAGCCCCGGAAGCCCAGCGCCAGCACGTCGCGCAGGCTTTCGATCGGCCGGTCTTCAGGGAACCCGTCCTGCCACAGCGCCCAGGTATCGGCGCGGGCGAAGGTGCACTGAATGAAATCGATGTGTTCACGGGTGGTGAGATTGACCAGACGCACCCCCACCTTGTTGCCGAAGGCGCGCGTCACCACGCAGGGGAAGCTGTACTCCTGCTGGCCACGCTTGAGCAGCAGCGAGGCTTTGTCGCCGTCTTTCAACGCGTTTTCCACTCGCATCTCAATGCCCACGCCGCCGTCGGAGTAATCGCGCAGCGTGCAGGGGTAGAGGTGGCCGTCGGCACGCGCGATCGCCGCCGGCATGGCGATCTCCACGCGGTGCGCCTGACGCACCTGCTTGGCCTCTACCGCCACCGCCACCGCGCCGCCGAGAATGGTCATGTTGTACAGCACCCACACCAGGCTGATGATCACCGTCATCACCTCGTCCGTCGGGCCATAGGCCAGCCGCCAGGCGCCGAACGCCAGCCCGGCCAGGTTAAGGATCACCAGGAACATATAAGGTCGGGTGATCACCCAGTCTACGTGCTCCTCCTCCACCAGCCCGCCCTTGGCGGTGACGTTGAATTTGCCCTTGTGCGGATTGAACAGCGCCACCGTGGTCGGCCGCGCGATATACCAGGCCAGCACCGTTTCATAGATTTCGCTCCAGAACGAATGGCGGTATTTCCCCTGGATACGCGAGTTGGTCAGGCTGGCGTGGATCATGTGTGGCAGCACATAAAGCGCGATCGCCAGCGCCGGCGCGAAGATGATGTAGGCATGCAGCAGCAAAAACGCCAGCGGTGCGGTGAGGAAGATCAGCCGCGGAATGCCCGACAGGAAGTGCAGCATGGCGTTGGCGTAGCACAGGCGCTGCGCCAGTTTCAGCCCCTTGCCCAGCAGCGGGTTGTCGAGCCGGAAGATCTGCACCATGCCGCGCGCCCAGCGAATGCGCTGGCCGATGTGCGCCGACAGGCTTTCGGTCGCCAGCCCGGCAGCCTGCGGAATGCGGATATAGGCCGAGGTATGCCCGCGCCGGTGCAAACGCAGCGAGGTGTGGGCGTCTTCGGTGACGGTTTCCACCGCGATGCCGCCGATCTCGTCCAGCGCGCTGCGGCGCAAGATGGCACAAGAGCCGCAGAAGAAGGTGGCGTCCCACATGTCGTTGCCGTCCTGCACCAGCCCGTAGAACAAGGTGCCCTCGTTGGGCGTCTGGCGGAAACGCCCCAGGTTGCGCTCGAACGGATCCGGCGAGAAGAAGTGGTGCGGGGTCTGCAGCATCGCCAGCTTTTTGTCTTTGAAGAACCAGCCCATGGTCAGCTGCAGGAAAGAGCGCGTCGGCACGTGGTCGCAGTCGAAAATCGCCACGAACTCGCCGGTGGCCTGCTTCAACGCGTTGTTGATGTTGCCGGCCTTGGCATGTTCGTGGGTCGGCCTGGCGATGTATTTCACCCCCACTTCGGCGGCGAACGCACGGAATTCGGGGCGATTACCGTCATCAAGGATATAGATATTCACCTTTTCCTTCGGCCAGTCGATGCCCAGCGCCGCATAGACGGTCGGCTTCACCACCCCGAGGTCCTCATTGTAAGTCGGCACCATCAAATCGATGGTTGGCCAGGTCGCGCTGTCAGCGGGCAACGGCACCGGCTGGCGATTAAGCGGCCAGATAGTCTGGAAATAGCCCAGCACCAGCACCACCCAGGCGTAGGTTTCCGCCACCAACAGCAACAGGCCGCACACCAGGCTAAGTGGATCGTCCCAGTTCAGCGTGGCGGTATAGCGCCACCACAGGTAACGGCAGGAGACAGTCAGCGACAGCACGATCAGCATCAGCGCAGGCAAGCGCCCCGGCACCCGGCGCACCACCATCGCGATCCCCCACAGCAGCACGACGAACACGAATTGCGCCGACAGATCGAACGGTTGCGAGATGCACAGCATGGCGAGGATCGCCGCCAGCACGCCGACCAGAATAAACAGCGCGCGTCGCATGCCGCGGTTCATGCGGCCGAGGCGCTCTACCGAACGCTGTTCCACGCCGGCGTTTTTCAGCCGCTGCGG
Organism: Serratia sp. OLAL2; assembly: GCF_002752475.1. NCBI lineage: Bacteria > Pseudomonadati > Pseudomonadota > Gammaproteobacteria > Enterobacterales > Yersiniaceae > Serratia > Serratia sp. OLAL2. Next base: position 165,615 of record NZ_MSTL01000020.1, on the reverse strand, counting down.
CAGGCCCTGCAGCCAATCGGCGTAGCGCTGCTGCAGCCGACGCCACCCAGCGAAATAGTCACGCTGCACTGGCGCGCGGCCGCTGCGGAACAGCAGTAGCCACAGGCCCTGCAGCAGATAGCGCAGCGCATCCGCCGGGCGTGGGCGTTCGGCGGACAGGTGCGGGAACCAGTAAGCGTGGCCGGTACGCACACGCTGCCAGGCCGGTGATTCAAAGCGCAGCAGCATCCACCCCAGCGCCACCAGCAACGTGGCAAAAAACGCGGTCAGCGCCGACGCGCCGTTGCGGCGATAGCCGCGGTAGCGCGCCTGCACCGCCTGACGCACCGGCGGCACCAGCAGCAGGCTCAGCACCCGGCTCATGGCGCAACACCCCGTTTGAGGTTGATCAGGCACCAGTTGGCCAGCGTCAGCACTTCATCCGCCGCCAGACTCTCGGGGCGGTACTCGCCCAGCGGCTGTTTGACCGCCAGCGCTTCCGCCAGCGCTTCATCACGGTGGATCACCACCGGCAACAGACCGCTCAGGGTTTGCAGCCACAGCTGATGCAAATCCTGCTGCAGCTGGCTGGCGGAGGAGTAGTGATTGACCAGGAACCGGCAGTCGTTCGGTAGCGTCTGCTGATGGAGCCGTACCTGGCAGTTGGCGTCGGGGTTCAACAGCATGAACACGCTGTCGGCTAGCTGCAGCGCCTGCTGCGCCAGAGCGCCGTCCCCGATCGGAACATCCAATAGGATCCAGCGCTGCGGATCGCCGGCGCTCAGTTGGCGCAGGTTGTCGCGCCAGCGTTCGGGCAGCTGCTGACACTGACGCTGCACTTCCAGCCGTTCCGCCGCATTCAGGCGGCCAAACGGCAGAAAATCGAGGTTTTCACAATAACGCAGCGCGCCTTCCTGCCAACCGCCGCCGTCCTGCTCCGCGCGGGCCCAGCCGCGTGCCAGTTCGAACGGCGTGTTGAAATGCAAGCGCAGCAGATTATCCGGCGTGAAATCGATCGCCAACACCGACTCACCCAGCTGCTGCAACGCCCAGGCGAGCGCCGCCGTGACCGACGTCGTCCCCATCCCACCCCGCAGCCCTTGCAGCGCGATCACCGGCATAGATCAATGGCTCCCCGCAGTCTGCGCCAATTCGGCCAACAGTGACCAGCGCGTCATCATGTGCGTTAGCCGCTCCTGCCGCGAAATATCGACATAGCTTAATTTCGGCAATGAAAAAGCCTGGCTGAGCGCCTGCAGGTCATCCTGGCTCTCCCCAGGTGCCGCTGCACGAAAATGGGTAGGTGCGTTATTCATTCTTCCGCCTTGGCGAAAATAGGCTATGTTAATTAACTATAGCAACGATACAAAAAGAGACAGGCAATAAGATGATTCTCAACAAATATTGCCGAATAGCGTCGGATATTTGTTATTGCCAGAGTAAAAATGGCTATCTTTAAATATAAACGCCTTTAGTCGGCTTTCAACGAAAGTAGAACACATCCTATGGCGCACTCTTTTTCTCTAGGCATTCGGCAGATTTGGGAAGAGCTCTCGGTGATGCAGGCTCCGGGGCTCTATTGGATCAATGTCGACAGGCAAAGCGACGCCGCGTTGCTGTGTCGCCAGGTGATCGCCGCCCAGCCGGCCACTCACAAAGTCGCCCTGATCTGCAGCGGCGACAAACCCGAAAGCCTGCTGGCCGAGCTGGCTTCGCCCGCTTTGCAAAAGCTGCCGCTGTATCAATTACCAGAGAAAAAAGCCGCGCTGACGCAGCTGAGCGACGATCTGATGCGCGCCCTGCGGCCGCAGAATCGCTTGCTTATCCTGCTGGCCCACGCCAGCCTGTGGCAAACCTTCACCACCGAAGAGCTGCGCGAGTGGACGCGTACCCTCGCCGCCTGGCTGCGGCGGCAGGGCTGCACGCTGTTGATCCTCAGCCACGGCGGCGGCATCAATAAGCTTAAAGGGCAGCTCAGCGCACAGCATCGTATCCTGAACGGCCTATCCAGCCTGCAATGGCAGCAGGACAGCGCGCAATATCTGGTGAACTGGTGGAGCACCGAAAACGGCATCAACGCCAATCAACTGCTGACGTTGTACGCCGCACAGGGCGGCTGGCAGGGCGAGGATGAAAATAGTCAACCCTCCCCCACCGCCTTGCGCAGCGACGAAGGTCAGTATCTGGCCGAACGCAGCATTCTGGAGGGCGCGCCGCCGCTGTCCGCCAACTGGCAGCTGTTGGACAGCAACGACGAACTGGCGCAGCACGGCATGCTGAGACTCTCGGCAACGTTGATTTTCGCGTTGTATCAAAGCGACCAAATCGATCACCTGGCGCACCAGATCCACACCCTGCGACGCAGCCGCGGCAGCGGCCTGAAAATCGCGGTGCGCGAGATGAGCGCCAGCCTGCGCTACAGCGACGAACGGCTGCTGCTGGCCTGCGGCGCCAATCTGATCGTGCCGCACGTCGCGCCGCTGTCGCGTTTTCTCACCATGCTCGAGGGCATCCAGGGGCAGCGTTTCTCACGCCATGTGCCCGCCGACATCGATGCGTTACTGGCCGGTTTACGCCCGCTGCAGCTCAAAGGCTATATGCGGCCGGAAGCGTTCAGCCAGGCGGTGCTTTCGCTGATGGGCAACACGCTGCTGCCTGAGGACGGCAAAGGCGTGATGGTGGCGCTACGCCCGGCCACCGGCCTACGCGCCGAACAGGCGATGACCCTGTGCCACCTGCGGCGGTTCGGCGATGTGATGACCGTGGTGCAGGGGCGGCTGGTGCTGTTCCTGTCCACCTGCCGCATCAACGATCTGGATACCGCGCTGAAGTTCATCTTCCGGCTGCCGGTGGATGAAGCCTTCAGCAACCGGGTGGTGTGGCACCAGGACGTCGATATCGTTTCGGAAATCAAACGCATGGCCCAGGGGCACTGGCAGCTTTCGGCTACCGGTACCGCCGGCGCCGCGCCGCGCCCCAGCGTGGCGGTGGCCGAGGAACCCGTGGAACGGCGGCAGCCGGTCGCCTTCACGCTGTCGCTTGACCCGCAGGAGGAACCGCATGCTGAACCTTAACGATATCGTGCAACTGATCCTGCTGTGCGCGCTGATCTTCATTCCGCTGGGTTACGCCTTTCACCGGCGTTTTCCGCATTTGCGTCAATACTGGCAAAACCTGTTGTTATCGCCGCGCTATTTGAAATCCGCCGGTTTGTGGGTGCGCACTGGCTCCTCATCTCAGATTAAACGTAAGAAGCAGCCATGAATCGAAACTCGAATACGCAATCCGATAACGCTCTGTGGCGCTACTGGCGTGGGCTGGGTGGCTGGAACCTTTATTTTCTGGCTAAATTCGCCCTGCTGTGGTTCGGCTACCTGAATTTCCACGCGCTGCCGAACCTGGTGTTCATGGCGTTTCTGCTGATGCCGATCCCTTCGCAACGCCTGCATCGCTGGCGCCACTACCTCGCCATCCCGATCGGCATCGCCTTGTTCTACCACGACACCTGGCTGCCGGGCATCAACAGCATTCTCAGCCAGGGGTCGCAGCTGGCCGGCTTCAGCGCCCAGTATCTGCTGGAACTGGTCAACCGCTTTATCAACTGGCAGATGATCGGCGCGGCCTTCGTACTGTTTATCGCCTACCTGTTCGTCGCGCAATGGGTGCGCGTCACCGTATTCACCGTGGCGGCGCTGGTGTGGCTCAATATCGTCAACATTGCCGGGCCGGCGGTCTCACTGCTGCCCTCGACCTCCACAGCCTCGGCCGGCAGCGCCAATACGCCGGCCACGGCCGCGCCGGCGGCGGGGGACGCTGCGCCGGCGGACAGCCTGCCGCCGACCAGCGCCAACCTGACGGCCTACCTGAACCAGTTCTACGACCGGGAAAAAGGCCGCGCCACCGCGTTCCCGACCACCTTGCCCGCCGACGCCCAGCCGTTCGATCTGCTGGTGATCAACATCTGTTCGCTGGCCTGGGCCGATATGGACGCGGTCAACCTGCAGAATCATCCGCTGTGGTCGAAGATGGATATCATGTTCGACAGCTTCAATTCGGCCACCGCCTACAGCGGCCCGGCCTCGATACGGTTGCTGCGCGCCAGCTGCGGCCAGCTTTCGCATCATGATTTGTACCAGCCGGTGAACCAGCAGTGTTACCTATTCGACAACCTGACAAAACTCGGCTTCAAGGAACAGCTGATGCTCGATCACTCCGGGGTATTCGGCAACTACCTGAAAGAGCTGCGTGAACAGGGCGACATGCAGGCGCCGTTAATGTCGCAGGCCGGCATCGGCAACGAGCTGACGTCGTTCGACAGTGAGCCGATTTATAACGATCTCGAATTGCTGACCCGCTGGCTGGATCAGCAGCAAAAAGGCGGCGACGGCCGCACCGCTACCTTCTTCAACGTCATCCCGCTGCACGACGGCAACCGCTTCGTCGGCGCCAACAAGAGCGCCGACTATCAGCCACGCGCGCAGAAGCTGTTCGATCAGCTGAACACCTTCCTCGATCAGCTGGAAAAATCCGGCCGCAAAGTGGTGGTGGTGATCGTGCCGGAACACGGGGCGGCGTTAGTGGGTGACAAGATGCAGATGTCCGGCCTGCGCGATATCCCCAGCCCGAACATCACCCATACGCCGGTCGGCATCAAACTGGTGGGCATGAAGGCGCCGCATCAGGGCAGTCCACTGCAGATCAAAACGCCGAGCAGCTATCTGGCGCTGTCTGAACTGGTGTCGCGCCTGGTGGACGGCAAGGTCTTCAGCGAATCCAGCGTCGATTGGCAGACACTGACGCAGGCGCTGCCGCAGACCCCGGTCATCTCCGAAAACGACAACGCTATCGTGATGCAATATCAGGGCAAGCCTTACATTCGCCTGAACGGCGGCGACTGGGTGCCTTATCCGCAATAAGCGCGACCTCATCAACCTAAAGCACGCCGCCGGCGTGCTTTTTTATTAGGGTTTTATAATAGAAATGGCGAAACAGCTCGACCGACAGAATGTTATTAACAACAAACCATTGAATTCTATTATTCGATTATTATTTTTATGCGAAGATTCTTAAAAAAATAACGATTTGTCAGAATGACGTTAAGGGAATAATTTAAAAAATGGGTTGTCGCGATCGTTTACTGACTAACCCTTTGATTGAGTAATAAAAAACGCCGGCGTGATGCCGGCGTGAATTTAAGCGATGACGTTCGACGCCTTACGCCCCCGGATGTTCGTCCTGATCGACCGCAAAGCAGGCCACCATCTGCTCACCGTACTGTTTGAGCTGCGGCTGCAGCTGTACGCAGGTGCCAAAAGCGCGGCGGCAGCGGGCATTGAACGCACAGCCCGGCGGCGGATTCATCGGGCTGGGCAGCTCGCCGGTCAATTTGATGCGCTCGCGGCGCATATCCGGGTTTAACCGCGGCGTCGCCGACAGCAGCGCCTGAGTGTACGGATGACGCGGGTTGTTGAAGATCGCCTCTTTGCTGCCCTTTTCCACGCAGCGACCGAGGTACATCACCATCACCTCGTCGGCGATGTGTTCCACCACCGACAGATCGTGCGAGATAAACACATAGGACAGCCCCAGCTCCTGCTGCAGATCCATCATCAGGTTCAGCACCTGCGCGCGCACCGACACGTCCAATGCCGACACCGGTTCATCGGCGATCACCACGTCCGGATTCAGCATCAGCCCGCGGGCAATGGCGATACGCTGGCGCTGGCCGCCGGAGAACATGTGCGGGTAGCGGTCATAATGTTCGGTCTTCAGGCCGACCTTCGCCATCATCTCCAGCGCTTTTTCCCGCCGTTCGGCGGCGCTGAGCGACGTGTTGATCAACAGCGGCTCCTCGAGGATCTGCCCGACCTTCTTGCGCGGGTTGAGCGATCCGTAAGGATTCTGGAACACGATTTGGATCTTCTGGCGTCGCAGTTTCTCGGCCGAGACGTCCGGCTTCAGCAGATCCTGCCCCTGGTAGTACAGCTCGCCGCCGGTCGGCACTTCGATCATCGTCAGCAGGCGGCCGAGCGTCGATTTGCCGCAGCCCGATTCGCCGACCACCGCCAGCGTTTTGCCGCGCTCCAGGGTGAAGGACACACCGTCGAGCGCCTTGACCAGCCGCTCCGGCGCGAACAGGCCCTTTTTCACCGGGTAATGCTTCTTCAGGTCAATCGCCTGCAGTAAAGGTTGATTCTGGCTCATACGGTCGGCCTCCCCGCATCATCCAGCGGTGTGTGACATTTAACCTGACGGCCGGGAATGCTGCGCAGTTCCGGCTCCTCGTTACGGCAGCGCTCGTTGGCGTACGGACAACGCGGATTGAGCAGGCAGCCGGTCGGGCGATCGTATTTGCCCGGCACCACGCCCGGCAGCGAAGCCAACCGCGCCTTGTCGGCGGCAAACTCCGGCAGCGCGCGCAGCAGTGCCTGGGTGTATGGGTGGCGCGGCGCGCGGAAAATCTCCGCCGCCTTGCCGGATTCCACCACCTGGCCGGCGTACATCACGATGATGTGATGCGCGGCTTCCGCCACCAGCGCCAGATCGTGGGTGATCAGCAGCAGCGCCATGTTTTCGCGCTGCTGCAGGTCCAGCAACAGCTCGATGATCTGCGCCTGGATGGTCACGTCGAGCGCGGTCGTCGGCTCATCGGCGATCAGCAGCTTCGGCCGACAGGCGATGGCCATGGCGATCATTACGCGCTGGCTCATGCCGCCGGAAAGCTGGTGCGGGTATACGTCCAGCCGCGAAGCCGGATCAGGAATGCCCACCTGGGTCAGCAGGTCGATAGCACGCTGGCGGCGAGTGCGGCGATTGCCGCCCTGATGCACCTTCAGCGCCTCCATGATCTGATAACCGACGGTATAGCACGGGTTCAGGCTGGTCATCGGATCCTGGAAGATCATCGCCACTTCGGAGCCCACCAGCTGGCGGCGCTCTTTTTCGGAGATCTTGCGCAGATCCTGGCCGTTGAACTCCAGCTTGTCGGCCATCACCTTGCCGGGGAAATCGATCAGGCCCATGATCGCCAGCGAACTGACGGATTTGCCGGAGCCGGATTCACCGACGATGCCGACCACCTGACCTTGCTCCACGCTGTAACTGATGCGGTCTACCGCGCGGAACGGGGTGCCTTCGTCACCGAAATGCACCGAAAGCTTGTCTACATTCAATAACGCCATCTCTCTCGTCCTCTGTTACTGCTTGAGTTTGGGGTCGAGAGCGTCACGCAAACCGTCCCCCATCAGGTTGAATGCCAGCACCGTCAGCAGGATCGCCACGCCGGGGAAGGTCACCACCCACCAGGCACTTTGCGCGAACTGCAGCACGTCGGAGAGCATGGTGCCCCACTCCGGCGTCGGCGGCTGCGCGCCCATGCCCAGAAAGCCGAGCGCGGCCATGTCCAGAATGGCGTTCGAGAAACCGAGAGAAGCCTGCACGATCAAAGGCGCCAGGCAGTTAGGCAGAATATTGACGAACATCTGGCGCAGTGCGCCGGCGCCCGCCACCCGCGATGCGGTGACGTAGTCGCGGTTGACCTCCACCAGCACCGCCGCGCGCGTCAAACGCACATAGTGCGGCAGGGCGACGAAGGTCAGCGCCAGCGAAGCGTTAACGATCGACGGCCCGAATACCGCCACCAGTACCAGTGCCAGCAGCAGGCTCGGCAGAGCCAGCATGATGTCGACGACGCGCATGATAATCGCGTCCACCACGCCGCCGAAGTAACCGGCCAGCAGGCCGAATATCACGCCCATGATCAGCGACAGCACTACCACCAGGCAGCCGACCAACAGCGACAGCCGTGCACCGTACATCAGGCGCGACAGGACGTCGCGGCCCACGTCGTCGGTGCCGAGGATATATTGCCAGCTGCCGCCCTCTTGCCACACCGGCGGCTTGAGCAGAGCATCGCGGAACTGGTCCGCCGGCGCATGCGGCGCCAGCACGCCGGCGCCGAGCGCGATCACCAGCATCAGAACGATATACACCAGGCCGACCACGGCCCCTTTATTGCGCTTGAAATAGTGCCAGAACTCCTGAAACGGGGTCATTGGCTTCGGCGCACCTTTAACTGCAGACTCAGTGATTTGAGACATGAGAGCGCCCCTTATTTCTTGTGGCGAATACGCGGGTTGACCACGCCGTAGAGCACGTCTACCAGCAGGTTAACCAGAATGATCATACAGGCGACCAGCAACACCCCGCCCTGCACCACCGGGTAATCGCGGCGCTGCAGCGCGTCGATCAGCCAGCGGCCCAGCCCCGGCCAGGAGAAGATGGTTTCGGTCAGAATGGCGCCGGCCAGCATGGTGCCGACCTGCAGCCCGATCACCGTCACCACCGGCAGCAGCGCGTTGCGCAGCGCGTGGACGACGATCACCCGCATACGGCTCACGCCCTTGGCGCGGGCGGTGCGAATGTAGTCTTCACCCAACACCTCCAGCATCGAGGAACGGGTCATGCGCACGATCACCGCCAGCGGGATGGTGCCCAGCACGATGGCCGGCAGGATCATGTGCATCACCGCGTCGATAAAGTCGCCCGGCTCGCCCCAGATCAGGGTGTCTATCAGCATAAAGCCGGTCAGCGGCTGGCTGTCGTCAAGGAATACCGTGTCGCTGATGCGCCCCGACACCGGCGTCAGGTTAAGCTGCACCGACACCAGCATGATCAGCATCATGCCCCACCAGAAAATCGGCATCGAATAGCCGGTCAGCGAGATGCCCACCGCAGTATGATCGAAGACCGAGCCACGTTTGACCGCCGCCAGCACCCCGACCGGGATGCCTACCAGCACCGCGAAAAGCATCGCGCAGAAGCCCAGCTCCAGCGTAGCCTGAAAGCGCGGAACGAACTCGCTCCAGACGGAGATGCGGCTTTTGAGTGAGGTGCCCAGATCGCCGTGCAGCACGTTGGACACGTAGGAGAAATATTGTTGATAAAGCGGCTTGTCCAGCCCCATTTCCGCCATCAGCTGCGCGTGGCGCTCGGCGGAGATACCGCGTTCCCCGGCCATGATGGTCACCGGGTCGCCGGGGATCATATGGACGAATGCAAAAGTCAGCAATGTAATGCCGATAAACGTTGGGATAACTAACCCCAAACGTCGGAGTATGAACTGCAACATATCCCGAACTCTCTGTATCAATGCCCGGCAGCTCATCGTCCGCCAGGCTTATTAACGCTCACATGCCTTTGAACGATTCGACGGCCATACGCCGGAGACTGGTCAGCAGGGGCGCAAACCTGTTGCGCCCCTGCAAGTCCATTCGTGCGTCTCCGGTAAAGCGGTCGAAATCAGTCTACAGAGACATTCTCGAAGTGATGCTTACCGAGCGGATCCACGACGTAGCCTTTCACTTCCTTACGCACAGGCTCGTACACGGTGGAGTGTGCGACAATCAGCGCCGGAGCCTGATCGTGCATCACCACCTGCGCCTGTTTGTACAGTTCGATGCGCTTGTCGTGGTTGGATTCGGCGCGCGCCGGTTGAATCAGATCTTCAAACGGCTTGTAGCACCAGCGGGAGTAGTTTGAGCCGTCTTTCGCCGCCGCGCAGCTGAACAGCGTGGCGAAGAAGTTATCCGGATCCCCGTTGTCGCCGGTCCAGCCCATCATCACCGTCTGGTGCTCGCCCGCTTTGGCGCGCTTGAGGTATTCACCCCACTCATAGGTCACGATTTTGGCTTTCACGCCGATCTTGGCCCAGTCGGCCTGGATCATTTCCGCCATGCGGCGTGCGTTTGGGTTGTAAGGACGCTGTACCGGCATCGCCCACAGGTCGATGCTGAAACCGTCGGCCATGCCCGCTTCTTTCAGCAACTCTTTCGCCTTGGCCGGATCGTAAGCGTAATCCTGCACCGCGTCGTTATAGCCCCACATGGTTGGCGGGATCAGGTTCTTGGCCGCCTGGCCCGCGCCCTGATAAACCGCGTCGATGATCGCCTGCTTGTTGACCGCCATGGTCAACGCCTGGCGCACCTTCAGGTTATCCAGCGGCTTTTTCTCGACGTTGAACGACAGGTAACCCACGTTCAGGCCTGGCTGTTCCATCAGGTTGATGGACTTGTCTTGCTTCATGCGGGCGATATCGGCCGGGTTCGGGTACGGCATCACCTGACATTCGTTTTTCTGCAGTTTGGCGTAGCGCACGGAGGCGTCAGGCGTGATGGAGAACACCAGGCGATCGATCTTCGGCTTGGTGCCCCAGAAACCGTCGAATGCCTTGTACAGGATCTTGGAGTCTTTCTGGTATTGCAGCAGCTGGAACGGACCGGTGCCGATCGGATTCAGGTCGACTTTCTCCGGCGTGCCGGCTTTCATCATCACGTCGGCGTATTCGGCGGACAGGATGGACGCGAAGTCCATGCCCAGGTCAGCCAGGAACGGCGCCTCCGGGCGGTTCAGCACGAAGCGCACGGTGTTGTCGTCCACTTTTTCAATCTTGGCGATCAGCTTAGGCATGTCCATGCCTTCAAAGTATTCGTAGCTGCCGCCAGACACTTTGTGGTAGGCGTTGTTCGCATCCAACTGGCGCTCAAAGGAGAACACCACGTCGTCGGCGTTGAAATCGCGCGTCGGTTTGAAGTCTTTGTTGCTCTGCCACTTCACGCCTTTGCGCAGGTGGAAGGTGTAGGTTTTGCCGTCTTCGCTGACGTCCCACTTCTCAGCCAGGCCCGGCTGCAGTTCGGTGGTGCCGATTTTGAATTCGACCAGGCGGTTGTAGATCGGTACCGAGCTGGCGTCGTAGGTGGTGCCGGAGGTAAACAGCTGCGGGTTGAACCCTTCCGGGGAACCTTCAGAACAGTAAACCAACGTCTTGGCCTGTACGCTGGCCGCCACGGTCAGCGCGATCAGCCCAATACCGAATTTCAGAATCCCCGATTTACCCAAGGAACGTGTCATCGTTAGTGCTCCATTGTGTGATGTGATGTGTGTAATTGCCGCCAGACCTGTATTTTTTATTGCGTGGCCTGTGCGATCGGCGCCCGAAGGCAGAAGGCGTACGAGGAGAGAATGCCGGATGGAACGCATCGCGGCGGGGACGTCTGAGCGCGTGGAATTCACTCAAACAACTCTCGCTCTTACCCCTGAGGCTATCAAGTTGCCAACTGTTTGGGGTGTCGTCAATATAACCAGTGGGGATTTACGCAGACTGTGAGAAACAGCAAACAAACATAAAAAAAACCTTTTGTTAACAGTTCCAGCATGAAAATTTATGCTAAGCGGCCATTTTTAGCGCATTGGTCTGACCCTAACAAAGTTACTGGTTTTTAACTCCGTTAAAAAACGCCAAAACTTTGTTGCTGAATGATGAATATCTGAACGGTTATTTTTGTGATCGCCGTTAAAGACAGGAGGAAATGCTGAAGGATTACCCAAAAGGGTGAGTCCGATGAGCGCGTTTTGCACCGGGCAGGCCCACAATCTGTGCGGCGTAAAAAAACTTTCGGCTGCGAAAAAGCCGGGGGCGAAAGGATATCCCCCGGCAACGCACTGCAACCGATTATTGAACGCCGGCGCTATTGCCCAGGCTGGCGTTCATGCTGTTGAGAATATCGCCGTTGTCCGCGTCGATCTCCCAGGAGAACAGGCCGCCCAACTGCTTATCCAACACGTACTGGCCTTTGGCCTGCACCGAGCGGGCATCGTCGAAGGTGATCAGATCGCCGGTGGAAGGTTTGAACACGTAAGGCGCTTCCGCCGTGGCGTCGTAGGTATACTGCCACTCGCCGCTCATGAACTGGCTGGCGATTTGGCGGTAGTCCACGATGCCATTCTCCCAGGTGCCTTTAACCGGCCCGGTGGCGGTACCGGTGAACGGAATGTTGTTCTGGTAGCCGTTCACCCCGGTCCAGCCGCGGCCATACATGGCGGTGCCGACGACGATCTTGCCCGGCTTGACGCCCTGCGTCAGCAGCGCATTCACGCCGTTCACCGTGGTGTAGGCGGTATCCGGTTTCCAGGCCGGCGCATTCAGCGCGGTCTGATGCCCCAGGTTCTTCAGATCGAAGGCGCCATAGAAGTCGTAGCTCATCAGGAAGATGTGATCCATCGAGTTCTGCGCAACGTTGTAAGCCACCTTGTCGATCTTGTCCTTGCCAGCGCTGATGGCGGAGGTCAGCTCATACTTGCGGCCGGTTTCCGCCGACAGCTGATCCAGCATCGCCCGCAGCTCCTTCATCAGCAGCACATAGGTTTCCCCGTCTTGCGGGCTGCCCAGGTTAGGGTTGGCGCCTTTGCCGCCCGGGAACTCCCAGTCGATATCCACGCCGTCGAAGAACTTCCAGGTCTGCAGGAACTCTTTTACCGAACCGACGAAGCGATCGCGCTTCACCTTGTCGCCCATGAAGAAGAACGGGTCGGACAGCGTCCAGCCGCCGATCGACGGCAGAATTTTCAGGTCAGGATGCGCCTGCTTCAGCGCCATCAGCTGGCCGAAGTTGCCCTTGTAAGGGTCATCCCAGGCGGTCACGCCCTTCTGCGCTTTTTGCAGCGCGGCGAACGGATCGTGGATCGAGACTTTGAAGTCCTCGCGGCCCTGACAGGAGCGCTGCAAGGCCTGGAAACTGCCTTCGATCTCTTTCAGGCTGTCGTTGATGCCATTGCCGCCGCAGATCGGGATAAAGCCGTACAGCAGGTGGGTCAGGTTTTGCGCCGGGATCTTGTCGACGGTGAAATTGCGCCCGTAAACGCCCCACTCGACGAAATAAGAACCGACCACTTTGCCGGAGTTCTGTTTATACGGTTTATTCTTTTCCAGCAGCGGCTCTTTCAACGGCGCCAAATGGCTGCCGTCGGTGTCGGCCACCACAATTTCGGTGGCGTCGCTGGCGGTGCAACCGTCGGCATTGCACAGTGCCACCTGCATTTGATAACGGCCGCCTTTATTCACTTTAAAATTCGCCGTACCGGAAGAACCGGTTGAAGGACCACTCCACGCCTCTTTACCATTTAATAAAATCTTGGCCGTCGTGCCCGCGTCGCCATTCCATAAATTCCAGGAGACAGAAACGTCGGCGGTATTTTTTACCTTCACCAGATTATTATAAGCGGTGGCCGCCTGATCGACTTCGACGATAGCGAACTTGGTGTTGCCCCAGGCAATGGTCGGCTTGCCCGGCGCGGCGGCCTGCGCCGCGGAACACAACGTGCTGCCGATCAACAGCGCCAACAGCGGTTTATTAAATTTGCGCATAACTAATTCCTTTATTCCGAGAGGATAAACATAAAAGAGTTAATCGTCGCTACGCATTGCCGAAGCGAAAAAATTCCGCAATAATCCACGAAGATTAACGTTAATAAATAATCACGGTATTTCCCACGCGACGGGAATAAGAGTTCCCGCGTTGTCCATTTAGACTATAGGTAAAAAAAACGTGAAAACAAGAGCGCTATCAATCGGGTTTTATTTGGCAAGCATGAATTTATTTAAACATGAAAATAAGAACCTAATGGGAATAAGGAATGTGAATTAATTAAGCGTAAAGGATAAATATATTTCACGAGGACGGCAGATTGAGGCACGCCATAAAGCGAAGCCGGTCGTAGCGAAGGAGGTACTCATCCTCATAAACTGCAGGCGAAAAAAAACCTGCTTTAAAAAGCAGGTTTTTCGAATGGTGGTCGGCGAGAGAGGATTACGCGCATCTTTGATGCGCGCCCTGCGGGCCGTTGCTAAAGCAACGTTGTCTCGCTTCGCGAGGCTCGAACCTCCTGCGGAGGTACTCATCCTCATAAACTACGGGCGAAAAAAAACCTGCTTTAAAAAGCAGGTTTTTCGAATGGTGGTCGGCGAGAGAGGATTACGCGCATCTTTGATACGCGCCCTGCGGGCCGTTGCTGAAGCAACGTTGTCTCGCTTCGCGAGGCTCGAACCTCCTGCGGAGGTACTCATCCTCATAAACTGCAGGCGAAAAAAAACCTGCTTTAAAAAGCAGGTTTTTCGAATGGTGGTCGGCGAGAGAGGATTCGAACCTCCGACCCACTGGTCCCAAACCAGTTGCGCTACCAAGCTGCGCTACTCGCCGATGCGGGGCGCATCTTACTGCTGGCGGTTATAGGCGTCAATCACTTTTTTTCCCCTGCATTTCAAGTGATGATAAAAGCGCCATAATGCGCTGCGCCGGGGGCTGCGCAGCGTATTTTACTCAGGCGTTGGCCGGTTTCAGTGCCGGCGTCTGCGCACGCAGGAACGGCAGCAGGAACAGCGCCGACAGGCAGGCGGCGATGGAAATCACCACGAAGAAGCCGTTCCAGTGCCAGACTTCCATCACTCGCGCAATCGGATAGCCGGACAGCGCTGCGCCCAGGTAGGCGAACAGGCCGACGAAACCGGTCGCCGCGCCCGCCGCATCCTTGTGCGAGCACTCCGCCGCCGCCATGCCGATCAGCATCTGCGGGCCGAAGATGAAGAAGCCGATGGCGAAGAAGCAGCAGGCCTGCAGCAGGTAGGTCACGCCCGGCATCAGCCACAGCGCCGCCACCGACAGGAAGATACCGATGGCGAAAATCAGGTTCATCGGGCCTCGGTTGCCGCGGAACAGCTTGTCGGAGCCCCAACCGGCCACCAGTGAACCGATAAAACCGCCCACTTCAAACAGCGAGATGGCCGAGTTGGCGGTCATCAGCGAATAGCCCTTTTCCTGCGTCAGATAGAGGTTGCCCCAGTCGTTGATCGCGGTGCGCACGATGTACACCAGCACGTAAGAGACCGCCAACAGCCAGATGTACTTGTTGGTCAGCACGTAGCGTTTGATGATCTCGCGGTTGCTCAGCCCCTGGCCTTCCGATTCCTGCACCAGCTCCATGGCGTCGTTACGCCATTTGCCGACGCTCGGCAACCCCAGGGTGGATGGCTTGTCGCGCAGGCGCCAGCACATCAGCAGGCCGAGCACCACGCCGATGATGCCGGGAATGATCATGCCGTAACGCCAGCTGAAGTGCAGCGAGATAAAGCCCACCAGCAGCGGGATCAGCGCGCCGCCGACGTTGTGCGAGGTATTCCAGATCGCCCACCAACTGCCGCGCTCGGAACGCGAATACCAGCTGGTGAGGATTTTGGAGCACGGCGGCCAGCCCCAACCCTGGAAGAAGGCGTTGAGGATCCACAGCGTGCCCAGCATCAGCAGCGACGAGCTGAGGCCGAAGAAGATATTCAGCACCCCGGTCATGATCAGGCCCAACCCCATAAAGTAACGCGGGTTGGAGCGATCGCTGATCATGCCGGAAATGAATTTCGAGCAGCCGTAGGTGATGTAGAACAGCGTGCCGAGGATACCGACGTCGGACATCGTCAGACCCAGATCGCTCAGCATCGCCGGCATGATGAAGTTGAAGCTTTTGCGCGTGAAGTAAAACGCAGCGTAGCCGATGTACATGGTGCACATCAGCTGGATGCGCCAGTATTTGTAGCTGGCGTCGATCTGCCGTTGATCGGTGACCTGCGGCGCGTCCGAGCGGCTTTTAAGGAAAGACCACATGTGGAACCTCAGAGGATTGAATAAAGTGCCGCTATGATGCTCCCCGCGCGCGCGGGAGGCTTACGCCGGATTCCCGACGCAATTAGGAGTTTTTCCTAGTTTTGCGCTTGCTCCGGTGAAACTGTGGGCAAGATCACACTCAAACAGGCGCCCCGCTCCGAGGTGAGCCGCAGGCTGCCGCCAAGGGCGCTGATGCGCTCCTGCATGCCGCGCAGGCCATACCCCGGCTGATGGT
The DNA here is from genome assembly GCF_002752475.1 of Serratia sp. OLAL2. Taxonomy (NCBI): domain Bacteria; kingdom Pseudomonadati; phylum Pseudomonadota; class Gammaproteobacteria; order Enterobacterales; family Yersiniaceae; genus Serratia; species Serratia sp. OLAL2. The sequence continues at coordinate 149,916 of NZ_MSTL01000020.1, read as the reverse complement.
TTTCCGCCTCGAAGCCCACGCCGTTGTCGCGGATGGTCAGGGCGATCAGCGGCGCGGCGCCTTTGCGCGGCTGCAGGCGTGCGTCCAGCTCCAGGCGGCTGGCGCCGGCGTGGCGGCACACATTGGTCACCCCTTCCTGACACACCCGGTACAGCGTGATTTTCAGCGTTTCATCCAGCAGCTCGTCCGGTACCTGCCACTGCAGGCTGCTCACCAGCGACGCGTCCTGCGGCAGCGATTCCCGCAGCATCGCCGCCACCGCCGCCGACAGCGGCAGGTTGTTCAGCGCCGCCGGCCACAGCTGGGTCAGCACGTCGTGCACCCCGTCGTAGACCCGCAGCGCCAACGCATCGATGGTGTCGGCGCAGCCGATCACCGCCGGTTCCGGCGCCAGGCGTTTGACGATGCTGGCCTGGGTACGGATCACGGTGATGGTCTGCCCCACTTCATCGTGCAGCTCGCGCGCCACCTCGCGCCGGGTTTGCTCCTCCGCCGTCACCAGCGCCCGCGCCAGCTGGCGGTTCTCCGCCAGCCGCAGCCGCAACTGTTGATTCAGTTCGCGCTGGCGCTGAATGCCGGCGCCCAGCAGCAGCCCGGTCAGGCTTTGAGCCAGCAGCGACAGCAGCAGATCGCGGTGCGACTCCGGCTGCGGCGGCTCGTTGACCATCAGCGCCACGCCGTTGAGCAGCGTCGCCAACAACGCGCCCTGCCAGCCATAGCGATAAGACATGAACACGATAGGAATGGCCAGGCAGAACGGTGCGAAACGCCGCAGCTCGGCGGCGTTCACCTGCTGCTGCAGCCAGATGCTGAATGCAAACAGCAGCAGATAGCTGGCCAGGTGGCCCAGACGCAGCTCCACCGGCTTGTGGATCAGCCCCGGCTCCAGCGGCACCCAGATTTGGCGTGCCAGATAGTGCCACAACAGCAGGCAGGTCGGCGCGATGGTGAAACCGCCGGTCAGGCCGAGCAGCAGCGCACGGGCGCCTTCGCCGCTCACCAGCTGCCACACCAGCGCCTGCAGCAAGGCGGCGGCGGTGACCACCGCACCCTGCAACAGCGGCCATCGCCATTCGCTGTCGCTCTGCTGATGGCGCAACAGCCACGGCGAGGCCAGCAGGCTGAGCAGCACCGTCAGCACCAGCACCGCCACCGACGCCCACAGCGCCGGGCCGTAACCGAACTGGTCCGCCAGCAGCGCCATCAGCAGCAGGTCGGCCAGCAGGATCCCCGGCCAGAAACGGTACGGGCTCTGCAGCAAAATGCCCATGCGCAGGCCGAACGGGAACAACAGCAGCGCCTGCCAGGGCGGGTCGATCAGCGCGGTGCCGATGCCCCACAGGCAAAACGAGCTGGCGGCGTAGATGAAAAACAGCGCCAGCTGGGTGATCAGACGCTGCGTCACAGGTTCAGCATCCGTCTGGCCAGCTCAACGTTGTTGGTGATGCCCAGCTTGGCGAACAGGTTGGCGCGATGCACATGCACCGTCTTCGGCGACAGCCCCAAGGCGGCGGCGATCTCGCGCACCTCCTGGCCCTGCGCCAGCAATAGCGCGATCTCGCGCTCGCGGCGGGTCAATGGATCCACCTTCACCCGCGCCAACTGCTGCGCGATTTCCGGCATCAGGTAGACGCCGCCGCCGGCGACGGTGCGCACCGCGGTGATCAGATCTTCCGGTTTGCAACGCTTGGAGAGGAAACCGCTGGCGCCGCGTTCCAGCGCCATTTCCACCAGCGCCGGGTTATCGTGCATCGACAGCATCACCACGCGGATGCCGGAAGGAATGTCCGCCAGCAGATCCAGCCCGCTGCCGTCCGGCATCGAAATGTCGCAAATGCAGATTTCCGTCTCCAGCCCCGGCAGGCCGGCGCGCGCCTGCGCCGCGCTGCTGAACTCGCCCACCACCTGAATATCGGCCTCCAGCGACAGCAGCTGCACAAAGCCCGAACGCACAATGTCATGATCGTCGATAAACGCCACGCGCAGGGTCATGGAAATCTCCGGTTAGAAGGGGAAGTGCGCAAGTATACCGTATGCACACACCGGAATAATTGATGAAGAGAATGTATTGGGTGAAATTACCGGGTGCGCAAGGCAGGCACCCGGCGGGAGGGATCACAGACGGGCTGGCGCCGTTTTATCCTGTGGCAGATGGCACCAGTTGTTTTTATCCACGATGCCGCCATCGGGAGACGTGTATCCGAGGCAGCCAAGGAGGGTGTCAAACAGCTCGACATGGCGATGCGTTTTGCCGATGCGCTGCTGCGCCTGCAGCTGCTCAAAGGCGCTGAGGTGCTGCGGGTTTTCGAGGAACTTGTCCGACGCCCACACGATCATCGGCACGCGGAATTGCTCCGGCGGCGCCATTTCGCGCGGCGTGCCGTGCAGGTGCGTATTCTCACCGATCGATTCGCCGTGATCGGCGGCATAGAACACGATGGCCTTCTTATCCCGCACCTGGTCGATCACATTACTGATAAAGCTGTCGGTATACAGCACCGTATTGTCGAAGGCGTTGATCAACTGGGCCTTGGTGCACGAATCATCCACCCCCATGCACTCCGGCTGATAGCGCGCATAGCTGCGCGGATAGCGCTGCGAGTACAGGTAGTGCGAGCCTTTGGTATGCAGGATCACCAGGTGTTTGCCCTTCGGATAACGCGCCAGCGACTCCTTCATTTCGTCCACCAGCAGCATATCGTCGACCGCCTTACCGTCGTTGCGCTTCTCGGACGCGATCATCTCGCGGAACGAATAGTTGTTCACCTCGGTGTTGTTGTAGAACCACACCTCGCTCTGCATGGCGAACAGCTCGGAAGAGAAGCCCAGATCCTTCAGCACCGCGAACACGTTCTGCTCTTTCAGCGTGCGCTGCGGGTTGTCTTCGGTGCCGCCTTCGCGCACGAACATGCAGCGCAGCGACAGCTTGGTAGCGGTGTCACACGACTCGCCGCGGAACGCCACCAGATTCTTCTCTTTAGACAGCCGCGGCGTGGTATCACGCTCATAGCCCAGCATGCCCATGTGATCCCAGCGCGTGGTCTCACCGATGATGAACACCACGTAGGTATCGTCGATATCCGCCGGTGGTACATAAGTGAAGTGTTTGCCCGGATCGAACATCGTGCTCTGGTCCTGGCTTTCGTCATAGCGGGTGTAGGCAAACAGCCCCAGCGCCGACAGCCAGTTGGACGGCAGATACGAGTGCGCTACCACGCCGCCGTAGCTCGGCAGATCGACGTTGGAGAGCTTCTCTTGCACGCTTTGCTCATCGTCCAGCATGCGCAGCGGCAGCCAGACCAACGCCACCACCGCCAGCAAGACCATCAGCGGTTTGATGCGATGGCCGGGGGTTTTCAGCTGTTCGATCAGGGTGTAACGCAGGCTGTTTTTCCAGATCAGCAGCAGCGGCAAGGCGCTGAGCGCCACCATCCACAGCACAAAGTGCAGGCCAACCACCTCTTTCGACAGATCGATGTCGGTGGTCATCACCGACACCACGATGCCGTAGCCAATCACCACGTTGAAAAACGTCATGTAGTAGCTGGCAGCCACCGAAATCAACACCAGCAGCGAGGCGACGATGCGATAAAACAGCCGGCCGCCGAGCGATACCAGCCGCATGATGAAGAATGTGAACAGGACGATAGCGATGACTTCCGTCACCGCCGAAATAAGCTTAATCCCCTGAATGCCATGCGCCAACGAATCAAAACGGCGATAGAAAACGGACAGGTTGAGAAAGATGCCGATATAGATCGCTAACAATAACGATAAATTCTGCTGCGATAGCGATTTAACTTTGTTCATGTAACGCGGTGGCTCCGGGGGCGGTGTAGCGGTTCTGACTCAGTCAGACACTGATTGCGGCTTCTGGTTCAGCCAACCGGCAATAAGCGTTATTTTGCGGGTAATAATCAAGAGAATTCTCACAAAACGGACAAAATTTACCGTTTTTTTGAACGATTTTCAGGCAGGGCACGCAAGAAAATGGAGGGACAAACCCTCCATTTTTTCCATATTTCGGCAAAAATCTTACTTAACGTTCAGAGTCACATCGATATTTCCACGGGTAGCGTTGGAGTATGGGCACACCACGTGCGCCTTTTTCACCAGATCTTCCGCCACGCTGCGCTCGATGCCCGGCAGCGAGATATCCAGCTGCACTTCGATACCGAAGCCGTTGGGGATTTCACCGATACCGACGGTGCCGTCGATCTTGGCTTCGGCCGGGATTTTGACCTTTTCCTTCGCCGCGACAAACTTCAACGCGCCGAGGAAACAGGCCGAGTAACCGGCAGCGAACAGCTGCTCGGGATTGGTAACTTCGCCGCCGGCGCCGCCCATCTCTTTCGGCACGCCCAATTTCACGTCCAACACGCCGTCGGAGGAGGTCGCACGGCCGTCGCGGCCGCCGGTTGCGGTGGCGTGAGCGCGGTAAACCACTTTCTCAATAGACATCGTTCATTCCTTCTTGCTGGTTGGCGAGATGACTACGGCTTCCACGAGGTAAAGCCGGTCACATATTTATCTTTTGCGATTAAATCGCGCACTACTTATTTTTGACACTTATTAACCAGTGTAGACCACCCGTGCCGTTCTTGCGTCCGGCGGCGGTGGGTCAAATCTGATCGATCAGGCTGCCGCGCAGCTTTTCCAGCTGCTGTTTGAGCGAGACGATCTCGTCCAGGCTGCAGTCGGTGGCGCACATCACCGCCTCGGGCACCGATTGCGCCCGCTCGCGCAGCGCGCGGCCGGCTTCGGTGAGTGCGATGATCACCTGCCGCTCGTCGGTGGTGGCGCGATAGCGCACCAGCAAACCGGCGGTTTCCAGCCGCTTCAGCAGCGGCGTCAGCGTGGCGGAATCGAGGAACAGCCGCTCACCGATATCCGATACCGTCACCCGATCGCGTTCCCACAGCACCATCATCACCAGGTATTGCGGGTAGGTGAGTTCGAGCTGACTCAACAGCTTGCGGTAGACTTTGTGCAGCGCCAGGTTGGCGGAGTACAGCGCGAAACAGAGCTGCTGATCGAGCTGTAGCAGGTTCTTCGCCTTGGGTTGTTCGGTATCGGTGCTTTTCATGCGTACGAATATAGATAGCGCACGATGTAATCGCAAGCTATTTCTTGTGAGGTATGCTACCTTTTTTTATGCAGAGGATGCTCGGAGGGAAAGGAAATGACGAACACGCTTGTAGAACGCGCGCGCCGCTACGCCACCAAGGCGCATGCGGCCATCGATCAGCGCCGCAAATACACCGACGATCCGTATATCGTCCACCCGCAGGCGGTGATGGAGCTGGTGCGCAGCGTGCCGCACACCGAAGAGATGCTGGCGGCCGCCTGGCTGCATGATACGGTGGAAGACACACCCACCACCCTCGGCGATATCGACAGCCACTTTGGGCCAAAAGTGGCGGAACTGGTGCGGATGTTGACCAACGTCAGCCACGCCGAGGACGGCAACCGCTTCGAGCGTAAAAACCGCGATCGGCGCCACAGCGCCGGCGCGTCGCCGCAGGCCAAAACCATCAAGCTGGCGGATCTAATCGACAACACCCGCTCGCTGCTGGACTACGACAGCCACTTCGCCCAGACCTACCTGATCGAGAAACAGCGCCTGCTGGAGGTGCTGACCGAAGGCGACCCGACGCTGTGGCGCCAAGCCAGCCATATCGTTGAACAGGGGCTGCTCAGGTTGCAGCAGCCACCGCACAACGTGCCGGCCAGCTGGTTCGAACACGCCCGCCGGCGCTACCGCGAGAGCGACGCGGCCTGATCAGAAGGTCACCACCGTTTTCAACGCCGTCACCCAGGCGTCCTGCGTCTCGCTGACGCCCGCCGGGTGATGCCAGTACTGCAGGCCCGGCTGCAGCTGTAGCCACGGCGTGACGTTAACGCGGTAATACAGCTCCGCCGTCACCGAATGGCCCGGCACTGGCCGGTAGTTCGGATCGTGATAATCACTGATGCCGCTCATCTGGTTGAGATACCGCTGATTGTCTTTATAGCGGTCGCTCAGTTTCACCACCGAGACGCCGAGCCCCAGCCAGTCGTCCGGCCGCGCATCGAACAGCCCGCGATAGCGAATGCCGGTCGAGGTAGACCAGTGCAGGTAGTTACTGCGCTGATCTCCCAGCCCCAGGCTGTAGAACACGCTCAGGCCGCGGTTGACGTCATCCGCATGGCGCGTCACCTGCTGGTTGAAACCGGTATACAGGAACCAGGTGCGATCGTGGTTGCGATAGCCCTGCGGATCGCTGGCGCCCGGCCCGCCGGACACCCCTTCATAAAGATCGCTCTGGCGCGCGTTGGTGAACAGCACGCCCAGGTTATACACCCCCGGCAGCTGGTTGACGGCGTGGGTTTTCAGCTCCAGCTCCATCGGCAACAGGAAGCCTTTGCTGCCCTTGGTGGACCAACTCCAGGCGTGGCTGCGGCTGGGGGCGCTCGGGTTCTGCTCCATCACCCCGCCCTTAAGCGTCAGGCCATCGGTCAGCTTGTACTGTAGCGTGGTGCCCCAGTAATGCACGTTCCAGTTGTACCAGGTCAACGAGTTGGCGGACTTGCCGCCGCACAGCGTCAGCGTCTGAAAATCGCAGGGGATAATCTGATCGAAATCCTGCACCTTGTTCATCATGCCGATGCGCCACTGCAGCCGGCTGTCGAGGAAAGAACGGCTGAAGGTCAACCAACCCAGCCGGGTAATCGACTGTCCGCCATAGCTCTCTTGCGACAGATCGGTCAGGCCGACGCGCGGATCCTGCAGCCGATCGCGGGTCAGGTTGTTGTCATGGTTGCGGTTGACGATATTGCCTTCGATCGCCGCGTCCGGAATGCCGGTCAGCGCCTGCAAATCCTGGCTGAAGGTCAGCGAAAATTGGTCGATATACGACGCCTGTTTATCGTGGTTGTAACCGCCGCCGGCGTTATACGACAGCTGGCTGAGGTAGCCGAGGTTATAGTGGAAGCCATGATCCTCCAGGATCGGCCTGATCCCCAGCATATCCCCCAACAGCCCAGGCTGCGGCGGTTCAAAACCGAGCGCCACCCCTTCCCATTTAGCGGTGGGGGCTTCAACGTCCTTGCCGGTTTGCAGCGTTTCCGCCTGCGCCTGGCTGCACCACAGCGCCAGCGCCGCCAGGGTCATGGAACGAGGTAATAAGCTTTTCATCATTATTATATTTCTCCGCATAACGGCTGACTGCGGGCAACAGCATTCCCTGGGAGAGAATTTCCCATCATGAACAGCAGCGAATAACGTTAGGTTAACGCCCGGCGCTTGCCGCCGGGCTGAAGGGTTACCGTCGGTCTTTCAGACTGGCGCCATTGCTGTGGATCACATCGCGGTACCAGTAGAAACTCTTCTTGCGGCGGCGCTCGAGGCTGCCGTTGCCGGCATCGTCTCTGTCGACGTGAATGAAGCCGTAGCGCTTCGACATTTCGGCCTTCGAGGCGCTGACCAGATCGATCGGCCCCCAGCTGGTGTAGCCCATCACCTCGACGCCGTCGTCGATGGCTTCCGCCACCTGCACCAGATGGTCATTGAGGTAGTTGATGCGGTAGTCGTCGTTGATACTGCCGTCCGCCTCGACGCGGTCTTTGGCGCCCAGCCCGTTCTCGACGATGAACAGCGGCTTCTGATAGCGGTCGTACAGCACGTTGAGCAGGTAGCGTAGCCCGATCGGGTCGATTTGCCACCCCCACTCCGAGCTGGCCAAGTGCGGGTTCGGCACCATATCGAGAATGTTGCCGCGCGCCGTCTCGTACTGCTCCGGGTCGGCGGTGACGCAGCCGCTCATGTAATAGCTGAACGAGATGAAGTCGATGGTTTCGCGCAGCGTTTGCCGATCTTCCTCGGTGATCGTCACCTGAATGCCGTTTTCACGGAAAAAGCGCTGCATATAGGCCGGGTAATAGCCGCGCGCCTGCACGTCGCCGAAAAACAGCCAGTCGCGGTTTTGCCGCTGGGTTTCCAGCAGATCTTCCGGCTTGCAGCTCAGCGGGTACAGAATGCCGCCCAGCAGCATGTTGCCGATTTGGCCCTCCGGCACGATCTCGTGACAGGCCTTCACCGCTTTGGCGCTGGCCACCAACTGATGGTGGATCGCCTGATAGACGGCGCTCTTGTCGCTCTCCTGCGGCAGGCCAACCCCGGTGAAGGGCGCGTGCAGCGACATGTTGATTTCGTTGAAGGTCAGCCAGCGTTTGACCTTGTGCTTATAACGTTCGAATACGGTGCGCGCATAGCGCTCGAAGAAATCGATGGTGCGCCGATCGCCCCAGCCACCGTAGCGCTTCACCAGACCGTAAGGCATCTCATAGTGCGACAGCGTGATCAGCGGCTGAATGCCGTATTTCGCCATCTCGTCGAATAGCCGATCGTAAAACGCCAGCCCGGCTTCGTTCGGCGTCTCTTCGTCGCCCTGCGGGAAAATGCGCGTCCAGGCGATCGAGGTGCGCAGGCACTTGAAGCCCATTTCGGCGAACAGCGCGATGTCCTCCGGATAACGATGATAGAAATCGATCGCCACGTCCTTGATGCCGCTGTCGCCCGCCATGCGCGGCGTAATGGCGCCGAAGATGCCCTGCGGCTGCAGATCGGAGGTCGACAGCCCCTTGCCGTCAGCCTGATACGCGCCTTCTACCTGGTTCGCCGCTACCGCGCCGCCCCACAGAAAATGTTGCGGAAACTTGCCGTTCATCGCTTGCTCCTCAATTAACGTAATAAAGTCAGCAGCGGCGCCTGTTCCTGCACCGGAGACAGGCCGCTGGTCAACACGTCCACGTAGTCATCGCTGTTGCTGATGATGATCGGCGTGGTGGTGTCATAGCCGGCGGCATGGATCGCCGCCTGGTCGAACTCGATCAGCAGATCGCCCGGGGCGACCCGCTCGCCTTCCCGCACGTGGGCGGTGAAATGCGCCCCGTCGAGCTTCACGGTATCGATGCCGACGTGGATAAGAATCTCCGCGCCGTCGTCCGATTCGATGCCGATGGCGTGTTTGGTTTTGAACAGCGACGCCACGCTGCCGCTGACCGGCGCCACTACGCGCCCCTGCTGCGGCGCAATCGCCACCCCTTTCCCCAGCAGGCCGCTGGCGAAGGTCGCGTCGTTCACCTGATCCAGCGGCACGATATCGCCGGCGATCGGGCTGAGAATGGCCTGTTTGCGGTTAAGCGGCGCGGCGGCTTCAGGCTGTACCGTCTCTTCCGCCGGCGCGACGCCGAACAGATAGCTGGCCAGCGCGGCGAACACGAACGACAGCAGGGTGCCGCCGATCGCGCCCCATACCGTGGCGTCGATGCCGCCGCCGGGGATAATCTGCGCAAAGGTGAATACGCTCACCAGGCCGAACGAGTAGACCGAGGTATGGAAGTAGCCAATCACCGCACCGCCCAGCGCGCCGCCGATGCAGCCGAAGATGAATGGGCGTTTGTTCGGCAGCGTGACGCCGTACACCGCCGGTTCGGTGATGCCGAAGATCCCGGCGCCGATGGCTGAAGCAGACAGCGCCCGCAGCTTGGCGTCGCGGGTGCGCAGCATCACGCCCAGCGTGGCGCCGACCTGCCCCATCACCGCCGGCAACAGCAGCGGTACCATGGTGTCGCGCCCCAGCACGCTCAAGTTGTTGATCATCAACGGCACCAATCCCCAATGCAGGCCGAAGATCACGCACACCTGCCACATCGCCCCCATAAAGGCGCCGGCAATGATCGGGTTAAAGGCGTAAATGCTCTGATAGCCGTTGGCCAGCAGGTGGCTGAGCCAGGTTGCCGCCGGGCCGATCAGCAGGAAGGTCAAGGGCACGGTGATCGCCAGGCACAGCAGCGGCGTGATGAAATTGCGCAGCGCGCTGTGGATCACCCGGTTAAACAACGGCTCCAGGCGGCAGGACACCCAGGCCGCAAAGATGATAGGGATCACCGACGAGCTGTAGTTGATAAAAGTCAGCGGAATGCCGAAGAAATATTCGCGCACCGCGCCCGGCTGCTGCGCCGCTTCGAACGCCGCCATCATCAGCGGATGCGTCAATGCGCCGCCGATCGCCATGGTGACGAAGGGGTTGCCGCCGAATTTTTTCCCGGCGGTGTAGCCGAGCATGATCGGGAAGAAGTAGAACAGCGAGTCGCTGGCGGCGAACAGCATTTTGAAGGTGCCACCGCTCTCCAGCAGCCAGCCGCAGGCCAGGCTCAGCGCCAGGAAGCCTTTCAGGATCCCCGAAGCGGCCATCACCCCGAGCAGCGGGGTAAAAATGCCGGACACCAGATCGATAAAGCGGCTGAGCAGGTTGTCTTTTTTACCGCCCGCGTCGTCGCTCGGCGCGCCCTCGGCCAATCCGCCGACCCGATTGACCGCGTCGAACACCTCCGCCACGTGGTTGCCCACCACGACCTGGAACTGGCCGCCGCTCTCCACCACCATGATGACGCCCGGGTTTTTCTTCAGCGCTGCCGCGTTGGCACGATTGTCGTCGCGCAGCTTGAACCGCAGGCGGGTGGCGCAGTGCACCAAGCTTTTCACATTGTCGCGGCCACCGACGCCGGCCAAAATCTCACTGGCTAATGTGTCATATTTCATACGGTTATCCTTAGACTTCGCGTTCTGCCGCTCCCCTCCCCGCACTGGCCTGGCGCCGGGGCGAAATGCGGCGCAAAAAAAAACCTAAACCTCGCGGCCTCTGTCCCATCGGGGAACAGAAACGCGAGGTTTAGGTTTTGCCTGCCGCAGCAGTAACAACCCTAAATCGGTTGAGCTATGACGTTAACACCGTGGATTTTGCCGGGGCAAGGCTTTGCGCCGGCAAATTGCCGAACTGTGATCGCGGGGGCAAAACGGCCTCAATGCGCGAAATAATGCATGCCGCCATCTACCGGGATCACCGCGCCGGTGATATATCGCGCGAGCGGGGAACAAAGAAACGCCGCCAGATAGGCCATATCTTCCGGTTCGCCGAAGTAGCCAATCGGGATATGTTGCGCAATGAACGCCCGGCGCGCTTCATCGCAAGCGTATAAGCGCTCGCGGATCTGTTCACTGTTGATGCGCCCCGGCTGTAACGTATTGACGGTAATCCCCTGCGCAGCCACGTCGCTGGCCAATCCTTTGGCCCACAGATGCAGCGCGCCCTTGGCGGCGCTGGCGGCGCTCAGGCTGCGCGGCTCCATCGATCCGCTGATGTTGATAATCCGGCCCCAGCCTTGCGCCTGCATGGCCGGCAACAGCGCCTGAGTCAACCGCCGGGCCGGTGTGAAGTTCAAAGCAAAGGCGTCATCCCAGCTGCGATCGCTGTCGTTCAGCGTCGTGGGGTGAAACGCACCGACCGCGTTGATCAGAATATCGACTGTCCCCGCCTGGCGCAGCGCCTGCGCCGCCAGCTGGGTTATCGCGTCGGGGTCGGTCACGTCTGCAACGGCTACCCACGGGCGCACCGCCCCTTGCCGTTCAACCTCATCCGCCAGCGCCTGCAGCCGATCACCGCGTCGTGCGGTAGCCACCACCTTGACCCCTTGAGCAGCCAATACCCTGACCATGCCGGCACCGATCCCTTCGCTGGCGCCCGTGACCAATGCCGTACGGTGTTGCAACTGTAAATTCATAAGAAAACCTAACCTAATTTTTCGATTTTAAAGGGAACGTTCACACATTGAATCACGGCGCGCTCTGTGTGAATATTCCTGAAAATTACGTCGATACCGTGCAGGAATTCACTGATGTTTGACTGGCAGGATTTAAAACACTTCGTGGCGCTGGCGCGTACCGGTTCCTTGTCGGCGGCAGCGCGGGAGCTGGGTTGCGATCACGCCACCGTCGGGCGACGCGTAGCGGCGCTGGAACAGGCGCTCGGCCTGCGTTTGATCGTGCGTCAGCCACGCAGCACGCCCTTGACCCAGGACGGGCAGGCGATTGCCGGGCTGGCGGCGGAGATCGAGGCGCAAAGCCAGGCTATTGCCCGCCATGCGCGCAGCGCCGGCGCAACGCCACAGGCCGGGGTGCGCATCAGTGCGCCGCCGTCGATCGCCGCGCATATTCTCGCGCCGCGCATTGCCGCATTTAACCAGGCTTTTCCACAGATCGTCGTCACGCTGTCGGGTGAATCGGCGCTCGCCGAGCTGGATCGCGGCGAAGCCGACATCGCCGTGCGCATGGTGCGCCCACAGCAACCGGAGCTGTTGACGCAGCGCATCGGCATGATGCGCTACGCGCTGTATGCCGCACCGGAGCACGCGGCTCTGCCCGACGCGGCGCGCCGCTTTCTCGCCTATGACCATCACTATCGGCAGCAGCCGCATCAGCAATGGTTGGTGCAGCTGTTGCAGGGGCGTCCGGTGGTCTTTCAGGCCAGCGATCTGTTTTCACTGCAACAGGCGGCGCGTTCAGGGCTAGGCGCCGCCGTTTTGCCGACGTTCGTCGCCGATGGCGATCCGGATCTGGTCGCATTGCCAACGGCCAACGCCGCGCCAACGCGTGAGCTTTGGCTGGTGACGTATCCCGATTTAGCGCGCACCGCAGCCGTGCGTGCGGTGATGAATTTCCTGGTCGAAACGCTCGGCACAACGTGCCCATTACCGGCATAAAGCATCAGAATGACTAATATAAATACTGGACAAAAGTCACGCAGGGGATTATTACTGGTCAACGCTTAATCGAGAGTAGGGATGGCAGTCACCATGGTGTTGCGTACTGATGTAGGACGGATTCTGATCACCGGCGCCGGCGGCCGGGTAGCCACGGCGTTTCGTCAGGCGATGGGCGATCGCTACCCGCTACGGTTGGCGGAACGGGATGTCAGCCTGCTGCGCGATCGGCAGCCCGGCGACGAAGTCATCAGCTTCAACATCGCCGATCTCGACGCCTGCCGCGCGGCCTGCGCCAATATCGACACCGTGTTGCATCTGGCGGCCGATCCCTCCCCCGATGCCGACTTCTGCGGTTCGTTGATGGACAACAACATTCTGGGCACCTTCAATATCTTCCGCGCGGCGAAAGACGCCGGCTGCCGCCGGGTGGTGTTCGCCAGCAGCGCGCAGGCGGTGGAAGGCTATCCGCTCGACTATCAAATCCGCCCGGATGACGCACCAAAGCCGAAAAACCTGTACGGCGCCAGCAAGGCCTTCGGCGAAGGCATCGCCGCCTACTTCGCCCATCAGGAAGGGCTTTCCGCCCTGTCGGTGCGCATCGCCAACTTCACCACCCTGAGCCGGGGCGAACAGCTTAGCGCCCGCGACATGAGCGCTTTTCTCAGCCATCGCGACGCCGCCGATCTGCTGGAGCGCTGCATTCGTGTCGAAGGGGTGCAATATGCGGTGGTGCACGGGGTTTCCAACAACCGCTACAAACGTTTATCGCTGGAAGAGACCCGACGCCTGCTCGGCTACGCCCCGCAGGACGATGCGTTCAGCCTGCTGGGCTTTGAGTGAGCACGGCGGAGAGTTCCGCCGTGCAGGTACAACTTAGTTGCTGGCGTAGGCCACTTTTTCGGCCTGACGGTGGGTGAACAGCACCAGCAGCAACGCCAATCCGGCAATAATTGCGCCCATCACCGGCACGAAGCTGTATCCCAGCCCGGCGGAGACCACCGCGCCACCGGCGGCGGCGCCCAGCGCATTGCCCAGGTTAAAGGCACCGATGTTGACCGAGGACGACAGGCCCGGCGCTTCGCTGGCGACACGCATCACGCGCATCTGCAGCGGCGGCACCACGGCAAAGGTCGCCGCGCCCCAAATCACCATGCTGACTGCGGCGCCGATTTCACTGCGCGCCAGGAACGGGATCACCAGCATAATGACCACCAACAGCAGCAAGAAGCCCTTCAGCGTCGCGCTCTCGGAACGGTCGGCGAATTTGCCGCCCAGGTAGTTGCCGATGGAGAAACCGACGCCGATCAACACCAGCATGGACGTCACGAACAGCGGCGTCGCATCGGTGATGTGCTGCAATACCGGCGAGATATAGGTATAGAGCGTGAACATCGCGCCCGCGCCCAGCACGGTCGTCAGCAAGGCGGACAGCACCTGCGGGCGTACCAATACCGACAGTTCGCGCTTCACATCCGGGCGCGCGCCGGCGCTGCCTTTCGGCAACGAGAACCACAGCCCCAACATGGCGATCACCCCTAACCCTGCGGTGGCCAGGAACGACATGCGCCAGCCGATGGTTTCACCCAGCCAGGTCGCGGCAGGCACCCCGCCGATATTGGCGATGGTCAACCCCATAAACATGGTCGCCACGGCGCTGGCCTGTTTCTCCTTCGGCACCACGCTGGCGGCCACCACGGAACCGAGGCCAAAGAACGCGCCGTGGTTCAGGCTGGTGATGATGCGCGACAGCATTAGGGTGGTGTAGTCAGGCGCAATGGCCGACAGCACGTTACCCAGGGTAAAGATCGCCATCAGGAAGATCAGCGCGCTTCTGCGCGCCCGGTGCGAGAGCAGCAGCGTCATCAGCGGTGCGCCGACCATCACGCCAACGGCGTAGGCGCTGATCAACATGCCGGCCATCGGGATGGAGACATCCACCCCTTTGGCGATGGTCGGCAGCAACCCCATCGGGGAAAACTCGGTCGTGCCGATGCCGAACGCCCCCACCGCCAGGGCTAATAAGGGAAAGTTAATTTTCATTCAACAACTCCGGTTAACCGCTGCCGAAGCGCGGGAAAGTTAAGATGCCAAAAGTATGACATTGATCACACCAAAGATAAGCAGGCAGGAGGCTAAAAGACTTTTGCGATTTTGTTAAAAATCGTGGGGAAAAACAGCCGCCGACTCTATCTCAGCAATGCGCCGACAAGCAATAGCCGCCGTCGCCCGAGCGCACATCGGGTTCATTCTCACCACCTGTGCAAGCCGCCATACCGACCCATCGGCGGCTGCCGCAACTATTGAACACAGAGCAAAAGTGTTTTGTTATTGTGCGCGTTTTTAGAATTAAACGACGAAATATAATGGCCTCAGTAAAACATCAATGCCCTACGACCTAATTCACATAGAGGGAAGCGCCATGCTTTTTGACTCGTATTCTTTAAACGGTTTATCGCTGAACAATCGCATCGTCATGCCGCCAATGACCCGCTCTCGGGCCGGCGCCGGCGACGTCGCCACCGACATGATGGCTGAATATTATGCCCAGCGCGCCAGCGCCGGGCTGATCGTCAGTGAAGGCACGCAGATCAGCCAGCAGGGCCAGGGTTATGCCTGGACACCCGGCATTTACTCCCCGGAACACATCGCCGGTTGGAAAAAAGTGACCGACGCCGTACATCAGGCCGGCGGCAAGATCTTCGCGCAGCTTTGGCACGTCGGCCGCGTGTCGCATACCATTTTACAGCCTGGCCACGCCGCGCCGGTCTCCTCCTCCGCCATCCAGGCCGACGGGGTCAAGGTGTTCGTGGATGTCGAAGGTCGCGGGCCGGAACATGGCGTGGGTGAAATGGTGCAGCACTCCGCACCGCGCGCCTTAACGCGGGAAGAAATTCCGGCGATCGTTAACGACTACGCTCAAGCGGCACGCAACGCTATCGCCGCCGGTTTCGACGGCGTAGAGCTGCACGGTGCGAATGGTTATCTGATCAATCAGTTTATCGACTCGCGGGAAAACCAGCGCGACGACGAATACGGCGGTTCACTGCAAAATCGCCTGCGTTTCCTGCGGGAAGTCGCGCAGGCGGTAGCGGATGCCATCGGCAAAGAGAAACTGGGCGTGCGCCTGGCGCCGCTGACCACCCTGATGGGCTCGCAGGACGATACCCCGGAAGCCACCTATCTGGCAGCGGCCAGCGTGCTGAACGATATCGGCGCCGCTTACATTCACATCGCCGAAGCGGACTGGGATGATGCCCCGGTGATGCCGGCAGCGTTCAAAGAATCGCTGCGCCTGATTTTCCGCGGCACGCTGATTTACTCGGGCAAATACACGCGTGAACGCGCTGAAGAAGCGCTGGCCAAAGGCTGGGCGGATCTGATCGGCTTCGGTCGCCCGTTCATCGCCAACCCGGATCTGCCCCACCGCCTGCAACACGGGCTGGCGCTGAATGCGCCAATCAAAGAGAAATTCTTCGGCGGCAGCCGGGAAGGCTACACCGATTACCCGACGATCGGATAACGATTGCCGACAACGCCGGCTCAAGCCGGCGTTATTTTTTCTGTGCTTCGATCCAGTCGAGAAATCGCATCATTCTGTCGCTAAAATCCGCGTCATTCGCCTCTCCCACCGCGTGCGCTAACCAATAGTCCATTTCATCTCGCTGCTCTGCATAAAGCGCCAACAGCTGTTCGGCATAGTCGGTTAACGTTATCGGCCAGAACGGGCTTCCCTCGGCGCGCAGCATATTGGTGGCTCGGATCAGTTTTCTGGCCGCTTCGCGCTTTAAGCGCCTCTCATCCGATACCGTCCTGGCCTGCAGCAGTTGCTCCCGATAACGCGCCAATACGCGGGGCAAATCGGCATTGACCGCCAACGCGATGCGCCGATCGGGCTGAAACAGCGGAAAAGCGGCGGACAGGTCTTCGCCCCACAGGCAGCGGCAGTGATGCTTCAGCCAAAATCCCCAGGAATCGTGATGCTCCGGCGCCAACGCCTCATCAACGCTGCCGATATCAAAGTCGACCTTGCTCACGATCCGCTGCTCCAGCTGAAAGGCTTGCCGCCACGCCTCAAGGCGCTGTAACGCCTCACTATCGGCTGGCTTGTTGAGCAACAGCGTGATGTCCAGATCGGACACGCCGGGAAGGGCTTCGCCACGCGCGACGCTGCCGTAGAGGTAAATGCTGTGGATGAGTGCCGGGAATTGGCGTGGCAGCCCCGCCGTCAGCGCTTCCAGCAGCGGGATAAAAGCCCGCTGCAGCGGAAATGCCGCCACCGTGGGAATCAGCGCCACCTCATGCCCTCCCGTTGCGCACTTTGCCCGAGCGCATTTCGATGTTCCGCTGCAGTTCGCGCAGCCCGCCGGCCAGGAAGCAGGCTTCCGCCAGCACGAATAGCGGGCCGATGATCAGACCCGTCACGTCGTCCATAAACGCCGGTTTTCGTCCCTCCCAGAAATGCCCGACAAACTGAAACAGCCAGCCGATGACGAAGCCGCCGATGCCGACGCTCAGCCACGCCGCCGTCGACAGCGACGCCACCCAGGCGCCGACCCCGAGGCACAGCAGCAGCAACGCCAACATCATGACGCCAAGGCGCAGGCTCAGCCGCAGGTAATAGAGAGCCGAAACAATAACCACCGCGCAGGCCGGCGAGAACGGCAGCCACCCCGCACCCCATGCCGGCCGGGAGAGCAGCGTCAGCAGGCTGACGACGATCAGGGGGATGCCGATAAAGTGCGTGACGATATTGCGCGCATCGCGATGATAGGCGGCATAAGCGGCAAGTTGATCTTCCAGACTTCGCATGTTGACCTCCGGTATGTGCGGCCTTCGTCGCCGAACGCGCGCAGCCGCATGCGGCTGCCCTTACCCATAGCTTAGCGCGGGATCACCAATACCGGTTGGCCAATCTCATCCAGCAGGCCGCGCGTGACGGAGGCGTTCAGCCAGCGCCCCAACGAAGACAGGTGGCGGTGCGAGATGATCAGCAAATCGCAGTTGAACAGCGCCATCTGTTCCGGGATCACCTCGATGGGCGTCCCCGCTGCCAGCAAGCCCTGGGCGTTGAAACCCTGCTGCTTCAGCGCCCGCGTCACCTGACCGACCTGCTTTTCCGCCAGCGCCTCTTCCCGTTGAGCGGCGGGGTACTCCTCGCGCTCATCGCTGTCGAAACGCAGGCCGCTGCGGCTGAGCGTAAAGGCATTGTCTACCACCGTCAGCACGATCACGTCGCCGATGCAGCCTTGCAGGCGCGCCATAAAATCCAGGGCATTGCCGCTGTGTTCAAAGCAGTCCACCGCCAATAACACTCTCTCAATCATAACCATCCTCACTCGCCTGAGTTAAATCGCGCCCTTGAAGTTGGCTTCGCCCTTTTTCCAATACCCCTTGGCAAACAGCGCAGCGCGGGAGATACCCATTTCGTTGATAAAGCGCGCCTTCAGGTACGCGGCAATCTGGTGTTCGCAGGCCAGCCATACCTGCCCTTCGCCGGACGGCAGTTCGCAATGGCTGACAGCCTGCACCAGCGGGCTGTTCATCACGCTGTCAAAATGTCGGGTGCGAATTTGCCAGCTGTTCACCTGCAAAAAGGAATAATCGACATCCTGAATCTCCTGCGCATCGCCCACTTCGGCGAACCACAGCACCGGCAACGGGTCGGACAGCGAGGCGAGAATGGTGCGCATGGCGGGCAACGCGGTCTCATCGCCCAGCAACAGCAGCCAGCGAGTTTGCGGCAACAACCGGAAGCCGCCGGAGCAAGGGCCGGCGAACCCCAGCTTGTCGCCCGGCATCGCGTCGCGCGCCCAGTTCGACGCCGGGCCTTCGCCGTGCAGCACCATATCGATATCGAAAGTGCGGGCGAGTTTGTCGATGCCGCTCAGGGTGTAAGCCCGTCCGGCCAGCGTGTCGCGCCACGGGAAGAACACTTTGACCCAACTGGCCGGCTCCTGCGCGCGCGGATCGGCGATAAACTTATCCACATCGTCGCCGCTCAACGTGATGCGGCGGATCCGGGCGGTGACTTGCCGCACGGCGCTCACCCGGGCCTCCCGTTTGCGGCGGGTGTCTCTTTCCAGCATCTCGTCGACAATCTTATTCAGCGTGTTGTGCATCAGCCTTCTCCTGTGGCGCCGCCGACGGGTAGGTGTGTTCCCAGCCGCCGCCCAGCGCTCGATAGATATTCACCACGGCGATCGCCGTCTCCTCCTCTGAAACAATTTGCGCGGACTGCAGATCCAGCAGCGCACGCTGCGTGCTCAGAACGTGGATAAAATCGCTCGCACCGTTCAGATAGCTGTCGCGCGCCAGCGCAAACGCGTGTCGGTTGGCGGCCAGCGCCTCGGTCAGGTGCGTCTGGCGGCGCTGCTGGGCGCGATAGCCGGAAAGCGTGTCGTCGATCTCGTGCCAGGCGCGCAACACCGTTTGCTGGTAGGCGATGGCCATTTCCTGCTGCCGGTATTCGCTCAGGCGCACCCGTTGGGTGATTTTCCCCCCGTCGAACAGCGGCAAATACAGGGCGGGGCCGATGGCGAAGGTATGCGTGGACCAACTGCCCATATCCGCCAGTGCCAGTGCCTGATAGCCCGCATTGCCGGTCAGCGTGATGCGCGGATAGTAGTCGGCGGTGGCGATGCCGATCTCGGCGGTTGCCTGATGCAAACGCTCCGCCGCTTCGCGAATATCCGGCCTGCGCAGCGCCAGATCCGACGGCACGCCCATCGGCACCGCGCGCGCCAGCGTCGGCAGGGGCTTCGTCGGCGCCAACATCGCTTTCAGCGCGCCCGGCCGCTCGCCCAACAGCAGGCTGATGGCGTTGATCAAGCGTTCCTGCCTATCGAACAGCGTCGGCAGCAGGGCATCCACCTGCGCCAACTGCACCTGCGCCTGATCGACATCCAGTTCGTTGCCCGCGCCGCTCTGATAACGACTTTGCGTCAGCTGCAGCGTGCGCAGCGCCGTGGCGCGGTTTTCCTGCGCCACCGCCAGCTGTTGCTGCGTGGCGCGCAGGCGTAGATAGTCGCTCGCCACCTCCGCCGTCACCGACGTCAGCAGTGCGCGCCGGTTCTCCTGCGAAGCGGCAAAGCCGGCGCGCGCACTTTCCGACGCGCGACGCAGCTTGCCCCACATGTCCAGCTCCCAGGTGGCGCTGGATCCGCCGCGCCAGAGGTTATAATCCGCCTCTCCGCCGTTGCCGGACGGATCCATGCTGCCCACCGAGGTGGCGCGCTGGCGCTGATAGGCGCCGTCCAGGCTCAGATCCGGCATCAGCGCCGCCTCTGTCACGCCCAGCAAGGCGCGGCTTTGCTGCATGCGCGCCGTGGCGAGCTGCAGATCCAGGTTGCCGGCCGCCGCGCGCTGCACCAGTTGCGACAGCGACGCATCGTTGAATATCGACCACCAGGCCACCGGCAGCGCCCCGCCGCCGGCCTGCTCACCCCAGCTCTCGGGCAGCGCGTTCTGCGGCCGAGCGTAGTCCGGCCCCACCGCCCGGCAGCCGCTCAGCGCAATCAACAGCAGCGGGATCACGGCTCTGTTCATTGCAGGCCCCCGTCCAGCGTATTGATGCTGACGTCCGCAGACATGCCGACGCGCAGGGCGCTCAACAAAGCGGCGTGCTCTTTGTTGATATCAAATACAATTTTCACCGGGATGCGCTGAACGATCTTGGTGAAGTTGCCGGTGGCGTTCTCCGGCGCCACGGCCGCGAAACTGACGCCGGAAGCCGGCGCGATGCTGTCCACCTGCCCTTTCAGCGTTTGGCCGGGAAAGGTATCGATATGGATGTCCACCGACTGCCCGTGCGCAATGTTTTCCAACTGGGTTTCCTGGTAGTTGGCGATGATGTACAGCTTGTCCTGCGGCACGATGGCCAGCAGCGCATCGCCCGGTTTGACGAACTCCCCGACCCGCAGGCTTTTCTTGCCGATCACGCCGCCGATCGGCGCGGTGATGCGGGTGTAAGACAGGTTCAGCTCGGCCATCGCTTTCTTCGCCTGCGCCAGCATCAGCTCGGCATCGCTGTCCGCCAGCTTGGCTTGCAGCACCTGCTCCATGTTTCGCGCCGCTTTAAGCGTCGCCTCCGCCTGCGCCACATTGGCGGAAAGCGTGTGCACTCGCGTTGTCGCCTGCTGCGCCGCCTGCTGTGAACCCGCGCCGCTGCTGGCCATTCTCTGGTAGCGGTTCTGCTCCTGGCGCGCAAACGCCAGCTCCGCCTGCGCCGCCTGCCGCTCCGCCTGCGCGGCGGCGATCAGCGCGCTCTGTCGGGTCAGGTTGGCCCTGGCGTCGTCCTGGCGGGCGCGGGCGGATTGCTCCTGCGCCGTCGCCTGCGCCAATGCGACGTTGGATTCACGCGGATCGATCACCGCCAGCAATTCCCCCTGTTTGACCCACTGGTTGTCCCTGACCAACACCTGCGCAATTTCACCGGCAATCTGCGGAGAAATACGCGAGATATCGGCGCGAATATAGGCGTCGTTGGTATTCTGCTGTGTCTCTTTAATAAAGAACTTATTGATTAATAACCCCAGCGTAATGACGGCAACCGCCAATACGGCGACGGCGACTTTCTTGTTAGCCATAAAAGTGACTCCAATTAATATTTATTTCTGATGATAAAATGTCAGGCAGCGACCGAACGCGGCGGATAAATACGGGTCGGCATAACTAAAATCAGCGCGGTCAGTAATAACGCCAGGCCGGCAACCAACAGATAAAGATCGGCGCTGGCCAGCACGTGGCCCTGCCGGGCGGCAAGCTGCGCCAGCTGCTCCGCCGACCCCGATGCGCGGCTGTAGGCCGAGCCGAAGCCGTCGGCGATCGTACCGGCGTGATAATCCCCGCGCTGCCGGCTGAGCAGCGCGATGGCGCCGCCGGCAGCGGTGGCGGCGAAACCTTTCACCGCGTTGAACCAGGCCGCCGCAAACGGCCCGTCGGTCGGCAACAGCCCGCCGGTCGCCTGCATCAGCAACGGGATGATCGCCATCGGTTGAGCGACCGCCTGCAACAGCGCGATGACGCGGAACGTGTCGCCGTTCCATTCCGGCGTCAGCTGAGCCGCCAGCACGCAGGCGGTGGCCATCAACAGCAGGCTGATCGCCAGCACCCAGCGGCAATCCACCCGCGGCGTATTGCAAATTATGGCGACGATCGGCAGCGTAATTAATTGCGGCAATGCGACCCACAGCATTAAGTCGGAGGTTTGTTCCTGACGATAACCCTGAATCGCGGCTAAATATCCCGACGTGATATTAACCAGCGACACCATAATTAACAGCACGCCACCCAGCGTAATTAAGGAGAAAGACAAATTCCTTTTGCTTAATAGCTGCAAATTAAAAAAAGGCAGCGGGTGATACCATTCGTTAATCAGAAATAACGCCAATAATCCGCCGCCGCCCAATAATAAAACGTAGATCAGCGGCGAGTTCAGCCAGTCGAGGCGCTCCCCCTGTGAAATGCCCACCGTCAACATGCCGAGCGCCATGCCGCCGAGCAGCAGGCCGCGCCAGTTGAACTGCCGCAGGCGCTCCAGCCGCAACGGATCCTGCGGCAGGCCGTAACCGATGCACACGGCGGCGATCGCCATCAGCGGCAGGTTCCAGTAGAAATACCCGCTCCAGCCCCAGTGAAAGGCAAAGGCGGCGGCGGTAGCGCCCAACGTAGCGCTCCAGGCCGAGACCCAGCCGTAGGCACCCAGCCCCAGCACCTTGATCAGCGGCGGCATAAAACGCAGCACCACCGTCATCAGCATCGGCGGCAACGCGCCGCCGGCGAAGCCCTGCAGGCTGCGCACCGCCAGCAGCACGCCATACTGATCTCCCAACCAGGGCGTCAACAGCCCACCGGCCAGGTAAATGCCGCACATCGTCAACGCCACCCGGCGCAGCGAAAAGGTCGGCCAAAAACAGGGCGTGAACCCGGAACCGATCACAAAGCCGGTGACGTAGCATGTGGTCAGCCAGCTGCCGACATCGAAGCTCAGCAGCATGCCACCCTGTATATCCGCCAGCGCAAACTTGCTGGCGTTTTCCCCCACGCCGCTGGCCATCACCGCCAAAAACACGCCGAACAACCCCAGCCAGGTACGGCCGTTGATTTCACCGGCGCTGGCGAGCCATCGATTTTTGTGGTGCGGCGTAACAGACACCTCAACCATTCCCCACTCCTGCTGTTTCAGCCTCAATCTTTGTTGTCGTGGGCAGTATCCGGAGTTATTTCGATTGTTTAAAATGAAATGATGTAATTAACTAGTTGCACAAAACGCAACCCATTGAGCGCACCCCCCCCGGAGAGGCCATGCCGCAAAAAATTGATTTCAACCTGATCTATGCGCTGAATCTGCTGCTGGAAGAAGGGAGCGTGAGCGGCGCCGCCGAGAAGATGAATCTGAGCGCGCCGGCAATGAGCCGCATTCTCGGGCGCATCCGCCGGCAGTTCGACGACCCGATCATGGTCAGAGCCGGTAAGCATCTGGTGCCGACGCCGCGTGCGCTGGAGTTGAAACGCCAGCTCGGCGACATCATCGAGCAGGCCACTGCGCTGATCGCACCGAGTGATGCGTTCGAACCCGGCAAGCTGACCAGAACCTTCACCATTCGCGCCAACGATATCTTTATCGGCGCGCTGGCGGGCGGATTGCTGGAGACGCTGCGGGAATCGGCGCCGCTGAGCGGCCTGAAATTCATCGCCGAAAGCGACGGCGAGGATGACGCGCTGCGCAGCGGCAAAGTGGATCTGGTGATCGGTTCCTCACGCGACTGGCACCCGGAAATCAAGACGCAGAGCCTGTTCACCAGCACCTTTCAGGCGCTGGTGCGCCCTGGGCACCCGATCATCGGCCGGGTAACGCCCGAAACCCTGACCCATTACCCGCATATCAGCGTTTCTCGCCGCGGACGCACGCAGGGGCCGATCGACGACGCGCTGCGCGATCTCGGCCTGCAGCGCAACGTCGCCCTGACCCTGCCGGGCTTTCATTCGGCGATGATGCTGACCATGAAATCGGACTTTATCCTGCCGCTGCCGCGCCACGTGCTGCAGGGGGTGAGCAACATCCACCTGCCGTTGGCGGAGCTCGAGCTGCCGCTCGAGCTGGAATCGGTGTTTATCGTCCAGGCCTGGCACCCGCGCCTGGATCGCGATCCGGCGCACCGCTGGCTGCGGCAGACCATCAAGCAGTTCTTTTTGCAGCGGGAGTGAGGGGGTTCGCCGCCCATAATGCCCCCTTCAGCGCATTATGACACTGCCGGCAGGGGCAAGTTTATCGTGATTAACAGCCCTTTGCCGGCCGGCAGACTGGCCTTTATCGTTCCATGATGGGCAGCGCAAATCGCTTTCGCAATGGAGAGCCCGAGCCCGCTGCCGCCGGAATCGCGCGCGCGGGAAGTCTCACCGCGAGTAAAACGCTCAAACATTTGCGGCAAATAATCCTGTGCAACGCCAGGCCCCGTATCTTGAAAAGCCAACACGATTTCCTGTGCGGTCTGTTCGAGACGAATGCACATTCGATCGCCCTGGCTACAATAACGAAGCATATTTTCGATAAGTATGCTGAATACCTGACCTAGTCTGAATTCATCCCCAATAAAATGAAGCGGCCCGCCCTCCTCGATAGAGATGGACATGCCCGCAGCCTCCAACTGAGGTTTAAGCCAGGCGACTCTCTCCTTTAACACGCTATTGATAGTAAAAACGTTTTTACTTAATTTCAGTTGGCCCGCACTGGCCAGAGAGAGGAAATACAGATCGTCAGTCAAATAACTCAGGTTTTTTAATTGCGTCATCACCATATTCAGCTGTGCCTGACTTGCAGGAAACACGTTGTCTATCATGCCCTGAAGGCGGCCCATAGCCCCGGTCAACGGTGAACGCAACTCATGGGCCAACGCCACATGCGACGCTTTTATTTCACGCTCGTATAAAGCGAGTTTATTGACCATCTCATTGAAATTTATTGAGAACCTTATTATTTCATCAGGACACGCCTGGACCAGCTCGGCTTGTTGCTTAAAATTTCCCTGAGCCACGGTTTCCGCAACGTCGGTGAGATTTCGGAATTGGGCGGTAAGAGGGCGTGCGATGCGCACGCACATTAACGTTATCAATGGAACGACAACGATCAGGAAAATAAGCAGCCATCCCCAATTTAAAGAAGTCAGCGAAGGTGTACTGTAATCCAGCCCCCAATACGTATCGACGATCTCATGAAACGCCTCTATGTCCAGGCTGGGGTTCTCGCGCAGCACCAAGAATCTTTCGTAAACCGATGCCGGCATTTCATGAATGACATAAAAATACTGGGCAGCAAAAATGCCCCACATCGCCAGAATAATGGTAAAAAGCGTCACGATGGCGACGATGACGATGCGAACAGACACCCAAAACAAAAGAGATTTATTTTTCCTTTTCATGATTTGCAAAACCTATAGCCGACGCCGCGCACATTAAAAATCACGTTATCAACGCCTGCCGCTTCAAGCTTTCGTCTTAGATTATAAACATGCGTATCCACCACTCTTTCGAGCGCATCGCTTTCAGGTAAACATTTTTCAAGTAATAGCTGACGACTCAGTGGCCGTGTCGACGCTTTCATTAACGTACTGAGAATGGAAAACTCGGTTAATGTTAAATCCAGAACATGGATGCCGTCCTCGCTCGTGATGACTCTCGCTACCATACTAGCGATATCCAGTTCGAGCCTTTCCCAGCGCAATATTTCTTCGCCAGCCAGCTGACTTCCGCCGCTTCGTCTTAACACTGCCTGCACACGTGCCATAACTTCACCGGGGTTATAGGGTTTAACGATATAATCATCCGCACCATAGCGAAGAGCGCCAATTTTATCATGAGGTTCCCCCATGGCCGTGATCATGATAACCGGCGTATTCACCTTGCGCCTGAGCGCCGCCAATATTTCCGTTCCATTCATATCAGGCAACATCACATCTAGTAATATAAGATCGGGCTTCCAGGTTAAAGCCGTATTCAAACCCATCAGCCCATTCCCCACCACCGCGACATTATAGCCTTCACGCTTAAGGTAAGCCTCCAGTACATTTGCCGCATCGACATCGTCTTCAATGACTAGAACCCGTTTATTTTGCATCTCATTCCCCTGAAGGATCTTGGCTATTTATTGATTATTCATTGACGGTTAATTGACAAATCATCGGCATACTCCGCCTTGCGTGAACAGTCTTATCATACCGATACACATAATACCGAGGCTAATAATGTTAGAAAAGAAAATCATTAAAAATACGTTGGCTCTGCTGATAATATCCAGCATTCCACCCAGCCATGCAAGTAATAACGATAACAGCGGAACGGCATTTACCGTAAGCCTTGGCGCGGCATCATCGCCTAAATACAGCGGCTCAAATGAACAAACCTGGGGAGCCGCACCGCAATTTCATTTCCAACAGGATAACTTTTTTGTCGATTCAATGAATGGTGCTGGTTTTCGTTTCCAAAGCAAGAACGGTTTATATTTCATTCCAACGATAGGCTATGATTCAGGGCGAACCGATGAAGATTCAGGTTGGCGTAAAGGATCTGACACGCTTAAAGGCATGGGAGATATTTCAGCTACCGTTAACACTGGCTTAGCCTTGGGATGGGCGGTAACGCCATGGTTGGTCTTAGAGGGAAAAGCCACCCTGCCGCTGAGTGATAGCCAGGGGATATCTTACGCGACCTCCGTCGATTTCATTCCTGTTCTGGATGAGGAGGATACCGTCGCGCTAAAAATCAGCGCATTATTTGCAGACTCTCGCTATATGAACACCTGGTACGGCGTTAATAGCACGCAAAGCGCTAATTCGGGTTACTCTCGTTATAACAGCTCGGGCGGTTATTACGGCACCGACGTGAGCCTGACGTGGGCGCATCAGTTTACCGAAACCTGGGGTGGATGGGTTGGCATTAACCATACCTGGCTGGGGGATAACGCCGCCAGTAGCCCTATCGTTAAACAAAAGGAGGGGACAACGGGAGTCGTGGCAATAAGCTACACGTTCTAAGCCAGTGCAAAAACCTGAAACCGCAAAGTGACGTTCAGAAGAGTAATGGGACTTTAAAGATCCTCCACTCAATAGCTTGCTGTAATTAAAGTTTCATTACTCTTCAACCGACGATTCAGGAAAATTTGACTGATGAAGTTAAAAACTGGGGTTTTAACGCGGTTTTCAAACGCTTTAGTAACGGTTTGAATATATAAAGCCTGGGGGCATTAACGCATTGCGGTACATCATGAGAAGAGCACGACTTGAAATCACAGGTTATTGCTCCTGCTCCGTTGCCGAGTATGGCAATACCGCTTTGAATGCCGGAACATGGGCTTTCATGACAATGAATCGCGGTGATGAATATTGATACCAGTAAAAAGATTAACGACATGGTTTTCACGATGGCTTTCCTCATTACAGTTTAACTGTCTGAATGGTTTATTCACCCAAAATGAAAGCATGCCAAAAAATCATCAACCCAGTGTCAATCCACTGCAAAGAAACGCTCAACATGGCGCCAAAGTGAAAACACCCCGGTCTTCCAGACCCGGATAGCCGGATTAAATATGCAGTTATTCATTTTCTACAAAATGAATCAGACGTTATCAAACCGAGAGTCGATACCGCAAAAACAGGATGAATTTATGTTTCTAAAGATTGCCTATTACCTTTTAACCCTATCATCAACGCTTGCGTTATCCGGCTGCGTTTCGCTTTTCTAATCGTCAGAGGCCTGAATGAAGTCACTCATTTACATTTCTATTCTGTCATCCATTTTTTTACTCAGCGGCTGTTTATCCATCGGCACGCACCTATTCAATAAGTAGCCGTAGTAATCCCTCGCGCAGCCGGACAATCTCATTGTTTGGCTGCAAGATCTCATATCCATCTAGGTGGACGGTCATTTATGCTGCAGAGCTCGGCTAACACAGAAGAACAAGGGAGACGATGATTGGCGGAAGATCACAGGAGTCGCATTTGATAGCCAATTAATTTGAATTTACTCAGTTTTATCAATTTCGATTTTGAACCATGCCCCCTATTATGCCCCCAAATGATTTTGCTTGTAGGGTTTAAGGGGTCAGTTTGGATAACTTCCCATTTATGCTCCATAAAATCTCCTTTTTGATATCTGTCATTTTGCACACAAACACTGTGTTTATATAGTGTTTGATGCTAAACCATCCTCTCAAGCCCGCCAATCAAATGATAATTATTCTCGTCTATACCAAGCGTGACACAAAAAAGCAGCCGCCTGCGACAGCTGTCACACTGACAAATGTGGGTTAATCCCGGCTGCGCGTCCGTTCCCACTCCAGCTTCTGCAACCAGTCATACTCCCGGAGGATATTTTGAAGGGAGAGTAGGGAGCATTAATTTTCAAATTAAACAATTAATTATCTACTTGACGTACGTTTTCGTTCCATTGGCCCTCAAACCCCATTCACCCCAAACCTCCTCTCTGTTTTGTTTGATATACAGCACAACAACCAGCTGGGTTAATGACTTGTAAACTCCTTTAATTCTCGCTAAAAACTGGATATGCATACAGTATTTGTGTGCAATTTCAACAGGAGATGAGTTATGAGTGGTGGTGATGGTAAAGACAGCCGCGGTCCTGGCGGTGGGGTGAATGGTGGGCCGACGGGGCTGGGTGGGGGTGTGGATGCATCCGATCACTCTGGCTGGAGTTCAGAAAACAACCCATGGGGAGGCAAGGATAAGGACACTGGCGGGCATACTGGTGGTGGCAACAATGGTGGGGACAGGGATCCCGCCAACAGTGGCGGCAATGTTAACCTAAGCCTGTTTCCGGAAGCACAAGCGTCTGTCGCTGTGGGGGCACAGTTCAATCTTTCACTGTTCGATGGCGCATGGGGATTCAGCCTACTGAAATCCCAAAAGGTACAATCGTTTATCACAAAATCGATAACCAAAGTGAAAACGCTCGGTATTCCCACGGTAGGCACATTGTGGCGAACTAGTCTGTGGGGATTGGTCGTGGAAGGCATTACGCCAACCAAGATCGCTCCTGATGATATGTCTATGGTGCGACATATTGTGACGACACTCCCTGCGGATTTGGTCACTCAGACGCCGCCGGGCCAACTTCCCACTCAACCGGCAACCCTGGTCAGCGCTCGTATTGCTGACCTCGTTGATGAGGGGCAGCAAAAAGTAGCCGTTGTTCGTTCACCGTCGTTACCGATGAGCGTTCCGGTTGTGGAGGCCAAGCCCACCAAGCGACCGGACGTCTATACGGTAGGAATTGTACCGGGCATGCCTGATATTCATATTCGCGTCAATGCGCCGGCGCCGCCAACCACGGCGAAACCTGTGGACGGTGTTACCGAGATAAATAATGCTGAAGCCAAACCGTTGCCAGCGACGCAACCGGGTGGCAATACGCACGATGGTATCGTGGTGTTCCCTCCAGGCAGTAATCTGCCGCCGGCTTATGTGGCCGTGGTGGAGATCATTCCGCAAAATGAAGTCAATGCACGCGAAGCCGAACGCAAGGCATTTCTGACTTATCAGGATGCACGCCAACGTCGTGAGTCAGTTCAAACGGATGAGTACCGAAAGTCACACAGTTATCAATGGTTGCTGCCTGAACGGACTATCAACCAGCGACAGATTGAGGAAAAGCAGGCTCAAATCACCCTCAATCAGCGAATTGCTGAACGTCAATCTATCCAGGAAGCCAATGCGCGCGCTCGCCGTCAGGCGGGACGAGCCGAACAATTTCATCGTGACGTGGAAAGAACCAATGGCACCATTGCTGCATTAAACGAAGATCTTTCCCGGCTGCGTAAGGAAGAAAAGGATCTAGCGGCTCAGGTTGCTGAATTTGATCGCATTGCCAAAGACAATATGAGCAAAATTCGCGCACGGCAGCCGACCGATCCGGATATTGCTTCGTTGTCACCGCAAGCGCAAGCGGCGTTCTGGCGCAACCAGGCGAAGAAAGAATTCGTTCTTACGGTTGGCGATGGCGATTTGCCCAAATATCCGCCGGTCATGGGCAGCAAACCCAGTCCGCTGTTTCTGGAGCAGACTGCCTACTTCTGGCGTGAAAGCGGGTTTGCTATCAGCAACTATAATTCGGTGGCGACGACGGAGACACTGGAAGCCGGTGTCCGTGGCGCGTTTGCCCGGGCCTCGGCGGCGTTGACGAGGACACCTGCGGAAAAACTGTATGCCAACGGGCAGGTCACCACGGCTGAGTTTGCTCAGCTCTCTTTTGTTTTTTCCGAGAGTTTGGACGTGCCGGCATTGACCGTCATGTCATCCCTGGGTGTTGGTCGGTTCGGATTGACGCGAGACGATGTGAGGAATGCGCTCGGCAACTATAATTCGGTGCGGTTACCTTATCGGCTGGTTTCTCGTGAGACGGGGGATGTCGGGGAAGAGAAAATCCACATCAACATCGTTCGCCCTGATGAGCGGAACGTAAAAGGTGCGGTGCCACTAAGGCCACTATCATGGGATGCGGTGAAAAGGGAGTTACGCTTTACCACTGATGACGGTGCTATCTCTCTGACCTGGACACCGGCGAATGACAAGAGCGTATCCGGTTATATTATTACCGTCACGCCGGTTGGTGCGCCTGCAGGCAAGCTTTCGACGGGGGGCAGTGTCGATGTGTCAGGGAAAGGAACGCTGACTGCATTGCCCAATGGTGATGTTCAGCAGATCCATGACTATATTTTGGTTCCACCGGTTGAAAGTGGTCTTGATCCGATTTATGTCATGTTCAACAAACCACGAAAAAAACCGGCCAAGGAGGATAAGCCTGAGCTTGTCAAACCCCGCAAAGGGCTAACAGAATTTGGGCATGATTATCATCGGCCTCCAAAAACAGAGGATATACACGGGCTGGGTGAACTCAAAAAAGGTGAGTCGAAGAATCCAGTTCAGGGGGGAGGAGGCCTTCGAGCACGCTGGTATGGCGACAAGGGCCGTAAATTCTATGAATGGGATTCACGGCACGGCGAGCTGGAGGGATATCGAGCCAGCGACGGTACGCACCTAGGTGCATTTGATCCCACCACCGGCGTACGTACTAAAGAGCCGAGACCTGAACGCAACATTAAAAAGAAATATCTGTAAGGAGAGTTATCATGGGACTAAAATTAAATCTTGTTTGGTTTGAAATTGATTCACGTCAATTTGTAGGGGAAGAATACTCTAAGGACTTTGGGGATGATGGCTCAGTTATCGAAGGCTTAGGGTTGCCATTGGAAGATAATATTAATAATGGTGGGTTCAATGTTGAACGTGGTTGGATTCCATTGCTTCAACCGTATTTCAAGACAAAAATTTCCCCTGAAAAATTTGCCTACCAGATCTCGTTCGATTATCAGGATGGCAATTGGTAATCTGACATTTTACCCATAACAAATAACGCCCAACAATTGCAATATTGTTGGGTTTTTTTGTTATTAAGATCAATCCCCTAAGAATACCGTATAGTGCAGGAGTGACCCTATTGCGATAACGGATTATGTTTAAAAAACATCCTTACAGTACAATAATTTCCGATCTCCAAACTCCCCCCTTTAAGGTAACACCGTTCACTTAAGATGTTTTGAGTGAACGGGGTACTGGGTTTTTGAGATACGAACGGTCCTCTTTTTGGGCCGTTTTCTCTTTTCTGGCAGGATGAACTGCTTCACATTCTCCCGCATTTTCTTCAGCTTCGTCGGGATTGTCCCCGGTTTTCCCAGTGAGCACCAGATGAGTTCATCCTGGATCAGTCTCATCGCCATCACGAAGCTTATTCGTAACGGAGACACCCTGGCTTCCCGTGCTATCTGGCTCATCTCCATTCTGATCAGATTATAGGCCGTCAACAGACCCCATATTTCCTGATATATTCCGCTCATTTTCTGACTGCGCAACAGCGTGGCTGTACTCAACTGGAACTGTTTCAGCTCGCCGTAGCCGTTTTCTATGCTCCAACGCGCTTGGTACACATAACGCAACGCGTCTGCCGGATACAGCTCCGGAGCGGTCAGAGAGCTGATAAAACCTTTGTAATCACCTGATTCATCTTCATATTCTATTAGTCGGACCTGCCAGTATTCAGGGAGCGAGCTGTCCTGTTTTCGGGCCTGTGGTGAGACCTGCATCTCCACAAGATGATCTCCTTTACCGAACGTTTCCACTACCCGGTATTTCGTGTTCCCTTTCAGGGGAACCAGCCAGTGCGCATCATTCTATCTACGTTGCCAGTTAATCAGTAACTCTGCTGATAAATAGCAGTGGTCAAACAATGTCAGGCTCTTCGCCTGCGGCGATAACTGCTTCGCGTAGTTGACTTCGCCAGTGTTTGCCGGCCCGAATTTCACGTCATGGATCAACCGGCTGCGCAGCGACATCATGGCGCACAACCTGACCATCGGGTATTCAGTGTGTCTGTCTGGACGATGTTTTATGTACTCAAAATGGTCTGCAAGTTCGGGCGTATCGGGTGTGCGAAAAAGCGTGCCATCAACAGCGAACAGCCGTAGCCCGTGCCAGAGGTCATCCTTATCTTCCTGTTGAGTCCAGTGTCCGGCCGTCAGCGTAAAGAGTTCGCGAAGCGGTTCATCGCTAAGCCGCTGGCGGGCCTGGGCAATAGAGCTGGCAGCCAGAGTCTCACTTTCCTGCGAACCCAGGACGAGGTCGAGTTTTGTCACAACGTCCGTGATGGAGCGGTCGCGGTACAGGCCCATGCCGACAATGAGCCACACCACGAGTTCTGCGGGGAACTTACGCTTACGAATACTGGCTTTATTGGTAGAATCAAGCACCTGAGAAATCCACTCAAGGGGAATGGCACGCTGAAAACAGGAAAGTGAAGCGGGTTCAGCCCATGTCTGTGTATCGTCAAGCCAGGTCGAAAGCATAAAAAAGCCCCATCAGAGAATTGATGAGGCTATTGTCGTCTACCTACCGGATCGTTCAACCGATCATTTTGCTTAACCGATCGGTGTTACCCTTTAAGGGGCTTTATGGACGCTTTTTGGTGTCTGTTTTCCACTGCAGTAAACCGGCAATATCCTGTTCCCCCGCCGCTTCTTTTAAGCGGCGCTGCTGCTCGGCATACAGGACGTATTCAGCCTGCGCTTTTTCATCTGCCGCTTTCTTACTGACTGTGCCAGCCCCTTGTAGAACGTCACGGTCGTTAAATTGCAGAAACTGATCCAGCTTATCCTGCCAATCACGCAGGAACACCTGTTGACGACGCCGCGCCTGATCTTCAGCGAAATCTAACCACATGTTGACCACGCGATTGAGTTCGCTGACTTCGTCTTGATTGAGGTAATTTTTCGCCACCGTCACGTCGCTTTTGCGCACCTCTTCACCCTTATAGCTGCTCAAGCCCATATGGGGCTGGCTGGCGTCAGCCCGCTGATTGATAAGTTCGGCAGCGGTGTGGCCGGTGCAGGCAAAATGCAGCTTGTTTTGGATTGTTTGGAAAAACAACGTTGTCTCTTTAAGTGACGGCTGATAGTCGGCAGCTAATGCGAAGATCTCCCTAACCCGCAAATAAACCCGACGCTCACTGGCACGGATATCACGGATGCGCTCTAGCATCTCATCAAAGTAATCAGGCACAGCGGATGAACCTACGGGCGGATTTTTAAGCCGCTCGTCATCCATCACGAAGCCTTTGATTAGGTATTCCTGGAGCGTTTGGGTCGCCCACTGGCGAAATTGGGTGCCGCGAGCGGAACGAACACGATAACCGACGGCAAGAATAACGGGCAGACTATAGTGCAGGATATTGCGACTTACCTGACGGCCCCCTTCCTGCTGAACCTGTAAGTAAGACTTACAGGTTGCGTTTTGTTCAAGTTCCGCTTCTTCGTAGATCGCTTTGATGTGCTGCGTAATCGCCTGGGGAGTCACTTGATAAAGATTCGCGATGGTCGCCTGGGGCAGCCACAGCGTTTCTTGCTCAAAACGACATTCAACGCGCACTTCGCCGTCATCGCTGGCAAACATGACAAACTCACCTGCCGGTGATTGGGTTAAGTGCTTGTCTGTCATGTCGCCTCCGCTTTAATCTGACTTACAACGCTGTAATTCGCTTAGTATGCCAGAGAAGCCCATCGAAGCTCATTACTCGATCAACGGTTATTTTCCCAAAAAATGTCTGCGAGGTGAATCGCTCGGATAGGATTTTGTTGAATTCAAGAAAGTGTGGAAAACAGTAATTTGGCGGAAGATCACAGGAGTCGAACCTGCCCAGGACCGCTGGCGGCCCCAACCGGATTTGAAGTCCGGCCGCCCCACCGGGGACGAGGATCTTCCTTGGAGAAGAGAAGAAGCAAGGCGCTGATTATAGCGCAGTTTGTTCGTTGCGCTAAGCGGGAAATGGCGGCCGCCGGCGATTCGGCGGCCGGGGAGCGCTACTTCAGGAAATCCTTCACGTCCAGCAGGATGAACTCGTTGTCATCCGCCATATTGGGTTGGCGGCTGGAGGAGAACGGGAAGTTGTTGTCGTTGCCGACGATGATGTGGTTGGCGTCCACCACGTCCACGTTCTCGATGGTGAAGAACGGGAAGGTCAGCACGCCGTCGTTCAGCGGCTTGCGCGCCAGCTTGTTCGGATCCTGAATGTTCATCAGGTCGATATAGCCCAGTTTTTCGACCGGTTTGCCGACGTTAGCGTCCGAGAAGGCGATTTTATACACCCGCTTGAACTTGGCCACCTGGCTGAAGCAGTTGTCGGTCGGCGCACCGGCGGCGCAGGCTTTGTCCGGCGTGCCTTCGCCGTTGTCGCGCTCGATCACCAGCCCGTGGGTGGCGTCGATCATGTTGAAGTCGCCGATGGCGTTCTGGTTGTCTTCCAGCGCGTACTGCCAGCTGCGGCCGGTCCAGGCCTGCCGTTTGACGTCAAACTCCAGCACCCGCAGGTAGCGTTTGCCGCCGACGTTCTCGAACTGCTCACCGTCCCACAGCGCCCCTTCCAGCAGCGGGTACAGCTTGCTGCCGTCCGGCGAGGCGGCCATGCCTTCAAAGCCCTTGGAGCGCGCCACCTGGAAGTTTTGCTTGCCGTCCGGCGCGCCCGGCAGGGTCAGCGTCGGGTTGTCCGGCGATTTCACCACCTTGCCGTCTACCTGGGTGTCGAATACCGCCAGCACTTTGCCGTTCAGGTCGGCCTTGATCAGGTAAGGCCCGAACTCTTCACCGATCCATAAGGCATCGTCGGCAAACTGGAAGCTTTCCGGATCGAAATCGCTGCCGGTCAGATAACGCTTCTCGGTGCTCTCGTTGATGATGTGAAACGGCACCTTTTTATCCGGATCGTGCAGGAACACCGTCTTCAGCGGCGCGACCGTGCCGTCTTTGAAATCGATCTTGTAGTGGTTGAGGTACAGCATGGCGTCCGGGGAGTTGGCCTTGCTGCCGAAGCCGTTGTCGGTCAGCACCCAGTAGGTGCCGTCGGGCATGTGTTTGATGCCGGAGTGGCCCTGTAGCGGCTGGCCGTCGATCGGCAGGCCGAGGCCGGTCAGGCGATCGGCGGATTTGCCCGCCACGCTGCCCAGCTCGGTGACGCGTTTGCCGCTGGTGTATTTGCCGCTCTGCTGCAGATCGCTCGGCGCGTCCTTCGGCGTGGAAACGGCGGATTTCACCGGCAGCAGCGCATGCCCGGCCAGCGTCGCTTGCACCGGCTGCGCGTCGGCCCACAGGTTGGCGCTCAGCGCCATGCAGCCGACCAGCAGCGCCAACCGGGTTTTGGTGTTGTGCATGTCATTGTCCCTTTTCGTTGTTATCGCCCAGAAGTAAAAGCAACGTCACTATAGGGAGCGGCAATGACAGAAATATTATTCGGCGAACGCCCGTCGGTAGCTGTGCGGATGGAAGCGCCAGGTGATGGCGATCAGCACCACCACCAGCAGCGCGTGGATCTGCCAGTCCAGCACGAAGCCGCCGCTGTAATCGCGCAGTAGGCCGGAAAGGTAAGGCGTGACGCCCGCCAGCAGGAAGCCGACGCCCTGCATAAAGGCCACCAGCCGCCCGGCTGCCGCCGGCTGGTGCAGGTGATCGAGCGCCAGCACCAGGCACAGCGGGAACGCGCCGCCCAGCCCCAGCCCGGAGAGCAGCACCCACAGCCACGGCAGCGTCTGCGGCAGGTAAATCAGGCCGATAAAGCCGCTCAGTTGCATCATCAGCGCCAGCAACAGCAGCGGCCGCCGGTCATGATTGCGCGCCAGCGCCGGCAGCAGCAGCGCCCCCACCACCTGGCCAAAGGTCATCAACGCCAGCAGCGAACCGCTGGCCTGCGGCTGCCAGCCGAGCTGCATGTAATACGGCGGCAGCCAGGCGATCAGGCTGGTATAGCCGCCGTTGATCAGGCCGAAATAGGCGCCGAGCAGCCAGGCGCGCCGGTTGCGCAGCAGGCCTGGCCCGCGGTTTTCGCCCGCCGCGCCCAGGCGAGACAGCCCGCGGCTGACCGGCCACCAGACCACTAGCGCCACCAGGGCCGGCAACGCCCACCAGGCCAGCGCGCTGTGCCAGTCGTGCCCTACGCTCATCAGCCACGGGGTGATCGCCGCCCCCAACCCGCCGCCGCCCATCAGCGCCGCCGACCACAGCCCGGCCACCAGCGCCATGCTTTTAAGGAAGTGATGCTTGATGATGCCGGGCATCACCGCCTGGATCACCCCGATACCGAGCCCGCCCAGCACCGCGCTCATCAGCAGCTGCACGCTGCCGGGAGCCAGTTCGCGCCAAAGCGCGCCCAGCCCGATCGCCAGCAGGCTCAACGTCACGGCGCTGCGTTCGCTGAACAGCCGATTGATGGCGCCGCCCGCCAGCGCCATCAGCCCCATCATCAGCACCGGCAGCGTGGTCAACAGCGCCGCGCCGCCAAAACTCAGCCCGGTGGCCTGGCGCAACGTCGGCAGCAACGGACCAATCGAGGTCAACAGCGGCCGCATGTTCAGGCCGATCAACACCAGCGCCAGCAGCAGAGGATTGAGCCAGCGGCGCGGGGAAGGTGAATTAACAGAATGATTTAACACGGCATATTCCTGGTACTGCGAAATGAAGAGTGCGGCGTCACAGCGCGATCGCCGCAGCGTTGCGTTACTGTAGGCAACGCCGCTAGTATTGGGAAATTAAATAATAAAATAGCCAACAGTGGGAAAATGAATCGTTACCCGATGTTCAATCCGCAGCTGCTGCTCAGCTTCGTCGCCGTGTGCGACAGCAACAGCTTCACCCGCGCCGCAGAGCGGGTGTTTTTGTCGCAGTCCACCGTTAGCCAGCAGGTACGCCGGCTGGAAGAGATGCTGGGCAAGCCGCTGTTTGAGCGCTCCTCGCATCAGGTGCTGCTGACCGAAGAAGGCGTCAAGCTGTTGAGCTACGCGCGCCGCATTATCGCGCTAAATGAAGAAGCCCACGACGCGCTGACCGGCATCTGGCGCGACGGCGTGCTGCGGATCGGCATGCCGGAGGATTTCGCCGTGCCCACCACCGAGCTGCTGGCCGACTTCAGCCGTGAGCACCCGCACCTGCGGCTGGACGTCGCCAGCGGCCTGAGCGCCGATCTGCACAGCGCCTACGCGCGTGAAGAGCTGGATCTGATCCTGGTGAAACAGCGCCGCCGGCAACCGCCGCGCGCCGCGCGGCCGGAACCGCTGCTGTGGCTGGACAGCCTGGCCTTCCCGGCCATCGAGCAATCGCCGGTGCCGCTGGCGGTGTTCCCGCTCAACGGCCTGTACCGCGACGAGCTGTGCCAGGCGCTCGACAACCTCGGCAAACGCTGGCGCATCGGCTACAGCAGCGCCAGCCTGGCGGCGCTGACCGCCGCTTCGGCCGCCGGGCTGGGCGTCACCCTGCTGCCGGCCGGCTGCCGTCTGCCCGCGCACCGGGTGCTGGGCGAGGCCGAAGGATTGCCGCCGATAGACAGCTTCGAACTGGCGCTCTACTACCGCGACGGCGCCCCTGCCGCCACGCTGGCGCTGGCCCAGCGGCTAACGGTGTTTTGCGGGTTGAAATGAGACCGCTTACGCCACTATCTGCGGATGTTCGCGCTGCAGCCAGTCGATAATCCGTACCCACAGCGCTTCTGTCTGCTCAAGGCAAGCTTGTACCGCCGCGTCCGTCACCAAGTCGCCGGAATAATCCGCCACGTTGCGCTGTTTTCGCAATGCATCCAGGCAGATCATTGCCTCGCGCGGCAACCCTACAGTGAGCGGCAACGTTTGGATCATGGTCTGGTGATGGCCAGGCCTGCTGGTCAGCGTGCGGTATCCTTTGGCTTGCAAAGCGGCATTGGCCATTTGCATGACCGCTTTATATGCCGTGTCGAAACGGCTCTCATTGCTGAGCTGAGTGATACCCGCATCGCGTCGGTTGCGAGCGGCGGCGGCCAGCAGTTTTTTAATCGCCCCCGCGTCAGGCGGTATCACCTCCAGTCCCAGCCCGACCAGATTGTCCAGCGTCATCCTTGTCTCCCGCAATCCAGAGTTGGGGTTTCTGCATAATGTCCTGAATAAACGCGGAGTTCTCGGCCAAAGCCGCTCGCCACTCTTCCGGCGAGTACAGTTTGGGGTTAATTTCCCGACCCAGCGTTGCCTGCAGCGGATAAACCGCCTGAATTACATCCGCAAAAGACAGTTTACCGACGATCAGAACATCGATATCACTGGCCGCCGTCGCTTTGCCACTGGCGACGGAACCAAAGATGAAAGCCCGTTCAATGTCCTCCCCAAATCCTGCCAGCACCTGCCGTAAGCGCGC
Source organism: Serratia sp. OLAL2 (assembly GCF_002752475.1). NCBI lineage: Bacteria > Pseudomonadati > Pseudomonadota > Gammaproteobacteria > Enterobacterales > Yersiniaceae > Serratia > Serratia sp. OLAL2. The sequence continues at coordinate 111,574 of NZ_MSTL01000020.1, read as the reverse complement.
AGCCGGGCCGCAGGTCTTGCGGAAAATCGCCGCCAGCTCGGGAAAAATCAGGCAATCGGCGTTAGCCTGATAGCAAATTTGGTTGCCCTGCCGCTGCCTGAGCAAGATGCCGCCTTCAGCCAGCCGGCTCAACTCTTTATGTAAAGTCCCGGCCTGAGTTGCGGTGCGCCGCGCAATTTCTCGCACATGAAACGCCTGCCCGGCTTCAATAAACAGCAGACTTAGCACTTTTCTACGGTATTCGCTGAACAGTAATTCGAGCATCGGATCGTGCATCACGCTGACCTCAATGTAGCTTTAATGACTACAAATGTAGCCATTAAAGCTGCGAAAGAGCAAGCCAAGAGCACCATTCCGCCGGCAGACGCCGATCATTACCAAATCGAATAGTCACCAGTGGCAAATGTCGCTGCCAACCGGTCGGTTCCTCTCCTAAATTGGGGGATGTTTTCACTCCCTCACCTCTGGATTAAGGAACCGAACGTGGAAAACCCTCAGCAACCGGGCCGCAGAGCCTTCCTCAGCCAAACCGGCAAACTCACCACCGCCTGCGCGGTGATCGGCCTGACCGGCGGCATGGCGCAGGCCGCTTCGCCTAGCGGCGAGCCGTGTGCGCCAACGCCGATGACCCTGACCGATCGTCACTACTGCCTGAGCGAGGTGCGGCTGGAAGACGGCTTTGAATACGACGGCGAAACAGTGATCGGCACCCGCACCGCGCTGTATACGCTTGAGATCAAAGACGGCAAGATCGCCGCCATTCACGCCGCCAACGCCGCGTTGCCCGCCGGCGTGCCCCGCTATCAGGCGCGGGGCCAGCTGCTGCTGCCGGCGTTCCGCGATATGCACATCCACCTGGACAAAACCTTCTACAGCGGCCCATGGCAGGCACCGCGCCCGCGCCAGGGCAAGACCATCATGGACATGATCGCGCTGGAGCAGACGCTGATCCCGACACTGCTGCCCACCTCGCAGCAACGGGCGGAAAACCTGATCGCCTTGCTGCAGTCCAAAGGCAGCACCGTGGCGCGCAGCCATTGCAATATCGATCCGGTCAGCGGCCTGAAAAGCCTGGAGCACCTGCAGCGCGCGCTGGAAAATCACCGGGCGGATTTCAGCTGTGAAATCGTCGCTTTCCCGCAGCACGGGCTGCTGCACTCCAGGGTCGACGCGCTGATGCGCGAAGCGATGCAGATGGGCGTGCAGTACGTCGGCGGGCTGGATCCGACCAACGTCGACGGTGCGATGGAGAAATCGCTCGACGCCATGTTCCAGATCGCCCTCGATACCGGCAAAGGCGTGGATATCCACCTGCATGAAACCAGCCCGGCTGGGGTCGCCGCCATTAACTACATGATCGCCACCGTGGAGAAAAACCCGGCGCTGCGCGGCAAGGTCACCATCAGCCACGCTTTCGCCCTGACCACGCTGACGCCGGGCGAACTGGCGGAAACCGCCACCCGGCTGGCGGCGCAGCAGATTACCATCGCCTCCACGGTACCGATCGGCGGCCTGATGATGCCGCTGCCGCAGCTCAGCGAGAAAGGGGTGTTCGTGATGACCGGCACCGACAGCGTGATCGACCACTGGTCGCCGTTCGGCACCGGCGACATCCTGGAGAAGGCCAATCTGTACGCCCAGCTGTACCGCGGTTCCGACGAGTATCACCTGTCGCGTGCCATGGCCATCTCCACCGGCGGCGTGCTGCCGCTGGACGATAAGGGGCAGCGCGCCTGGCCGAAAGCCGGCGATGCCGCCGAGTTCGTGCTGGTCAACGCCAGCTGTTCCGCCGAGGCGGTCGCCCGTCTGCCGGCGCGCAGCGCCACCTTCCATCAGGGGCGCCTGGTCGCCGGCCAGGTGAGCAAAGCCTAAGGTCGGTCCGTTGTTGTCATCATGATGGCCGTTTTTGGCCTTCTGCCAGAGTAAGGCGCGGCGCAAGATGGTCGCAACACACACTGGCGGAGGGCCGAAAATGTCACAGAGCGCGTTATTGATCATCGATGTCCAGCAATCATTCCAGCACCGTCCATTCTGGCAGGAGGACGATCTGCCGGCGTTTCAACAGGCGCTGACCCGCCTGATCGCAGGCTGCCGACAGCGCGGCGCGGCCCTGGTCGACGTGCTGCACGTCTCGCCGCAGGGGCCGTTCTCACTGGCTTCAGGCCATGTGCAGCGCCTGCCGTTCCTCACCCACCAGGCGGATATCACCGTGCACAAGCATGTGCACAATGCGCTGACCGAATCCGGCCTCGACGCCTGGCTGCGCGAGCGGGACATCAACCACCTGATCGTCTCCGGCATCCGCACCGAGCAGTGCTGCGAAACCACCACCCGGGTGGCGTCCGATCTCGGTTATCGGGTGACTTTCGTCACCGAGGCGACGTTAACCTTCCCGATGCGCCATCCCGACGGTGAAATCTTTACCCCCGCGCAGTTGAAGCGGCATACTGAAACCGTACTGGTCGATCGTTTCGCCCGCATCGCCAGCGTGGATGAGGCGCTGGCGCAACTCGCACAGGAGTAATCATGTCGCAGGCCGTCTATTTTCTGCTGTTGCCCAACGTACTGTCGCTGGACGTCAGCGGCCCGGCGGAAACCCTGCGCCTCGCCGGGCAGTTCACCCTGCGTTATCTCAGCCCGGCGCCGCAGGTCGTCTGTTCCATCGGCATGACGCTGAGCGGCCTGCAGCCGTTGCCCGAACGCCTGGAAGACGGCGCCATCCTGGTGCTGCCGGGCGTCGGCGATTCGCAGCGCTATTTCGCCGGAGAGGAGGCCGGGCAGGCGCGCCGCTGGCTGGCGACGCTGCGGCCCGATCTGCAGCGGCAGCGCATCACCCTGGTGTGCATCTGTTCCGGCGCGCTGCTGGCGGCGCAGGCCGGGCTGCTCGACGGCTATCAGTGCACCACCCACCACGACGTTATCGAGCGTATCCGCCGGCAGGCGCCGGCGGCGCAGGTGAAAGAGAACCGCATCTTCGTCGAAGATCGCGGCGTCTACACCAGCGCGGGCATCACCACCGGCATCGATTTGGCGCTGCACCTGGTCCACCGCCACTGCGGCTCCGGCCGGGCGCGCGACGTCGCACGCGACATGGTGGTCTATTTCCGCCGCGCCGGCGACGATCCGCAGCTGTCGCCCTGGCTGCGTTACCGCAACCACCTGCACCCGGCGGTGCACCGCGCGCAGGACGTGATGGCCGCCGAGCCGGAAGCCGACTGGTCGGTGCTGCAGGTGGCGGAGAAGGCGCACGTCAGCAGCCGCCATTTGGCGCGGCTGTTTCGCAGCCATGTCGGCATCAGCGTACGGGAATATCATGAGCAGCTACGGTTGGCGGTGGCGCAACAGCGCCTGCAACAAGGGTATGGGTTGGAGAAGGCCGCGCTGGCGGCCGGTTTTTCTTCCGGGCGGCAGCTGCGCCGCGCTCAGCAGCGCCAGCGCTCGCCGCTATGACACCAGCCGGCGGGTATCCAGCCGCTGCAGGCCGACAGACAGCAGCAGGCTGCCCCCCAGCGCCACACCGAACACCCAGAAGATATCCAGCAGCGGGTGGCCGGTGAAATCCAGGTGCCGATTGCGCATCACGTTGACGATAAGGGCGTGAAAACCGTAAATCGCCAGCGAATGGCGGGAAAATACGCTCAGCCAGCCGATCGGCTGCGGCAGACAGTGTTTCACCCACACCAGCAGCGCCACCGCCGCCATAAACACCAGCGGGCCGCTGTAGATGTAGTAGATATCGGCGAAGTTGCCGTTGATGAACAGCTGATGTTTGGTGCCGCGTGCGATCAGCGCCACGCACAGCGCAAATCCCAACGCCGCCAACCAGCCCACGGCGCGCCCGCGCGCCTCCATCATGCCAATCGCCCGTCCGGCCAACGCATACAGCAGGTAGTAGAAGGTATCGCCGTAGATATACAGGTTAACCGGCAGCAGATGCGCGTTGCCGAAGGTCAGCTTGTCGGTATTCGGGTTGGCGATCGCCGCCAACACCACCAGCGCGGCGGCCAGGTAGCGGCGCGACACCGGTTTGACGCTGATCAGCGGCGACAGCAGGTAAATCACCGCGATAGCGTAGAAAAACCACAGATGATAGAACACCGGCTTTTGCAACATGCCGCGCAGCGACGGCCAGAAACCGATCTTAGTGAAAGCCGCGATGTAGATCAGCGCAATGGCGCTGTAGAACAGAATGCAGCAGACGATGCGGGTGAAATGCCGGCGGCCGGCGCTCTTTTCGCCGAAGAACAGGTAGCCGGAAATCATAAAGAACAGTGGCACCGATACGCGCGACAGCGAGTTCAGCACGTTGGCGATGTCCCAGTTGTGCAACCCTATCGCCGCGCCGTTGGTGACGTAATAGGTGGTGGCGTGGATCATCACCACCATCATGCACGCCATCGCCCGCAGGTTGTCTATCCAGCCGATTTTCTCGCTCAAACGCTCGCCCGATCTTGTGTCATATTGATATGTTAAGAAGAGGTTATCGGGCACGGCGTTCGGCGACAACCCAAAAGCGAAATATCAGAATGTACTTAAACAACACCTTATGATTGCGAAGGTGAACAATTGGCGGCAAAATAGCCGCCATAACTCGCTCAGTTTGCGCTTCCCGCCCTGGCAGTTCCTTTTTCTCTTTTACTATCAGTACAATAATATGAAAACGACATTACCACCTGCGGCACGTTTGGGCCGACAGGCGCTTTTATTCCCTCTTTGTCTGGTGCTGTTCGAGTTCGCCACCTATATCGGCAACGATATGATTCAGCCGGGCATGCTGGCCGTCGTGGCGGATTTCAACGCCGGCGAAGAGTGGGTGCCTACCTCGATGACCGCCTATCTGGCCGGCGGCATCTTCCTGCAGTGGCTGCTCGGGCCGCTGTCGGATCGCCGCGGCCGTCGCCCGGTGATGCTGGCCGGGGTGGCGTTCTTTATCGTCTCCTGCCTGGCGATCCTGCTGGTCACCACCATCGAGCAGTTCATCGCCATGCGTTTCCTGCAGGGCATCGGCCTGTGCTTTATCGGCGCGGTCGGCTACGCCACCATCCAGGAGTCGTTTGAAGAATCGGTGTGCATCAAAATCACCGCCCTGATGGCCAACGTGGCGCTGATCGCCCCGCTGCTCGGGCCGCTGGCCGGCGCGGCGCTGATCCACGTCGCGCCGTGGCAGAGCATGTTCGTGCTGTTTGCGGCGCTGGCGGCCATCGCCTTCTACGGCCTGTGGAAAGCCATGCCGGAAACCGCCACGCTGCAGGGCGAGGCGTTTTCCGCCGCCAATCTGTGGCGTGACTACCGCCAGGTGCTGGGCAACCGCCGCTTCCTGTGCGGCGCGCTGGCGATCGGTTTCGCCAGCCTGCCGCTGCTGGCCTGGATCGCCCAGTCACCGGTGATCCTGATCAGCGGGGAGTCGCTGTCGACCCTGGACTACGGCCTGCTGCAAATCCCGGTGTTCGGCGCGCTGATCCTCGGCAACCTGACGCTGGCGCGCCTGACCGGCAAGAACAGCGTGGAGCGCCTGATCAAGCTGGGCGCAGGCCCGATGCTGCTGGGGCTGCTGATCGCCGCGCTGGCAACCCAGTTCTCCAGCCACGCCTACCTGTGGATGACCGCCGGCCTGAGCCTGTACGCTTTCGGCATCGGCCTCGCCAACGCCGGGCTGTACCGCCTGACGCTGTTCTCCAGCAACGTCAGCAAAGGCACCGTGTCGGCCACTATGGGCATGCTGAGCATGATGGTATTCACCGTCGGCATCGAGCTGGCCAAGGTCGCCTACGTCTGGGGCGGCAGCGGGCTGTTCAACCTGTTCAACCTCATCAGCGGCCTGTGCTGGCTGACGCTGGTGGCGCTGTTCCTCGGCAAACGCCGCAACGGCGACCCCACACCGCAGCCGACCGGCGCGGTGTAAACGCGACGATAAAACGCCGGTCCGGTTTCCCGACCGGCGTTTTTTTATGCGGCCTCAGCCGAGCAGCTCCCACAGCGCATACCCCGCTCCCACTACCGCCACCCCCAACAACAGCAACGCCGACAGGACAGAGATCGCCCGCCGCGCGCGCTGCAGCGCCGTTCCCGACAGCAGGGTGATATAGGCCAGCAAGATGGCGAAATCAGCCAGCACCCACAGCGCGGTCAGCAGCGTCAGGCTGGCGCCGACCGAAGGGGTGACGGCGATAAACTGCGGAAAAAAGGCGACGAAGAAGATGATGTCCTTGGGATTGGCGATGCCTACCAGAAAACCGTACGCGATCGCCGAGCGTTTTTGCGACGGTGCAACGGGCTGCGCATCGGGGGTTCGTGCGGATAAATCCTCATACAGCGAGGCGATCGCCATGCGGCCGATAAACAGGCAGCCCAGCAGGCCTATCCACTGCAGCAAGCGCATATCCACCGCGAACAGCCCAGTGACAACCAGCGCGGCAATACCGATCAGCAACAAAGAGGCCCCATTGCTGCCCAGCGCGGTCAACAGCGCGCGCCGGGCGCCAAAGCGCGCCGCGGTGTTGGCGACCATCATCACCACCGGCCCTGGCGTGGCGATCAGCAAGAAAATGGCGGCGAAATACGCCGCCAGCAACGACAGGTTCATCTTTATTTCACTCACATTCAGGCGGTTGGCGTCGGATCATTATGATGCCGTAGCCCCCGCCTTGAAAAAGGAGTAATCCTGTCGTTTACTGTGAGCCAGACTCATTCTTAGAGACGCCGCGATGGCCAGTTCCCTTCCGCCGCTTTACGCCCTGCGCGCTTTCGAGAGCGCCGCCCGCACCGGCTCGTTCACGCTGGCCGCCGACGAGCTGCATCTCACCCCCAGCGCCGTCAGCAAGCACATCAAAACGCTGGAGCAGCACTTCGGCTGTCGGCTGTTCCAGCGCAACGGCCCACGCATCGAGGTCACCCCGCAGGGAAAAATCTTCGCCGCCGAGCTGCAGCAAGGGTTTGGCCGCATCGAACAAGCCTGCGAGCTGTTCAGAAGCCACCGCGATCTGCTGCGGATGAAGGCGCCCTCCACCCTGACCCTACGCTGGCTGCTGGACTGCCTGAGCCGATTCCGGCAAACGGCGCAGGCGTTCGAGGTGCAGGCAGCCAGCGTGTGGATGGACATCGACAGCGTGGATTTTTTCAGCGAACCCTACGACTGCGCCATCCTGCTCGGCAACGGCCATTTCGGCGCCCACACCGCCGCCGCCAAGCTGTTCGACGAATGGCTGATCCCAATTTGCGCCCCCGCGCTGCTCGCCGACGGGCAGCGCGATCTCGCCACCTGCCCGCTGATCCATCCTTCGCCCGATCGGCGCGACTGGCGGCGCTGGCTGCAAAAAAGCGGCATCGCAGCCCCGATCGATCTCACACGTGGCCAGGTATTTGATTCACTGGAACAGGGCAACGCGGCGGCCATCGCCGGGCACGGCGTTTCGATCGGCGATCTGGCGCTGAGCCTGCGGACGATTGAGGAGGGGTTATTGGCGCTGCCTTGTGACGTCGCCGTACGTACCGGCGACGGTTACTATCTGGTTTGGCCGGAAGAATCGGCAAAACGGCCGCTGATCGAACGTTTACAGGCGTTTCTCACCGCCCAAACGCCCGACATCAGCCGGGCCGCCGTCAGGTTTATCGGGTAGGGGACTCGCTACCGAACAGCCCGCCGTCGCGCAGCAGATGCTCGTTGCCCTTGCGGCGGGTAAAGCCGCTGCGATCGAAGAACTCCAGCACCTGGATCGCCAGCTTGCGGCCGACGCCGAGCCGATCGCGGAAGTCGGCGGCGTTGGCGCCCCCGCGCTCCGCATCCAGCTCGCGGATCAGCGCCGCGAACTGATCGATGCGCCGGCTGAGGTAGTAGCGATCCACCACCACCGCCGTCACATGGCCCAGCTGAGCCGCCTTGCGCAGCAGCGCCCGTACCCGGCTCTCTTCCTCGCCCAGTTCGCTCGCCAGATCGCGCACCCACCACGGCTCGTCGCCGAACAGCGGTTCGATGCGCGCCCACAGCGGCGCCTCGTCGGCGCTGAACGCCAGGCCGTGTTCCGGCAAGTGCAGCCAGCCGCGCGTATTGCGCAGCGCGCCGGCCTTCAGCAGCCGATCGATCATCATAAACACCAGCGCTTCCGGCTGCTGAGGCAGCGCCATGCGCCGCAGGCGGGCGCGTCCTAAGCCCAGCTGATCGGCGTGCTGTTGGTGATACTCCGCCAGCACCTGCAGCAGGCGGCTTTCCGCCTGTTGCACCTGATCCTGCGCCAGAGCCCGGTCACCGACGATCAGCAGATCGCGGTTCGCCAACAGTGCCGCCAGGCCGTCGTCGGTCAACTGACGCGCCCAGGCGAACGCCGCCAGAGACAGCGCGCCCTGCGGCAACTCAAGCGCCAGCGCCCGCACGTCGTCTTGCGCCTGCGCCAAGGCCTGCAGCCATGCCAGATAGTCCGGCTGACGCTTGCCGCGCTTGGGCGCATTCAGCCTGAGCACCCGGGCCGCGCCCAGCGTTTGCCGCGCGCCGATATCGCGCAGCACCAGCCGATCGTTTTCCGCCAGCCACAGCGGGCGATCGAGGATCAGTTCCGCCAGTCCGTCGTTCAGCAGCGAAATGCGCCCGGTGATGTGGCTGGCGGCATGGTGCAGATGCAGCGGCTGCCAATGGCGGATCGGCCGATCCGTCTCAAGCGCCACCAGAATGCGTTCCGCCGCCTCCGGCGGGCGCTGCGCCAGCAGCCAATCGCCGCGCGCGATCCGATCTTTATCGACATCGCCGCTGATGTTAAGCGCGATGCGTTGCCCGGCCTGCGCCTGTTCCACGGTTTGATTCTGGGCATGCAGGCCGCGCACCCGCACCGGCGCGTCGGCGCCGGTCAGCCACAGCGTATCCCCCACCTTCACCCGGCCGCCGAGCGCGGTGCCGGTCACCACCAGCCCCGCCCCTTTGACGCTGAACGCACGGTCTACCGCCAGGCGAAAACGGCGCGTCAGCGCGTGCTCGCCGGGCGACAGCGCCAGCAAATGCGCGCGCAGCGCCTCGATGCCCTCTCCCGCCGCCGCCGCGGTGACAAACAGCGGCGCATCGGGCCAGCCCTGGCGCGCCAGCTCATCACGCACTTGGCGGCGTACCTCGTCAACACGCGCCGCCTCCACCCGGTCGGCCTTGGTCAGCGCCACCGTCAGCGCCGGGCGCCCGCTCAGGCGCAGGATCGCCAGATGCTCGCGGGTCTGCGCCATCACGCCATCATCGCAGGCCACCACCAGTAGCGCATGGTCAATGCCGCCGACGCCCGCCAGCATATTGGCGAGGAATTTCTCGTGGCCGGGCACGTCGATAAAGCCCAGTACCCGGCCGTCCGGCTGCGGCCAGTAGGCGTAGCCCAGATCGATGGTCATGCCGCGGCGCTTCTCTTCCGGCAGGCGATCCGCATTGATCCCGGAGATCGCCTGCAGCAGGGTGGTTTTGCCATGATCGACATGGCCGGCGGTGGCGATGATCATGATGCGCTCAACGCGTCGATCAGCGCCCCTTCCTGTTCCAGACAGCGCAGATCCAGCCACAGCCGGCCGTCGCCGAGGCGGCCGATCACCGGCTGCGGCAGGCGGCGCCAGCGCTCAGCCAACGCTTCCAGCGTGGCGCCGCGGCCGTCGCGCGGCGTGAAGGTCAGCGCATAGCTGGGCAGGCGATCCACCGGCAGCGAACCGCTGCCAATCTGCGACCAGCACGGTTCGGCGCGCAGATCGAAATCGGCGGTAAACCGTGGCGTCAGCGCCGTCAGCAGCCGCTCGGCCGCCTGTTGCATCTCCTGCTGCGGGCGGGTCAGCAGCCGCAGCGTCGGCAGCTGCTCAGCCAGTTTTTCCGGCTGCAGATAGAGCCGCAGCGTGGCCTCCAGGGCCGCCAGCGTCAGCTTGCCGACGCGCAGCGCGCGCTTGAGCGGGTGCTGCTGCAGGCGCGCGATCAGCGCCTTCTTGCCGACGATGATGCCGGCCTGCGGGCCACCCAGCAGCTTATCGCCGGAGAACGTCACCAGATCGACGCCGGCGGCCAGCAGCCGCTGCGGCATCGGTTCGGCGGGCAGGCCGTACTGCGCCATATCGATCAGTGAGCCGCTGCCCAGATCGGTGGCGGTCGGCACGCCCTGTTCGGCCCCGAGCTGCGCCAGTTCAGCCTCGTCGACCGCCGCGGTAAAGCCCTGAATGCTGTAGTTGCTGGTGTGCACTTTCATCAACAGGCCAGTCTGCTCGCTGATGGCCTGGCGGTAATCTTTCAGATGGGTGCGGTTGGTGGTGCCGACTTCCACCAATTGGCAGCCGGCCTGACGCATCACGTCGGGAATGCGAAACGCGCCGCCGATTTCCACCAGCTCGCCGCGCGACACCACTACCTCTTTGCCGGGGGCGATCGCCGCCAACATCAGCAATACCGCCGCCGCGTTGTTATTGACGATGCAGGCGTCTTCCGCGCCCGTCAGCCGGCACAGCAGACTCGCCACCGCCCGATCGCGATGGCCGCGCCCGGCGCCGTCCAAATCGTACTCCAGCGTCACCGCCTCCCCCATCACCGCGCTCACCGCATCCTGCACCGGCTGCGCCAGCAGGGCGCGCCCGAGGTTGGTGTGCAGCACGGTGCCGCTGAGGTTGAACACCGGCAATAACGCCGGGCGTTGCTGCCGGGCCAGCTCGGCCCGCAGCGCCTGCGGCCAGTCGCCGCACCAGGCCGGTAAACGTTGCTGCTGTTTTATCGCGTCGCGCGCCTCGGCCTGCAGCCGGCGCAGCAGTTCGCCGATCAGCGTCTGGCCATGCTGAGCCACCAGCGGTTCAATCGCGGGTTCACGCAGCAGACGGTCGATGGCGGGCAGTTGACTGTAAAGAAGGTGGGATTCAGTGCTCATGGTCGCTCGGTTTTCAATTTAGACGTATCGGCATAGCAAAACCCCGCCGCGGCGGGGAGAAAAGAACGTTCAGGGCGGTGCCGTGCGGGCGAAACTTTCGCGGGCGAACAGGCGTTCGGCCAGCTTGACCAGCGCCGGACGTTGGACGCACCAGTTGGGCAGAATGTGGCGGAAATTGAGGTAGCCCAACGCGCAGCCGGTGGCGATATCCGCCAGCGTCAGCCGCTCGGCATTGAGCCACGTTTTTTCCTGCGCCAGCGCCTCCAATGCGTCCAGGCCCTGCGTCAGCTTGTCACGCTGGCGCAGCATCCAGTTTTCGTCCTGCTTTTCCGGCGCGCGCCGGCTTTCGCGGAACAGCGTCGCCGCCGCTTCAGTCACGCCGTCCGCCAGTGCCGCCACCCGGCGGACGCGCAGCGCGGTGGCGCGATCGGCCGGCAAAAACGCCGGCTCCACCGTCAGCAGTTCGAGGTATTCGGCCACGATCGGCGAGTCGTAAAACACCTCGCCATCATCAGCGATCAGCACCGGTACTTTGCCGAGCGGGTTCAGCTCCTTCACCCGGCTGCCGGGCTCATACGGCGGATCGTTGACGAATTCAAACGCGATCCCCTTCTCCAGCAGCATCACGGAAATCTTGCGCACAAAGGGGCTGGTGTAACTGCCGATAAGCTTCATCCGGTCTCCTCCGCTTCGTCCTGGCCGCGGCGCAATGCCCTTACTTCACCGCCAGAGTATCGATAATCCGCTGCACCAGCGCCTGATGCACTTCCGGCGTTTTGGCCGGCGACAGCATTTGCAGCGTCACTACTCGCTTGTTGAACACCGTCAACACCAGGGTGGAAACCACCTTTTGCCCGTTGACGGTCTGCTCGGTATCCACCCGGCGAAACTTCTGTTTGCCGACGGTGAAGTTCTCTTCTTTGGTGGTCTGGATATTCTGATAGCGCTCGGCCAGCACCGTAATGGCGCTCTGCGTCAGCTCTTTCAGCATTTTGTCGCTGGTATTGATCTTCATGCCGTCCGGCGGGATCACTTCGGACGAAACCGCGCTCTGGCGCGACTTGCCGTCGAGGAAGCGCTGGATGGTGGAGGTGCTGTCATTAACGATGCCGCTGTTCAGCGTTTGATCGCTAAAGCCCGGCGGCAACTCGAAGGTGATCTTGCCCTTCTGCAGCGACACGTTCAGCCCCGGCGGCGCGGGCGGGGTTTCTACCGGCGCAGGCGGCGGTGGCGCGGGCTGCGTCACGGTCGGCTTGGTGTCCGGTGGCGGCACCGCCGGTTTGGTGTCGTCCTTGTTGTCGCAGGCCGCCAGTCCGATCGCCAGCACGGCGACCGCGGTCAGTTTTGCCAGGGTGTTTAACATCGTGGTTCCTTTCGCTTGGCGCGTCATGGCCTAAACGTAGCAACTCGCCCGGGCGAATGCCAGAAGCCCGTTCTTAAATTGCGGGTCCGGCCCCGCGCGAACGGGGCCGGGCGGTTACTCCGCCGGGAACAGGAACGGATTGATGCTGCTGCGGCCGAAGCCTTCCTCTTCCATGCGGGCGTCCAGCACCAGCGAAGCCAGATCGTCAGCCACCGCTTCGACCTGCGGGTCTTTTTCCTGATAGAGGATCTTCAGGTAAGTGCCGCAGTCGCCGCAGCTTTCCGCCTTCACCGCCGCCTGCTCGCTGTCCAGCGACCAGTAGTTGAGATCGCGGGTCTGCTCGCAGTTGCTGCACTTCACCCGCACCACGTGCCATTCGCTTTCGCACAGGTTGCAGTGCAGGTAGCGCAGGCCGTTAACGGTGCCGATATGCACCATGCTGGAAACCGGGATGCTGCCGCACACCGGGCAGAACTGGCGCTGCTCGCCGTATTCGGCGCGCGCCTTGCCGGGGATCAGGCTGGCCATCTGCGCCCAATAGAGCGACAGCGCGGCCCAGAGGAACGGCGCCTTCTCGCTGCCCACCTTGCCGAACTCGCGGTTGAGCAAGGCGTCGGCCATCAGCTCCAGCTCGTGCGCCGAGGCCTTCTCCAGGTTGTCCAGCACCGCCAGAATGTGCTCCGGCGCCTGCGGACGCAGCTCGGCGATCAGCGACGTCAGCAGCTTGCGCCAGTGCTCGCTGCGCGGGAACACGCTCAGATCGAGCGGCGGTTTGCCGCTGGCGGCGCCCTGCGCCAACGCTTCGCTCAGATCGAGCGCCAGCGGATTATCGTGCAGCGCATGCTGCTGCGCCTGCGCCAGTTCGGCGGCGAAGTTAAGGTAGTCGCCCAGCGGGTTGTCGACCGCCAGCTGACGCAGACGGTCGGCGCGGCGGCTGTACAGGCTTTTCAGGTTGGCGAAAAGTAACGGCGGGATGTTCTCCGCCGTTGTGGACTTCTCACGCTGTGCCCCTAACTGCTCTTTAGGAACGATGCGGATACTCATCAGGGTTTATCTTCCTGTCGTTTCTCGCGGACCTCACGGTACCAGCGCGGATGATGTTTCTTGGCCCAGGCCGCCGGCACCCAGCCTTCCACCATCGCGGTAATGGTGCCTTTTACCCACAATGCGGCGTAAATGTGCACCATAATCACGATGATAAGGCCGACCGCGGCCAGCGAATGCACCAGCAGCGCGATGCGGATCAGCGGGATGGAGAACGACGGCGCAAAATACGGCCGCCAGATCACCACGCCACTGGCCAGCAGCAGCACCAGGCTGATAATCGCCGCCCAGAACACGCACTTCTGGCCGAAATTATAGCGCCCAGTGTCACCCACTTCCTCGTTCATGGCGATTTTGTGGATGTTCTTGGCCCAGACGATATCTTCCCGGTTGATCAGGTTATGCTTCCAGTAGCGCAGGAACATCAGCAGGAACGCGGCAAACATGATCACCCCGACAAACGGGTGCAGAATGCGCGCCAGCTGCGGCGTCCCGAAGATGTTCATCAGCCAGTTGAAGGAGGGGAAGAAGAACCCCAGCCCGCTGATGGCGGCGAACACGAAGCAAAATGCCACGATCCAGTGGTTGATGCGCTCCGGTGCGCTGTAACGCTGAATGGGCTTTTCCTTTCTCATTTGCGCGTCTCCTCGTCATGCGACTCGTCGTGCTCATCCTCATCGTCGACGCGGTTAGGCCCGACGCCGACATAGTGGAACACGCTGGCCGCGAAGGTGGCGGCAAAACCGATGGCCGCCAGGGGTTTCCACACGCCCTTCCAGAAGGTCACCGCCGGGCTGATGCTCGGGTTGTCCGGCAAACCGTGGTACAGCTGCGGTTTGTCGGCGTGGTGCAACACGTACATCACGTGCGTGCCGCCCACCCCCGCCGGATCGTACAGACCGGCGTTCTGGTAGCCGCGGGTGTTCAGCTCGCTGACGCGATCCGCCGCCACCTGCTTCATCGCTTCCTTGGTACCGAAGTGAATGGCGCCGGTCGGGCAGGTTTTCACGCAGGCCGGTTCCTGGCCGACGTCCACGCGGTCGACGCACAGGGTGCACTTGTACACCCGGTTGTCGTCCTTGTTCATGCGCGGCACGTCGAACGGGCAGCCGGCGATGCAGTAGCCGCAGCCGATGCAGTGCTCGGATTGGAAGTCGACGATGCCGTTGGCGTACTGAATGATCGCGCCTTCCGACGGACAGGCCTTCAGGCAGCCCGGATCGGCGCAGTGCATGCAGCCATCCTTGCGGATCAGCCATTCCAGCTTGCCGTTTTCCTCCACCTCGGAGAAGCGCATCACCGTCCACGACTTGGCGGTCAGATCGGCGGGGTTATCGTACACCCCGACGTTGTGCCCCACTTCGTCGCGGATGTCGTTCCATTCGGAACAGGCCACCTGACAGGCCTTGCAGCCGATACAGGTGGTGACATCGATCAGTTTGGCCACTTCTTCCTGGTGGTCACGGGCGCGCGGCGCCGGCGTGAAGCCATTGGTGGCGGATTTACGAATGATGTCTTGAGATTGCATGGCCATAATTCGTCTCCGTTACACCTTTTCCACGTTGACCAGGAACGCCTTGAACTCCGGCGTTTGCGTATTGGCGTCGCCGACGAACGGCGTCAGCGTGTTGGCGATAAAGCCTTTCTTCGCCACCCCTTCGTAACCCCAGTGAATCGGGATGCCGATGGTGTCGACTTCCTGGCCGTGCACCTGCAGCGTGCGAATACGTTTGGTCACCACCGCCTTGGCCTTGATGTAGCCGCGGTTGGAGCTGACCTTCACGGTATCGCCCTGCTTGATGCCCTTCTTCTCCGCCAGCTTTTCGCCGATCTCCACGAACTGCTCCGGCTGCGCGATGGCGTTCAGCCGCGCGTGCTTGGTCCAGTAGTGGAAGTGCTCGGTCAGACGATAGGTGGTGCCGACGTACGGGAACTTGTCGGATTTGCCCATCGCCGCCAGATCGTCCTTGAACACGCGCGCCGCCGGGTTGGACACCACATTCGGGTGCAGCGGGTTGGTGCCGAGCGGCGTTTCGAACGGCTCGTAGTGTTCAGGGAACGGCCCTTCCGCCATCTTGTCGGTGGCGAACAGGCGGCCCATGCCTTCCGGTTGCATGATGAACGGCCCGACGTCGCTGCCCGGCGCGGCGGTGCTGTAGTCCGGGATATCGGCCCCGACCCACTTGGCGCCGTCCCACTCCAGCAGTTGGCGTTTCGGATCCCACGGTTTCCCCTGCGGATCCGCCGAGGCGCGGTTGTACAGAATGCGGCGGTTGAGCGGCCATGCCCAGGCCCAGCCCAGCGTATTGCCGAGGCCGGACGGATCGGCGTTGTCGCGCCGCGCCATCTGGTTGCCGGCCGGCGTCCAGCTGCCGGCGAAGATCCAGCAACCGCTGGCGGTGGTGCCGTCGTCGCGCAGCTGCGCGAACGAGCTGAGCAGCTCGCCTTTTTTCACCAGCACTTTGCCGTCGGCATCCAGCAGATCCGCCAGCGCCTTGCCGTTGTTCTCCTGCGCCACCTCTTCCGGCGCCGGGTTGTCCGGCGTCAGGTAGTCCCAGGTCATGTTCAGCACCTGTTCAGGCACCGCACCGCCGTCGCGCGCATACATCTCGCGCAGGCGGCTGAAGATGCCCGCCAGGATCTCACCGTCGTTCAGCGCTTCGCCCGGGGCGTCCGCGCCTTTCCAGTGCCACTGCAACCAGCGGCCGGAGTTGACGATCGAACCGTTCTCTTCGGCGAAGCAGGTGGACGGCAGGCGGAACACTTCGGTCTGGATCTGCGAAGGATCCACCTCGTTGAACTCGCCGTGGTTCTGCCAGAAGTTGGAAGTCTCGGTGTTCAACGGATCGATGGTCACCAGGAACTTCAGCTTGGACAGCGAAGCCACTACCTTGTTTTTGTTCGGGAACGACGCCACCGGGTTAAAGCCCTGGCAGAAGTAGCCGTTGACCTTGCCCTGCGCCATCATCTCGAAGTACTGCAGCACGTCGTAGCCCTTGTCCCACTTCGGCAACCAGTCAAAGCCCCAGCTGTTGTCCTTCTGCGCCTTGTCACCGTAGAAGGTCTTCATCATGCTGACGAAGAATTTCGGGTAGTTGCCCCAGTAGTTCACCTGGCCCGGCAGCAGCGCCTTCGGCGTGTTGGCCTTCAGGTAGGTGTCGAGATCGGTCTGTTTCTCCGACGGCAGCGTCATGTAGCCCGGCAGGCTCTGCGACAGCAGGCCGAGATCGGTCAGACCCTGGATGTTGGAGTGGCCGCGCAGCGCGTTGACGCCGCCGCCCGCCATGCCCATGTTGCCGAGCAGCAGCTGGATCATCGCCATGGTGCGGATGTTCTGCGCGCCGACCGAGTGCTGAGTCCAGCCCAGGGCGTACAGGAACGAAGCGGTCTTATCCGCGACGCAGGTTTCGGCGATGTATTCGCACACCTTGAGGAAATCGTCCTTCGGCGTGCCGCAGATGTTGGTCACCACGTCAGGCGTGTAGCGACTCACGTGCTGCTTCAGCAGGTTCCACACGCAGCGCGGATCCTGCAGCGTGACGTCGCGCTTGGCGAAGCCGTTCTCGTCGAACTGGTAGTTCCAGGTGGTTTTGTCGTACTTGCGGTTTTCCGCGTCGTAGCCGCTGAACAAGCCGTCTTCGAAGGCAAAGTCTTCCCGCACCAGCAGGCTGGCGTTGGTGTAGGCCTCGACGTACTCGCGATTAAACTTGTTGTTGGTCATCAGATACAGCAACACGCCCGACAGGAAAGCAATGTCGGTCCCGGAGCGGATCGGCGTGTAGAAGTCCGCCACCGATGCGGTTCGGGTAAAGCGCGGATCGATCACGATCAGCTTGGCATTGTTGTGTATTTTGGCTTCCATCGCCCAGCGGAACCCCACCGGATGCGCTTCCGCCGCATTACCGCCCATGACGATAATCAAATTCGCGTTCTTGATATCAACCCAGTGGTTGGTCATCGCACCGCGACCAAATGTTGGAGCAAGACTTGCTACCGTTGGTCCGTGTCAGACACGCGCCTGGTTGTCTACGGCAAGCATGCCGAGAGCGCGACTAAATTTTTGCGACAGAAAACCGGTTTCGTTGCTGGCGGCCGAGGCGCACAGCATGCCGGTGGTCAGCCAACGGTTGACGGTAACGCCCTGGTCGTTGGTTTTGATGAAGTTGGCATCGCGGTCTTCTTTCACCAGCTTGGCGATGCGGGTGAAGGCGTCGTCCCAGCTGATGCGTTGCCATTTGTCCGACCCCGGCGCCCGATATTCCGGGTACTTGAGGCGGCTTTCGCTGTGGATGAAGTCAACCAGGCCGGCGCCTTTCGGGCAAAGCGCGCCGCGGTTCACCGGGTGATCCGGATCCCCTTCGATATGGAAAATGCTTTCTTTGGCGTTCTTGGCGCCATCACCAAGGCTGTACATCAACAGCCCACAGCCGACGGAACAATACGTACAGGTATTACGGGTCTCACGGGCGCGCAGCAGTTTATACTGCCGGGTTTCCGCCAACGCCACTTCGGGGGCAAAGCCCAGCGCGGCCACCGTCGTTCCTGCCATACCGCCAGCGCAGATCTTAAAGAACTGCCTTCTGCTGACCTGCATGGGGGTCTCCTTTACTCTCGATTGTCACATTGTTCAAATGCGCCTGCCCCGCTAGCGCGGCAAACGCGAATGTCACTGTTGTTATGCTTGCTACGAACGCCGGCCATATTACCACAGCGTGCTTGTGGTTGTTACACACTCGTGCTCATTCAGTGAACGCATTGGCACATTTCGATACATTTCGACCTTGGCGCTCTCTACAGTATAGAGAGTAACCCACGTACCGGGGCGATGGCTTGACGCGGCCACCCGCCGCCCTCTCCTATCAGTATGTTAGCGCATCGATTTGTACATTAACCACACACTTCACAGGGCATTGATAATCATTTTCAATATCATTTAATTAACTATAATGATCCGACTGCTTACGCGGTGCTCGCCCTTTGCGCCGCCCATACACCACTGGAGATGATGATTATGAGTTATTCACTGCCATCCCTGCCGTACGCTTACGACGCACTGGAACCGCATTTCGACAAGCAGACGATGGAAATCCATCACACCAAACACCACCAGACCTATGTCAACAACGCCAACACCGTGCTGGAAGCCTACCCTGAGCTGGCCAAATACAGCGTTGAAGAGCTGATCCAGGATCTGGATAAAGTGCCTGCCGACAAACGCACCTTCATGCGCAACAACGCCGGCGGCCACGCCAACCACAGCTTCTTCTGGAAAAACCTGAAAACCGGCACCACGCTGGGCGGCGATCTGAAAGCGGCCATCGAGCGCGATTTCGGCAGCGTTGAGAAATTCCAGGAAGAGTTCGAGAAAGCCGCAGCCACCCGCTTCGGTTCCGGTTGGGCCTGGCTGGTGCTGAAAGACGGCAAGCTGGCCGTGGTGTCTACCGCCAACCAGGACAGCCCGCTGATGGGCGAAGCCGTCGCCGGCGCTTCCGGTTTCCCAATCATCGGCCTGGACGTGTGGGAACACGCTTACTACCTGAAATACCAGAACAAACGCCCTGACTACATCAAGGCGTTCTGGAACGTGGTCAACTGGGACGAAGCCGCCGCACGCTTCGCCGCGAAGAAGTAATTCGCCCCCGTTGATGAAGATGCCCGCCGCCGGCGGGTATTTTTTTGCCTGAAATCCGCTAAAGTTTGACCACTTCTTGCCGATGGTTTGTTCAATTGACGTTCGCCCGGAGAAGGAAAAACGCTATGGCGGCATTGCAAGCATTAGCAGGAAAGTTCACTCATCTCACCGTAGGTAAAAAGCTCGGCCTCGGCTTCGCGCTGTTGCTGCTGTTGGCGGTCGTCATCGCCGGCACCGGGGCGCAATACCTGCACATCATCGAATCCCGCGCCGATCGCATCGACTTCAGCAACCGGCTGAACGAGGAGATCAACCAGGCCAAATACAACCGCGCCATGTACGGCCAGACCTACCAGCCGGAGTATCTGCAGAACAATCGCGCCAATATCGATAACGCCGTCAAACTGATAGACCAGGGCCAGGCGTTGGACTGGGACGCCCAAAGCCGCAAGGATCTGCAGCGTCTGGTGACGCTGATTGGGGAATATCAGCAACAGCAAAAAATCTTTGAGCAGGCGGTCTCGGCGAAAGACGCGGTGCGCCAGAGCTGGAACATGTCGGAAGTGCAGGCCAGCCTGAGCCAGGTGGAGCGCCAGCTCACCAACGGCGATCTGCAGTTGGCCTTCATTCAACTGAACCAGAAGCTGACCCAGGTGCGCTACGGCGCGCGCGGTCTGCTGCTGAGCCTGAACAAGGAAACCGAAGCGCCGCTGATGGCGGCCATCGACGACGCGCGCGACGCGGCCAACGCCCTGAGCCGCCGGGTCAGCGACGTGCAGCGCCCGCAGCTGCAACCGCTGCTGGCCGCCCTGGACGATTACAAAAACCGCATCGCGGCCTATCTGCCGGCCTATGAGCACGAACAGCAGATCAGCCGGCAGCTCGGCGAACGCGCGCATGAGATCGGCACGCTGGTGAACGCCTTTATGCAGGACGAACTGGCGCAGACGCGCAGCAACATCAACCTGGCGCAGCTGCAGATGGGCATCACCACCCTGATCGCCATCATCGCCGGGATACTTATCGCCTGGCGCATCACGCTGCAGATCACCCGTCCGCTGCACAGCACGCTGGCGATGGCGGAACGCATCGCCAGCGGCGATCTGCGCCAGGCGCAGACCAGTACCCGCCGCGACGAGCTGGGACAACTGCTGAACGCGGTGGCGGCGATGAGCCAAAATCTGCGCACCATGATTGAGAAGATCCAGATGGGAGTCAGCCAGGTCTCCACCGCCTCCGCGGAAATCGCCGCCGGCAACACCGATCTCTCCTCCCGCACCGAACAGCAGGCGGCGGCGGTCGAAGAAACCGCGGCCAGCATGGAACAGCTGACCGCCACGGTGAAACAAAACGCCGACAATGCCCATCACGCCAATCAGCTGGCCACCGACGCTTCGCAGACCGCGCAACAGGGCGGCAAGCTGGTGGAGAACGTGGTCAGCACCATGCGCGATATCTCCAGCAGTTCGCAGCGTATCGCTGAAATTACCACCCTGATCAACGGTATTGCCTTCCAGACCAACATCCTGGCGCTCAACGCCGCGGTGGAAGCGGCGCGCGCCGGCGAACAGGGACGCGGCTTCTCGGTGGTCGCCAGCGAAGTGCGCAGCCTGGCGAGCCGCAGCGCCCAAGCGGCCAAGGAGATCGAAGGGCTGATCGCCGAGTCGGTCAGCCGGGTGAAAACCGGCACCGAACTGGTGGAAAGCACCGGCAACACCATGGAACAGATCGTCCGCTCGGTCACCCACGTGCGCGACATCATGGCTGAAATCGCCGCCGCCTCCGATGAGCAGACGCGCGGCATCGCCCAGATTGGCCAGGCGATCGTCGAGATGGATCACACCACCCAGCAGAACGCCGCGCTGGTGGAAGAGTCCGCCGCCGCCGCCGATTCGCTGGAAGAACAGGCCGACATGCTGCTGCAGAGCGTTTCGGTGTTCCGTTTGGCGGAGCAGACCGAACCCACCGCCGTGAAAACCGCCGCGCCGAAAGCGCCTGCCGTAAAAACCACGGCCGCCAACGCCGCAGCGGAGGAGAACTGGACCACCTTCTGACGCCACGCCCCCGCCCGAGGATTTTCGGGCGGGTTGTTATGTCCCCCTGACACAACTCACGCTATGCTGAGCCCTCGACGCGAGACACGGAGGCGCACATGCATCACCCAGACGTTTACATCGGCAATATTCAACCCTATGAAGGCGGGCGCCCCAGCGCCATCGCCAAACGCCAGGTGGATGGCGCCATCCGGCTCACGCCGCTCGGCCTGGAAGGCGACGAGCAAGCCGAGAAAAGCTACCACGGCGGGCCGGACCGCGCGCTGTGCCACTACCCGCGCGAGCATTATGCCCACTGGCGCGAACAGTTTCCGGCGCAGGCCGAGCAGTTTTGCGCCCCGGCCTTCGGCGAGAATATCTCCACCGAAGGACTGACCGAACACAATGTGTTTATGGGCGACATCTTCCGCTGGGGCGAAGCGCTGATCCAGGTCACCCAGCCGCGCTCGCCGTGCTTCAAGCTCAACTACCACTTCGCCATCGAGGATATTTCGGTGCTGATGCAGCAAAGCGGCCGCTGCGGCTGGCTGTATCGGGTGGTCTCGCCGGGTGCGGTCAGCGGCGATCGTCCGCTGGAGCTGGCGGCGCGCAACAGCGACGTGTCGGTGGCCGAAGCCATCGCCATCGCCTGGCACATGCCGTTCGACGCGGAACAATATCGCCGCCTGTTGGCGGTGGCCGGCCTCTCCGCCAGCTGGAGCAAGACCATGCTCACGCGGCTTGCCGAAGGGCGCCTCGAGGACTTCAACCGTCGCCTGCTCGGCCGTTGAAATCGCTGGCGGAAAAGATGAAAAACGTGCGCCGAATGCCGCGTTAACCCTCTTCTTCCGCCCATTACCCTAAATAATTGGAGTTGCATCACGGCGGCAAGAGCGGGAGTCCCCAGGAGCTTACTCAAGTAAGTGACTGGGGTGAGCGCTCGCAGTCAACACAGATGCAGCTTCAAGTATGACGGGTATATACTGTAGCCGCGTGTTTTTCAGCCAGGAGCCAGGTATATGACCACCCCGACCCATTCGATTCATCACGCCGCCGCCGAGGGCTATCAGGCCAACGCCGATCGCTATGTGAAAGGCCGGCCGGATTACCCGCCGGAAATCGCCGCCTGGCTGCGTGAGTCTATCGGCCTGCACGCCGGCATGACGGTCATCGATCTCGGCGCCGGTACCGGCAAGTTCACTCCGCGCCTGCTGGAAACCGGCGCGCAGGTGATCGCCGTCGAACCGGTGCCGCAAATGCTGGAAAAATTGTCGGCGGCGCTGCCGCAGGTGAAAACGCTGGCGGGCACCGCCGACGCGATCCCGCTACCGGACGAGTCGGTCGATGCCGTGGTGTGCGCCCAGTCCTTCCACTGGTTCGCCACGCCGCAGGCGCTGGCGGAAATCCAGCGTATTCTCAAGCCCGGCGGCAAACTCGGTCTGGTGTGGAACATGCGCGATGCGCGCGTCGGTTGGGTGCGTAAACTGAATCAGATCGTCGATAGCCACGAAGGCGATGCGCCGCGTTTCTATACCGGCGAATGGCGCAAATTCTTCCCGTTCAAAGGCTTTGAACCGCTGCAGGAGCAGGTGTTTATGCTGGGCCACCGCGGCGCGGTGGAGGACGTGATCTACAACCGGGTACGTTCAACCAGCTTTATCGCCGCACTGCCACAGGCGCAACAGGAGCAGGTTATCGATCGGTTGCGCCAGCTGGTGGCGGAAGAAGAGGAGTTGCAGGGCCAGGACACGGTCACCGTGCCCTATCAGACCAAGGCGTATTTCACCACCAAGGTCTGACGCCCGGGGGTTCAGAACGCTTTCTTGGCGTAACCGGTGACCGCTTTCAGGCCCATCTCGCGGCCCAGCGCGGTCATCGGGTGCACCACAATCAGCCCGCGCGCGCTTTTCTTCAGCGCGCCCATATCGGCTTGCTCTTTCTTGGTGATCTCGCGGCTGAACGGCAGCTTGCTCAGCTTCTGCGCTTCGGCGCTCAGCTTCTCGCCACGCACGTCTTTCAGGCGCTCGATCTCCGTCGCCAGTTTCTCTTTTTCTTTGGTGTGCTGCGCGATCAACTCAGGGTTGCCCTGTTGGATCACGGTGGCGTCTTTGTGGTTCAAGGCGTCCAGCAGGTCGCTCAGGCGCTTGATCTCTGCCTTTTCTTTCTCTTTCATGGTCTCTGGCCCGTTGTGCCCAAAATGGCACGCTAATCAATGATACCGGCATTGTAGCAAAAGGCGCGCGCCGTTACCCGTCCTGCGCAATACCGGGCGGCAGGCCGCTCATCTCGCAGGCCTTGGCGCCGAGCCGGGCCAACGCCTGGGTGTAGCGCGCGTTGAACGGGTAGCAGCAGGAGAGCCGCAGCGCGTTGCGGTAGCGCCCGCTGGGCGAATACAGGGTGCCCGGCGTCAAACAGATCTGCTCCTCCAACAGCTGATGGAACAGCGCCACGCTGTCCACGCCGGGAGGGAATTCGACCCAGAACACGAAGCCGCCCGCCGGCTGCGTGGCCAGCGTGCCGCGTGGGAAATGCCGGGCGATCAGCGCCCGCGCCT
Organism: Serratia sp. OLAL2; assembly: GCF_002752475.1. NCBI lineage: Bacteria > Pseudomonadati > Pseudomonadota > Gammaproteobacteria > Enterobacterales > Yersiniaceae > Serratia > Serratia sp. OLAL2. The sequence continues at coordinate 88,095 of NZ_MSTL01000020.1, read as the reverse complement.
CGTCGACCTGCGCCGCATAGCGCTTGCGCAGGTTGCGCAAATGGTGATCGTAGCCTCCGCTCTCCAGGAAGGTCGCCAGCGTTTCCGACAGCAGCTGCGACTCGGACATCGACGACACCGCCTTCAGCTTGCGCAACGCCTCGTGAAAACGGCCGCCGCAGATCCAGCCGACGCGAAAATCCGGCGCCAGCGTTTTGGTGAAGCTGGAGCAAAACAGCACCCAGCCGTCGCGATCGAACGCCTTCACCGCCGGCGACAGCGCGCCGCCGAACTGGATCTCGGCATACAGCCCGTCTTCAATCAACGGCACCTGATGATCGTTCATCAGCCGCGCCAGCCGCTTTTTCGCCGCCAGCGGCATGGTACAGCCCAACGGGTTTTGCACCGTCGGCATGGCGATCACCGCGTTCAGCCGCTTCTCGTTCAATAGCAACTCGAGCGCGTCCAGCGACAGCCCCAGCTGCGGATCGGTGGGGATTTCCAGCGCTTTCAGCCCCAGGCTGGCCAGCAGCGGCAGCAGATAGAAATAGGTTGGCGACTCCAGCCCGACGCAGTCACCCGGTTTGGTGGTGACGCGCAGCGCCAGCTGCAGCGCCTCCATGCAGCCATGGGTCAGCACTACGTCGCCCGGCTCCAGCAACATGCCCAGCGTCATCGAGCGGCGGGCGATCTGCTGGCGCAGCCGTAGGCTGCCGGGCGGCAACGGATACTGCCCGATCAGATCCGGCTGGCGGCGCAGCTGAGAAGACAACATACGCCCCAGCTTGCCGCCGGGATAGAAGTCGCTGGTCTGCGGGCAGGCCAGCGCAATGTTAGTGAAGGCCGGATTCTGCTGGGCGGCGAATACCGTATCGATCAGCGCCAGCACGTCGTCCGCCGGCGGCTCGATGCGGCCGCTGGGCGCCGAGGCCATCTTCAGCGCCGGCAGCGTGCTGCGGACATAAAACCCCGACTGCGGTCGCGCTTCGATCAGCCCGCGATCCTCCAGCGTGCGGTAAGCCGACACCACGGTATTGATGCTGACGCGGTGCGTTTGCGCACAGCGCCGCACCGAAGGCAAGCGGTCACCGGGCAGCAGCGTGCCGCGTCGAATGGCCTCGGCCAACGTATCCGCCAGCTGCAGGTAGCGGGTATCCGGGGTTTCATCGAGCAAGGTCACAGTTTCTCTCCAAGTAATGGGTACAGTTTACATTTTGCACAACTGTAACCATGACAATATCCGATTTGTGGTTCTGTCACCATCCCATTGCAGCGATTATGCTGATCCTCTCGTTATCACCGTCATTTTCAAGGAACCTGCCATGCTGGACTCCGCCTTTGTCAGCTACGTCACCGTCATGTCGATCACCCCCGGCCCCAACAACCTGCTGCTGGCCTCGTCGGGCGTCAACTTCGGCCTGCGCCGCACCCTGCCGATGCTGTTTGGCATCTGTGTCGGTTGTGCGGTACAGCTGGCGATCATTATCCCGCTGCTGGCGCTGGCGTTGAGCTGGGCCGGCGTCATCCGCCTCCCGCTGGCGGTGATCGGCTGCGCCTATCTGCTGTGGCTGTCATGGAAGCTGTTTCAGGCGGCCTCGCCGGACGCCAAAGAGCAGGCGCAGCCGATGAGCCTGCTCAACGGTGCACTGTTTCAGGCGGTCAACCCCAAAGCCTGGCTGATGGTGATCAACGTGGCGATCCTGTTCACCCCGCGCGAAGGCGCCACCTTCGTCCATACGCTGTCGGTCATCGCCGGTTTCGCGCTGCTGAACCTGCCGTGCGTGCTGCTGTGGGCGGTGCTGGGCGACCGGTTGCGCAACGCGCTGCGAGTGACCTGGAAACTGCGCGCCTTCAACGGCGTGATGTCCGGACTGATGGCCGCCACCGCGCTGTGGCTGTTGTTCGACGAGTGGCGCGCGGCCTTTGCTTAGCCGCGGCCGAGAGGAGAGAGTCGGGAAGGTTGTTTGGCGCCGATGCCGGCGATCAGATCGGTAATGGACAGCACCATGGTGGAGCGCACCATCTGCTGATAGCGCTGGCGCTGCATGGCGATCAGCGCTTCATCCGCCTCGCCCGGCTGCAGGAAGGTCGGCACCGGCGGCAGCGCGGCCACGCAGTGCAGCTCGCCGAACGGCCCGAGAATTTCGTCATCGACGAAGCGGTATTCCGACCCGTCGTGGTTCAGCTCTTCGCGCATCGCCATCAGCAGCTCGGCATCTTCATATTCGTGGCGGGAAATCACCCCCAGGCCGTACATCAGCTTCAGGCGCACCGACAGCTCCCCCAGCGGGCCGCTGCCGGACAATAGCGGTTCGACGGCATATTTCACCGCGTAGTCATCCTTGCGGAATACCTGCACCACCAGCACGTTGAGCGCTTCCGCCAGCAGCTCTACCGCTGCGATCAGGAAGCTGCGCACCGTTTTGCCCGCGTTCAGCTTTTCCAGAACCTGGTTTTCAAATGCCTGTGCTTCTTCCATCGTCGCTTTTCGAAAGGCGTGGGGAGGGCCGTCGATGCCGAACTCGGGTTGCAGGAGCGCAGCAAGCTGCGCTCGGGTGTTCATCATCACGATTCTACTTGTGCATGGCGTTATACACAGCAACGGCCTCTTCTACAACCTCGCTTTCCGCCGGCAGGCCGGAAATTTGCGCCAGCGCGGCTTTCGGCCCGAGCGTGTTCAGCAGTTCCGCCAACTCCAGCGCCTGCGGATCCTGTTCGCTGCGGTAGCTCATGGCGGCGGCGATGCCCTGGATCAGGTTGGCATGCGGCAGGCCGTATTCCAACGTGCCCAGCAGCGGTTTGATCAGGCGATCGCCGGCGCTCAGTTTGCGCAGCGGCTGACGGCCCACGCGCTCGACGTCGTCGTGCAGATACGGGTTTTCGAAGCGGCCGAGGATTTTGTTGATGTAGGCGGCGTGCTTGTCGGCGTCGAAGCCGTAACGCTTGATCAGCACCGCGCCGCTCTCTTCCATCGCCCCTTTCACCACGCGGCGGATCGCCGGGTCGAGAATGGCGTCACGAATGGTTTGCAGCCCGGCCTGTTGGCCGAGGTAGGCGGTGATGGCGTGACCGGTGTTGAGGGTGAACAGCTTGCGCTCGACGAACGCCATCAGGTTATCGGTCAACTCCATACCGGCGATCGCCGGAGGCTGGCCTTTGAACTGGGTCTGATCGACGATCCATTCGCTGAAGGTTTCCACCGTCACTTCCAACGGGTCGTTGCTGTCCGTCGGCGGCACAATGCGATCGACCGCCGAATCGACGAAGCCGACATGCTGCTCAGCCCATGCCTGCTCATCCTGCGGCAGCGCGGCGAACACATGCTGTTTCAGCTGGCTGGTGCCGCGCACCATGTTCTCGCAGGCGATGATGTTCAGCGGTTGCACATTGCCCTGCTGATGACGCAGCACCAGCCCTTTGGCGATCGTGCCGGCGATTTTGGCGAGAATTTGCGGGCCAACGGCGGTGGTCACCAGATCCGCTTCGGCGATCAGCGCCACCGCCGCCTCACTGCCGCTGTTGACGGCGCTGACGTTGTTGACGCGCTCCACGCGTTCTTGCTCGCCCACCACGTGCACCGCGTAGCTTTTACGGCTGTTCAGCAGATCCAGCACCGTTTGATTGACGTCGGCGAAGGTCAGTTCAACCCCGGCGTCCGCCAGCAGCTTGCCGATAAAACCGCGGCCGATATTCCCTGCGCCAAAATGTAATGCTTTCATAACTCTACCTTCTTAATGTCGAAGGGTGCAGCACGCTGCACCCTTTAAAATGATTCTGTTATCCAGCTTTTTTGCCGCCGAGCAGGTCCAGCACTTCCTGGACGCTGGTGGTATTCGCCAGCCGCTCAATCACGCTCTCGTCATCCAGCGCGTTGGTCAGGCTGGTGATCACCTGAATATGCTCGTTGTTGCGCGCGGCGATGCCGATCACCAGCCGAGCCACTTCATCCTCTTCATCGCCGAAGCGCACGCCCTGCGGGTACTGGCAGAACACCACGCCGGTGCGCAGCACCCGGTCTTTGGCCTCGATGGTGCCGTGCGGCACGGCGATCGACTCGCCCAGGTAGGTGGAGGTGAGCTTTTCGCGCTCCAGCATCGCCGGCACGTACTCCGCCTCGACGTAGCCGCCTTTCACCAGCTGCTCGCCGGCGAAACGGATCGCCTGCTCTTTGTCGCTAGCCTGCAGGTTGAGGAACACATTGCTTTCGCTCAGCTTGAACAGGTTCGGTTCCCCGGCTTCGAAGCTGTCGTCCAGCGCGCCCAGCACCTTCTGCTGGTTGTCGGTGGTTTTGTTGACCGCTACCAAACGGTCGACCAGATCGCTGTACAGCTTGCTGTCGAGGAAGTTGGTCAGCGAGATGTGCTGGGCCTGCGGCGCGTGGCGCATCGCGCGCTCGGTCAGATCGCGGTGCGTGATGACCAGATCCACATCGTCCGGCAGGCTGTTGATGGCGCTGTTAGTCACCGAGATGTTCTTCAGCCCGGCGTCCGCCACTTTCTTGCGCAACACCCCGGCGCCCATGGCGCTGGAACCCATGCCCGCATCGCAGGCGACGATGATTTTGCGCACGGTGCTCAGATCGCCGTCGACCGACGCTGGCGCCGCTGCGCCGCCTTTGGACTGCGATTTCATCTCTTGCATGCGGCGGGTCGCGGCTTCCAGATCGTCATCCTCTTTCACTTTGGAGGTTTTCAGCAGGAAAGCGGACACCACGAAGGAGACGGCAAAGGCTGCGCACACCGCCGCAATGTTGGCGAAGTAGGCGCCTTTCGGCGTCATCGCCAGCACCGCCAGGATCGAACCCGGGGAAGCCGGAGAAACCAGGCCGCCGTTCAGCATCGTCAGGGTGAATACGCCGGTCATGCCGCCCAGGATCACCGCCAGCAGCAGACGTGGATTCATCAGCACGTAAGGGAAGTAGATTTCGTGGATGCCGCCCAGGAAGTGAATGATCGCCGCACCGCCGGCGGATTGCTTGGCGCTGCCACGGCCGAAGAACATGTAGGCCATCAGCACGCCCATGCCCGGGCCTGGGTTGGCTTCAATCAGGAAGAACACCGACTTGCCGGCTTCCGTGGCCTGCTGGATACCCAGCGGCGAGAAGATGCCGTGGTTGATGGCGTTGTTCAGGAACAGGATTTTCGCCGGTTCAACGAAGATGGACGCCAGTGGCAGCAGGTTGTTCTTCACCATCACGTGCACGCCCGCCGCCAGCAGCTTGGAGAGCACCTCCACCAGCGGCCCGATGCCCAGGAAGGCCAGGATCGCCAGCAGCATGCCGATGATGCCGGCGGAGAAGTTGTTCACCAGCATTTCAAAGCCGCTTTTGATCTTGCCGTCCACCCAGCGGTCGAAATGCTTGATAGCCCAGCCACCCAGCGGGCCGGCGATCATCGAGCCGAGGAACATCGGCATGTCGGCACCGACGATGACGCCCATGGTGGTGATGGCACCGACCACGCCGCCGCGATCGCCGCCCACCAGCCGCCCGCCGGTATAACCGATCAGCAGCGGCAGCAGGTAGGTGATCATCGGGCCGACCAGCTTGGCTAAGGTTTCATTCGGCAGCCAGCCGGTTGGAATGAATAGCGCGGTGATAATCCCCCAGGCGATAAAGGCGCCGATGTTGGGCATCACCATGTTGCTCAGGAAGCGGCCAAAGTTTTGCACTTTAACCTTGATGTCTGGTGAAAACATAAAACACACCCCTATTGTTACGCGCTGACAATAGAGCGCGTGATTATTGTTGTGACGATCCAGCCGTGTTGCCGCTGTATGCGAAACGGACTCTATCACGCTGTTTTTGTCACGCGAACTTCACGAATTTTTTGTGATACAAGTCACATACAACACCCCAACAAACCCTCATTTATAGTGATAAAGATCACACTTATGACGTGTAAAAAAAGCACAGTGAGAAAAAAGTCGCCACAAAACCCCCAATAAAGTGACTATGATCACATTTTTAAATTGGCGTTTTGTTTTTGAATTGTGACATTAGTCACAATTTATTTTTAGCTGCAGCGCCGATCGCAACGCTCTGTTTGATCTTCCCTGTGAGCACTCATCCCGCCGGGAACTAGCGAAGTGATGAATGAAAGAAAACTACATTGCCTAATGAATGGATTAATTGAAGTGTAGTACAGAAGCCTGCGCAATAAACCAGCAAGCTATTGGAAACGCTGAGGGGAAATAAAACAGGCCGGCAATGCCGGCCTGTTTCGCGCCTGGACGCGTTATTATTGCGTCACGCTTTGAATGGTCTTCTGCGCATTCATCAGGTTCTGCTGTTTGGCCACCAGATTCGACATCATGGTGTTGTACTGCGCCACCTGCTGCGCGGTACGGAACTGCACGCCGTTGTTGTTGAAGCTGACCTGATTTCCCTGGCTCTGCAGGAAATCGCCGACCTGCACCAGATCCTGCACAAAGCTGGCGGTGGTCGGGATCGCCGGCATCAAGGCGTTGGCCGGTGCGGTGACGATTTTGTCATAGGCCTGGTTGTACACCGCCTTCAGATCGTCAGGCTGTTTCAGCGCCGCGTGAGCAGTATCCGCCTGCGATTTGGCCGACTGGATCTGCTGGCCCAGCAGGTTCAACGCCCCGACCGATTGCTGCAGCGCGTCGCGTTTGTTCAGGTAGTCCTGCGCGGTGCGGATCTGGTTAATCTGATCCAGCGCCGGGGTCAGGCTGGCGCCGACCGACTTGGACAACTGCTGCGAAAAGCCGACCAAAATCGCGTAATCACCGGCATAGTTGCCGAACTTCTGCTTCTGGTCTTCGCTCAGCGTGGGGATGTTCGCCCCGCTGCGCATCACGGTATTCTGTAAGTAATCGATAAATGCTTTGCGCTGTTCCGGCTCTTTATCGCCGCAGGCGGTCAATTGCATGACCACCAACAATGCCAATACCGGTGCCAACCAACGCGCGAAACCTCTGCTCTGGATCCCTACCGCCATGTGACATAACTCCTGTTATAAACCTGCTTTTTCATTGGACTCCGCCCCTTTTTGCGCACTCCGTGCGCCTATAAGAATAGATCAACTGGCGGCGTTCCGATACGCGATTCCGTTTGCGGTGAACATTGTCTCGGCCGGAGGCGGTTGAACATCGTGCGCAAAACGCACTGAGGTTCATTGCCGTCGGCGACCGGACGCTTCAATTTCCCCAAGTCGCCCCCCAAGTCGCCCCCCAAGTCGCCAGGCGACCTTGCCTTCGCACCCAGGAAACGGAAATAAAAAAGGCGCCCGCAGGCGCCTTTTCACAGCACAGAGCCGTTTACTGCAGTACGGAGATATCCGCCACCTGCAGGAACAGTTCACGCAATTTGCTCAGCAGCGTCAGGCGGTTTACGCGCACTTCCGCATCGTCCGCCATTACCATCACGTTGTCGAAGAACGCATCCACCGGCTCACGCAGCGCGGCCAGTTCCACCAGCGCTTCCTGGTAGTTGCCCGCCGCGAAGTACGGCTGCAGCTTGTCGCGCAGCACCACCAGGTGAGTCGCCAGCTGGATCTCCGCCGCGTCCTTCAGCACCGAGGCGCGCACGCTGTCGTTCAGCGTTTCGGTAGACTTCGCCAGAATGTTGGAGACGCGTTTGTTGGCCGCAGCCAGCGCCGCCGCCTCGTCCAGCGTGCGGAAGTGGGATACCGCCTTGACGCGCGCGTCGAAGTCGGCCGGCTTGGTCGGACGGCGCGCCAACACCGCCTGAATGGTATCGACCGCGTGGCCTTCTTCCTGATACCAGGCGCGGAAGCGGCCCAGCATGAATTCCACCACCTCGTCGACTACCTTGGCATTGGTCAGCTTGCTGCCGTACAGGCGCACGGCCTCTTCGGTCAGTGTCTGCAGATCCAGCGGCAGGTTTTTCTCGACGATGATACGCAACACGCCCAGCGCGGCACGGCGCAGCGCAAACGGGTCTTTATCGCCCTTCGGATGCTGACCGATGCCGAAGATGCCGGCCAGGGTGTCCATCTTGTCGGCGATCGCCAGGGAACAGGCCACCAGCGACTGCGGCAGCGCATCGCCGGCGTAGCGCGGCTGATACTGCTCGTTCAGCGCAACGGCGACGTCTTCCGCCTCACCGTCGTGGCGCGCGTAGTGCATGCCCATCACGCCCTGGGTGTCGGTGAATTCGAACACCATGTTGGTCATCAGGTCGCACTTCGACAGCAGGCCCGCGCGGGTGGCGTGGTTGACGTCAGCGCCGATCTGGCCGGCAACCCAGCCCGCCAGCGCCTGAATGCGGTCGGTCTTGTCGCGCAGGGTGCCCAGCTGCTGTTGGAACAGCACGGTTTCCAGGCGCGGCAGGTTGTCTTCCAGACGCTTCTTGCGGTCGGTGTTGAAGAAGAACTCGGCGTCGGCCAGACGCGGACGCACCACCTTCTCGTTACCGGAGATGATCTGCTGCGGGTCTTTCGACTCGATGTTGGCTACGAAGATAAAGTTCGGCAGCAGTTTGCCCGCGGCGTCGTACACCGGGAAATACTTCTGGTCGCCCTTCATGGTGTACACCAGCGCTTCCGCCGGCACCGCCAGGAATTTCTCTTCGAATTTGGCGGTCAGCACCACCGGCCATTCCACCAGCGAAGCCACTTCTTCCAGCAGGCTTTCACTCAGATCGGCCTTGCCGCCAATCTTCTGCGCCGCCAGTTCGGCATCGCGCTTGATGAGGGCTTTACGCGCTTCGTAGTCGGCGACCACTTTGCCGCGCTCCAGCAGGATCTGCGGGTATTGGTCGGCATTGTCGAGGGTGAACTCGGCTTCGCCCATGAAGCGGTGGCCGCGCACGGTGCGCGCGGATTCGATGCCCAGCACGGTGCCTGGGATCAGATCGGCGCCCAGCAGCATCGTGACGGTGTGCACCGGACGCACGAACTGCACGTCGGAATCGCCCCAGCGCATCAGTTTCGGGATCGGCAGCTTGCCGAGCGCGGTGCTGACCATGCCGGCCAGCAGTTGTTGCGCCGACTGACCTTTGACGTGGGCGCGGTACATCAACCACTCGCCCTTGTCGGTCACCAGGCGTTCAGCCTGATCGACGGTGATGCCGCAGCCGCGCGCCCAGCCTTCGGCCGCTTTGCTCGGTTTACCTTCGGCGTCGAACGCCTGGGCGATCGCCGGGCCGCGTTTTTCAATTTCGCGATCGGCCTGTGCCGCGCTCAGGTTGGCCACTTTCAGCGCCAGGCGGCGCGGTGCGGCGAACCAGCTCACGTCACCGTGTTCCAGGCCGGCGTTGTCCAGCTCGGCGGTGAAGTTGGCGGCGAAAGATTCCGCCAGGGAACGAAGCGCCTTCGGCGGCAGCTCTTCCGTGCCGATTTCCACCAGGAAAGTCTGTTGAGTCATGGCTGCCTCTTAGTTCTCGTTCTTCTTGTTGCACATCGGGAAGCCCAGCGCTTCGCGGGAAGCGTAGTAGGCTTCGGCAACGGCTTTGGTCAGCGTGCGGATGCGCAGAATGTAGCGTTGACGCTCGGTCACCGAAATCGCCTTGCGCGCGTCCAGCAGGTTAAAGGTATGGCCCGCCTTCAGGATGCGTTCGTAGGCCGGCAGCGGCAGCGGTTTTTCCAGCGCCAGCAGCGATTGGGCTTCTTTCTCGTACTGCTCGAAGCAGGAGAACAGGAAGTCGACGTCGGCGTATTCGAAGTTGTAGGTGGATTGCTCCACTTCGTTCTGGTGGAACACGTCGCCGTAGGTGGTGACACCCAGCGGGCCGTTGCTCCACACCAGATCGTATACGCTGTCCACGCCCTGGATGTACATCGCCAGACGCTCCAGACCATAGGTGATCTCGCCGGTTACCGGCTTGCACTCCAGGCCGCCGACCTGCTGGAAGTAGGTGAACTGCGTCACTTCCATGCCGTTCAGCCACACTTCCCAACCCAGGCCCCAGGCGCCGAGCGTCGGGTTTTCCCAGTTGTCTTCCACGAAGCGAATGTCGTGGATGGTCGGATCCAGACCCAGCTCTTTCAGCGAGCCCAGGTAGAGTTCCTGAATGTTGTCCGGCGATGGCTTAATCACCACCTGGAACTGGTAGTAGTGCTGCAGACGGTTCGGGTTTTCGCCGTAGCGGCCGTCGGTCGGGCGACGGGATGGCTGCACATAGGCGGTCGCCATCGGCTCCGGCCCCAGTGCGCGCAGGCACGTCATCGGGTGTGAGGTTCCCGCGCCGACTTCCATGTCCAATGGTTGAACGATGGTGCAGCCCTGGCGCGCCCAATAATCCTGCAGTGTCAGGATCAGGCCCTGGAAGGTCTTGGTATCAAACTTTTGCATGTTGAATTCGCACGCGATACAAGTGGATTTAGATGGAATGCGCCAGTATACCCTTTGACCGTAAGATATACAGCCAGAATCCGGCAACAAGTGCGAATCGGGGTGAGAAGCGCTGGATTTTCACGCGGCGGGCACCGAGGGAAGGACAACGCGCCGGCCGGTCGCCTCGCCGTTCAGAAAGACACACCCGGCAAAAACATTAGAGTATCTAAACAAAAATATCACTCACCGCCGTTTAAATAGTCAATTAGCTGAACGCTATTTCTCCCCTCGCCGGTCAAATTCAGGCTGATTTCCGTGCGTGTATCTTTATATTTGCCACGAGATAAAGTTGCGACAATGTTATTTTTGTTAATTTTATCAACTAAAAAACTCCCCTCATCGAGAGATAATGTGATCAAGTGCCAGATTATTTCTTATTATCGTGAACAATAAGGCGATATCACGCGGCGTGCCGACGGTCGGGGCATGGGAGGAACGGCCAGGGATGAAAGACGGCGCTAACGGGCCACAGAAACAAATTGACAGTTAATCTTTGGTTATACAATAATAAATAAAATTTTCCCTGGTGTTGGCCAAGTGGCTACCTGATCCTTTCATAGGATCAGTTTTTTTTTGTATTTCCGCCAACGTCATTGCGGCCCGCATAATTCCCCCCAGGCCGCCTTCCTCATAAATCCCTTATCAGACCTTATGACTATCCTGCGCCCTTGAGCGCGCCGATGGCCAATTCAAAAACGTGCGCTGACGCCGACGTTATACATAAACTGCTCGCCGCTGCTCAGCCCGCCGGTTTGCGAAACGGTGGCGAAGGCCGATACCCTGTCCGTCAACGGCATGTTGGCCCCCAGCGTGACATCCACCCAGTTTTTGTCCTGGCCCGCACTGTCGCGGGTAAACGAGGTTTGCGTCGATTTCAGGCCGCCGCCGGCGCGGTAGACGTCATCGCCGAACTGATGCTGATAACTCACTTCCGCATAGGGGTTAAACACGCCGAATTGCGTATCCAGCCGCCAGCCCAACGCGCCGATCTGCGAGTGATAGGTTTGATCGTTGAAGCGCATGGCGGTGCTGTCATCGCCATCTTCGCTGTAGCCGGAAACGCGGCTGTAGTCCCAGGCGAACTGCGCCACCGGCCCGGTGGTCAGGTAAGAGGCGATCGGGAAGTCATAGCCGGCGGTCACGCGCGCGCCCCACTGCTTGCCGGTGGTCGACCCGGTTTCGGTACGCGTCAGCGGCCCCAGCCGCATGCTGCGGCGGATGTCGTCATAATCCATCCTCGCATAGTGCAGATCGGCGTTGACCCAACCGTGCTCGAACAGCGCCAGCGAACTGAAGGCTGACAGCAGCAGCCCACGCGCCTTGTAATCAAAACGGCTGGAAGGATGCTGATCGTCGTTGGAACCGGCGATCAACGCACCGATCAACCAGCTGTCGGTCAGTTGATAGTCCACGCCGACGGTCAGGTTGTGGGTGGTGGCGTTGCCGTCCCCCGCCGCCCGATTATCGGCATAGTCGTAGTGCTGGCCGGCGTAGCCGCCGAACACGCCCAGCGAGCCCTGCGGGTTGTCGCCGTTGCGCAGCTGCTGGAAACGGCTGTCGAGCGTGGCGCGGCTGTCACGCGCCATCGCCGCCGTCGCCTGATTCAGCGCCACCACCTGCGCCGGGCCATCCAACACCGCCTGAATATAATCCGTAATCAGCAGGTGCGCCTGCGGGCTGGGGTGGAAATGGTCGGAGAACAGATAGGACTGGCCAGCGTCGAAGCCGGGCATGTCGGAACGGCAAACCGCCGAGGAAACGCCCGCCGGGCAAGCCATGCCGGCCGTGTTGGCGAAGCCGAACTGCGCCGGATTGGCGATCGCTTCGGCGAACAGCTTGTTGACGTCCACCCGCACGATATTGCCGCCCCCCTGCGCCAGCAGACGGTCTTCACTTTGATTATAGAAATCGGTCAGCTGAGCGGCCTGCGCGCTCAGGCTGTCATACGCCGCGATAAGCTGCGCGGCGATCGCCTGCTGCACCTGAGGAATGGCACTGCCCTGCTTCGCCGCGGCGGCCAACGCCGCGTGGATCGCCTGCGTGCGCGAAGCGTTGTCCGGGGTAGCCACCGAATTAAGCGTGGCATAGGCCGCCTGGATCGCCGCCCCCTGTACCGGCGGCAGCGCCTGCTGAATGATCAGTTCCATCAGCTGCGGCGTGGAGCCGATGTTCGGCACCGTCGGCACGATCACCGTGCCGGCACCGGCGTTCAGCAGCGAATGCACCTGCGCGGCGGCGGCCGCGGCACTGTTATAGGCCACGCCGGGCGCGGTAGCGGCATTCAGCGCCGCCGCCGCCAAATCGTTACCGCCGATCCAGTGAATATACAAACCGTCGCCATCGGCCTGGCCGTTAACCCGATTCAGGTAGCGCTGCACCTGATCCTGGGTGTTGTCGACCGGGTTCAGGCCCGGCACCGCCACGGCGCCGCCGGCGGCGTAGTTTTCACCGCCGTTGTCCGAGGCCACCAGCGCCGCGCCGATGCGTTGCGCCAACGCTTCGTCGTACAGCAGGTGCTGACTGCCGTCATAGGTGAACCGGCCGTTGTTGCCGGTATCGCTCAGGCTATCGCCAAAGACGTACAGTTGATCGTACGCCTGAGCCGGAAGGGTCATACTGCAAAGCAACGCCACTGCAAGCGCCGCCGGGCGGGGCATGCACGTTATTTTTAGAGGCATGAATCGACTCCTGAGAGCCTGCAAATGAAGGCAATGTCGTTTTTATCGTTGGCCGGTTTTCCACCGGCCATGTAGTAACTATTGTCGGCTTTTTCACCACGTCAAGCGGGCTGATGACAAAACAATCAGAGGCTTGCCAAGTTCGGCGCTTCGAGCGATGATTACTGTTCATAAACACAGCATAAGGACAGTCAGGATGGCAGACGAACGTTGCGGTTGGGTGACGGCCGATCCGTTGTATCTCGAGTATCACGACAAGGAATGGGGCGCGCCCACCACCGACGCGCGCGAGCTGTTTGAAATGCTGTGCCTGGAGGGGCAGCAGGCCGGCCTTTCCTGGATCACCGTCCTGAAAAAGCGCGAGAATTACCGGCGTGCTTTCCATGGTTTCGATCCGCAGCGGGTCGCCGCCATGACCGAGCAGGACGTGGAAAACCTGCTGCAGGACAGCGGCATCATCCGCCACCGCGGCAAGATAGAAGCCATCATCACCAACGCCAAAGCCTATCTGGCGATGGAGGCGTCCGGCGAGAATTTCGTTACCTTCATCTGGGACTTCGTCGGCGGCCGGCCGCAGCTCAACCGCTGGCAGGCGCTGAGCCAGGTGCCGGCTAAAACCGAGCAGTCCGACGCCATGTCCAAAGCGTTGAAAAAGCGCGGCTTCAAGTTTATCGGCTCCACGATCTGTTACGCCTTCATGCAGGCCAGCGGGCTGGTGAACGATCATCTCACGGGGTGCATGTGCTACCCAAAGCCACGGTGATCCGCCCCTGTGGCCCAGAGGATATCGAACGGCTGATGGCGCTGTGGCTGCCCAGCACCATCGCCGCCCATCCGTTCGTGGCGGAAAAATACTGGCATGAGAGCGCCGCACTGGTGCGGGAAAACTACCTGCCGCGCGCGCAAAGCTGGGCCTGCTGGCATAACGACGAGATCGTCGGCTTTATCAGCGTGCTGGACGAGCAGTTCATCGGCGCGCTGTTCGTCGATCGGGCGTATCACGGCCGCGGCGTCGCCCAGGCGCTGATGACGCACGTGCAGCAGCGCTACCGCCGGCTCAGCCTGGAGGTGTATCAGCAGAACCTGCGAGCCTGCGCGTTCTACCACAAGCACGGTTTTCAGGTGACGCAACGCCTGTTTAACGACGAAACCCAAGCCTATACGCTGATCATGAACTGGCCGGCAATCGAGAATTCAACCGGTTACGGTTAAAAAAGGCGCATTCGCGCCCTGGCGGCGCGCAATTAGGAATCCGCTGCATGGCGCCGCCCGGCGTTTTATCGCATAACTCCCCCAGCACTTACCCGCGCTCATCATTTGTCACGTTTTTCTCCGGAACTGCCGGCGAGCCAACGCGTCATAGTAGCGCGGTGATGCGAGCCCCACCTGCGTCGCCTACTTTTTGCGCCCCCGTGTTGGGCCGGCGCGTACAGAATTGATGCCATTAAGGACAAGAACATGAAAAAACGCATTGCAATTATTGCCGGCGCAGTGAGCGTCGCGCTCACGCTGTCGGCCTGTACCACCAACCCTTACACCGGCGAATCCGAAGTCGGTAAATCCGGCATCGGCGCGGGCCTCGGTGCCGCACTGGGCGCCGGCGTCGGCGTGCTGTCCTCTTCCAAGAAAGATCGCGGCAAGGGCGCGCTGATCGGCGCAGCGGCCGGTGCAGCCCTCGGCGGCGGCGCAGGCTATTACATGGACGTGCAGGAAGCCAAACTGCGCGACAAGATGAAAGGTACCGGCGTCAGCGTCACCCGCCAGGGCGACAACATCGTGCTGAACATGCCGAATAATGTGACCTTCGACAGCAGCAGCGCCACGCTCAAACCGGCGGGCGCCAACACCCTGACCGGCGTCGCCATGGTGCTGAAAGAGTATCCGAAAACCGCGGTCAACGTGGTCGGCTACACCGACAGCACCGGCTCCCGCTCGCTCAACATGAACCTGTCGCAGCAGCGCGCCGACGGCGTAGCCAGCGCGCTGATCACCCAGGGCGTGGCGGCGAACCGTATCCGCACCACCGGTGCCGGCCCGGACAACCCGATCGCCTCCAACAGCACCGCGGAAGGCAAGGCGCAAAACCGCCGCGTCGAGATCACCCTCAGCCCGCTGCAGTAATCCCGTGCGGGGCGCCACCGGTGCCCCGCCGCTTCCTCCCGACTTTCTCCTTATCCTTCAATATTCCCGCTCGCACATCGGGTATGGTAGTCTCCTTGGCAATTAACCGCAGGAGGGATCGGCTGTGAGCACAGGCAAGGCAACGCGCACCTCAGGACGCGCCACCATCAGCGATGTGGCCAGCATCGCCAAAACCGGCAAGACCAGCGTGTCGCGCTATCTGAATGGTGAACAGCACCTGCTTTCCGACGATCTCAAACAGCGCATCGAACAGGCTATCCAGCAGCTCGACTACCGGCCAAGCCAGATGGCGCGCAGCCTGAAGGGCGGCCAGACCCGCCTGATCGGCCTGATCCTCGCCGATATCACCAACCCCTATTCGGTGGACGTGATGCGCGGCATCGAGGCCGCCTGCCGTCAACACGGTTTTACCCTGCTGGTGTGTAACACCAACAACGAAGTCAATCAGGAACAGCACTACCTGCAGCTGCTCAGCAGTTACCGGGTAGAAGGCATCGTGGTCAACGCGGTCGGCATGCGCGAGGAAGCATTATCCACGCTGCAACAGTCGATGCTGCCCATGGTGCTGATCGATCGAAAAATCCCCGACTTCGCCTGCGACGTGGTGGGCCTGAACAACCGCGAAGCCGCCACCGTCGCCACCGAACACCTGCTGCAACAAGGTTTCGAAGCGATCCTGTTCCTCAGCGAGCCGCTCGGTACGGTTAATACCCGTCTCGAACGCCTGCACGCTTTCAGACATACCATGGCGCAGCACCCCGCGCTGTTGGCGGAGCAGGCCGAAACGCCGCTCAACGATCGGCAGAAGCTGGAGCAGGTGCTGAGCGATTTCAGCGGCCGCCATCGCGGCATGCGCAAAGCGGTGATCTCCGCCAACGGCGCCCTGACGCTGCAGGTGGCGCGCGCCATGCGTCGGCTCGGCATCCAGTGGGGCAACGACATCGGCCTGCTGGGCTTTGACGAGCTGGAGTGGGCGGAGCTGGCGGGCGTCGGCATCACCACGCTGAAACAACCTACCTACCAAATGGGGCACGCGGCGCTGGAGCGGCTGGTGCAGCGCATTCAGGGCCTGGCCACCCCCAGCGGCGAGCAGATGTTCTCCGGCGAGCTGATCGTCCGCGGCTCCACCACCCGCTAATCCACCTTCTCCGGGGCCGTTGACCGCCCCGCCTCTATCTGCATCGGCTGTTTTTTGCTCAGCTTCGTGATTGCGATCATATTTTTACACTCTGTCGCTTTTCGCTGGAACCGGTTCCATTTAACGTACCGGTAACAGCAGCGGCGGCGACAATGCCGCCTCAGGAGTCAAAATGAAAACAGAAATCATCGTGGTCACCGGCGCCTACGGCACCGATACCGTCAAACAACACGGCGGCCAGCGCGCGCTGTTGCCCATCATCGCCGGCGCGGGCGCCGACGGAGTGGAGATCCGCCGCGAACTGTTCACCGCCGGTGAACTGGACAGCCTGCCGGCGCTGGCGCAAGAGATCGATCGCCAGCAGCTGTTCGCCGTCTATTCCGCCCCTGAGGCGCTGTTCACACCGCAACATACGCTGAACCCCAACCTGTCGGCGCTGCTGGCGGAAGCGCAGGCGCTGAACGCGCGCCAGCTGAAGCTCTCCCTCGGCCATTTCCGCCCCGGCTTTGATTTTACCGAGTTGAAAGTGGCGCTGGAGCAACACCCGGTCAAGCTGGTGGTCGAGAACGACCAAACGCCGGACTGCGGCATTTTGTCGATGCTGAACGCCTTTTTCCACGCCGCGGAAGATAGCCACCTGCCGGTCAGCATGACCTTCGATATGGCCAACTGGCTGTGGGTGGGGCAAGACGCCTTCGCCGCCGCCGAACGCCTGGCCCGCCACGTCGGTTACGTGCACGTCAAAGCCGCCACCCAAGGCCCGCGCGGCTGGCGCGCCATCGCGCTGGACGAGACCGACGGCAGCTGGCGCGACCTGTTGGCCCGCCTGCCGCACGATGCGCCGCGCGGTATCGAATTCCCGTTGCAGGGCGATGACCTGGAAGCCGTCACCCGCCATTACGTCAATATCTTGCGTGCGGAGTAACCCCATGATGACAACGTTAACGGCAACGACGGCGCAGCAGGCGCCCCTGGATGTGGTCACGCTGGGTGAAGCCATGGCGATGTTCGTGGCGGCACAAACCGGCGATCTGGCGGAGGTGGAAACCTTCACCAAACGCATCGCCGGCGCCGAACTGAACGTGGCGATCGGCCTGGCGCGTCTGGGTATGAACGTCGGCTGGGTCAGCCGCGTCGGCAACGATTCGTTCGGGCGCTTCACCCTGCAGCAGTTGAAAAAAGAAGGCATCAATTACCGGCAGGTGACGGTCGACGGCCACTACCCCACCGGTTTTCAGGTGAAATCCAAAACCACCGATGGTACCGATCCCAGTGTGGAGTATTTCCGCAAGGGCTCGGCGGCCAGCCACCTGTCGATTGCCGATTTCAACCGCGAGTATTTCGGTTCCGCGCGCCACCTACACCTGAGCGGCGTGGCGGCGGCGCTGTCCAGCGAGTCGCTGGCGCTGTGCCACCATGCGGCGCGCGAGATGCGTGCCATGGGTAAAACCATTTCGTTCGATCCCAATCTGCGCCCGGTGCTGTGGCCCAGCCGCGAGGTGATGATCGAGCAGCTGAACCAGCTGGCGTTCGCCGCCGACTGGGTTCTGCCGGGGTTGAAAGAGGGACAGATCCTCACCGGCCAGTCGACGCCGGAAGGCATCGCCGATTTCTATCTGGAGCGCGGCGTGCAGGCGGTGATCATCAAAACCGGCCCGGACGGCGCCTGGTTTAAAACCGCCGCCGGCGATAAGGCGACAGTGGCCGCGGTCAAGGTCGACAACGTAGTGGATACCGTCGGTGCCGGGGACGGCTTTGCCGTCGGCACCCTCAGCGCCCTGCTGGAAGGCAAAACGCTAATACAGGCGGTGCAGCGCGGCAACAAAATCGGCTCGCTGGCGATCCAGGCCATCGGCGACAGCGAAGGCCTGCCGACCCGTGCGGCGCTGGCCGAATAACAATAAAAAAAACGACTTCTCCGCATGACGTCAGCCTCTGGCCCTACAACCGGGACGCGTCGGGAGAGCATCTGCCCCTTCGTCTTTCACGCCCAGCGTGCCGGGCGAAGGGGATGCAACACCACTGAAGGATACTGAACATGAACAAAGCGACTGTCGCGGCCAAACGCTGGTGGTACATCATGCCCATCGTGTTTATCACCTACAGCCTGGCCTATCTCGATCGCGCCAACTTCAGCTTCGCCTCTGCCGCCGGCATCAATGAAGATCTCGGCATCACCAAAGGCATGGCCTCGCTGCTGGGCGCGCTGTTTTTCCTCGGTTATTTCTTCTTCCAAATTCCCGGCGCCATCTACGCCGAACGTCGCAGCGTCAAAAAACTGATCTTCTGGTGCCTGATCCTGTGGGGCGGCTGCGCCTCGCTGACCGGCGTGGTCAGCAATATTCCGATGCTGGCCGCCATCCGCTTTATCCTCGGCGTGGTGGAAGCGGCGGTGATGCCGGCGATGCTGATCTACATCAGCAACTGGTTCACCAAATCGGAGCGGTCACGCGCCAATACCTTCCTGATCCTCGGCAACCCGGTGACGGTGCTGTGGATGTCGGTGGTGTCCGGTTACCTGATCCACGCCTTCGGCTGGCGTGAAATGTTCATCATCGAGGGCATTCCGGCGGTTATCTGGGCGTTCTGCTGGTGGGTGCTGGCGAAAGACAAACCGGCGCAGGCCGGCTGGCTGAGCGCCGATGAGAAACAGGCGCTGCAGCAGCAGCTGGACGAAGAGCAAAAAGGCATCAAGGCCGTGCGCAACTACGGCGAAGCCTTCCGCTCACGCAACGTGATCCTGCTGTGCGTGCAGTACTTCGCCTGGAGCATCGGCGTGTACGGCTTCGTGCTGTGGCTGCCTTCCATCCTGCGCAGCGGCATGCAGATGGGCATGGTGGAGGCCGGCTGGCTGTCGGCGGTGCCTTACCTGGCGGCGACCATCGCCATGATCGTGGTCTCCTGGGCGTCGGACAAAATGCAAAACCGCAAGCTGTTTGTCTGGCCGCTGCTGCTGATCGGCGCGCTGGCGTTCTTCGGTTCTTACGCCGTCGGCGCCAACCACTTCTGGATCTCCTACGGCCTGCTGGTGGTCGCCGGCGCCGCGATGTACGCCCCCTACGGGCCGTTCTTCGCCATCATTCCGGAAATGCTGCCGAAAAACGTTGCCGGGGGCGCCATGGCGCTGATCAACAGCATGGGCGCACTGGGTTCGTTCTTCGGTTCGTGGTTCGTCGGCTATCTGAATGGCGCCACCGGCAGCCCGGCGGCTTCCTACATGTTCATGGCCATCGCACTGGTGGTGGCGGTGGTGCTGACGCTGATCGTCAAGCCCGCCCGCAACGAGATCCAGCCGCAATTGGCTTGATCCAGTTATACTTTTTATCTGTTAACCCAACCGGGGGGGCACCATGCCCCCTTTGGCCCAGCTGGAGTTCGTGATGAAGCCTTCTATCGTATTGTACAAAAGCCTGCCCGCCGATCTGCTTGAACGTCTGGAACAGCACTTCACCGTGCACGCCTTCAACGGCCTGCAGCCGGAGAACCGCGACGAACTGCGCCAGGCGTTGCAGCAGGCCGAAGGGATCATCGGTTCCGGCGGTAAAATTGACGAAGCCTTCCTGCAGCAGGCGCCCAAACTGCGCGCGGCCTCGACCGTTTCCGTCGGCTACGACAACTTCGACGTCGAGGCGCTCAACGCCCATAACGTGCTGTTGATGCACACCCCGACGGTGTTGACCGAAACCGTCGCCGACACCATCATGAGCCTGGTGCTGGCGACCGCGCGCCGGGTGGTGGAAGTGGCGGAGCGGGTGAAGGCCGGCGAATGGCGCGGCAGCATCGGGCCGGACTGGTTCGGCGTCGACGTGCACCACAAAACCATCGGCATCCTCGGCATGGGCCGCATCGGCCTGGCGCTGGCGCAGCGCGCGCACTTCGGCTTCGGCATGCCGGTGCTGTACAACGCCCGCCGCACGCACGAAGAGGCGGAGCAACGCTTCAACGCCCGTCGCTGCGATCTGGATACCCTGCTGGCCGAGTCGGATTTCGTTTGCATCACGCTGCCGCTGACCGAACAAACCTTCCACATGATCGGCCGCGAACAGCTGGCGAAAATGAAGAAAAGCGGCATTCTGATCAACGCCGGCCGCGGGCCGGTAGTGGATGAGCAGGCGCTGATCGAAGCGCTGCAAAACGGCGTGATCCACGCCGCCGGGTTGGATGTGTTCGAGAAAGAGCCGCTGCCGGCCAACTCGCCGCTGCTCAGCATGCCGAACGTGGTGGCGTTGCCGCACATCGGCTCCGCCACCCATGAAACGCGCTACGGCATGGCCGCCTGCGCGGTGGATAATTTGATCGCCGCGTTGACCGGCACGGTGAAAGAAAACTGCGTCAACCCGCAGCTGTTGCGGAAATAACTCAGCGCGGCCGGTGGTCTGAGGATAACCGGCCGTGTTGCTCTTCCTGCTGCGGCGCGAACAGCGCCTGCAGCTGATGTTCTTCGGCGAAGTGCTGCAATTCGGCATCCTGAATTGCCTGAACGATCTCTTCTCGCCAGTTTTTGTCCGTCATCGCTAACCTCCTTTGATGTTCACCGTTTAATCTGCCGCAGCGCGCGCACAAAGCCAAGCCGAATCAATCCGAAAACGCTCCGCCCTTCCTCTCCTCCTCGAAAAACCCTCGCAGGGAGGAGGCCATTTTTCCGTCGTTTGCCACACTGGGCGCTACCCTGCGAGAAAAACGCTTCCTGCCGCGCGTAAGGAGAGCCATGAAACTGTTACCCCTGCCCTTATTGATGCTGCTGTCGCCTTCGGCGCTGGCCAGCTGGACACTGCCGGGTTTCCCGGCCCTCGACGAAACGGCCGCCGGGCTGTTCACCAGCCAGGCCACGCTGCCCAAAGGCCAGCTGCCGCTGCGCCTGTATCAGGATAACCACTGCTGGCAACCGGCGGAGGCGATAAAACTTAACCAGACGCTGTCGCTGCACCCGTGCGGCGCCAACCCGCCGGTCAGCTGGCGGCAGTTCCGCGCCGGCGACTATCAGGTGCGCGTCGATACGCGCAGCGGCACGCCGACGCTGCAGCTCAGCCTAAGCAGCGTGCCGGAAAGCGCCGCCGTTGCCGTCCGCAGCTGCCCGCGCTGGGACGGTAAGCCGGTCACGGTCGACGTCACCTCCACCTTCACCGAAGGCGAAACGCTGCGCGATTTCTATTCCGGCCAAACGGCGCAGGTGAGCCAGGGAAAAATCACGCTGCAGCCCGCCCCCGCCAGCGGCGGCCTGTTGCTGCTGGAATCCGCCGCCACGGCGAAACCGGCGGCGTTCAGCTGGCATAACGCCACGGTCTACTTCGTGCTGACCGATCGCTTTGAGAACGGCAATCCGGCCAATGACCACAGCTACGGGCGCCGCAGCGACGGCCTGCAGGAAATAGGCACCTTTCACGGCGGCGATCTGGCCGGCCTGACGCAGAAGCTGGATTATCTGCAGCAGCTCGGCGTCAACGCCTTGTGGATCAGCTCGCCGCTGGAGCAGATCCACGGCTGGGTCGGCGGCGGCACCCAAGGTGATTTCCCGCATTACGCCTATCACGGCTATTACGCGCTGGACTGGACTCGCCTCGACGCCAACATGGGCACCGAACAGGAGCTGCGCACGCTGGTCGAGCAGGCGCATCGCCGCGGCATTCGCATTCTGTTCGACGTGGTGGTGAACCACGTCGGCTACGCCACGCTGGCGGATATGCAGACGTTCCACTTCGGCTCGCTGTATCTGCAAGGCGCAGAGGTGGAGAAAACCCTGGGGAAAAACTGGAGCGACTGGCGCCCCGGGCCAGGGCAAAACTGGCACAGCTTCAACGACTACATCAACTTCAGCGACAAGGCGGGCTGGCACCCATGGTGGGGGAAAAATTGGATCCGCACCGACATCGGCGACTATGACGCGCCGGGCTATGACGATCTGACGATGTCACTGGCCTTCCTGCCGGATATCAAAACCGAAGCGCCCGGCGCCAGCGGCCTGCCGCTGTTCTATCGCCACAAACCCGACACCGCCGCGCGCGACATGCCCGGCGCCACCCCCCGCGATTACCTGACCGTCTGGCTCAGCCAGTGGGTGCGCGATTACGGCATCGACGGTTTTCGCGTCGATACCGCCAAGCACGTGGAAAAACCGACGCTGGCGCTGTTGAAACAGCGCGCCACGGCGGCATTGGCGGCATGGAAAGCGGAGCATCCGCAGCAGGCGTTGGATGATGCGCCGTTTTGGATGACTGGCGAGGCCTGGGGCCACGGGGTGATGAAAAGCGACTATTACCAAAACGGCTTCGACGCGATGATCAACTTCGATTTCCAGGACCAGGCGTCGCAGGCATTGGGCTGCTTCGCCGACATCGATGCCACCTACCGGCAGATGGCCGAGCGGCTGCAGGATTTCAACGTGCTGAGCTACCTCTCTTCGCACGACACCCGGCTGTTCTTCGCCAGCGACGCCAAAGGCTCGCTGCCTCGCCAACAGCGGGCGGCGAACCTGCTGTTGCTGGCGCCGGGCGCGGTGCAGATTTACTACGGCGATGAAAGCGGCCGCCCGCTCGGCCCAACCGGTTCCGATCCGCTGCAGGGTACCCGCTCCGACATGAACTGGCGTGAGTTGCAGGGGGAAAAAGCCCCGTTGCTGGCCCACTGGCAACGGTTAGGGCAGTTCCGCGCTCGCCACCCGGCGATCGGCGGCGGCGTGCAAACCCCGCAGGCGCACGCCGCCTATTACGCCTTCAGCCGCCGGCTCGGCGACGATAAGGTGATGGTGGTGTGGGCCGGCGAACGGTCACAATAATCCAGCGTAATATGCTGCTAATCGGCCAATGAGCGAAGTTTGTGACCATTGGCCGATTTGTCGGCCGCATTGCAGCGGGATTTGTCTGGCGGTATGGTGGGTGATTACCTGCTAAGAAACAGTACTGCTGCACCTATGACTTTCTCACTTTTCGGCGAAAAATTTACCCGTTATGCGGGCATTACCCGTTTGATGGACGACCTGAACGAAGGCCTGCGCACCCCCGGTGCCATCATGCTCGGCGGCGGCAATCCGGCGCAGATCCCAGAGATGGAAGCCTACTTCAAACAGCTGTGCCAGGAGATGCTCGACCAGGGCAAACTGACCGAGGCGCTGTGCAACTACGACGGCCCGCAAGGCAAAGACGCGCTGCTGAAAGCGCTGGCCAATCTGCTGCGCGACGAGCTCGGCTGGGAGATTTCGCCACAGAATATTGCACTGACTAACGGCAGCCAAAGCGCGTTTTTCTACTTGTTCAACCTGTTCGCCGGCCGCTACGCCGATGGTTCGCGCCGCCGCGTGCTGTTCCCATTGGCGCCGGAATATATCGGCTATGCCGACGCCGGGCTGGACGAAGGGCTGTTCGTCTCCGCCAAACCGAACATCGAGCTGCTGCCGGACGGCCAGTTCAAGTATCACGTCGATTTCGAACATCTCACCATCGGCGATGACATCGGCATGATCTGCGTTTCACGGCCGACCAACCCGACCGGCAACGTGATCACCGACGAAGAGCTGATGAAGCTCGACCTGCTGGCGCAGCAGCGTGATATTCCGCTGGTGATCGACAACGCCTACGGCGTGCCGTTCCCCGGCATCATCTTCAGCGACGCCACGCCGCTGTGGAACCCGAACACCATCCTGTGCATGAGCCTGTCCAAGCTCGGCCTGCCGGGCTCGCGCTGCGGCATCGTGATCGCCGACGAGAAGGTGATCACCGCGCTAACCAACATGAACGGCATCATCAGCCTGTCGCCAGGCAGCATGGGGCCGGCGATGGCGACGGAAATGATCGCGCGCGGCGATCTGCTGCGCCTGTCGAACGAGGTAATTCGCCCGTTCTACAAACAGCGCGTCGAGCACACCATCGAGATTATTCGCCGCTACCTGTCGCCGGAGCGCTGCCTGATCCACAAACCGGAAGGGGCTATCTTCCTCTGGCTGTGGTTCAAGGATCTGCCGATCACCACCGAAGTGCTGTATCAGCGCCTGAAAAAGCGCGGCGTGCTGATGGTGCCGGGCCACTACTTCTTCCCGGGGTTGGAGCATGAATGGCCGCACACCCACCAGTGCATGCGCATGAACTACGTGCCCGATCCGGAGAAAATCGAGCGCGGCGTGGCTATTCTGGCGGAAGAGATCGAGCGCGCACATCAGAAAGGCTAACGCCGACTGATTGAAAATTGACCGACAAAGATATACGATGCATATATCGTATATCTTTTTTTGGAGGGCCAACGATGACTCGCATCGTGATCGATTTACCTGAAGAAGACCTGCGGCAGCTCGATAATCTGAAAAATATCCGCCACGTTCCGCGGGCCGAGATCATTCGTCAAGCAGTCTCCCGCTATCTGACGGAGAACCACGTGGAAGATCCCAGCAACGCTTTCGGGCTCTGGTCCGGGGCGATGGGAGATGGCGTGGAGTACGAAAATCGTCAGCGCGAGGAGTGGGAATAATGGTGGCTCAACGGGCGTTATTCGACACCAATATCCTGATCGATTATCTCAACGGCATTCCTCAAGCCAGGGACGTTCTGGTCGAGTATCACATCAATCCGGCCATCAGCGCCATCACCTGGATGGAAGTGATGGTAGGTGCTAAAAAACAGGGTCCGGCACTGGAGCTGAAAACACGTCAGTTTTTAGGGCAATTTCTGCTGCTGCCTATTACCGATGAAGTCGCTGAACGCGCCGTAGAACTGCGCCACTCACAGCATGTGAAACTGCCAGACGCCATTATCTGGGCCACAGCGCAGGTGGGATTCCGGATGCTCATCTCCCGCAACCCCAAAGATTTCGGCACTGACAATGGCGTGTTGATGCCTTATCGGCTGTAGACGATCCGCACTACAGCGTCCAGAACAGCACCGCCAGCAGCTGCGGCGACATGATGCGCAGGAACATCGCCAACGGATACACGGTGGCGTAAGACAGCGCGGCGGCGCCGCTGGTGGGATGCAGACCGTTGGCGAAGGCCAGCGCCGGCGGATCGGTCATCGATCCCGCCAGCATGCCGGACAGCGTCAGGTAGTTCATCTTGCCCACCGTGCGTGCCAGAATACCGACGCTCAGCAGCGGAATGGCGGTGATTAACGCGCCATAACCAATCCATGTCAGCCCCTCGCCGTGCAGCAACGTATCGATAAAATTGCCGCCCGATTTCAAACCGACCACCGCCAGAAACAGCACGATGCCCAGTTCGCGCAGCGCCAGGTTGGCGCTCGGCGGCATAAACCAATACAGCTTGCCGATACTGCCGATGCGCCCCAGGATCAGCGCCGCCACCAACGGCCCGCCGGCCAGCCCCAGCCGCAATGCCGCCGGGAAGCCGGGCACGAACAGCGGAATGGAGCCCAGCAGCACCCCGAGACCGATGCCGATAAAGACCGGCAGCATCTGCACCTGCTGCAGTTTTTGTTGGGCGTTGCCGACGATTGCCGTCACCGCGTCGATGGCCTCCGGCCGGCCGACCAGGTTGAGAATGTCGCCGAACTGCAGCGTCACGTTGCTGCCGGCCACCAGCTCCACGCCGGCGCGGTTGAGGCGTGAAATCACCACGTCATACTTCTGCTTCAGGTTCAGCTCGCGGATTTTCTTGCCCAGCACCTGCTCGTTGGTCACCACCGCCCTCACCACCTGCAGCGCGGTGCCGCGCGTCGACAGCGAAGCGTCCACCTCTTCGCCGATCACCAGCCGGGCGTTCTCCAGATCTTCACGCTTGCCCACCAGATGCAGGTAGTCGCCAAGTTCCAGCCGCTCGTGCGGCGCCGGCACCATCAGCAGCTCTCCGCGCTTGAGGCGCGAACAGACGATCGCTTCACCGTTGAGCAACGGCACCTGCTTAATCGCCATGCCCTGCAGGTTGGGATTGCGCACCGCCACGTTGATGGCGTGCAGCAGCTCACGCTGATTGCCCAGGCTGTTTTCAAACGCCTGCGCCTCGCGCTCGATGTTGATGCGGAAGACCAATCGGATCAGCCACATCACCAGCAAGATGCCGCAAATGCCGAACGGGTAGGCCATGGCGTAGCCCATCCCCATGCCGTCCACCAACGCCGGATCGGAACCGAGATCGGTCAGGATTTGTTGACCGGCGCCCAGCGCCGGGGTGTTGGTGACCGCGCCGGAGAACACGCCGAGGATGATCGGCAGCGGCACGTCGAACAGCTTGTGCACCGCCGCCGCCACGACGCCGCCGGTCAGTACCAGCAGCACCGCGAAGGCGTTGAGGCGCAGACCAGAGACGCGCAGCGAAGAGAAGAAACCGGGACCGACCTGGATGCCGATGGTGTAAACGAACAGGATCAGGCCAAACTCCTGGATAAAGTGCAGCATGTCCCCGTTCAGGCTGATTTGCCCGCTCTGGGCAAAGTGCCCGACCAGGATACCGCCGAACAGCACGCCGCCGATGCCCAGCCCGACGCCGTACAGCTTCCAGTTCCCCATCCACAGCCCAATGACGGCCGCCAACGCCAACATGCTGACGGTCAGGGCGATATCGCTCATAGGTCACATCCTTGCCAAAGTTGAACATGGGATTTGCGGACAAAGACACACAATTAACAAGGATTATGGCATCGGGCAGACGGGGGGACTGTGGCGTGCGCCACATAACGCAACGGGGGAGATCCGTCTGGATCTCCCCCGCATGATGATGACCGTTTTTCAGTCGGTTATTTGGCTTCCAGCTCCGGCGTCGCGCCGATGGCAATGCGCTGAGGCTGCAAGGCTTCCGGAACCTGACGCACCAGATCGATGTGCAACAGGCCATTTTCAAATTTGGCCTCGGATACCTGCAGGTGTTCCGCCAGAGTGAAGGTCAGCTGGAACTCTTTGCACACCAACCCCTGATGCAGGTACTCGACCTGTTTTTCCGGCGGCGTGGGTTTACCGCTGACGGTCAGCCGCGGCCCTTCCACTTCGATATTCAGTTCGCTCTGCCGGAAACCGGCCAGCGCCAGAGAAATACGGTAGTGATTGTCATCGCTTTTCTCGATGTTATACGGCGGGAACCCCTGGGGTTCCTGGCCGCCCATTGAACTGGCCAATTTATCAAAACCAATCCATTGACGCAGAAGCGGGGATAGATCGTAATTACGCATAGGAACAACTCCTTTCATTAAGCGAGATGTGTTTATTCAGCCCCCTGACGGCAGGCGGATTGTTACTGCATATTTGCCGACAGCGTTCCTGCCGGCGAAAAGGGAATTATTTAATTTCGATACGGCGCGGTTTTAATGTTTCCGGCACGATGCGCTGCATATCGATATACAGCAGGCCGTTTTCCAGTTTGGCGCCTTTAATTTGAATATGTTCGGCCAGCTGGAATTTACGCTCGAAATTACGCTCAGCGATGCCCTGATATAAATAGGTTTTTTCTGCCGGTTCGTTATTGTGCGCACCGCGCACGATCAGCAGATTATCTTGCGTGGTGATCTCCAGCTCCTGCTCGGCAAACCCGGCTACCGCAATGGCGATGCGATAATGATTTTCGTCCACCAGCTCGACATTATAAGGGGGATAACCGCCGTTGCCCTGGCTCTGGCCGGCCTCCAGCGCGTTGAACAGGCGATCGAAACCAATGGCGGAACGGTATAGCGGAGAAAGATCGAAATTACGCATAAAACAGCCTCCTAAGGCACTTCAGCGAGGTTGAAATAAATACGCCTTCCATTCTGGACAGGCTAATTAAGCCAGAATTCCCTTACGGCAAATTCTCAATCCGGCTCTGATGATAAAATGGGGGTTGATTTCATCAATTCAACGGGCGAGGATCAAAAAAAGCGCTTTTCGGTTAGGTGAAAGTTTTTTTACCACTTACACTAAAGTGAGAGAGCCGCCACAGAGCGGGATTTTGCTTCTTTTAAAGCAGCAACAGGATGTTATAAATCAGCTTAATTTAGGGGCACAGCAACCCTGCAGGATGGATTAATGACGACGATGAAAGCGATAGCGACGGGCTGCATGTTGTTGGCGACCAGCGGTTGCTCCAGCGTGATGAGCCATACCGGCCCGAATCAGGGTTACTATCCCGGCACCCGCGCCAGCGTGGACATGCTGAAGGACGACAACACCAGCTGGGCGATGATGCCGCTGGTGGCGCTGGATCTGCCGTTCTCCGCAGTGATGGATACCGTGCTGCTGCCTTACGACTATCTGCGTTCAGGCAATGACGCCACCGCAGACTCGCCAAAAGCGCGCATCCTGCGCAGCGAGCAGCAGAATCTGGCGGCAACCGGCAACCCCGGCGAGGGCAACGACAGCACCGCCACACACTAATCACGCACGCAGCGGGCCATCAGGCCCGCCTTACGCCTCAACCACAAAGATCTGGTTGAATCCGGCAATCTCGCGCATAAACGCCACTTTCTTGCCATCCGGCGAAAACACCACGGCATCTCCCGACGGCGGCTGCAGGCTGCGCTGCGTTAAACGCTGCAGGCGGCCGCTGGCGACCTCACACAGCATCACGCTGTTGTCACACACCAGGGCTATCGCCCCGCCCTGCGGGTGCCAGCTGAACGCCGACTGGATGTCATGCTCGGCGCGGCTGACCTGGCGCGGCTCACCGCCGTTCGGCGACACCGTCCACAGCTGTACCACGCCGCCGTCATCCTTCATCAAAAATGCGATTTGGCTGCCGTCCGGCGAGCTGCGCAGCCAATGGCGCGGCGCACCGGCGACGCCCGGAAAACGACGCTCCCCGGTAAAGGTTACCCGCCGCTGCCTGACGCCAAGCGGCGGCGCCGGCAGCTCGCTTTCCGTCCCCTGCAGCGGCACCGCGCCGGCCCTGGCGTAGTCGGCGTCGTTCTCCGGCAGATCGACGATAAACACCTCCGGCAGCTTTTCGCCGGCGGCGGACAACGTATCGCCAATGAACGCCAGCGCCCAGCGCTGCCGGCTGCCGTCGGCCTTACGGTAACCTTCGCGGCCAATCCAGCCCTCTTCGTAGGCGCGATTGATCTGATCGCTGCCCGGCTGCGGCTGCGGCACGGTCTCACTGACCAGCACGCAATAGTGGCTGCCGTCATATTCACGGGGATGCTGTTTCGGCGGATTGACCCCGTGCAGCGGCACAGCCACGCCGACGTTGCGCAGATCGCGCGCCGGATCGCATTCATGCATCACGTGATCGTTGTAGGTAAAGCTGAGGCGGCTGCCGTCCGGGCTGAAAACGTGCACATGGCTGCCGCCGCGCAGCGCGCCGGGCGTGTAGGGCGCCGTGATATCCAGCGCGTCGAGGGTAATGGCCAACTCGCGATCCGGTTCGCTAACGATCACCCCGCGGCGGTGATGAAAATCATACTGCCAGGCGCTGTCCGGGTGTTCCGGGCCGTGGATGAAGACGTAACGCGCCGGCGCATCGGGGCTGACCGTGACCACGCCGACGTGTGCGCCGTGCTGGGCGCGATAAACCACTTCCACCGCGCCGCTGGTGACGTTGACCCGCTCGATGCTAAGGCCGGTGAAAGAGGCGCCGCGCGGGCGCACGTCATAAGCCAGCCATTGGCTATCCGGCGTCCAGACGTTGATATTGGTTAACTGATGCCCGCGTGGGTCGAAAGTCAGTTGTTTTTCCCGATGGCTCATGGCGGCTCTCCTGCGCATGCTGGCACTGAACGGCCATCTTACCGGATCGGCGGCAGCGTTTCATATGGCCAGCGAGAGGCGCTCGGGGGCATTTTGGCGCAATTATTTTTCAGCGTCTTATCATTTAAGCCGCTCGGCGGCGCCGGCAGGAAATAAACGCCCGGGTAGGCGGCCGTATTCCAGGCAGCGAAACTCAGCGGTGCCCATGCCGTATAGGCAGATGCCGCGAGCGCTATTTTTTCATTCTCATTTACTTGATCAAAATAATTCAGCGGCAGCGCCTTTCTTAACGCAAATAAATAAAAAATCGTGTCGCTAAACGACAGGTTAATGATTACTTTCACCGCCAACCCGATGCTCTTCTCCGGCCATTGCCGTTTGCTGGCCGGCTTACCCGCCGGTCGGATGGCAGGGTTTACAATCAATACAAAAAAGTACAATATGGATTTTTAAGTCCAAAATATTCTGGAGCCGGTATGAATCCCCTCTTCGATGCCATTGTTTCTGCCCATCAGCAACTGCGCCCTCAGGTGCGGGTCACGCCATTGGAGCGCAGCGTACTGCTTTCTCAGCAATTGGGCTGCGAGCTGTATTTGAAATGCGATCACCTGCAGCACACCGGTTCCTTTAAATTTCGCGGCGCCAGCAACAAGCTGCGGCTGCTGGATAACGAGCAACGCCGGCGCGGCGTGATCGCCGCCTCAACCGGCAACCACGGCCAAGCGGTCGCCCTGGCGGGGTACCTGATGGGGGTTGGCGTCACGGTTTATGCGCCAGAGACGGCCGCGAGCATCAAGCTCGACACCATTCGTGCACTGGGCGGCACCGTGGAATTGGTGCCGGGCGATGCGCTGAACGCCGAACTGGCGGGGGAACAGGCCGCACGCGAACAGGGAAAAACCTATATCTCGCCGTATAACGACGAGCAGGTGATCGCCGGCCAGGGCACCTGCGGCATGGAGCTGGTTGAACAACTCACCGATCTGGACGCGGTGTTCGTGGCGGTGGGCGGCGGTGGCTATATCGCAGGTATCGGCACCGTTCTGCGGCAACTGTCGCCGAACACGCAGCTTATCGCCTGCTGGCCGGAAAACGCCACCAGCCTGTACAGCGCGTTGGAAGCGGGCCATATCTTCCCGGTGGAAGAGCAAGAAACCCTGTCCGACGGCACCGCCGGCGGCGTCGAGCCGGGCGCCGTGACCTTTCCGCTGTGCCAACAGCTGATCGACCGCAAAGTGCTGGTTAGCGAGGCAGAGATCAAACACGCTATGCGCCGGATAGCCGCCAGCGATCGCTGGATTATCGAAGGCGCGGCCGGCGTGGCGCTGGCGGCGGCGATCAAACTGGCGCCGGAATACCAGGGTAAAAAGGTGGCGGTGGTACTGTGCGGCAAGAACATCGTGCTGGGGAAATACCTCAAGGCCATCGCCGATGCACATCCTTAATCGGCAGCAAATCCTCGCCGCGTTCGACGCCGAGACCATAACGCCGCTGCTGAAGCAGGGTTTTATCGCCTACTCGCAACAGCGAGTGCAACAACCGCCGGTGCAGCATTTCCTGTTCGAGCGTGCCGCCGGCGACTGCTGCATCAAGTCCGCCTGGCTGGAAGGTGACGAACTGTTCGTGGTCAAGATCTCCGCCGGTTTCTATCGCAACGCCGAACACGGCCTGCCGAGCAATCAGGGGCTGGTGATGGCGTTCTCCGCCCAGACCGGCGAACCGCAGGCGCTGCTGCAGGATGAAGGTTGGCTGACCGCGCTGCGCACCGCCCTGGCCGGCCGCATCGCCGCCGAGCTGTGCGCGCCGCCGCATATTCAGGCGATCGGCATGGTCGGCACGGGTCTGCAGGCGCGGCTGCAGCTGCAATGCCTGAAACCGGTGACCGATTGCCGAGACGTATGGGTGTGGGGACGAGACGAACAGGCGCTGGCGGCGTATCGGCGCGATGCCGAAGCCGAGGGTTTTCGGGTGCGGGTTACGCAGAATGCGGCGGAACTGGCAGCGCACTGTCGGCTGATCGTGACTACCACGCCCAGCCGCGAACCGATATTGCAGGCGGCGGATATTCGGCCCGGCACGCACATCACCGCCGTGGGCGCCGACGCGCCCGGCAAGCAGGAACTGGCGACCGATTTGGTGGCCAACGCAGACGCGCTGCTGGTCGATGCCCTGACGCAGTGCGCGGACTATGGCGAGATCGCGACGGCTTATCGGCAAAACAGGCTGATTTCAACGCCAATCGTCGAAATGGGCGCCGTCTTGGCGCAGGGAGGGCGGGTACGACGCGAGCCGCAGCACATCACCATCGCCGATCTCACCGGCTTGGCGATTCAGGATCTGCAGATCGCCAAAGGGGTGTTGGCGAAAGTATAAAGGGGCGCCGCAGCGCCCACGCGTTATCAGGCGTTGAGCACGAACTTCTCGATAGCGCGCGCCACGCCGTCCTCTGTATTGGCGCTGGTGACAAACTGCGCCACCGCTTTCAGTTCGGGAATGGCGTTGCCCATCGCTACGCCGACGCCGGCATATTCGATCATCGCCGTATCGTTGGCCTGATCCCCCAGCGTCATGATGTTTTCCCGCGCCACGCCCAAATGCTCGGCCAGCATTCTCACCCCGGCGCCCTTATCGACGTTCTTGTGCAGGATCTCGAGGAAATAAGGCGCGCTTTTCAGGATGGTATAACGCTCGCGCGTTTCCGCCGGGATGCGCGCGATAGCGCGGTCCAACAGCTCCGGCTCGTCGATCATCATCACTTTAGGGAAACGCATCTGGCGATCCATCTCTTCCACGCTGCGGTATTTCAGCGGAATACCGGTCATTTCCGCCTCGTGTATGGTGTACTTGCCGATATCCTTGTTCGGGGTATACAGGGTATCGAAATCAAACGCCTGGTAGTGAACGCCGAACTCGCGCGCCATCTGCTCAAAGTGCAGATAATCCTCAAAGCCCAGCGTTTCTTGCAGAATGCAGGCGCCGTCAACCGCACGCAGCACCAGCGCGCCGTTATAGGTGATACAGAAATCGCCGGGGCCCTGAATGTCCAACTGGCGCAGATAATCCTGCACGCCGACATAAGGCCGCCCGGTGGCCAACACCACGTGCACCCCTTTGCGCCGCGCCGCCGCGATAGCCTGCTTTACCGCCGGCGTGATTTGGTGCTGCGGATCCAGCAACGTGCCGTCCATGTCGATCGCAATCAGTTCAATAGCCATTCAACGCTTCTCCCAGTGGTTTTTTCCCATGCTAACGCGTTTCAGCCTCGGCTGTCAGCGCCAAAAAAGGCGCAAAAAAAATCCGCGCGGGTCGCCCGGCGCGGATTTTCACAGCCATTAACGCATCAGATATCGATGTTCGCCGCTTTCAGGGCGTTTTCTTCGATAAAGGCGCGGCGCGGTTCAACCGCATCGCCCATCAGCGTGGTGAACAGCTGATCGGCAGCGATGGCATCCTTGACGGTCACGCGCAGCATACGGCGGCTTTCAGGATCCATGGTGGTTTCCCACAGCTGCTCCGGGTTCATCTCGCCCAGACCTTTATAACGCTGCACCGACAGGCCGCGGCGCGACTCTTTCACCAGCCACTCCAACGCCTGCTCGAAGCTGTCTACCGGCTGACGGCGTTCGCCGCGCTCGATGAACGCGCCCTCTTCGACCAGCCCGCGCAGCTTCTCGCCCAGCTGACAGATCTTGCGGTATTCGCCGCCGTGGATGAAGTCGAAGTCCAGCTTATAGTCGGTATCCACGCCGTGGGTGCGGATGCGCAGCGCCGGCTCGAACATCTGGCGCTCGCGGTTCTCGAAGATAACGAAGTCATAGCTGCTGCCGTGCTGCTCTTTGTCGTTCAGCGCCTGCACCAGCGAAGCAATCCAGGTTTTCACCTTGGCTTCATCGCTGAGATCGCCTTCGTTCAGCGTCGGCTGATAGATCAGGCTGTTCAGCAGCGCGCGCGGGTAGCGGCGCTCCATGCGGCCGATCAGCTTCTGCACGCCATAGTGCTCAGCCACCAGTTTTTCCAGCTGTTCGCCACCCAGCGCCGGTGCGCTGGCATTGGTGTGCAGCGTAGCGCCGTCCATCGCAATAGCGATCTGGTACTGATCCATCGCCTCGTCATCTTTGATGTACTGCTCTTGCTTACCTTTCTTCACCTTGTACAGCGGCGGCTGTGCGATGAACACGTGGCCACGCTCGATGATTTCCGGCATCTGGCGATAGAAGAAGGTCAACAGCAGCGTACGGATGTGCGAACCGTCGACGTCGGCATCGGTCATGATAATGATGCTGTGATAACGCAGCTTGTCCGGGCTGTACTCGTCGCGGCCGATGCCGCAACCCAGCGCGGTGATCAGCGTCGCCACTTCCTGCGAGGAGAGCATTTTGTCGAAACGCGCTTTCTCGACGTTGAGGATTTTCCCCTTCAGCGGCAAGATAGCCTGGTTCTTGCGGTTGCGCCCCTGCTTGGCAGAGCCGCCCGCGGAGTCCCCTTCCACTAGGTACAGTTCGGACAACGCCGGGTCGCGTTCCTGGCAGTCCGCCAGCTTGCCCGGCAGGCCGGCCAGATCCAGTGCGCCTTTGCGGCGGGTCATCTCACGCGCTTTACGCGCCGCTTCGCGCGCGCGCGCCGCGTCGATGATTTTGCCGACCACGATTTTCGCGTCGCCTGGATTCTCCATCAGGTAATCCACCAGCTTCTCGTTCATCAGCGTTTCAACCGCGGTTTTCACCTCGGAAGAGACCAGCTTGTCCTTGGTCTGAGAAGAGAACTTCGGATCCGGCACCTTCACCGAGACCACGGCGATCAGGCCTTCACGTGCGTCATCGCCGGTGGCACTGACCTTGGCCTTCTTGCTGTAGCCTTCCTTCTCCATGTAGCTGTTCAGCGTACGGGTCATCGCGGTACGGAAACCGACCAGGTGCGTGCCGCCGTCGCGCTGCGGGATGTTGTTGGTGAAGCAGTAGATGTTTTCCTGGAAACCGTCGTTCCACTGCAGCGCCACTTCCACGCCGATGTCGTCTTTCACGGTCGAGAAGTAGAACACGTTCGGGTGGATCGGGGTTTTGTTCTTGTTCAGGTACTCGACAAACGCCTTGATGCCGCCTTCGTAATGGAAGTGGTCTTCACGGTCGGTACGCTTGTCCTTCAGGCGGATAGACACGCCGGAGTTGAGGAAGGACAGCTCGCGCAGACGCTTGGCCAGAATGTCATACTCGAACTCGGTCACATTGGTGAAGGTCTGGTGGCTCGGCCAGAAGCGCACCATGGTGCCGGTCTGCTCGGTTTCGCCCACCACGTTCAGCGGCGCCTGCGGCTCGCCGTGGCTGTAAGTT
Source organism: Serratia sp. OLAL2 (assembly GCF_002752475.1). Lineage (NCBI taxonomy): Bacteria > Pseudomonadati > Pseudomonadota > Gammaproteobacteria > Enterobacterales > Yersiniaceae > Serratia > Serratia sp. OLAL2. The sequence goes on along the minus strand of NZ_MSTL01000020.1, from coordinate 52,927 downwards.
TGTTCGTGCACTTTGCCTTCGCGGCGGATCACCAGCTCCAGTTTCTCCGACAGGGCGTTAACCACCGAGACGCCCACGCCGTGCAGGCCGCCGGAAACTTTATAGGAGTTGTCGTCGAATTTACCGCCGGCGTGCAGCACGGTCATGATGACCTCTGCGGCTGAAACCCCTTCTTCAGGGTGAATGCCGGTCGGAATGCCGCGGCCGTCATCCTGCACCGATACCGAGTTGTCGGCATGGATGGTGACCTGAATGTCACTACAGTGGCCCGCGAGCGCTTCGTCGATAGCGTTGTCCACAACCTCGAATACCATGTGGTGCAGACCGGTGCCGTCATCGGTATCGCCGATATACATGCCCGGGCGCTTGCGCACCGCATCCAGCCCTTTTAATACCTTGATACTTGAGGAGTCATAAGAATTCGACATCAACGTTTCTCGCTCATTTTAGTCCTGTGGTTGAACCTCTATTTTACCCTGTTCCACGCGGAACATCTTGCCCTTTTCACCGGCCATGTCGGTCACTTGTTCAGCGCTGACTGCGCTGACAAAAACCTGGGCCTGGGTGGCTTTCAGGCGATCGGCCAGCAACCGGCGACGGCCGGTGTCCAGCTCGGAGGCAAAATCATCAATCAGATACAGGCAACGCCGCCCGCTCTGCCGGGTGAGAAACTCACCCTGCGCCAAGCGCAACGCGCACATCAGCAGCTTAAGCTGACCGCGCGATAACAAATCCTCTACCGGCGTGCCGTCGGCACGAATGCGAAAGTCCGCTTTATGCGGCCCCACCGCGGTATAGGTCAACGCCCTGTCGCGCTCAAACTGGCGCTCCAGCAGCTCGCCGTAGTCGCTCTCTTTGTCCCAGCCGCGTTGGAAGGAGAAGCTCAGGCCGAATTCAGGCAGAAACTGCGCACAGGTCGCGGTGATATCCGCGGCGATCGCGTCGCTGTATTCCGCCCGCCATTCGCTGATGCGCTCCGCGAGCGGGATCAGTTCCTGATCCCAAGCGCGGATCTGCGCATAGCGACTCACCTGGCGCAGCGCGGCATTGCGCTGCTTCAGTAACCGTTTCAGGTTGCTCCAGGCGGTGAAAAAACCGGGTTCGTTATGAAAACAGCCCCAGTCCAGGAAGGCGCGCCGGAATTTCGGCCCGCCGTTCAGCAGGGTAAAACCTTCGGGGGTGATCAGCTGCATGGGCAGCAGCTGCGCCAGCTCGGCCACCTTGTGGCCGTCGCTGCCATCGATGCGTACTTTGCTGTCACCCTGACGGCTCTTACTCAATCCTACCGACAGCTCGCGCTCCGCACCTTCGATGCGGCCATGCAACACGAACTCCGGTTGGTCGTGGCGAATCACCCGACCAGCCTGCAGGCTGCGAAAGGCACGGCCGTGGCCGAGCGTATACACCGCTTCCAGCACGCTGGTCTTGCCGCTGCCGTTGGCGCCAACCAGGAAGTTGAATCCCGGCGCTAGCGCCAAATCCGCCGCCTCGATATTGCGGAAGTCTTTAATCAATAAACGCGTCAGAGCCATGCAATCTCTTTACCGATGACGGTGCTGTAATTCAAGGTAACGAGACTACAACCGCATTGGCATGACAACGTAGGCCGCCGCCTGGCTGGCGCCGTCTTCGATCTGCACGCTGGAGACCGAGTCGGTCAACAGCAGGCGCACGTCTTCACACTTGAGCGCGTTCAACACGTCCAGCACGTAGCTGACGTTGAAACCGATCTCCATCTCCGCGCCGTCGTAGCTGACGTCGAGGATCTCTTCCGCCTCTTCCTGCTCCGGGTTGTTGGCGGTGATCTTCAGCTGGTTCTGGCTGACGTACAGCCGCACGCCGCGGAATTTCTCGTTCGAGAGAATGGCCGCGCGGGCAAACGCCTGCTTGAGCAGATCGCAGCCGGCTTCCAGCGTTTTATCCGGGTTCTTCGGCAAGACGCGACGATAGTCCGGGAAACGGCCGTCAACCAGCTTGGACGTGAAGATGAAATCGCCGACGTGGGCGCGGATGTTGTTGCTGCCGATCTGCAACTGCAGCAGCGAATCGCCGCCGTCCAGCAGGCGCACCAGCTCCATCACCCCTTTACGCGGCACGATCACCGAATGCGACGGCAGCTGCTGGCCGATCGGCATCGAGCACACCGCCAGGCGGTGGCCGTCGGTCGCGACGGTGCGCAGCTCTTCGCCTTCGGTTTCAAACAGCATGCCGTTCAGGTAGTAACGCACGTCCTGATGGGCCATCGAGAACTGGGTAGCTTCGATCAGGCGCTTCAGCGTCGCCTGCGGCAAGGTAAATTCCACCTCGCTCTGCCAGTCATCCAGGTTCGGGAAATCCGCCGCGGGCAGCGTAGACAGTGAGAAACGGCTGCGGCCGGACCGCACCAGCATGCGCTCGCTCTCCAGCGTGACGGCGATCTCCGCCCCTTCCGGCAGGCCACGGCAGATATCAAAGAATTTGCGCGCAGGCACGGTGGTCGCGCCCGGCTCATGCGGTTGGGACAGGGCGACGCGCGCCACCATCTCCATCTCCAGATCGGTGCCAGTCAGCAGCAGGGAGCCTTCCGTCACCTGCAACAGCAGGTTGCCCAGGATCGGCAAGGTCGGGCGGCCGCCCAGCGGGCTGCTCACCTGTTGCAGCGGTTTTAGCAGATGCTCACGTTCAACGATAAATTTCATAGCGCTATGAAGATAATGTTCTGATTAAATTGGAGAAATCTTCTTTGATGTCGTGACTTTCCTCACGCAGCTGCTCGATCTTCCGGCAGGCGTGCAACACCGTGGTATGGTCGCGGCCACCAAACGCATCGCCGATTTCCGGCAGACTGTGGTTGGTGAGTTCCTTCGCCAGCGCCATCGCCATCTGGCGCGGGCGGGCAACGGATCGCGAACGCCGCTTGGACAGCAAATCCGCGACTTTAATCTTGTAATACTCCGCCACCGTCTTTTGGATATTGTCGATGGTGACCAGCTTTTCCTGCAGCGCCAGCAGATCGCGCAGCGCTTCGCGCACGAAATCAATGGTGATAGCCCGGCCGGTAAAGTTGGCGTTGGCGATCACGCGGTTCAATGCCCCTTCGAGCTCACGCACGTTGGAACGCAGGCGCTTGGCGATGAAGAACGCCACTTCGCCCGGCAGGCGAATGTCGTTTTCGTCGGCCTTTTTCATCAGGATCGCCACGCGGGTTTCCAGCTCCGGCGGCTCGATCGCCACCGTCAGCCCCCAACCGAAGCGGGACTTCAAGCGATCTTCCACCCCGTTGATCTCTTTAGGGTAGCGATCCGAGGTCAGGATGATCTGCTGATTGCCTTCCAACAGGGCGTTAAAGGTATGAAAGAACTCTTCCTGCGAACGCTCCTTGTTGGCGAAAAATTGGATGTCATCGATAAGTAAGGCGTCGACCGAACGGTAGTAGCGCTTAAACTCTTCGATGGCATTATTTTGCAACGCTTTGACCATGTCCTGCACGAAGCGTTCCGAGTGCATGTAGACCACTTTGGCGTTGGCCTTGCGCGCCATGATGCCGTTGCCGACCGCGTGCAGCAGGTGAGTTTTACCCAGGCCGGTACCGCCATACAGGAACAAAGGGTTGTAGGCGCCGCCCGGATTGTCCGCCACCTGGCGAGCCGCCGCGCGCGCCAGCTGGTTGGACTTACCCTCGACGAAGTTGTCGAAGGTGTGTTTAGGATTGACGTTGGAGCGGTAAGAGAGCTCGGGCTGCGCCGCCGCGTTGTCCCAGCTCGGGCGCAAAGGTGCAGCCGTACGCGCCGCCGGGGCCGCAGGGGCGCTGCTGACGCTGGCGGTCACGGTCTGGCTGATCACCTGCGTGATCGGCTTGCTGCCGACTTCAAAACGCAGCAAAGGCGCGTCCGTGCCGCAGAAATCATTCAGCAGACCATTGATGTTGTTTAAGTACTTATCGCGAACCCAATCCAGCACAAAACGGTTAGGCGCGTACAGCGCCAGGGTGTTGTCACTCAGTTCCGCCTGCAATGGGCGAATCCACATACTAAATTCTGTGGCAGGTAACTCATCCTGCAATCGGGCAAGACACTGCTGCCAAAGCGAAAGTGACACGGCGGACTCCACTCGAACAAGATCAATAAAGAAAAGAAACGGGCAACTTTTTTATAACTCATGATTTTTGACACATACCCGGCATCGGCTGTTTGCCTGTGGGGGATGCGAACCGCCTTTCACGGTTTGTGTCCCTCACGATCCCGGCATGAGGGATCGCGATCGGAATGACGGATCATAGCGCAATCCGAGCAAGAGATCCTCCCCTTCCTCACAGATTAGATCCATTTTATCCACAGGTCGCGGCCGGCGGCGATCTTTTCACCGCCAACGCCGAATGACCGCGCAGATCCCGGCCGCTGCGCCGCGTTTTTTACATTGTCAACCGGTTATACCCTGTTATCCACGTCGGATCCTGGGATCGCGCGCAAAGGATCTCACGGGGATCCTTGCGATTTCACCCCGAGTCCGTATAATCTTCGCCCTACGTGTGATACCTGGTTCCTTATGGTGCGTCATTAGCCAGACAGGATTCTGCGGTGACCACGGGCCAAGACCGGATTTTGTTCCGTTATTGGCAGACAACCAGGTAGGCTGGCGCGATGCGAATTGACTCAGGACTGTACAATTATTACAATCCCGCTTCTTTATGTATTGCGATTGAGGCGTCGGTCATCTTCACGCCGAGTAGCCAAACGCGTTTACTGATCAGTAATTATTTTAAGTTTAGGTAGAAATCGCTATGAAACGCACTTTCCAACCGTCCGTATTGAAGCGCAACCGTAGCCACGGTTTCCGTGCTCGTATGGCCACCAAAAATGGTCGTCAAGTTCTGGCCCGCCGTCGTGCGAAAGGCCGTGCTCGTCTGACTGTTTCTAAGTAATAAAGCTAACCCGCTGAGTGGTTAAGCTCGCTTTTCCCAGGGAGTTACGTTTGTTAACTCCCACTCATTTCACTTTCGTCTTCCAGCAGCCACAACGGGCTGGCACGCCGCAAATCACCATCCTCGGCCGCCTGAACCAGCTGGGGCATCCCCGCATCGGTCTTACCGTCGCCAAAAAACACGTCAAACGCGCGCACGAGCGTAATCGGATCAAACGCCTAACCCGCGAAAGCTTCCGCTTGCGTCAGCACGAATTACCGGCGATGGATTTTGTCGTGGTGGCCAAAAAGGGGATAGCGGATTTGGATAACCGCGCGCTGACGGAAGCTTTGGATAAATTATGGCGTCGCCACTGTCGCCAGGCTCCCGCATCCTGATCGGGCTGGTGCGGGCCTATCAGCTCGTCATCAGTCCGCTGCTAGGGCCTCGTTGTCGCTTCCAGCCGACATGCTCTCATTACGCAATTGAGGCATTAAGCAGGTTTGGCATGATAAAAGGCAGTTGGTTAGCATTGAAACGCGTATTAAAATGCCACCCTTTGAACCCAGGTGGCGATGATCCGGTGCCGCCAAAAACCGACGATAACAGAGAACACTAACGATGGATTCGCAACGCAATCTTCTCCTCATCGCTCTGCTGTTCGTGTCTTTCATGATCTGGCAGGCATGGCAAACGGACAATGCTCCGCAGCCGGCCGCACAGACCACGCAACAGACTTCGAACGCAGTAGCCGGTGATGCCGCCAGCCAGGCCGTGCCAGCCAGTGGTCAGGGTAAGCTGATTACCGTGAACACCGACGTGCTGTCACTGACCATCAACACCCGTGGTGGCGATATCGAGCAGGCTAAACTGTTGGCCTACCCGGATACCCTGGGTTCATCGACTCCGTTCCAACTGCTGGAAACCACTCCGTCGTTCGTCTATCAGGCACAAAGCGGCCTGACCGGTAAAAACGGCCCGGACAACCCGGCCAACGGCGAGCGCCCGCTGTATCAGGCGGCGCAGGACAGCTACACCCTGCCGGAAGGCCAGGACGAGCTGCGCATCCCGCTGACCTACACCGATAAAGACGGCGCGATCTACACCAAGACCTTCGTGCTCAAACGCAATCACTATGCGGTCGGCGTGGATTACAGCATCGACAACAAAGGCGCGACGCCGCTGGAGCTGACCCTGTTCGGCCAGCTGAAGCAGACCACCGAATTGCCTAAGCACCGCGACACCGGCAGCAGCAACTTCGCGCTGCACACCTTCCGCGGCGCGGCGTACTCGTCCAGCGAGGACAAGTACCAGAAATACGCGTTCGACAAAGACGAAAACCTGAGCGTCACCACCAAAGACGGTTGGGTCGCCATGCTGCAGCAGTACTTCGCCACCGCGTGGGTACCGGCGACCAAGGGTGACAACACCTTCTACACCGCCAAACCGGGTGACAACCTGTCCACCATCGGCTTCAAATCTACCCCGGTCGTGGTGCAGCCTGGCGCTCAGCAGCAGCTGAACGCGACCCTGTGGGTCGGCCCGGAGCTGCAGGACCAGATGGCCCAGTTGGCGCCGCACCTGGACCTGACCGTGGATTACGGCTGGCTGTGGTTCATCTCCCAGCCGCTGTTCAAACTGCTGAAGTTCATCCACGGCTTTATCGGTAACTGGGGCTTCTCCATCATCATCATCACCTTCATCGTGCGCGGCATCATGTACCCGCTGACCAAGGCGCAGTACACCTCGATGGCGAAAATGCGCATGCTGCAGCCGAAGCTGCAGGCGATGCGCGAGCGCATCGGCGATGACAAACAGCGCATGAGCCAAGAGATGATGGCGCTGTACAAGTCGGAGAAAGTGAACCCGCTCGGCGGCTGCCTGCCGCTGATCATTCAGATGCCGATCTTCCTGGCGCTGTACTACATGCTGATGGGCTCGGTCGAGCTGCGCCACGCGCCGTTCGCCCTGTGGATCCATGACCTGTCGGCGCAAGACCCGTACTACATCCTGCCAATCCTGATGGGCGTGACGATGTTCTTCATTCAGAAGATGTCGCCAACCACCGTGACTGACCCGATGCAGCAGAAAATCATGACCTTCATGCCGGTGATCTTCACAGTGTTCTTCCTGTGGTTCCCGTCCGGTCTGGTGCTGTATTACATCGTCAGTAACCTGGTGACCATCCTGCAGCAGCAGCTGATTTACCGTGGTCTGGAAAAACGCGGTCTGCACAGCCGCGACAAGAAAAAAAGCTAAGCGTATTGTAGGGGTTCGGCGCGCCGACCCTTGCAGTCACCCCAAAGGCGGTCATTAGACCGCCTTTTTGCATCTTAATCGTCAGAGAGAACCGTTATGAGCACCACCGATACCATCGTTGCCCAAGCCACCCCGCCGGGACGCGGCGGCGTCGGCATTCTGCGCATTTCCGGAAGCAAGGCCAAAGACGTCGCCCAGGCGTTGCTCGGCAAGCTGCCGAAGCCGCGCTACGCTGACTATCTGCCGTTCCGCGACGCCACGGGCGCCACCCTCGATCAGGGCATCGCGCTGTGGTTCCCGGGGCCGAACTCCTTTACCGGCGAAGACGTGCTGGAACTGCAGGGCCACGGCGGGCCGGTGATCCTCGATCTGTTGCTCAAGCGTGTGCTGGCGCTCCCTGACGTGCGCATCGCACGGCCCGGCGAGTTCTCCGAGCGCGCATTTCTCAACGACAAACTCGATTTGGCGCAGGCCGAAGCGATTGCCGATTTGATCGACGCCAGCTCCGAGCAGGCGGCACGTTCGGCGATGAACTCGCTGCAGGGCGCGTTTTCCACCCGCATCCACCAGCTCGTGGAAGCGCTCACTCACCTGCGAATCTACGTGGAAGCGGCGATCGACTTCCCGGACGAAGAAATCGACTTCCTGTCCGACGGTAAAATCGAGGCGCAGCTCAACGACGTAATGGCGGATCTGGACAACGTGCGCGGCGAAGCGCGCCAGGGCAGCCTGCTGCGCGAAGGGATGAAGGTGGTGATCGCCGGGCGCCCCAACGCAGGTAAATCGAGCCTGCTCAATGCGTTGGCCGGGCGCGAGGCGGCGATCGTGACCGATATCGCCGGCACCACCCGCGACGTCTTGCGCGAACATATCCATATCGATGGCATGCCGCTGCACATCATCGACACCGCCGGCCTGCGCGATGCCAGCGACGAAGTAGAGCGTATCGGCATCGAACGTGCGTGGAACGAGATCGAACAGGCCGACAGGGTACTGTTTATGGTTGACGGCACCACCACCGCCGCCACCGAGCCGGCGGCGATCTGGCCGGAGTTTATGGCGCGCCTGCCAGGCACGCTGCCGATTACCGTGGTACGCAACAAGGCCGACATCACCGGTGAAACGCTGGGTCTGACAGAAGTGAATAACCACTCACTTATTCGCCTGTCGGCCCGCACCGGCGAAGGCGTCGATGTGCTGCGCGATCATCTTAAACAGAGCATGGGCTTCACCAGCAATATGGAAGGCGGCTTCCTGGCGCGCCGTCGCCACCTGCAGGCGCTGGAATTGGCGGCACAGCACCTGGTGCAGGGTAAAGAACAGTTAGTGAGCGCTTACGCGGGGGAGCTGCTGGCCGAGGAACTGCGCCAGGCGCAGCTGGCCCTGAGTGAAATCACCGGCGAATTCACCTCCGACGATCTGCTGGGCCGTATCTTCTCAAGCTTCTGTATCGGGAAATAATCGACTGCGAGCGCCGTATCCTACTCGGCGCCCGCATGTTACTTCTCCCGGCGGCATCAAAACTCACCTAAGCTTATCTCATCAATTTTGCTGCGTGAGAGATAAGCTTACATGAACGAACCTTTAGACTTGATCGGCGTGGGATTGGGGCCTTTCAATCTCAGTCTGGCCGCTCTGGCCGCCGAAAGCGGCGCCGTCAATTATACCTTTCTCGATCGTAACGCCAGCTTCCGTTGGCATCCCGGTATGCTGCTACCCTCAGCTTATATGCAAACCTATGTACTTCAGGATCTGGTTACCGCCGTCAGCCCACGCAGCCAATTTTCATTTATTAATTACTTGGTCGAACAGAAAAAAATTTATCGTTTTTTAATCACCGAGCAGCAAATTATCAGCCGGGAAGAATTTTCCGACTACCTGAGTTGGGCCTGCGAAAGGTTAGACGGGCTACAGTTTTCACAGTCCGTAGAGCGTATTGATTTCGACGATGAAAAAGGTTTGTTCAAGGTATGTACCCACAACCAGACCCTGTGGGCGAAAAATATCTGTCTGGGTACCGGACATGACCCTTGGTTGCCGGAAGCATTTTACCCGGCGCTGGGTGAAAACTGCATGCATGCCGCCGAAATAGCCCTGCGCAATCCAGACTTCAGCGGCAAGCGAGTTATGGTGGTGGGCGGCGGCCAAAGCGGCGCCGATGTTTTTTTGAACGCGTTGCAGGGACACTGGGGCGAGCCGGCACAGCTGGATTGGCTCTCGCGTCGTCCCAATTTTCAGCCGCTGGACGACTCCCCCTTCACCAACGAATATTTCACTCCTGAATACGTCGACTATTTCTATACGCTGCCGGCCGAGATCCGCGCACGTGAAATCAAAACACAGAAATTGCCGGCAGACGGCATCAGCAATCATACGCTGCGAACCTTGTACCGTGAGCTTTATATGCGTTTTGACGTGATGCGCCAGACACGCAATGTGCGTTTACTGCCCCATCGTACTCTACTGACCGTCGAATCAATGGATGAGGCTTTTCACCTGCGCACGCTTCACGGTCTGGAAAATCGCCGGGAAAGTTTCAGGGCTGATATCGTCATTCTCGCCACCGGTTATCGCGCCTCTCTGCCCGCGTACCTGAAACCCTTGGTGCCGCGCATCCCGCTCGATTCGAAGCAGCATCTACCGCTGCTGCCGAATTTTAATCTTGAATGGCTCGGGCCGGAGCAAAATCGAATTTATGCGGTAAATGCCGGGATACACAGCCACGGCAGCGCAGAAGGCGGACTGAGCCTGATGGCCTGGCGTTCAGCGCGCATCCTCAATCACTTGCTGGGCAAGCCATACTTTGATTTGGCACCGAACGCATCAATGATCCAATGGTGGAGCGATGCCGCGTCGGACGATACCTCTTCCATCGTTAATAAATAGGATAATCCGCATAGTGTTTTTTGATGATAAATCCTCAACTTAGTCTTAATCTAACACCCCTGCGTTCTTAGCGACCCTCTGTCATGGAGTGAACAATGGCGTGTCATTTTGCCCGATGGACCCCGGCCTCCGCTGTCCTGGATACCCAGAGACTCTCCGACGAAGTGATAGCCGCCACCCGCACCTTTTCCGTTAAGCGCCGCACGCGCTACCTGCAAGGGCGCATTCTGCTCGCCGAAATGATGTTCTACCTATACGGCTTGCCGACGCTCCCCCCTATAGCCACCACGCCGACCGGCCGCCCCTGTTTCGCCGATCATCAGCTGCCCGATTTTAGCCTCGCCTACGCCAGCAACACCGTGGGTGTACTGCTTAGCGACGAGGGCAAGGTCGGACTGGATATCGAAGTGATGCGGGCGCGCGGCACCCGGCAAAGCGCGCTGCAACACGCGCATCAGACACCGGCGGAAAGTGCCTGGATCGGTGCGCAGGACGATCGGCTGGAGGCAGAAACTCAGCTGTGGAGCATCCGGCAAAGCGTGCTGAAAATTTCCGGCCTCGGTAACAGCGGCCAGTCTACGCTGCGTCTGCATCCCTTCTCCGGCCACCTGCGCTCCAGTGCCACGCCGGACGTTCAGGTGATGAGCGACGCCGACGAATACCTGAGCTGGGCCTGCGCCGGCAGCCCTGGGCTGGATCGCCTGCTGTGCTGGCGCTACGAAGAGCGCGGTGGACTGCACAAAGACGGGGAAATCTCACCGCGCAGCCCGGCGGCGTCCTCGCGCTTCGTTAAACTGACGGGCCTGAAGACGCCCGGTTAACGCGGCGCAAAGCGGATAACGCTGTCTTTACCGCTCGAGTCGCTGGATTAAATTGTAAAGACAGCTAAATGTTGAGCAATCGCCTATTCTCGACCCGCGCTTTAGCCTACTATTCGCCCATGTTGTACGCTGAATCTGCTCATTCGAAAGGGAGAATCATCATGTCAGACCAAGCCTTAAAAATCGTCACTCTGCTCGGCAGCCTGCGTAAAGGCTCTTACAACGCCATGGTAGCCCGCGCCCTGCCAGGGCTGGCTCCGCAGGGCGTCACCATTGAAGCGCTACCATCCATCCGCGATATCCCACTGTACGACGCCGACATGCAACAGGGTGAAGGCTTCCCTGCCGCTGTCGAGGCGATCGCCGAACAGATCCGCCAGGCCGACGGCGTGATCATCGTCACCCCTGAATATAACTATTCCGTGCCCGGCGGGTTGAAGAACGCCATCGACTGGCTGTCTCGCTTGCCGAATCAGCCGCTGGCCGGCAAGCCGGTCGCCATTCAAACCAGCTCGATGGGGCCGATCGGCGGCGCGCGCTGCCAATACCATCTGCGCCAGATCCTGGTATTCCTCGATGCGATGGTAATGAACAAGCCTGAGTTTATGGGCGGCGTGATCCAGAGCAAGGTCGATGAACAGGCCGGTGAACTGAGCGATCAGGGAACGCTGGACTTCCTGACCGGCCAGCTGTCCGCGTTCAGCGATTTTATTCGCCGCGTGGAGTGACCGTCTCGCGGCGCCCACCGGGCGCCGCAACAGGACATGAAGTCCGTCAATTCATTGAAAATTAAAGCCATAGCATCATGTATTTTTTCATTTTAGCGTTATTTTTTGTTTCCATCACCAGTCCCGCTTTCGCCGCAGACATGCGTTATCCCGCCGGTGAAGAACCGCTGGAGCTGCCGGCACACAGTGCGCTCAACGCCCAGCTGTCGCGATCCGCGCAAAACCAGGAAGACAAAAAGCTGGGCGCCATGTCGCTGTACCTGACGCTGATGCGCGAAGACGGCCGCAATGTCTGGGCGCCCTACCAGTTGGCGGTGTCGTCGGCAGAGAAAGGGCAAACCGAGCTGGCGGAACGCTACCTGCAGCTGAGCGCCGACCGCGGCCTGTGGTACTACTACAACCTGCTGGAGGACGACGCCTTCAACAGCATTCAACATTCCGCCACCTACCAATCCATTTTGGCCGCCACCAAAGCGCGCTATCTGCAGCACGCTCGCCGCTATGAAGGCAAAGCCAGCTACGCGATGCCGGACGGCGAAGCGCCGCCCGAAGGCTGGCCAACGGTGATCTTCCTGCATACCTACGGCAAAGCCGCCGCTATCAGCCCCGAAGAACGGCTGCTGTTCGGCGAAATGGGCGTAGCCTACATCGAGATCAACGGCACGCAGATGCTGTCGGAAAACAGCTTCCGCTGGTCGAATTACAGCGATGAGAGCACCCAAACCGCCATTCAGCGTACGCTGCAACAGCTGGCTCCGCAGCTAAAGCTGAATACCCAACGGATTTACCTCAGCGCCCGCGGCCAGGGTGCACTGCACGCCGCCAACCTGATCGCGAAGTACCCGCAGTTTTACGCCGGCGCGCTCCTGATCGCCCCCAACGGGGAGATCAAGCCGGCCCAGCAGTCGCTGGCGGCGCAAAAGAAAATCGTGATGGCGTATTACGATCGGCAGAACTTCAGCGAGCAGGCGCTGGCGTTGCACTTCGCCAATCTGTTTGGAGAGGATAACCAGGTAGAGACGCTGCACTTCGCCCAGGGCGAGGATGCCGCCGGCAGTTGGCAGGCGCGCTTCAGGCGGCCGTTGCAGTGGGTGTTGGACCAGGCGCCGGACGCGACGCCGGGAGTCTAGCGTTCAGGGCCGACAGACGTCGGCCCTTTGGCTGTCAATGGCCGTCGACAAAGACGATTTTCAGTACGAACAGCAGCGCCACCACCACCACGCACGGGCTGATTTCACGCCAGCGGCCGGTGCCGAGCTTCATCACGCAGTAGGAGATAAAGCCGAGCGCGATACCTTCGGTGATCGAGAAACTGAACGGCATCATCACCGCGGTGACAAATGCCGGTACCGCTTCGGTCAGATCGTCCCACTTCACCCGCGCCAGGCTGGAGGTCATCAGTACACCGACATAGATCAGCGCGCCGGCGGCAGCGTAAGCCGGCACCATACCCGCCAACGGCGACAGGAAGATCACCAGCAGGAACAGCAGGCCAGTGACCACCGCCGTCAAACCGGTGCGGCCGCCGACGGCGACGCCGGACGAGCTTTCGATGTAAGCGGTCACGGAAGAGGTACCCGCCAGCGAACCGGCCACTGAGCTGATGCTGTCAACGTACAACGCCTGCTTCATACGCGGGAATTTGCCCTGGTTGTCGGTCAGGCCGGCTTTATCGGTAACGCCGATCAGGGTGCCGGAAGAGTCGAACAGGTTCACCAGCATAAACGAGAAGATAACCCCGGCCAGCCCGATGTTCAGTGCGCCGGCCACGTCGACCTGGCCCACCACCGAGGTGATACTCGGCGGCAGGGAGAACAGGCCACCGTATTTCACGTCGCCCAGCATCCAGCCGATCAGGGTGGTGACCACGATCGACACCAGCACCGCCGCGTGGAAGTTACGCGAAGAGAGCACGGCGATGATGAAGAAGCCGAGCGCCCCCAGCAGCACGTTGTGCGAGGTCAGGCTGCCGATGGTCACCAGCGTGTCCGGGTTAGCCACCACGATGCCGGCGTTTTTCAGCCCCATCATGCCGATGAACAGACCGATGCCGCTGGTAATGCCGACCCGCAGGCTGACCGGAATGTTAGCGATCATCCAATAGCGAATGCGGAAAATGGTCAGCAACAGCAGGCCGACCGCCCCCCAGAAGATGGCGCCCATGCCCACCTGCCAGGAGATGCCCATCGCGCCGACCACCACGAAGGCGAAGAAGGCGTTCAGGCCCATCGCCGGCGCCAGCGCCACCGGCAGGTTCGCCAGCAGGCCCATAAAGATGCTGCCGAAGGCGGCGATCAAACAGGTGGTGACAAATACCGCCTGGGTATCCATGCCCGCCGCGCCCAAAATTTGCGGGTTAACGAACACGATATACACCATGGTGAGAAAGGTGGTGATACCGGCAATCGTTTCCGTACGCGCCGTCGTGCCATGTTGCTTGAGTTTAAACACGCGCCCAAGCAAGCCTTGCTCAGCGTCAAGGCCAGATACTGGTTTGGTCATTATCAGAATTCCGAAAATGGGAATGGACAGTCGCCGGCTATCCTATAACAAAAAGTGGGGCTTTTGATGTCGGTCACAGGTTTTTTTCGCCGTCTTTACGGCTAAACGCGTCAACGGCTTGTATTTACAGGCATTCATCCCCCTTGCCGCCCACTGCGTTGCCGTTTGCCGGCACGGCCGATAAAATGGCCTATCGCCCCTCTATCCCTATCCGTTAAAAACAGGAATCCGCATGTCTTCGACCTTTATCGATAAGCTGGCGTTGATCGCGCTGAAAGATGACAAAGTGGCGCTGGTGCGCTCACACAATAAGACGCTGTTTTATATGCCGGGCGGAAAGCGCGAAGCGGGCGAAACCGACGAACAGGCGCTGTGCCGCGAAATCGACGAAGAGCTGACCGTTGCGCTGCTGTCGCAATCCATCGCGTTTTACGGCGAATTCACCGGCCCGGCGGACGGCAAGCAGGACGGCACCCAGGTGCGCATTCGCTGCTACCAGGCCGACTTTACCGGGCAGCTGCAGCCGGCCGCCGAAATCGCCGAGCTGAAGTGGTGCGACAGTCGCGATCTGCCGCAGTGCTCACACGTCGCCGCGCTGATTTTGCACGATCTCAAGGCGCGTAACCTGATCAAGTGATCGCTGAGCGGCCTCAGCGGCGTTAACCCGAAGGAACCTGTCCCGCATGAATCAGATTGACTGCATTTTGTTCGACTGCGATGGCACGCTGGTAGACAGCGAAGTGCTGTGCAGCAAAGCCTATGTGCACATGTTCGCCCACTACGGCATTCATCTGTCGCTGGAAGAGGTATTCAAGAAATACAAAGGGGTGAAGCTGTACGAGATCATCGATCGGGTCAACGCCGAGCAGGGCACTGACCTGGCCAAAGAGACACTGGAGCCGCTGTATCGGCAGGAAGTGGCGCGGTTGTTCGACAGCGAACTGCAACAGATTGCCGGCGCCCGTGAGCTGCTGGCGCAGATAACGGTGCCTGTCTGCACCGTCTCCAACGGGCCGGTCAGCAAGATGCAGCATTCGCTCGGCCTAACCGGCATGCTGCCTTATTTTGATGACCGGTTATTCAGCGGCTATGACATTCAGCGCTGGAAGCCGGATCCGGCGATCGTGTTTCACGCCGCCGAACAGATGCAGGTGCCGGTGACGCGCTGCATCCTGGTGGACGATTCGCCCGCCGGCGCGCAGGCCGGCATCCATGCCGGCATCCCGGTCTTTTACTTCTGCGCCGATCCGCATAACCCGCCGATTGACCACCCGCTGGTGACCACGTTTGACGACCTGGCCCAACTGCCCGCGCTGTGGCGCGAACGCGGCTGGCGGCTCACGGCCGATTAACTGGCCGGCAACGGCGGCTTGTTGCGCCACCAGCGCCAGGACCGTTTCAGCGCGCGGGTTTGCGCGCCGAAGCGGCGGTTGACCGCGTTGGCCAGCAGATCGAGCGCCAGGCAGAACACGAAGTAGACCAGCGCCACGAACAGGAACACTTCCATTGGATAGACCATGCTGCGGTTGTTGACCTGGGTCGCCAGGAAGGTCAGTTCGCCAACGCCGACGATATAAGCCAGCGAGGTGTCCTTGATCAGGGAGATCCACTGGTTGATGAACGACGGCACCATCATGCGCAGCGCCTGCGGCAGCACGATCATGCGCAGCGTCTGCCAACGCGTCAGCCCCAGAGAAAGCCCAGCCTGCCACTGGCCGGGGCCGATCGCGGCGATGCCGGCCTTCACTGCATGGGCCAGATAGGCCGAGGCGATCAGCGCCAGCGCGCACACCACGGTAGTGATTTCCGGGATCTCGACGCCAAACACCATCGGCAGCAGGAAATAGGTCCAGAAGATCAGCATGATGACCGGAATGGCGCGGAAAAAGCCCAACACCGCCGCCAGCAGCCCGGCGGCGACGACGCGTGACATCGCCAGCGCCACGCCGAGTAAGGTGCCGAGCACCGCCGAGGCCACGCCGGCCATCAGGCTGATCGCCAACGTCAGCGCCGCGCCACCCAGCGGCCCGTCCGGCCAGGTGCCCCACAGCAGGTAACCCAGGTTGTCGTGAATCACGCTGAAATCCATCTCAATGTCCTCCCAGCGGTTTACGCTGTTGTCGCCACATGCCCCAACCTTCCAGCAGCGCGATGATGGCGATATACAGCACCGTCGCCACGCCGAACGCCTGGAAGGTGCGCAGGGTTTCGGTTTCGACCTGACGCGAGGCGTAAGAGAGTTCGGCAACGCCGATCGCCATGGTCAGCGACGAGTTCTTGATCACGTTCATGTATTGCCCCAGCAGCGGCGGCAGCGCGATTTTCAGCGCCTGCGGCAACACCACGTAGCGCATCGCCTGCCAGCCGGTCAGTCCCAGCGCCTGAGCGGCATATTTCTGCCCGCCGGCGACGCCGCGAATGCCGGAGCGGATCTCTTCGGCGATAAAGGCGGTGGAGTAGAGCGTCAGGCCAAAGAAACCGGCGAGAAACTCGAACGACGGCCACTCAAGCGGGCCGACCTGATGTGAGCTGTTCAGCCACTGCATGGCGGCGGACGGCAGGATCTGCCCGGCGGCGAAGTACCAGAAGAACAGCTGCACCAGCAGCGGCGTATTGCGAAACAGCGAGCTGTACCCCATCGCCAGCCAACGCAACGGCCGCAGGCTGCTGTCGCGCATCGCCGCCAGCACAAAGCCCAGCAACGTGGCCGCCAGGCCCGCGCAGGCGGAAAGCCACAGCGTCAGCAGAAAGCCGTGCCACAGCCAGCTCAGGTATTGCGGCGCCAGCAGCCAGTCCAGGTTCATGTTCAATCCTTGTCTTGCAGAATGCATCAGGGGCGCAGCAAGCTGCGCCCCTCCGTGCCTATCTCACCGCAAGCGGTTAAGTCAGGCTTTTGGTTGCTGATCCAAAGGCGCGATTTTGAAATCGCCGCGCGGTTGAGCGGATTGGGTTTCCGGCCCGAACCAGCGATCGTAAATCTTAACCGCTTCGCCGTCTTTTTCCAGCTTGATCAGCGTCTCGTTCACCGCGGCGGTCAGGCGATCTTCACCCTTGGGAATGCCGACGCCCTGATACTCTTTGGTCAGGCTGAACGGCGAAATTTCAAACTCCGCCTTTTGCGCCGCCGGCAGGTTGCCGAGCAGGCCGACCAGCTTGGCGTCGTCCTGAGTGATCGCCTGCACGTTGCCGTTACGCAGCGCCACGAACGCCAGCGGGGTATCATCGTAGGAGATCACTTTCGCCGTCGGGAAACGCTCGCGCAGGGTGATTTCCTGCACCGTGCCCTTATCCGCGCCGATGCGCAGCTTCTTGATGTCTTCCGGCGTTTTCAACACGCCTTTGCGGGCGATGAATTTCTGGCCAGTGGCGAAGTACGGCACGCTGAAGTTCACTTCCTTGGCGCGCTCGTCGGTAATGGTGAAGTTGGCGGCAATCAGGTCAACCTTCTTCGACACCAGCAGCGGAATGCGGTTGGCCGGGTTGGTGGCGCGCAGCTCCACTTTCACCCCCAGCGCTTTGCCGATCGCGTCGGCGACATCCACATCGTAGCCCACCAGCTTCTTGCTCTGCGGATCGATGTAGCCGAACGGCGGGTTGCTGTCGAACACCGCGATGCGCACCACGCCGGCTTGCTTGATATCGTCAAGTTTGTCCGCGTGCGCGGCACCGGCGGCGAGGCCGGTCAGACTGGCTAACAACGTTAAGGCCAAAGCGCGATGTTTCATAGAAAGCTCCTAAGTGGTTGATGTCCTGCTGGCGGATAAGCTAGCAAGCGCCACATAGGTCAGGAAATAATATAAAAAGCTATATTTATAACCTTTTTATCTTTACGCTCTTAAGATGGAATAAAGGCGCGGGAAACCGCGCCTTTGAAGGATATTACCCGGAAAGGGTTAGTCGGCTTTGTCGTCTTTACCGCCCGGGGAGAGCAGCTTTTCCAGGGCATCGCCACCCAAATGACGGAAATCCTGCCCTTTGACGAAATAGAAGATAAATTCGCAGATGTTCTGGCAGCGGTCGCCGATACGCTCGATAGAACGGGCGCAGAACAGCGCGGTCAGCACGCTCGGAATGGTGCGCGAATCTTCCATCATGTAGGTCATCAGCTGACGCACGATGCCTTCGTATTCCTGGTCGACTTTTTTATCTTCCCGGTAAATACGGATCGCCTCGTCCAGATCCATGCGCGCGAAGGCGTCCAGCACGTCGTGCAGCATCTGCACGGTGTGGCGCCCCAGCGACTCCAGGCTGACCAGCAGCGGCTGGTGCTGGTGCGAGAACTTCTCCAGCGCGGTGCGGCAGATCTTGTCCGCCACGTCGCCGATGCGCTCCAGCTCGGAAATGGTTTTGATGATCGCCATCACCAGACGCAGATCGCTGGCGGTCGGCTGGCGCTTGGCGATAATGCGCACGCAGGCTTCATCGATCGCCACTTCCATCATGTTGACCTTGGCGTCGCCTTCGATCACGCGCTTGGCCAGCTCGCCATCCTGATTGTGCATCGCGGTGATGGCGTCGGTCAGCTGCTGCTCCACCAGCCCGCCCATGGTCAGCACCTGGGTGCGGATATGCTCGAGCTCTGCGTTGAACTGGCCGGAAATGTGTTTGTTTAAATTCAGGTTATCCATGATGCTTCCTATCAACCATAACGGCCAGTGATGTAGTCTTCAGTCTGCTTTTTCTGCGGCGCAGTGAACAGGTTATCAGTATCACTGAACTCGATCAGCTCGCCCAGATACATAAATGCGGTAGAGTCGGAGCAGCGCGCCGCCTGCTGCATGTTGTGCGTCACGATCACCACGGTGTAATCAGCCTTCAGCTCGCTGATCAGCTCTTCAATCTTGCCGGTGGAGATCGGATCCAGCGCCGAGCAAGGCTCATCAAGCAACAACACTTCCGGACGAATGGCGATGCCGCGGGCGATGCACAAACGCTGCTGCTGGCCGCCGGAGAGGCTGTAGCCGCTCTGGTGCAGCTTGTCCTTGGTTTCATTCCACAGCGCCGCCTTGGTCAGCGCCCACTGCACGCGCTCGTCCATATCGGCGCGCGACAGCTTTTCAAACAGGCGAACGCCGAAGGCGATGTTGTCGTAAATCGACATCGGGAACGGCGTCGGCTTCTGGAACACCATGCCGACCTTGGCACGCAGCAGCGCGATATCCGAGTTGTCGGTCAGGATGTTCTGGCCGTCCAGCAGGATGCCGCCTTCCGCACGCTGTTCCGGGTACAGCTGGTACATCTTGTTGAAGGTGCGCAGCAGGGTAGATTTGCCGCAGCCGGACGGGCCGATAAACGCGGTGACCTTGTTCTTGGCGATATCCAGCGTGATGTTCTTCAGCGCATGGAATTTGCCATAGTAGAAGTTCAGATCGCGTACCTGAATTTTGCTGCTGGAAGCGTCAGTAACCATACTCATCAAGACTTCTCTCTTTTCATCAGCGCCGCCAAAGCGGCGCTCAAAGTTTTATGAATGCTTTTTCTTGGCGAAAACCACGCGCGCCAGGATATTCAGTAACAGTACGCACAGGGTGATCAACAGCACCCCGGCCCAGGCCAGCTGTTGCCATTCGGCGAACGGGCTCATGGCGAATTTGAAGATGGTCACCGGCAGGTTGGCGATCGGCTGCATCAGGTCGGTGCTCCAGAACTGGTTCGACAGCGAAGTGAACAGCAGCGGTGCGGTTTCCCCCGCGATGCGTGCAATCGCCAGCAGCACGCCGGTGATGATGCCGGACACCGACGCCTTCAGCGTGATGGCGGAAATCATGCGCCATTTCGGCGTACCCAGGGCATAAGCGGCCTCGCGCAGCGTATCCGGTACCAGTTTCAGCATGTTCTCGGTGGTACGAATGACGATCGGCACCTGCAGCAGCGCCAGCGCCACGATGCCGGCCCAGCCGGAGAAGTGTTCCATCTTCGCCACCACGATGGTGTAAACGAACAGGCCCACCACGATCGACGGTGCGGACAAAAGAATGTCGTTGATAAAGCGGATCACTTCCGCCAGCCAGGATTTACGGCCGTATTCCGCCAGGTAGATGCCGGCCATGATGCCCAGCGGCGTACCGAAAAGGGTCGCCCACAGGATCAACAGGCCGCTGCCGGCGATAGCGTTGGCCAAGCCGCCGCCTGCGGTATTCGGCGGCGGGGTCATCTCGGTGAACAGCGCCAGCGACATGCCGTCGAAGCCTTTGGTGACGGTGGCGATCAGGATCCAGATCAGCCAGAACAACCCGAACGCCATGGTCGCCATCGACAGGAACAGCGCGAGGCGGTTTTTCTGCCGGCGCCAGGCCTGCATTTTGCGGCGGCTTTCCGCCAGAACGACTGCGTTTTGCATATCCATCGTCGCCATGTTAACGCCCCTCATTCTTGGCCAGACGCATGATCATCAGTTTCGACAGCGCCAGCACGATAAAGGTGATAACAAACAGAATCAGGCCCAGCTCCATCAACGCGGCAGTGTGCACGCCGGACTCAGCTTCGGCGAATTCGTTGGCCAGCGCCGAGGTGATGCTGTTGCCCGGCATATACAGCGAAGCGCTGTCGAGCTGGTAGGTGTTGCCGATGATAAAGGTCACCGCCATGGTTTCCCCCAGCGCACGGCCCAGGCCCAGCATCACGCCGCCGATGACGCCGTTTTTGGTGAACGGCAGCACGATGCGCCAGATGACTTCCCAAGTGGTGCAGCCGATGCCGTAGGCCGACTCTTTCATCATTACCGGCGTCTGTTCGAACACGTCGCGCATCACCGCAGCGATGTAAGGAATGATCATGATCGCCAGGATCACCCCGGCGGCCAGGATACCGATGCCGAAGGCCGGGCCGGAGAACAGCTCGCCGACGATAGGAATGCCTGACAGCACGTCGCCCACTGGCGTCTGGAAGTATTCGGCGAACAGCGGGGCGAACACAAACAGGCCCCACATGCCGTAGACGATGCTTGGGATGGCCGCCAGCAGCTCAATGGCGATGCCCAGCGGCCGCTTCAACCAGTTCGGCGCCAGTTCGGTCAGGAACAGCGCGATGCCGAAACTCACCGGCACGGCGATGATCAGCGCGATGAGCGAGGTGACCACGGTACCGTAGATCGGCACCAGCGCGCCGAACTGCTCCGCCGGTGCGTCCCACTCTTTGGTCCACAGGAAGGCGAAGCCGAATTTCTGCATGCTTGGCCAGGAGGCGAAGATCAGCGAAACGATGATGCCGCCCAGCAACAATAGGGTAATCAGCGCAGCCAGTCTCACCAGCGCGCTGAAAATGATGTCACCGTTTTTGCCCGGTGCTTTGATGGTCGGCTTGTACTCAGCCATAGATTACTCTCTGTTTGAACCCTGGCAGCCCCAACCGGGATCGGAGCCTGAAGAACTGTGTGGGGCGCGGCGAACCCGCGCCCCTGCGTTGTTAGTACAGCGCTTTACCTGAACTGTCTTTTACGTTGGTTTTCCAGGCCGCGCGCACCTGCTCAACCACTTCTGTCGGCAGGGTGGCGTAATCCAGCTCGTTCGCCTGCTTGGCGCCGGTTTTATAAGCCCAGTCGAAGAACTTCAGCACTTCGGCACCCTGAGCAGGGTTTTTCTGCTCTTTGTGCACCAAAATGAAGGTGGTGGAGGTGATTGGCCACACGTTGTCGCCTTTCTGGTCAGTCAGATCCTGAGCGAAGGTCTTGCTCCAATCCACGCCTTTGGCCGCGTTGCTGAAGCTCTCTTCGGTCGGGCTAACCGGTTTGCCGTCGGCGGATACCAGCTTGGTGTAAGCCAGGTTGTTCTGTTTGGCGTAAGCGTATTCTACGTAGCCGATAGAGCCAGGCAGACGCTGAACGAAGGCGGCGATGCCGTCGTTGCCTTTGCCGCCCAGACCGGTCGGCCAGTTAACGGTAGAACCGGCGCCAATCTTCTCTTTCCACTGCGCGTTGGCCTTGGACAGGTAGCTGGTAAACACGAACGAGGTGCCGGAACCGTCGGCGCGGCGCACTACGGCGATATTCTGGTCAGGCAGTTTCACGCCAGGGTTCAGCTTGGTGATAGCCGGATCGTTCCACTTTTTGACGTTGCCCAGGTAGATATCGCCCAGGGTTTTACCGTCCAGCGTCAGTTCGCCGGATTTGATGCCCGGGATATTCACCGCCAGTACCACGCCGCCGATCACGGTCGGGAACTGGAACAGGCCATCGGCCGCCAGTTTGTCGTCAGACAGCGGAGCATCGGAAGCGCCAAAGTCAACGGTGTTGGCCACGATTTGCTTCACGCCGCCAGAGGAGCCGATGCCCTGATAGTTAACTTTGTTGCCGGTTTCTTTCTGATAAGAATCTGCCCACTTGGCGTAAACCGGAGCGGGGAATGTCGCACCTGCACCGGTCAGGCTGGCAGCAGCGAACGCGGACACGGCGGTCAGGGAGAAGGTCGCTGCCACAATACTGGCGACGGTGGTACGCATCAGTTTCATAATCCCTCCTAATGGGATACTTAAAATCGACTTCGAGTCGTTTTAATCAGAGTAAGTATTGCTGCAGGAGGGAAAATAGGACAGTTTGGTGACAGAAAAATGTACGCAATATGACAGTTATATTACAGTGCGTTTGATGGGTATTGTTTTATCTATAAATCAAAAAGTTAGTTGTGAAACAGCACATTTGCCAAGCAATAAAAAAACCGTTTTGGCGCGGCCTATCCGCTTGAATATGACAACGTTTATCGCCGAATCGGTCGCGCTGTCATCTTTAAGGCCACTCATGAAAAAAGCCGGCGCGAAGGCCGGCTTTTGCAGTTTACCTGCGGCAAATTACTCTACGGTGACAGACTTCGCCAGGTTGCGTGGCTGGTCAACGTCGGTGCCTTTGATCAGCGCCACGTGGTAAGACAGCAGCTGCAACGGCACGGTGTAGAAGATCGGCGCGACGATTTCCTCGACGTGCGGCAGAGGAATGATGGTCATGCCTTCGCTGCTGACAAAGCCGGCGTCCTGATCGGCGAACACGTACAGCTGGCCGCCGCGCGCGCGCACTTCTTCAATGTTGGACTTCAGCTTTTCCAGCAGTTCGTTGTTTGGCGCCACCACGATCACCGGCATATCGGCGTCGATCAGCGCCAGCGGGCCGTGTTTCAACTCGCCCGCCGCATAAGCTTCGGCGTGAATATAGGAGATCTCTTTCAGCTTCAGCGCCCCTTCCATGGCGATCGGATACTGATCGCCGCGGCCGAGGAACAGCGCATGGTGCTTGTCGGAGAAGCCTTCCGCCAGCGCTTCGATCTCTTTATCCATCGACAGCATCTGCTCGATACGCGCCGGCAGCGCCTGCAGGCCGTGCACGATCTCCTGCTCCACGCTTTCCGCCATGCCTTTCAGGCGGCCCAGGCGCGCCACCAGCATCAACAGCACGGTAAGCTGGGTGGTGAAGGCTTTGGTCGAGGCTACGCCGATTTCCGTGCCCGCTTTGGTCATCAACGCCAGATCGGATTCACGCACCAGCGAAGAGCCCGCAACGTTACAAACGGCCAGCGAACCAAGATAACCCAGCTCTTTGGACAGGCGCAGCGCCGCTAACGTGTCGGCGGTTTCGCCGGACTGCGACAGGGTGATGATCAGGCTGCCCGGACGCACCGCCGATTTGCGGTAACGGAATTCGGACGCGATCTCGACGTCGCACGGCACGCCGGCCAACGCTTCAAACCAGTAGCGCGCCACCATCCCGGAGTGGTAAGAAGTCCCACAGGCGATGATCTGCACGTGTTGCACCTTGGCCAGCAGCTCGTCGGCGTGCGGGCCCAGCTCGCTCAGGTTGATTTGGCCATGGCTGAAACGCCCTTCCAGGGTGTTTTTCAGCGCCAGCGGCTGTTCGTAGATCTCTTTTTGCATGTAGTGACGGTAAGCGCCCTTGTCGCCGGCGTCATACTGCACCTGGGATTCGATCTCAGGACGCTCGATGGCGTTGCCCTGCTTGTCGAAGATGTTGACGGTGCGGCGAGTCACTTCCACCACGTCGCCTTCTTCCAGGAAGATGAAGCGGCGGGTGACCGGCAGCAGCGCCAGCTGATCGGAGGCGATGAAGTTTTCCCCAACGCCGCGGCCGATAACCAGCGGGCTGCCGGAGCGCGCCGCGACCAATACGCTCGGATCGCGGCTGTCCATCACCACGGTGCCGTAAGCGCCGCGCAGCTGTGGGATCACGCGCTGAACCACTTCCAGCAGCGTACCGCCCTGCAACTGTTCCCAGTGCACCAGGTGCGCGATCACTTCGGTGTCGGTTTCGGAGCTGAAACGGTAACCACGTTCGATCAGCAGCTCGCGCAGCGGTTCGTGGTTTTCGATGATGCCGTTATGCACCACGGTAATGTAGTCGGAAACATGCGGGTGCGCGTTCGCTTCGGTCGGTTCACCGTGCGTTGCCCAGCGGGTGTGAGCGATACCGGTACCGCCGTGCAGATCGGTTTGCTCCGCCGCTTCGGCCAGTTTTTGTACCTTGCCTACGCGACGCAGGCGACTGACGTTGCCTTTTTCATCGACCACCGCCAGACCGGCGGAGTCATAACCGCGGTACTCAAGACGACGTAAACCTTCCAACAGGATTTCTGCGATATCACGTTGCGCTACTGCGCCTACAATTCCACACATCAGTTATATTCCTAATGAACGCCCTTCATGGGCGCTTTCGATGCCTTTGACCTGATTTTTGCCGGTTTTTACCGTGCGTCCCCCGAGCCTGTAGATGGTGGGGGTTATTATGTTTTGTATTGGGCTCGTGAACAGAGCCCAACGCAAAACACACTATGACTTCTTCTTCACCGGACGTTGCCAGCCCTGAATGTGCACCTGCTTGACGCGGCTCAGCACCAATTCGTTCTCGGCAATATCGCGCGTCACCGTGGTGCCTGCGGCGATGGTGGAGCCTTTGCCGACCGATACCGGCGCCACCAGCTGAGTATCGGAACCGACGAACACCCCATCGCCGATCAGCGTCTTGTGCTTGTTGGCGCCATCGTAGTTACAGGTGATGGTGCCGGCGCCGATATTCACGTCATCGCCGATTTCGGCATCGCCCAGGTAGCTGAGGTGGCCGGCCTTGGAGCCTTTGCCCAGACGCGCCTTTTTCATTTCCACGAAGTTGCCGACGTGGGCCCCTGCCGCCAGCTCCGCGCCTGGGCGCAGGCGGGCAAATGGCCCCACGGTGCAGCCGACTTCCAGCACGCTGTCTTCCAGCACGCTGTAAGGACTGATCTCGCAATCATTACCGATCACGCAGTTTTTCAGCACGCAGCCGGCGCCGATTTTCACCCGATCGCCCAACTTGACGTGACCTTCGATAATCACATTCGCATCAATAGTGATGTCGCGGCCGTGAACAAGTTCCCCGCGCAAATCGAAACGCGCCGGATCCAGCAGCATCACGCCGGCCAACAGCAGCTTTTCAGACTGTTCCGACTGGAATACGCGTTCCAGGGTCGCCAGTTGCAGGCGGTTGTTCACACCTTCCACTTCACTCAGGCGCGACGGGTGTACAGCCTCGATTTTCTTGCCGTCTGCATGGGCCAACGCAATGATATCGGTGATGTAAAACTCGCCCTGTGCGTTGTCGTTGTTCAGCATCCCCAGCCAGCGCTTCAGATCGCGCCCGTTCGCCACCAGGATGCCGGTATTGATCTCATTAATCTGACGCTGTGCCTCGCTGGCGTCCTTGTGTTCAACGATGCTCACCACGTTGCCCTGCTCGCGCACGATGCGGCCGTAACCGCTCGGATCGTCCAGTTTCACCGTCAGCAGACCGATGCCGCCCTGCGGCTTGGCCGCAATCAGGCGTTGCAGCGTATCCACGGAAATCAAAGGCACGTCACCGTACAGCATCAGCACGTCTTCATCGTCGGCAAAATGCGGCGCCGCCTGCTGCATTGCATGGCCGGTGCCCAATTGCTCCGCCTGCAGCACCCAGTTCAGCGCGCCGTCCGTCAGCGTGCTTTTCAACAAATCGCCGCCGTGGCCGTATACCAGGTGAACATGTTGCGCGCCCAGTTTCATCGCGGCATCAATGACGTGCTGCACCATCGGCTTACCGGCCAACGGATGCAACACTTTGGGAAGATCGGAATACATGCGCGTACCCTTGCCCGCGGCGAGGATGACCACGCTCATTGCGCTGTTCGACATAAGCAACCTGATAACTCCATTTTGATAGACGAAAGTAAAACCGTTTAGCGACGATATTACTACATATTTCTCATCACGAACCCGGTGCAGGCCGTGCGGCTCTTGGCCTGCCGCCATCATGGCCGATTCGGCTTCAGGACGAAAAAACTGTCGGCGTTCGGCGACGTTTCTTTCCTGATATCAGGGGTTATACACCACTCTGTTCGCCGGGCTGAAATGCTTATTTTAAAGTAAAAAAAAAGCGACCCTATAGGCCGCTTTCTTAAAGTTGGGTGCAGAGCACCCAAACATTACATCGCTTTTCTGGTGAGCTCGATAACGCGCAGTTTTGCGATCGCTTTCGCCAGTTCAGCGGATGCCTGAGCATAGTCGACATCGCCATGAGAGCTGCGAATGTGTTCTTCAGCTTTACGCTTAGCTTCCAACGCTCTCGCTTCGTCGAGGTCAGTACCACGGATAGCAGTGTCCGCCAGCACGGTAACCACGCTCGGCTGCACCTCGAGGATGCCGCCGGACAGGTAGATGAACTCTTCTTCACCGTGCTGCTTAACAATACGCACCATGCCAGGCTTGATGGCAGTCAGCAGCGGCGCATGGCCAGGGAAGATCCCCAGTTCACCTTCGCTGCCTGTCACCTGGATCTTCTGCACCAGGCCGGAAAACATCTGTTTTTCCGCGCTGACTACATCCAGATGGTAAGTCATAGCCATATCACCCTCCTCTCAAGGCGTTACAGTTTCTTGGCTTTTTCCACTGCTTCTTCAATGGTGCCAACCATGTAGAACGCCTGCTCCGGCAGGTGGTCATAGTCGCCGTCCATAATGCCTTTGAAACCACGGATGGTGTCTTTCAGCGATACGAACTTGCCCGGAGAACCGGTGAAGACTTCTGCCACGAAGAACGGCTGAGACAGGAAGCGTTGGATCTTACGCGCACGGGATACGACCAGTTTGTCTTCTTCAGACAGCTCGTCCATACCCAGGATCGCGATGATATCTTTCAGTTCCTGGTAGCGTTGCAGAATGGACTGCACGCCACGCGCTACGTCGTAGTGCTCCTGGCCAACAACCAGCGGATCCAGCTGACGGCTGGTAGAATCCAGCGGGTCAACGGCCGGGTAGATACCCAGAGAAGCGATGTTACGGCTCAGTACCACGGTTGCGTCCAAGTGCGCAAAGGTGGTGGCTGGTGACGGGTCAGTCAAGTCATCCGCAGGAACGTAAACGGCCTGTACGGAAGTGATGGAACCGGTCTTGGTCGAGGTGATACGTTCTTGCAGAACGCCCATCTCTTCCGCCAGCGTTGGCTGATAACCTACCGCGGATGGCATACGGCCCAGAAGTGCGGACACTTCGGTACCGGCCAGGGTGTAACGGTAGATGTTGTCAACGAACAGCAGAACGTCACGGCCTTCGTCACGGAATTTCTCCGCCATGGTCAGACCGGTCAGCGCAACGCGCAGACGGTTACCTGGTGGCTCGTTCATCTGGCCGTAAACCAGGGATACTTTGTCCAGAACGTTGGAGTCGGTCATTTCGTGGTAGAAGTCGTTACCCTCACGAGTACGCTCGCCCACGCCCGCAAACACGGAATAACCGGAGTGCTCGATCGCGATGTTACGGATCAGCTCCATCATGTTTACGGTTTTACCTACGCCCGCACCGCCGAACAGACCAACTTTACCGCCCTTGGCGAACGGACAAATCAGGTCCATTACCTTGATACCGGTTTCCAGCAGTTCCTGGGAGCTGGACAGCTCTTCGTAGCTTGGCGCCGCGCGGTGAATCGCCCAACGCTCTTCTTCGCCGATGTCGCCTTTCATGTCGATCGGTTGGCCCAATACGTTCATGATACGGCCCAGGGTAGCTTTACCCACCGGCACTTCAATCGGGTGGTCCAGGTTGTTCACTTTCAGACCGCGACGCAGACCGTCGGAGGTCCCCATTGCGATACAGCGAACCACGCCACCGCCCAGCTGTTGCTGAACTTCCAACACCAGTTTTTCGGTGCCGTTTTCTACCTCAAGGGCATCGTACACTTTTGGTACGGCATCCTGAGGGAACTCGACGTCCACCACGGCGCCGATTACCTGGATAATCTTTCCAGTAGCCATCTTGAATCCTCTACGTAATTCGTAAACCTAGCTTAAACCGCGGAGGCTCCCGAAACGATCTCGGTGAGTTCCTGAGTGATGCTGGCCTGACGCGCCTTGTTGTATACCAACTGCAGCTCTTTGATCAGGCTACCGCCGTTATCGGTTGCGGCTTTCATCGCGACCATTCGTGCGGCCTGCTCGCTGGCCAGGTTTTCCACGACGCCCTGATAAACCTGCGACTCCACATAGCGGCGCAGCAAGGTATCAAGCAGCACTTTTGGATCGGGTTCATACAGGTAATCCCAAGGCGTTTTCTTCAGCTCTTCGTCATCGGCTGGCGGTAACGGCAGCAGCTGAAGCACCTGTGGCTCTTGGGACATCGTATTAACAAATTTGTTGCTGACAATGTACAGCTTGTCCAAACGACCTTCGTCGTAGGCCTGCAGCATCACTTTCACCGGCCCGATCAGATCCGACAGGGAAGGTTTGTCCCCCATGCCGGTCACCTGGGCAACCACGTTGCCGCCCACGGAACCAAAGAAAGAGGCCGCTTTAGAGCCAATCAGCGCCAAATCGGTTTCGACGCCTTTTTCGGACCAGGCTTTCATCTCCGCCAGCAGCTTTTTGAACAGGTTGATGTTCAAGCCGCCGCAGAGACCACGGTCAGTAGACACCACCAGATACCCGACGCGCTTAACGTCACGCTCATCCAGGTACGGGTGCTTGTACTCCAGATTCCCTAACGCAAGGTGACCAATCACTTTGCGCATGGTCTCTGCATAAGGACGGCTGGCCGCCATGCGATCCTGCGATTTACGCATTTTGGAGGCGGCGACCATTTCCATCGCTTTAGTGATCTTTTGCGTGTTTTGCACGCTAGCGATCTTACTACGTATCTCTTTTGCGCCGGCCATCTCTGCTTCTCCTCAGTGCCAGACGGCCTGCTGTCTTTCAACAGCAGGACCGTTCGGCGTTACCAGGACTGGGTTTTCTTGAAGGTCTCGAGGATGTCTTTCAACTTGCCCTCGATCTCATCATTGAAGTTGCCAGTTTGGTTTATGTGGTTCAGCAGTTCGGCGTGCTCGCGGTCCGCATAGGCGACCAGCGCGGCTTCGAAGCTCACCACTTTGGCGACTTCGACGTCGTTCAGGTAACCGCGTTCTGCGGCAAACAGCACCAGAGACTGTTGTGCGACCGACATCGGCGCATACTGTTTCTGTTTCAGCAGCTCGGTCACTTTCTGACCGTGGCTCAGCTGTTTGCGGGTCGCGTCGTCCAGATCGGAGGCGAACTGGGAGAACGCAGCCAGTTCACGATACTGCGCCAGCGCGGTACGGATACCACCGGACAGTTTCTTCATGATCTTGGTCTGCGCGGCGCCACCAACACGGGATACGGAGATACCCGGGTTAACTGCCGGACGAATACCGGAGTTGAACAGGTTGGAT
The DNA here is from genome assembly GCF_002752475.1 of Serratia sp. OLAL2. NCBI lineage: Bacteria > Pseudomonadati > Pseudomonadota > Gammaproteobacteria > Enterobacterales > Yersiniaceae > Serratia > Serratia sp. OLAL2. Next base: position 23,171 of record NZ_MSTL01000020.1, on the reverse strand, counting down.
TCCAGGAAGATCTGACCATCGGTAATCGAGATTACGTTGGTCGGAACGAACGCGGAAACGTCACCCGCCTGGGTTTCAATGATCGGCAGAGCGGTCAATGAACCGGTTTGGCCTTTAACTTCACCTTTGGTGAAGGCTTCAACGTATTCGGCGTTAACGCGCGCTGCACGCTCCAGCAAGCGGGAGTGCAGGTAGAATACGTCGCCTGGGTAAGCTTCACGACCTGGCGGACGACGAAGCAGCAGGGAAATCTGGCGGTAAGCAACGGCCTGTTTGGACAGGTCATCGTACACGATCAGCGCATCTTCACCGCGGTCACGGAAGTATTCGCCCATTGCGCAACCGGCGTATGGCGCCAGGTATTGCAGTGCAGCGGATTCGGAAGCGGTCGCCACCACCACGATGGTGTTGGCCAGTGCGCCGTGCTCTTCCAGTTTGCGCACCACGTTAGCGATGGTGGACGCTTTCTGGCCGATAGCCACGTAAACGCATTTGATGCCGGAGTCGCGTTGGTTGATGATCGCATCGATCGCCAGCGCGGTTTTACCGGTCTGACGGTCACCGATCACCAGCTCACGCTGGCCACGGCCGATTGGAATCATGGCGTCAACGGATTTGTAGCCAGTCTGAACCGGCTGATCAACGGACTGACGCTCGATAACGCCTGGCGCGATAGCTTCTACCGGAGAGAAGCCGTCGTTTTCAATCGGGCCTTTGCCGTCGATAGGTGCGCCCAAGGTGTTAACTACGCGGCCCAGCAGACCACGACCGACTGGAACTTCCAGGATACGGCCAGTGCATTTAACCTTCATGCCTTCGGCCAGATCCGAATACGGACCCATGACCACGGCACCGACGGAGTCGCGCTCCAGGTTCAATGCGATTGCGTAACGGTTGCCAGGCAGCGCGATCATTTCGCCCTGCATAACTTCGGCCAGGCCGTGTACGCGGATGATCCCGTCGCTGACGGAAACGATAGTACCTTCATTGTGAGCTTCGCTCACTACATTGAACTGAGCAATGCGCTGCTTGATCAGTTCGCTGATTTCGGTGGAATTCAGTTGCATGCTCCAGTCCCCTTAAGACTGCAAGACGTCTGTCAGGCGTTCAAGACGACCGCGAACGCTGCCATCAATCACCATATCGCCGGCGCGAACAACGATGCCGGCCAGTACAGACTTGTCAATTTTGCAATTCAGCTTAACTTTGCGTGACAGACGTTTTTCCATCGCAGCGGCGATTTTCGCCTGCTGTTCGTCGCTCAGCGCGCTCGCAGAGAGCACTTCGACTTCGACGGTGGATTCCAGCGAGGCGCGCAGTTCGATGAACTGCTGCAGCACGGCAGGAAGAACCAGTAAACGTCCATTTTCGGCCATTACACGGATAAAGTTCTGGCCATGTTCGTCGAGCCGATCGCCACAAACCGCGATGAACGTCTTGGACAGCGTTTCTGGCGCAACCGCGCCAGACAGCAGTTCAGAAATCTGTTCATTGCGAGTGACTTCAGCCGTAAACGCCAGCATCTCCTGCCAGCGCTCTACGCTTTGGTGCTCAACGGCAAAGTCAAAAGCTGCTTTGGCGTAGGGGCGAGCTACAGTTACAAATTCAGACATCAGCCCCTCCCTCCTTACAGTTCAGCGACCAGTTTATCAACGATGTCGCTGTTAGCAGCTTCATCCACGGAACGTTCGATGATCTTCTCGGCGCCGGCAATTGCCAGCATCGCGACTTGCTTACGCAACTCTTCACGAGCGCGCTTACGTTCGGCTTCGATCTCAGCCTGAGCCTGCGCCACGATTTTGTTACGTTCCTGCTCGGCTTCGGCTTTCGCTTCATCCATGATCTGAGCTTTGCGTTTGTTCGCTTGCTCGATGATCACCTGAGCTTCTGCCTTAGCAGTTTTCAGCTGGTCGGTCGCATTGGCTTGCGCTAAGTCCAGATCTTTTTTGGCACGCTCTGCAGAAGCGAGGCCGTCAGCGATTTCTTTCTGACGTTTCTCGATGGCAGCCATGATCGGCGGCCATACGTACTTCATGCAGAACCAGACAAACAGAACGAACGCGATGGCCTGGCCGAGGATTGTTGCGTTAAGATTCACAGCACAATGCCTCTTTAAAAGTTAATAGTTTGGTTACGTCGTAGAGGGTTACTCTACTTACGCGACGGCGAACATCACGTACAGACCCAGACCTACAGCGATCATCGGGATGGCGTCGACCAGACCCATAACGATAAAGAACTGTGTACGCAGCAGAGGAATCAGGTCAGGCTGACGAGCAGCGCCTTCCAAGAATTTACCACCCAGGATGCCGATACCGATCGCAGCACCGATTGCCGCTAAACCCATCATCACAGCGGCAGCCATGTACAGCAGATCCATACTCAGGTTTTCCATGACAGTCTCCAGTTTGTTTCAGTTTAAAAGTGCAAGTGTTTTAAGAAAATCAGTGCTCTTCAGACGCCATCGACAGATAGACGATCGTCAGAACCATGAAAATAAAGGCTTGAAGCGTAATGATCAGGATGTGGAAGATAGCCCAAGGCAAGCTCAGGACCCACTGTGACCACCACGGCAACAGGCCGGCAATCAGGATGAAGATCAACTCACCCGCATACATGTTGCCGAACAGTCGCAGACCCAGTGAAACAGGTTTGGACAGCAGGCTGACACCTTCAAGAATCAGGTTGATAGGAATGAATACAGGGTGGTTGAACGGCTGCATGGTCAACTCTTTAACGAACCCGCCAACGCCTTTCATTTTGATGCTATAGAACAGAATCAGGATAAACACGCCCAGCGCCATAGACAGCGTGACGTTCACGTCAGCGGTAGGCACCACGCGCAGCGCAGGCAGACCGAGATGCGCCCCGATGAACGGCAGGAAGTCTACCGGAATCAGGTCCATCAGGTTCATCAGGAACACCCAGACGAACACGGTCAGCGCCAACGGCGCAATCACCTTGCTCTTGCCGTGGTACATGTCGCGCACGCTGCTGTCGACGAAACCAACCACCAGCTCCACGGCGGTTTGCAGTTTACCCGGCACGCCGCTGGTGGCGTTTTTAGCCACTTTGCGGAAAATCACCAGGAACAAAACCCCGAGGACGACGGAGAAAAACATCGAGTCGAGGTTAATCGACCAAAACCCAGTCCCGACCTGAAGCTGCGTCAGGTGGTGACCGATATACTCCTGTGGACTGTTGTATCCCTCTGCAGACATGATGCCTCTACCCTTTATTTAGTTAATTTCGGTAACTGTTAATCACGGCCGGTGCCACTATCTGCACCACTAACACCGCTAAATAGGTCAGGCCAAGCGGTATAAACTCCGCCTTGAACACCCCCAGCGCCACGATCAGCAAAACGATGGTGATCACGACCTTTAGCCCCTCGCCGATGGCGAACGACCAGGCAACCCTACCGGGCGCCGGCGTTTGCGCCTGATGGCGCAAGGCAAACAGCATAAACATTGCACTCGGCAACCAGGCGGCGAGACCGCCTGCCAGCGCCGAAGCGCTCCATTCCGGGCTTTTCAGCCAGAAAGCAACGCTGATCAGAACAAAAGTCATTAACTGCAAAAACAGCAGTTTGCGTGCGACTTTCCCGCTGTAAAGGGACACAGACATGACGTTTGTTCTCTCCGTACCCCTGAGGGGGTATGCTGAGTGACGTATACAACTGTTTTTGCTGTCCTGAGTCAAGCAGCAAAAAACGAGCAAATTATACGGGGCATACCAACGAATTCAATCGATAAGTAGCGAAAAGGTGAACAATTATTTAAATTTCCCTATTCCAGCCTATTTTCACAAGAAAACGGTCGGAATAATAGGACGCATTTAATTGTCTGATTATTCCAGCGTTGCGTTTAGAAACGCGAAGCCGATCACAGTAATACCCCTTCCTGATTTATAGCCGATGGTCAACCAAACCGTCTTTAGCAATTTGAGCGATCAAAAGATTATATAAATCAAAACATTATCAGTTAACTGTTCAAAAACAATCCGTATACCCGGCGAAAACCTTTTATTGACAAGCAGCGAGGCAATATTCCAACAGCCAATTAACATTAGCAGCAAAGGCCAATCTTTCGCACATGATTGCTAACGTGACTATTTCCAAATGCAATTACTCTATTGTCGCTAATTAGCCGCGTTTTTTGTGTTAATAGAAAGTAAATTAACTAAAAAAAGCGACCAATTAATTAGCCTGCTTATCTTTACGCTTAGTACTACCTTTAATTCACGCTTGTTTGATCAAAAACAAACTCAGTTTGCCTTAAGCACCACCAGATGGCGTTCACCTTCCAATTCAGGCACCTGAAGCCGCACAATGGATTCCAGGCTGACGCCTTCCGGCAAGTGCGCCAATTCTTCATCCGGGCGCACGCCTTTCAACGCGTAAAAACGCCCCTGCCCTTTCGCCGGCAGATGATGACACCAGGACAGCATATCCTGCAGCGAAGCGAACGCGCGGCTGATCACGCCATCAAACGGTGGCTCAGCCGGAAACGCTTCGACGCGGCTCTGCACCGGCTCGATATTGTTCAGGCCCAGCTCATGCTGCACCTGGCGCAGGAAGCGCACGCGCTTGCCCAGGCTGTCGAGCAGCGTGAAATGCGCGTCTGGGCGCACGATCGCCAGCGGAATGCCCGGCAAGCCGGGGCCGGTGCCGACATCGATGAAACGTGAGCCCTGCAAATGCGGGTTGACCACGATGCTGTCGAGGATGTGGCGCACCAGCATTTGCTGCGGATCGCGCACCGACGTGAGGTTATAAGCCTTGTTCCACTTATCCAGCATGCCGACATAACCCAGCAGCTGCTGTTTTTGCTGATCGGGCAGCTCAATGCCTGCCGCCGCAAGCAGCGAGTCTAATTTTTTTTGCACAACGGATCCTCTGGCAGGCGCTGAACGACCAGCGGATGGTTAGCTGGCGCAATGAGGCGACTATGATAATTCAGGGCGCAAGTGATGTCAGCGGCCGTTTGGCTACGGGATGAACAAACGGCCGCCTGGATGCAAGATTTATGCGCTGCGGCGCAGCAGTCCCTGCTTTTTCAGCCAGATCAGCAAAATCGAGATCGCCGCCGGCGTAATGCCGGAGATGCGCGAAGCCTGGCCGATGGAGTTCGGTTTGTGATCGTTCAACTTGGCGATCACCTCGTTCGACAGTCCCGAAACCTGACGGTAGTCGAGATCCAACGGCAGCAAGGTATTCTCGTTGCGCTGCTGTTTTTCGATCTCTTCCTGCTGACGAGCGATGTAGCCCTCGTATTTGACCTGGATCTCGACCTGTTCAGCCGCTTGTACGTCGCCCAGCGGCGGCGCGAAGGCGTCGGTGCCGGTCAACTGCGCGTAATCCATCTCCGGACGGCGCAGCAGCTCTTCGCCGTTCGCTTCACGCGACAGCGGCGCTTTCAGCAGCGCATTGACCTGTTCGACGTTCTCGGCGTGCGGGTGCATCCAGATGTCGCGCAGGCGCTGGCGTTCGCGTTCGATTCGCTCCAACTTCTCGCTGTAACGTGCCCAACGCACGTCGTCCACCAGGCCGAGTTCACGGCCTTTTTCCGTCAGGCGGAGATCGGCGTTGTCTTCGCGCAGCATCAGACGATACTCGGCGCGTGAGGTAAACATGCGGTACGGCTCTTTGGTGCCGAGGGTGCTGAGATCGTCCACCAGCACGCCCAGGTAAGCCTGATCGCGACGTGGCGCCCAGCCTTCTTGTTCGTCGGCGAAGCGCCCGGCGTTTAAACCGGCCAGCAGGCCCTGCGCAGCGGCTTCTTCATACCCGGTGGTGCCGTTGATCTGACCGGCGAAGAACAGCCCCTGAATGAATTTGCTTTCCAGCGTCGGCTTCAGATCGCGTGGATCGAAGAAATCGTACTCGATAGCATAACCAGGGCGAATAATACGCGCGTTTTGCATTCCTTCCATCGAACGGACGATCTGCATCTGCACGTCGAACGGCAGGCTGGTGGAAATCCCGTTAGGGTAAATCTCGTTGCTGGTCAGGCCTTCCGGCTCGAGGAAGATCTGGTGCGCATTGCGATCGGCAAAGCGCATGACCTTGTCTTCGATCGACGGGCAGTAACGTGGGCCGATCCCTTCGATGATCCCGGCATACATCGGGCTGCGATCGAGGTTATTGCGGATCACGTCATGGGTTTTTTCATTGGTGTGGGTGATGTAGCACGCCATTTGTTCCGGGTGTTGGCTGGCATCGCCCAGGAACGAGAATACCGGCACCGGCGTATCGCCGTGTTGTGGCGCCAGTACGCTGAAATCGATAGTGCGGGCGTCGATGCGCGGTGGCGTACCGGTTTTCAAGCGGTTAACGCGCAGCGGCAGTTCTCGCAAACGTTGCGACAGCGAGATCGAAGGTGGATCCCCGGCGCGGCCGCCGCTGTAGTTTTCCAGACCGATATGGATCTTGCCGTCCAGGAAGGTGCCTACGGTCAATACCACCGCCTTGGCGCGGAATTTCAGGCCCATTTGGGTGACGGCGCCGACTACGCGATCGTTTTCGACGATCAGATCCTCAACAGGTTGTTGGAAGATCATCAGGTTGGGCTGGTTCTCCAACGCGGTACGGATCGCCTGGCGATACAGTACGCGATCCGCCTGAGCGCGTGTGGCACGAACGGCTGGGCCTTTGCTGGCGTTTAGTATCCTAAACTGGATGCCGGCGTGGTCGATCGCCGTTGCCATCAGGCCACCGAGTGCATCAATTTCCTTAACCAGATGCCCTTTACCAATACCGCCAATCGCCGGGTTACAGGACATCTGTCCCAGCGTATCGATATTGTGTGTCAATAATAAAGTCTGACGTCCCATGCGTGCCGCGGCCATGGCGGCCTCGGTACCTGCATGGCCACCACCGATGATGATGACGTCAAATTGATCTGGATAAAACATGGAACTGCACCTCGCCGTATTGCGAACGATCGTATTTGCCCTGGGGTCGGGGATTCTACTCAAGTTTAGACGATCGACCAAGTGGTCAGGATCGTCGGTAATTAAAAGAAGATCTTTTTTATTTAAAGATCTCTTTATTAGATCTCTTATTAGGATCGCGATCCTCTGTGGATAAGTGACTATTCACGATGAAGATCAGCAGATTAAGGAGGATCGTTTGCTGTGAATGATCGGTGATCCCGACGCAGATAAGCTGGGATCTAAAAGGCTTGTTATGCACAGGACAAAAAGCGCACTACGGTTGTTATTGGGATAACTACGGCTTTTACCCTGCTTTTAAGCTTAGTTATCCACAATCGTTCGCGCGATCTTTAGACGAATTAGAGTAAATTAATCCAGGTTTTTACCCATTCCTCGGCCGGATCCTCGGGAATTTCATGCTCGGTCACGTCGATCTCGAGACGATCGCCGATCCTTTTAGCGCCTCTGGCGATCAACAGATCGTCGATCTGTTTGATCGCGCCGCAGAAGGTGTCGTATTCCGAACTGCCCAAACCGACGGCGCCGAACTGCACCTCGGAAAGATCCGGCTGCTGTTCAGCGAGCTGTTCCAACAGCGGCTGAAGGTTATCCGGCAGTTCGCCGGCGCCGTGCGTGGAAGAGACCACCAGCCAGCGGCCGGTCAACGGCAGTTCATCCAGTTCAGGGCCGTGCAGCATCTCGGTAGAGAAACCCGCGTCTTCCAGCTTTTCAGCCAAATGTTCAGCCACGTATTCGGCGCTGCCAAGCGTACTGCCACTGATCAGAGTAATGTCTGCCATGAACCAACGATCCCAACCTTCTCACTCAAAGTGGCTGCATTGTACGCTGTGAATCGGCTGGGATCTACCTGTGGATAATGTGGGTATGCAATTTGGCGGGTTACGGCACGATGGTGCGCATAATGGGGTTCTGCAGCGAGATCAGCGTTTCGGTAGACTGGATCTCGTCGATGGTCTGGATCTTGTTGATAAGTACCTGTTGCAACGCGTCGATCGATCGGCACATTACCTTAATAAAGACGCTGTAGTGGCCGGTGGTGTAATAGGCTTCTACCACTTCTTCCAGGCTTTCCAGCTTCTTCAGGGCCGAAGGGTAGTCCTTGGCGCTCTTTAATATGATGCCGATAAAGCAGCACACGTCGTAGCCCAGCTGTTTAGGGCTGACGTCAATACGCGCGCCGGTGATGATCCCGGCCTGTTTCATCTTCTCCACCCGCACATGAATGGTGCCGGGGCTGACGGCGAAGTTTTTCGCCAGTTCAGCGTACGGTGTGCGCGCATTGTCCATCAGGGCGTTGAGGATGCCGCGATCGAGATTATCGATCTGATAAATTTCCGCCATTTAATCCCCCATTAATTAACGATTGTTGAATTCTGTCCGGGTAAAAATGAACGATTAAAAGTGAAAAGGCAATATTGATTAATGGATATTGAATTGACGTGTCATTTTGTTGCTTAATCGATGTCAACAGAGACAGGTTTACAAGAGATACGGCAATGAAAAAACAGTTTATCCAAAAACAACAACAAATCAGCCAGGTCAAATCCTTCTTCTCCCGCCAGCTGGAGCAACAGCTCGGCCTGATCGAAGTGCAAGCGCCGATCCTCAGCCGTTTGGGCGACGGCACGCAGGATAACCTCTCCGGCAGCGAGAAAGCGGTGCAGGTTAAGGTCAAAACTCTGCCTGACGCCACCTTCGAAGTGGTGCATTCGCTGGCGAAATGGAAACGCAAAACCCTGGGCAGCTACGATTTCGGCGCCGGCGAGGGCCTGTATACCCATATGAAGGCGCTGCGCCCGGATGAGGACCGCCTGACGCCAATCCACTCGGTGTACGTCGATCAGTGGGACTGGGAGCGGGTGATGGGCGACGGTGAGCGCAGCCTGGACTACCTGAAAAGCACCGTGCGCAGCATTTACGCCGCGATCAAGGCGACGGAAGCGGAAGTCAGCCGTGAGCATGGCCTGACCCCGTTCCTGCCGGAACAGATCCACTTCGTACACAGCGAAACCCTGCTGCAGCGCTATCCGGATCTGGACGCCAAAGGGCGTGAGCGGGCGATCGCCAAAGAATTGGGCGCGGTGTTCCTGATCGGCATCGGTGGCAAGCTGTCGCACGGCAAATCGCACGATGTGCGGGCGCCGGATTATGATGACTGGACCACGCCGGCGACGGATGGACTGGCGGGCCTGAACGGCGATATCGTGGTGTGGAACCCGGTGCTGCAGGACGCTTTCGAGCTGTCTTCCATGGGCATCCGCGTCGACGCCACGGCGCTGAAACATCAGCTGGCGCTGACCGGCGATGAAGAACGCATGAAGCTGGAATGGCACCAGTCGCTGTTGCGCGGCGATATGCCGCAGACCATCGGCGGCGGCATCGGTCAGTCGCGTTTGGTGATGCTGCTGTTGCAGCTGTCGCATATCGGCCAGGTGCAGTGCGGCGTGTGGTCGCCGGAAGTGCGCGGGGCGGTCGAAGGCCTGCTCTAACCGCCTAGCGCCGCCAGCGGCGCATCAAACGGCTTTTCAGCCCGGTATCGAAGCGCCAGATATGATCGAAGATGCGCATGATGCCGGGTTTGCCGTAGGCGGACATCGCCACCGCATGGAAACGCTGCTGGTGGCTTTGCTGCTGTTGTTTCACCTTCTTTATTACCTCCTCCGGCAACCGCTGGGCGATAAAATCGGAAATGATCACCGCATCGGCGTCGAACCAGCCGCTCTCCGCCATTTTGGTGATGGTGGCGTTCAAGCAGGCCGCCAGATCGGTGCCGCCGCGAAACTGCTGACCGAGAAAACGCACGGCCTGCTCGATGCCGCTGGCGGTGGTGAGCTCGTAATGCACGATCTGGTTGGCGAACAGCATGATGTAGCAGCGGCGGTTGTCCGCCAGCGCAATGCGCAGCAGCGCCAGACAGAACGCCTTGGCGCACTGTTCGTTGAAGCCGCCCATCGATCCTGAGGTGTCCACGCAGACGATAAACGGCCCGCGCGGCTGCTGATCCTGCTGCTGGTGGGTGACCTGACGGATCAGGATCTGTTCCTGCCAGACGTCGCCCTGCAGACGGTAGCTCAGCAGTCGCTTTTCCAACAGACGGCGATAAAACTCGAATTCCAGCTCTTCAATCCCCAGCGTCGCCAGCTCCGGCGGCAGCAGACGCAGGATGTCGTCGCTCTGATGAATGCCGCTCACTTCTTCCGGCAGCGTGGCCGGCACCTGCACCATGACCCTGAACGGCTCCGGCTGCGCGTCCTGTTGCTGCACCGCCTTGGCCTGATAGCTGCGGCCCAGCTGCTGCGCCAGCTTTTTCAGCTCCGGCTGCTGCTGCAAAAAGTTGCCATACTCCACCAGCCGCTGGTAATCGCCGCGCTGCAGCTGGCCTTTGCTCATGTCCCACAGCCTGCCGGCGGCGGTGTCGTTTTCCGACAGCAGCGGCTCCAGCGCGCCGCTCAGCGCCAGGCGCTCCTGCAGTTCCGCCATCAGCTGCTCGCGCTCTTGTTCCAGCAACTGGTGGTGCAGCATAGTGGCCTGCAGCGTCAGGCTGATGCGCCAGCGCTGCAAGAACAGGGTTTGGAAGCTGTCGTCCAGCGGGTGATTGGGCAGATCGGCGGCGTCCACCAGAGCGCGCGCCTGTTCATAAAACGGGGAAACCAGCTGGCGCAGCAGCTCCATCGTGTCATTGAGGTTGTGATAGAACTGGGTGTTGTTCTCCAGCTGGCACTGCTGGTAGCGGTAAAACTCCTGCGCCAGCGCCGGCGGCACCATAGCCTCCTGCAGACGCTCCTTGAGCTGCAGTTTCCAGCGTGGCAGATCGCGATCCAGCGCCCGGCGAAGGGCCGGAAACTTTTTAAAGAACACCGACAGCTGCGGCGCCGCCAGCATGCCGACGATCATCTCCTCGATCATCTCGCCTTCGGTGATCGCCAGAAGCAGATCGAGCGTCTCCAGACTGAGCATGGTTACTGGCCGCGCATTTGCTGCTGTTGCTGTTTAACCTGTTCCGCCACTTGCAGCAGACTGGCTTCGATCTTGGCCAGGCCAGCGGCAGGCGTGAACAGACAGGGCTGATGTTGGCTGAAGGCGCGGCGCTGCTCCGCCAGGCGCTGGGCCAACGCGTCCATTTCATCCAGCAGCGCCTGCGGCGTGGCGGTGGCCTGTTTGCCCGGCAGCGCCAGCAGCGAAGGCTGGCGGCTGACGTCCAGCACCGTCAGGTGCAGTTGGTCATCGACGTCCAAATCGATCGGCTGCGCGAAGCCAATGCCGTTCAGCTTGGCGCGCACGTCGCCGCCTTTTTGCAGCCAGTTATCCAGCACGCTGCTCTCAATGCTCAGATGGTTGACCTGAATGTCATGCAGCTGCAGCGGTTTTTGCAGCAGCAGGGTGAGGGTGCCGCCGGCGAACGGCGTGGCCGGCGCATATTGCGGTTTGCGGCTGAACATGCCGCCCTTTTTCACCAGGCTGATGGCCTGCCGATCGCTTTGCTGCTGCTGGTCCTGCAGCCAGCGGGTATGGATCTGTTGCAACTGGATCAGCATCGACTGCTGCTGATAGGCCGACTCGGTCAGCAGCTGATCGATCTGCTGTTGCAGCAGCTTCAGCGAGGTGAGATCGTGCCACAGGCAGTCTTTCAATAGCATCAGGTCGAGCGGGGCGATGGCATCGCGCCCGCTGAAGAAGGCGCAGGCCTGCAGCAGACGCAGGGCTTTTTTCCAGCGCCGATCGGAGACGTATGGCGCCTGCTCCAGCGCGTCCAGCCGCTGACGCAGCTGGAAAATCAGCTCAAAGCAGGCTTCCGGCAGCGCCACCTTGTCGATCTGCGGCTGCCACTGCAGAAACTCTTCGTCGCTGATGCTCAGCGCCGCCGGCACCGGGTTTTGGCTTTCGCTCTGGCGGTTGACCAGCAGCGAGCGGAAATTCTGTTTATCCTGCACCTTGTCCAGCCACAGGCGGATAAGCATGCGGTCATATAAGGCTTCGAGGCTGTTGTCCGCTTCGGGCAGTTCGTTGGAGGCGGTGACCAGCAGGCGCAGCGGGATCGGTTCTTCGCTGTTGCCGTTGCGAAAGCGCCGTTCGTTGATCGCCGTCAGCAGGGTGTTGAGGATCGCCGGGCCGGCCTTCCAGATCTCGTCCAGAAACACGATCTCCGCTTCCGGCAGATAGCCGGCGGTCAGGCGCTGATAGCGCCCTTCGTCTTTCAGCGCCTGAATCGAGAGCGGGCCGAAGACCTCTTCCGGCGTGGAAAAGCGCGTCATCAGGTATTCAAAGGAGCGGGCGTTGCGGAAGGCAAACTTCAGCCGGCGCGCGATCAGGCTCTTGGCGATGCCGGGCGGGCCGAGCAAGAATACGCTTTCGCCGCTCAGCGCCGCCAGCAGGCACAGGCGGATTGCCTCTTGCCGCTCATAGAGGCCGCTCTCCAGCGCGCTGCTGAGGCGGGAAATTCGTTCTGCCAGAAGGGATGATGGCGTCATATAATCGTCGTATTGTCCGAGAGTTAGCCAATCTTGGTCGATAATTCGATGATAAACCACCATTATTTTTAATGGTATAGCTTATTGATTAGTAAAATTTTTCTCAGTTGAGTCGGATATCCGGTTCACATTTTGTTTATTTTTCGGCTCTGATATAAGGGTAGGCAAGCCGTATAAATGGTGCATACTGTGCGGCTTTCTGGTGGGCGTGACGGATCTTTGAGCCCGTATTTTGCCTGATGCGGATGCATCGCTAACGGATGTTCTGATAAAGAAACGAATTATGAGCGCAGAGCATAAGCAGTCCCTATCGGCGGTAACCCTGGCTGCCATCGGCGTGGTCTACGGTGATATCGGCACCAGTCCTCTCTATACGTTGAGAGAGTGTTTCTCCGGCCATTACGGCTTCGATGTTCGTCCAGACGTGGTTTTCGGCTTCCTGTCGCTGATTTTCTGGATGCTGATCGTGATCGTTTCCCTCAAATATCTTACCTACGTGATGCGGGCGGACAACGCCGGCGAAGGCGGCATTTTGACGCTGATGTCGCTGGCCGGGCGAAATACCTCGGCGCGCACCACCGCAGTGCTGGTGATACTGGGCCTGATCGGCGGCAGCTTCTTCTATGGCGAGGTGGTGATCACCCCGGCGATCTCGGTGATGTCGGCGATAGAGGGGTTGGAAATCGCCGCGCCTGCGCTCGACGCCTATATCGTCCCGCTCTCGATTCTGGTGCTGACCCTGCTGTTCGTTATCCAAAAACACGGCACCGGCAGCGTCGGCAAGCTGTTCGCCCCGGTAATGCTGCTGTGGTTCATCGTGTTGGCGGTGCTGGGCGCGCGCAGCATCATTTCGAACCCGGAAGTGCTGCAGGCGCTGAATCCCAAATGGGCGCTCAACTTCTTTATGGAATATAAGAAGGTGTCGTTCTTCGCGCTGGGGGCGGTGGTGCTGTCTATCACCGGCGTTGAGGCGCTATATGCCGACATGGGGCACTTCGGCAAGTTCCCGATCCGCCTGGCCTGGTTCACCGTGGTGCTGCCTTCGCTGGTGCTCAATTACTTCGGGCAGGGGGCGCTGCTGCTGAAAAACCCTGAGGCGATCAAAAACCCGTTCTTCCTGCTGGCGCCCGACTGGGCGCTGATCCCGCTGCTGATTTTGGCGACTCTGGCGACGGTTATCGCTTCGCAGGCGGTGATTTCCGGCGTCTTCTCGCTGACCCGCCAGGCGGTGCGCCTGGGCTATCTTTCGCCGATGCGCATCATTCACACCTCGGAAATGGAATCTGGCCAGATCTACATTCCGGTGATCAACTGGACGCTGTACATCTCGGTGGTGCTGGTGATCATCGGGTTCGAGCACTCCAGCAACCTGGCGGCGGCTTATGGCATCGCCGTCACCGGCACCATGGTGCTGACCAGCATTCTGGTCACCTCGGTGGCGATCAACAACTGGCACTGGAACCGCTTCCTGGCGATCGGCATCGTGACCATATTGCTGATCATCGACGTGCCGATGTTCTCCGCCAACGCCCTGAAGCTGTTCTCTGGCGGTTGGTTGCCGCTGACCTTGGCGCTGGTGATGTTCATCATTATGACTACCTGGAAGAGCGAGCGCTTCCGCCTGTTGCGCCGTCTGCATGAGCACGGCAACTCGCTGGAGGCGATGATCGCCTCGCTGGAGAAATCGCCGCCGGTACGGGTGCCGGGCACCGCGGTCTTCTTGTCGCGCGCCACCAATGTCATTCCTTTTGCGCTGTTGCATAACCTGAAACACAATAAGGTGCTGCATGAGCGCGTGGTGCTGCTGACGCTGCGCACCGAGGATGCGCCTTACGTGCACAACGTGCGCCGGGTGACCATCGAGCAGCTGTCGCCGACCTTCTGGCGGGTGGTGGCCAGCTACGGCTGGCGCGAAACGCCGAACGTGGAGGAAGTGTTCCACCGCTGCGGGCTGGAAGGGTTGCCGTGCCGCATGTCGGAGACGTCGTTCTTCATGTCCCATGAATCGCTGATCCTCACCAAGCGGCCATGGTACCTCTACCTGCGCGGCAAGCTGTTCGTCGCTCTGAGCCGCAACGCGCTGCGCGCGCCGGATCAGTTTGAGATCCCGCCGAACCGGGTCATCGAGCTCGGCACGCAGGTCGAGATCTAACCCGCCTGACAGGGGTTCAGCATGGCTGAGCCCCTTTTGTTTGCGCTTTTTCCGCGCGCGAACGAAACGTTTCGATAGCGATCACACTTCTGCATTGTCCCGGTTGCCTTCCCCTGCCGTTTTTTTAAACTCCTCCAGAGAGCGAAACGTTTCGCTAGCGGAGTGAGAAGATGAAAAAAGGCGTATTACTGAATTCCGACGTGTCTGCCGTGATTGCCCGGCTGGGGCACACCGATCAGCTCACCTTGTGCGATGCGGGCCTGCCGATACCGGCGGCGACGCAGCGCATCGATCTAGCGCTGACGCAGGGCGTGCCGACCTTCATGCAGGTGTTCGCGGCGGTCACGCAAGAGATGCAGGTAGAAAACGCCATCCTGGCGGAAGAGATCGTGAAACAAAATCCGTCGCTCCACGAGGCATTGTTGGCTGAACTGACCGCACTGGGCCAACGCCAGGGCAATACCATCAGCGTGCGCTATATCAGCCATCAGGCGTTTAAAGCGCAAACCGAGCACAGCCGGGCGGTGATCCGCAGCGGAGAGTGTTCGCCTTACGCGAACGTGATCCTGTGCGGCGGCGTAACTTTCTGAGGCGCGTATGCAACCTTTACTGCAACTGAAAGGGATTGATAAAGCCTTTCCCGGCGTGAAGGCGCTTTCCGGCGCCGCCCTCAGCGTCTATCCCGGCAAGGTGATGGCGCTGGTGGGGGAAAACGGCGCCGGGAAGTCCACCATGATGAAAGTGCTGACCGGCATCTACCAGAAAGACGCCGGCAGTCAGTATTTTCTCGGTAAAGAGGTGGTATTCAACGGGCCTAAAGATTCGCAGGAAGCGGGCATCGGCATTATTCATCAGGAGCTGAACCTGATCCCGCAGCTGACGATTGCGGAAAACATCTTCCTCGGCCGCGAGTTCGTCAACCGTTTCGGCCGCATTGACTGGAAGCGCATGTACGCCGAGGCCGATCGCTTGTTGGCGCGCCTCAACCTGCGCTACAGCAGCCACCGGCTGGTGGGGGAGCTGTCGATCGGCGATCAGCAGATGGTGGAGATCGCCAAGGTACTGAGCTTCGAATCGAAAGTGATCATCATGGACGAACCGACCGATGCGCTGACCGACACCGAAACCGCCTCGCTGTTCAAGGTGATCAACGAGCTGAAGGCCGAAGGGCGCGGCATCGTTTATATCTCGCACCGCCTGAAAGAGATTTTTGAAATCTGCGACGACGTGACCGTGTTCCGCGACGGGCAGTTCATCGCTGAGCGGCCGGTGAGCGAGCTGCAGGAAGATTCGCTGATAGAGATGATGGTCGGCCGCAAGCTGGAAGAACAATACCCGCGCCTTGATTTGCCGCGCGGGGAAAAGCGGCTGGACGTCAGCCACCTTTCCGGACCCGGCGTTGAAGACGTCAGCTTTACGCTGTACCGCGGCGAGATCCTCGGCGTGGCCGGGCTGATGGGCGCCGGGCGCACTGAATTGATGAAGATCCTGTACGGCGCCGCGCCGCGTAAGGCCGGCACCGTCAGCCTGGACGGCCGCGACGTGGTCACCCACTCGCCGCAGGACGGGTTGGCGAACGGCATCGTCTATATCTCGGAAGACCGCAAGCGCGACGGCCTGGTGCTGGGCATGTCGGTGAAGGAAAACATGTCGCTGACCGCGCTGCGCTACTTCAGCCGCGCCGACGGCAGCCTGAAACAGGCCGACGAGCGGCAGGCGGTGGGGGATTTCATCCGCCTGTTCAATATCAAAACGCCGTCGATGGAGCAGCAGATCGGCCTGCTTTCCGGCGGCAACCAGCAAAAAGTGGCGATCGCCCGTGGTTTGATGACCCGGCCGAAAGTGCTGATCCTCGATGAGCCGACGCGCGGTGTCGACGTCGGGGCCAAAAAAGAGATCTATCAGTTAATCAACCAGTTCAAGCAGGAAGGGCTGAGCATCATTCTGGTGTCTTCGGAAATGCCGGAGGTGATGGGCATGAGCGATCGCATTCTGGTGATGCACGAAGGGCATCTCAGCGGCGAGTTCCCGATTGAACAGGCCACCCAGGAAGCGTTGATGGCGGCAGCCGTCGGCAAGCAATACGGCGTAAAGCAGGAGTAATCAGATATGAGTTCCCAGACTATCGCAGCCAAGCGCTGGTTCAGTAAAGAGTGGCTGTTAGAGCAGAAGTCGTTGATTGCGCTGCTGGTGCTGATCGCCGTGGTCTCTTCCATGAGCCCGAACTTCTTCACCCTGAACAACCTGTTCAATATTCTGCAGCAGACTTCGGTGAACGCCATCATGGCGGTGGGGATGACGCTGGTGATCCTCACGTCCGGCATCGATCTGTCGGTAGGATCGCTGTTGGCCCTGACCGGCGCGGTGGCGGCGTCGATCGTCGGCTTTGAGGTCAACGCGCTGGTGGCGGTGGCGGCGGCATTGGCGCTGGGCGCCGCGATTGGCGCCTGCACCGGGGTGATCGTCGCCAAAGGCAAAGTGCAGGCCTTTATCGCCACGCTGGTGATGATGCTGCTGCTGCGCGGCGTCACCATGGTGTACACCAACGGTAGCCCGGTCAATACCGGTTTCACCGACGTGGCCGACACCTTCGGCTGGTTCGGTATCGGCCGCCCGCTGGGCGTGCCTACACCGATCTGGATCATGGCGATCGTGTTCATCGCCGCCTGGTATATGCTGCACCATACGCGCCTGGGCCGCTATATTTATGCCCTGGGCGGCAACGAAGCAGCGACCCGCCTGTCCGGCATCAGCGTCGATAAAGTGAAGATTATCGTCTACTCGCTGTGCGGCCTGCTGGCGGCGCTGGCCGGGGTGATCGAAGTGGCGCGCCTGTCGTCGGCGCAGCCGACCGCCGGCACCGGCTATGAGCTGGACGCCATCGCCGCCGTGGTGCTGGGCGGCACCAGCCTGGCCGGCGGCAAGGGGCGCATCGTCGGCACGCTGATCGGGGCGCTGATCCTCGGCTTCCTGAACAACGGCCTGAATTTATTGGGTGTTTCTTCCTACTACCAAATGATCGTGAAGGCAGTGGTGATACTGCTGGCGGTTCTGGTAGATAACAAAAGCAACAAGTAACCTCCCCCTACAGGAATCACGATGATGAAAATGAAAAAACTGGCAACCTTAGCTTCCGCCATCGCGCTGAGCGCCACCCTGAGCGCCAATGCCATGGCCAAAGACACCATCGCGCTGGTGGTGTCCACCCTCAACAACCCGTTCTTCGTCTCGATGAAGGATGGGGCGCAGCAAGAGGCCAACAAGCTGGGCTACAACCTGGTGGTGCTGGATTCCCAGAACAACCCGGCGAAAGAGCTGGCCAACGTGCAGGATCTGATGGTGCGGGCGCCCAAGCTGCTGTTGATCAACCCGACCGACTCCGATGCGGTGGGTAACGCCATCAAGATGGCCAACCAGGCTAAGATCCCGGTCATCACGCTGGACCGCGTGGCGAGCAAGGGTGACGTGGTGAGCCACATCGCTTCGGATAACCGCGTGGGCGGCAAAATGGCCGGTGATTTCATCGCCAAGAAAGCGGGCGCCGATGCCAAGGTGATTCAGCTGGAAGGCATCGCCGGCACCTCTGCCGCGCGTGAACGCGGTGAAGGCTTCAAGCAGTCGCTGGATCAGAATAAATTCAAACTGTTGGCCAGTCAGCCGGCCGATTTCGATCGCACCAAGGGCCTGAACGTGATGCAGAACCTGCTGACCGCGCACCCGGATGTGCAGGCGGTGTTCGCCCAGAACGATGAAATGGCACTGGGTGCGCTGCGCGCGCTGCAAACCGCCGGTAAAACCGACGTGATCGTGGTAGGCTTCGACGGCACCGCTGACGGCGTGAAAGCGGTCGAAGGCGGCAAGCTGGCGGCGACGGTGGCGCAGCGTCCCGATCAGATCGGCGTGATCGGCGTGGAAACCGCCGATAAAGTGCTGAAAGGCGAAAAAGTGCCGGCGACCATCCCGGTCGATTTGAAACTGGTCACTCAGTAAGTCATACCAGCGCCATCGGAACGGGGCGTTTACGATGGCGCGCAATTCAGGAATCAATGCGATGGAAACAGGTAAGCTGGTGGTTCTTGGCAGCATCAATGCCGACCATATCCTCAATATTGAACAGTTCCCTCACCCGGGCGAAACGGTGATCGGGAAACAGTATAAGGTGGCGTTTGGCGGCAAGGGCGCGAATCAGGCGGTGGCGGCCGGGCGCAGCGGGGCGAAGATCGCCTTTATCGCCTGCGTGGGCGCCGACGATATCGGCGAACGTGTCCGCCGGCAGCTGGCGAGCGATCGCATTGATACCCAGCCGATTGAAGCCATCGCCGACAGCACCACCGGCGTGGCGCTGATCTTCGTCAACGCCGAAGGCGAGAACGTGATCGGCATTGATGCCGGCGCCAACGCCGCGGTGACGCCGGATTACCTGGCGCGCTACCAACAAAAAGTGATCGACGCCGATGCCCTGCTGATGCAGCTGGAGTCGCCGCTGGAGACGGTGATTGCCGCCGCCCGCCTGGCGAAGCAACATCACACGCAGGTGATCCTCAACCCGGCTCCGGCGCGCGAGCTACCTGACGAGCTGCTGGGCATGATCGATATGATCACCCCGAATGAAACCGAAGCCCAGCGCCTGACCGGCATCGCCGTGGACAACGACGTCGATGCGGCGCGTGCGGCGCAGGCGCTGCACGACAAGGGCATCGCGACGGTGATCATCACCCTCGGTAGCCGCGGCGTGTGGCTGAGCGAAAACGGCAACGGCAAATTGGTGCCCGGTTTCAAGGTGCAAGCGGTGGATACCATCGCCGCCGGCGATACCTTTAACGGCGCGCTGGTGACCGCCCTGCTGGAAGGCAAGGTCATGGCCGACGCGGTGCGTTTCGCCCATGCGGCGGCGGCGATCGCCGTGACCCGCCCCGGCGCGCAGCCTTCGGTGCCGTGGCGTGAAGAGATCGACGCCTTCTTGCAGCAGCAGGGGTGATCCTTTGGCCACCATGAAAGATGTCGCCCGCCTGGCGGGCGTTTCAACCTCTACCGTTTCGCATGTGGTCAACAACAATCGCTTTGTCAGCGACAGCGTGCGCGACAAGGTCATGGCGGCCGTGGAACAGCTGAACTATGCGCCTTCTGCGCTGGCGCGCAGCCTGAAGCTCAATCAGACGCGCACTATCGGCATGCTGGTGACCGCCAGCAACAACCCGTTTTATGCCGAAGTAGTGCGCGGCGTAGAGCGCAGCTGCTATGAACGCGGCTACAGCCTGATCCTGTGCAACACCGAAGAAGACGCCGCGCGCATGAACCGCAGCATGGAGACGCTGCTGCAAAAGCGCGTCGACGGTTTGCTGTTGATGTGCACCGAAAACCACCGGCCATCGCAAGATGCCCTGAGCCGCTACCCGTCATTGCCGATCGTGATGATGGACTGGGCGCCGTTCGAGGGCGCCAACGACATTATTCAGGATAACTCGCTGCTGGGCGGCGAGATGGCGACCGATCATTTGATCGCCCGCGGCTACCGCAAGATTGCCTGCATTGCTGGCCCGGAGGATAAAACCACCGCTCGTCACCGACTGGAAGGCTATCGCAACGCAATGCGTCGCGCCGGATTGCCGGTTTCGCCAGGGTATGAAGTGCATTGCGATTTTGAGTTTGAGGGCGGGGTAAACGCCATGCGCCAACTGCTGGCGCTGGACGAGCCGCCGCATGCGGTGTTCGCTGGCAACGACGCGGTGGCGGTAGGCGTTTATCAGGCGCTGTATCAGGCCGGGCTTTCCGTGCCGCAGGATATGGCGGTGATGGGCTACGATGACATTGAGTTGGCCCGTTATCTGGCGCCGCCGCTGAGCACCATTCATCAGCCGAAGGATTCGCTGGGCGAACTGGCGATCGATGCGCTGATCAACCGCCTGCAAAACCCGGAGCGCGCGCCCCAGGTGCTGGTGCTGACGCCCGAGCTGGTGGAACGCGCCTCGGTGGGCCGCCGTTAGCTCGCCACCTTCGCTTCTTTCTTGCTTTCCTGGCCGCTGATCAAATTGCGGCCATCTTTCCTTCTCAGCAACATAAACACCAGCGCCGACGCCACGGTGACGATCCCCATGGTGATAAAGGTGTAATGGAAGTGGTCGATCATGGTGCCTAACGACAGGGATTCGTAAAAACGCAGCACCGCTGCGCTGATCGCCACGCCGAAGCTGATGGACAGCTGCTGGGTGACCGCCAGGACGCTGTTGCCGGCGCTGGCGTTGGCGTCGTTCAAATCCGCCAGGCTGATGGTGTTCATGGCGGTAAACTGGGTGGACATCGCCATGCCCAGCACGAACAGCGGCAGGATCATTAGCCACAGCGGCATGCCCGGGCTTTGCAGGGCGAACTGGGCGATCAGCACTCCGATGATAACGGTAATGCCGACCAGCGTTTTACGGTAGCCGAACCAGCGCAGCACCTGAGTGACGGTGGATTTCGCCATCAGCGAGCCGATGGCGGTTGGCGCCATCATGCAACCGGCGACGATCGCCGTATAGCCGAATCCCACCTGCAGCATGAGCGGCATTAAAAATGGCACGCAGCCGGTGCCCAGCCTGGAGGCGACGTTGCCAGCGATACCGACCGAGAAGGTACGGGTTTTGAACAGGTCGAGACCGATCAGCGGCTGAGGGTGACGGCGGGCGTGCGCGATGTAGCCGAACAGCATCACAAAGCCGCTGAGCAGAATACCCAGCGAAACGTAGCTTGCCAGTACCCGCTCGCCAAACAGCTCCAGCCCGGTGGAGATCAGCACCAGGCTCAGGCCGAACAGCATGAAGCCAAGAAAATCGAAGCGGCGTTTGGGCGTAGTGAAGTCCGGCATGTATTTGCGCGCATAGAAGATGCCGAGCAGGCCGATAGGGATATTGATCAGGAAAATCCAGTGCCAGGTGGCGTAGGTGACCAGCCACCCGCCCAGCAGCGGCCCCAGAATCGGCCCGACCAGGCCGGGCATGGTGACGAAGTTCAGCACCGGCAGCAGTTCGCTGCGCGGGTAGGCGCGCAGCAGCGCCAACCGCGCGACCGGCATCATCATCGCGCCGCCGATGCCCTGCAGCACGCGAGAGGCGACCAGCGCGCTCAACGTGGGGGAGAGGGCGCACAGCAGCGAGCCGAGGGTGAATAGCGTGACGGCGAAGATGAACACGCGCCGGGTGCCGAAGCGGTCCGCCAGCCAGCCGCTGACCGGGATCAGCATTGCCACCGTCAGCGTGTAGCTGATGACGGCCGATTGCATCGCCAGCGGCGATCGCCCCAGGCTTTGGGCGATCGCCGGTAGCGCCGTGTTGAGGATGGTGGCGTCCAGCGCCTGCATAAAGAACGCCATTGCGGCGATCCACGGTAGCCCTGCCATACTGCGCGCGGATTGGGTCATGGTCGGTCCTGGTTAAATGGTCGTCTGTCCCTCGTCTCTTTCTTCTATATATAAGCGGGGAGCGTGTCTAGTCTTTCTCTTTCAGCAGCACCTGGCAGGCGACGAGCGCGCCGGCGCTGTCCCCGGCGAGTATCGCATCGACGATAGCCTGATGATGGCGCAGCTTAATGACTTCATTGCCGGTGATGGCGCGGAAGTAGCTTTGGTACACCGAACTGAACAGGTTGGCGAACGAGGTCAGGAACGGGTTGCCGCTGGCCTCATAGATGAGCTGGTGGAATTGGGTATCGACCTGGATCCAGCGCTCGCGGTCAAACTGGGTATGCAGCGCGCGCATTTCCGCCATCAGTTCCGCCAGCAGCTTGGTTTGCTGCGGGCTGGCGTGGTCTGCCGCCAACGCGCAGGCCTGTGGCTCCAGCGAGGTGCGCAAGATAAGGAAGTGTTGCATCACCTGATCGAAGTTTTCCCGCGTCATCCACCAGGTCAGTAAATCCTGATCGAGGAAATTCCATTGGCTCTGCGGCATCACGCGGGTGCCGATGCGCGGGCGTGGTAGCAACATGCCTTTGGCGGCTAACATCTTTACCGCTTCGCGTACTGCGGTGCGGCTGACGCCGAATTGCTCGCCCAGTTCCATTTCACCGGGCAGGATGCTGCCGGCCTGATAATCGCCCGCCAGAATTTGTTGGCCGAGTTTCTCTGCAAGCAGATAAGAAAGATTGCGTTGGGCGGCCTGTTGTTGTGCATTTAACGGCATGGCTGCGGGTCCTTACTGACATCGTTATTTCTATTTTACTCCAGCGATCGCCAGCTTTTATGGCTGTTTGCCTGAAAAAGTGACATAAATTCGTCGCTTTTTCGCCCTTTTGCCGAAAAAATCCGCGCTTGAAAAGTTTTTTGCATTTAGGGGTTGCGGCCCGCCGAGAACTCCCTATAATGCGCCTCCACTGACCGGGAACAACGACTGACAAGCCGCCGGGTCAGCGAGAGAAAAGCGAAATAAACGCTTGACTCTCCGGGTGAAAAGCGTAATATACGCCACCTCGAGTTAGCAAGCGAAAGCGCCTAACTCACTGCTCTTTAACAATTTATCAGACAATCTGTGTGGGCACTCCACAAGACGATATCCAGCATCTTCGGATGCAAAAAAATATCAAGTCTTGAAGAGTGACTAACTGAAGTAAAATTCATGCAGTAA
>NZ_MSTL01000002.1:0-325316 GCF_002752475.1 Serratia sp. OLAL2 | reverse complement strand
ATCTTTGAGCACTCAAGAATTTGTACTGTCCTCTTCGTCGGCAGAGTGAGATGTGTATAAGAGACGTATTTGGGGGTAGGACGCGGGAGAAACCTCCCGCGTGATGCTAACTCGTCGCTTTCAGCGTTGAAGCCACAGCGTCGCGGTGCCCACGGCGGGCAACGCCAGCTTGACCTCCGTGCCCTCTCCCTGCTGCCGCCAGCCCGCCGGAAGGCGCAAGCGGGTGCTTCCCTCTCGATAGTAGGGGTTGGCTACCAGCAGCAAGGCGCGATCGCCCAGAATAAACATCCGCGCCGGCATTTGCGGGTCGCTTCCCGCCAGCGGCGTCGATTTTCCCGTCAGCAGATAAGGGGTGAAAGCGGCAATTTGCTGCGACACGGCAGCCACGCCACGCCAGGTGGCGTCAAACTCCCGTTGGTCGAAGCGGCCGGTTTTACGCTTGTAAAACAGATCGGTATAAGAATAAAACAACAGCCCCTTAGCGCCGCCGATCAGCGCCTGCCAGGCCTGGTTGCGGATTTCCGCCTCTGACGGCGGATGTGGCTTGCGGCGAGCGTCATAAGCGGCGTGATCCATGATTTGCATCACCACCCAGGCCCCGCGTGCCTGGCGGGCGGCCTGCACCGTCAGTTCGGTATAACGCGTAGTGCGCGTCAGATCGCGATCGTTCCCCACCGGGTAAGGGTCGGTCGCCAAAATGTCGCTGCTGTTAAAGTAGGCGTCTAACTCCCCGGTTTTGTTCAACACCTGGAAGGTGGGGTGATCGCCGTCAAGCCGCTTTATTTGCAGGTTTTTTTCCTCGATCTTATCGAGATATTCCGGCCCCAGTTCATCGTTGATGTACCAGGCGAGCAGGTTGGGCTGAGAGCGCAAGCGCTGCACGTACCAGGCCGTCATCGCCGCGTAGTCGCCACCGCGCACGGCCGGCGCGAAACGGCTGCCGCGGTACTGATCTTTGACGGAGTAAATGACCAGCAGCCCGCGCTTGCGTGCGTTGCGGAAAAAGGCGTAAGGATCTTTCTTTTCCCCATAATCATAGTTCAGCACCGTGTTGAATCCCGCCGAGGCGATACGCGCCAAATGTTCATCGGTAGCCACGTTGGCGTAAATGCCCAACGGGAAAAGCCGTTGACCATCGCGCAGGGTAAAGCCTTTGCTGTCGATCGCCACTTTGGCCGCAGGCTGGCCAACGCGAAAAGACAGCTCGCTGCCCTGTGCCGGCTGGGATTGCTGACCGGTGACCTGCTGACGCAGGCGGTACTCTCCCTGGGCCAGGCCGGTCGGCAGTGGGTATTCGATACGGCGCTGCCCTTCAACTTGATAACGGTCGCGGCTACGGTGAACAACCTGCCCCTCGGCATTAAGCAATTCGCTATCGACCTGCAAATGCTGCGGCTGCGCAGTGACTATCAGCGTGTCGACCTTTCCCTGCGCCGACGCGCCGAGCTGATACAATGCCGGCTTAGGCGCTCGAGTACACGCATAGGCGTCGTCAAACCAGACGGTACCGGTGCTCCCCTTACGCAGGTAAACGCCAAAAGTGATTCGCGCCGCCTGCGGCGGCACGGTATAGCTGGCGTTCACCTGCCGCCAACCGCTGTCGCCGGTCACGCCAGCCGGATAGCTGCCTTCCAGAAAGCGCCCCTGCGCATCAAAGCTTTGCAGATAAACCCCGGCGCCGCCGTCGCGGCTTTGCCCGCGTACGCCGCGGGTCTTGAGCCAGACGCCGAAATCGATCGTCTGCCCGGGTACAACCTGCAGCGCCTGGTTGAAGGTACGGTACTGCGCTGCATCTGCATTGTCATAACGCAGACTGCCACGGCCGCTGTGCGTATCGCCGTCGCCCTGTGCGCCCTGCGCGCGCCAGCCGCTGAGCCCCTGCTCAAAGCCGGGGTTGGCCAACAGATTGGGTTGGCAGCTCTGCGCCAGAGCCGAAGCGCTCCACAAGGCGCAACAGCCCAGAGCCACCCTCTGATACATCCCCCTCATGGTCACTTCCTTTTCACCACGGCATTGAACAGATAGGTGGCGAACAGATAGCAGGATTTCTGGTAAGACAGCCCCAAATGCTGACGGTAAATCCGCCATTGCCAATCCGCGGCGCGGATTTTGTTGCCCGACAGCGAATGGGTAGACAATCGGTAACAGGCCAGCGGTTCGGGAATGCAGTAGGCCAGGCCGTTACGCGCCTTCTGCAGCACCGCCAGCCACATCAAATAGTCCTCATGGCCCACTTTTTGCTGATACACCTTACCGATGCGCTTCTGGTTGTAGATGCCGGTGAGATTGCCAATCCAGTTGCTTTTCAACATATCCTGATAGCCAATAAGCTCATCCGCACCACGGGTGTTTTTGATCAATTTCAGGTCGTCTTCGAAGGTGTAATAATGGGAGCACACCACGTCGTAGCGGCGGGTTTGCAAAATGCTCGCCTGGCGCGACAGCTTGTTGGGCAGCCATACGTCATCACTGTCGCAGAAGGCGATATAGTCGCCTTTCGCCGCCTCAATGCCGATGTTGCGCGTTTCCGCCACGCCCTGGTTATGCTCATTACGGATATAGGTGAGGCGATCGTGGATGAACGGCCGTACCACCTCGGCAGTATCGTCGGTAGACGCATCATCGATCACATACAGGTGATAATCGGTAAATCGCTGATTCAGCACGCCTAGAATCGACTCTTTAATAGAGTTCGCAGCATTGTAGGCCGGCATTATCACGGATATCTTTTCCATTCTGTCCTCACTCGGTGAGCTGTTGCCACTGGGGATAAATACGTTCGGGAGAAAAACGACGAGACTTCTCTAACGCGGCGATAGAGAAGTGCTCGCGCAAACCCGGATCGAGCATCAGTTTGATCACCCCTTCGCTGAAGGCGGCGGCGTCGTCATCGGGCACCAGATAGCCGTTGACGCCATCGTCTATCAACTCGGCCGGGCCGGTCTTGCAGTCGTAGGCCACCAGCGGCAGGCCGAAACTCATGGCTTCGATCAGCACCATCGGCAATCCCTCATAGCGAGAGGTCATCAAATACAGGCTGGCCTGGCGATAATAGTCCGCCACGTTAGCGGTGGCCGGCAGCAGACTCACCTGCCGCTCCAGCCCGGCGTCTTCAATCTGTCGCCGCAATGCGTCGCGCTCCGGACCGTCGCCAATAATCAGCAGACGCCAATCCGGCGCCTGCGCCACCACCCCTCGCCACAGTGCGATCAGTCGATCGAAGCCTTTCTGATTGCTCAATCGCCCCACCGCCAGCGCCACCTTTTTTTGCAGCGCCGGCGTCGGCGCCTGTGCGCCGAATGGCGAAACGTTCTCGATCACCCGACATTTTCCGGCCCCCACCCAGCGAGCGATGGCGTCGCTATCTTGCCGTGTCAGGAAAATCACGCGATCGCTCAGCCGGTAAACCAGCAACTTCAGCCACTTAAATACGCGCGGATACTGGTGAAAGCTGACGTGCTCACTTAATAGCAACCGGCTGCGGGCACAGAACAAACGCAGAAAAGGCGTCATCACCACCGACAGTTTTCCCATAGAAACGGTAATGATCACGTCCGCGCGTTCACGCCGCAGCGCCAATGCCAGCCGCCATGGCCAGAACAGCGAATCGCCACCGCCGCAGCGCAACCGGACGTCACTCGCCAGCGGAAAGAAGCTCCGCTCGCCAAACAGCGAAAACACCGCCACCTCATAGCCCGGCAGACGCGCCAGCGCGTTGGCCAAACCGCTGGCGACCCGTTCAGTACCGCCCTTGCCCGCGATATTTTCGATAACGATGATTACCTTGCGTGCTTGCATATCATCTCCTGAATCCCTGGCGCACATTGCGCAGCAGCCGGCCGCCAACCGAGAACAACCCCAACCGCGCCAGACAATCGCCATACCATTTGATCACCTTGAACTTGCCGCTCAGGCTGTGCCGCACGATGCGCGACGAGTAATAATTGAACGCCTGGGCGTTTTCCGAATACAGCGAGGCCAGCAGATGCTTGCAGGCGAATCCGCTGATATGGCGATCGCTGGGGCTGAGGAAGGTATTGATAAAGCGGTCGCTGGCCTCCAGATTGAGCTTCGCCGTCATGCGCCCATAGCGCCCTACGTCGAGAAACACCCCTCCGCCGGCGTCGTGCGCCACATGCGCGCCCAAATTGGTCGCATTGACCAAAAAACCCCAGTCCTGATGCTTATTGAGGAACTCGGGAAATAAAAAGCGGCGATCGCTTTTTTTACGGATGCTGATGGTGGATGAACGAATATCGCCCATTTCCAGAAAAAGAAAATCCTCGCCGGAGGAACCGGATTTATAATGGAAGTTGAAATCACGCACCGAATCGCCGCTCACCTCCGCATAGTTGCCGAAGATAATATCAATATGGCGATCCTCATGTTTATTCATGCGACGAATAATATAGTTGGTCGTGAAGTAATCATCAGAGTCGAGGAAAAACACGATCTCCGATTGCGCTAACTTGGTACCTAAGTTGCGCGACACCGCCGCATTGCTCTTCTGTTTTTTCTCATGCAGCATCACATTGCTATTCGTCGCCGCTATCTGACGAATATACTTGATATCATCCTCGTCAGAGCAATCATCAACCAAAATCACCTGATAGTCGAAGCCTTGGCAAGCGTTGAAAATCCGCTTCAGCGTTTTCGGCAGGTAGCGTGCACTATTATAAATAGGGATAACGATCGAGAAATCCATTTCTTAACCCTCCAACTTAGAATTTATCATTTCTTTTCCACGGCAAAGCAACAATAACGACACGTTAAATACCGGGACCAAAAAATAGGTTTCCGTAAAGGTTGTCAGCAGGAAAACAACCACCACCCAGCGCATGAACCGACTCAGCCTGCGCATATTGCCCAACAGGTGAAAATAACAAAAAAGCATGACGACAGAAGCGATGCCACCGGCCGAATAAAACATGGCGATGAAGAAGAAATCGACGGGCTTATAAGGCTCTATATTCATGCCGAACAGCGGATTGGGTAGCCCCACCGCCTGAAACATCTGCCAGGAGAACCAGATTCGCCCGGTCAACGCCTGGTTCAAGAGGACGTCCAAGGCCGGATTACTCCCCCAGCGTATAACGCTGGCGAATTGAAAGCCTACAATGGCCAACGTCAGCGCGATGCAGACTTTTCTGTTCGGCGCGACACGCAGCAGCGGCGCCAGCCAAAACAGCAACAACATCAACAGCGCCAACATAAAACAGGTGCGAGAATAGGAATACATCAGCACCGGGAGAATTAACGCCGATACCGCCAGCGAAGCGATATTTTTCACTCCTCGCGTTAATTTCGCATGGTCGATCAGGCACAGCAGTGTGGCGAACAAGGCAAAAGAATAATACGCCAGGGTATTCGGATTATCGAACCCCAGCGTTAATCGATTGCCGTAACGCTCATCAAGGTAAACAAACCCATCGGTGTAAAAGATATAGGGAATAACCACCAGTAACCCTGCCACCACAAAGGTGATGGCAAACATTTCAGCGCCACGCCCCATGTCTATGCGGCGAAATAAAATGATCACCGCCGTGCTGAATACCGCACCAAACAGATAATCACCATGACCGGTGGCAATATTAACAAGAAACAGCAGAACCAAAAAACCCGCAACCGCCTTTTCCGCCAGCGTAGCGATAAAAAATGCATAGCCAACATAGAGCAACATCAAGCCATTAAGCCCCATGACCGCTTTATTAATCAGCTCGCTATTGAACGATCCCGAGGTCAGGAACGTTTTCACGAAAAACATCAGCAGGAAGGTCAATACAATTGATTGATTGACTAAATCTCGCGACTGATTATAACCCGCATTGGCATGCATTTGAAAATTGGAGGCGACTCTTTGCATAAGCGTTTACTCAGTAAAATAACTGCCCCATTCCTGCTCAATGTTTTTCGGCATCAGCTTGCTTAACCCCGCGCCAGGCGTAAACGTCAACTCACCGAAATACACCTTCTCACCGACCTGGTAGAAATCCACACGGACATAAGAGAACTGCTGCGCGGTCTGGCGAGCCAAACGTATCATTTCCTCCAGCCGTGTAGGACGCGGCATCGGTTCGTCTGCATTCGGCAAGTTGATACGAATTTCGGTGCGGTTCCAGTCGATATCAAAAATATCGCGCCGATGGGTGCCGAAACGCTGGTAATCCACCTGGATGAACATACGAATTTCATGATTGTCGTTGAAACAATGAAACTTGATATCGTTCGGCACCTGTTCGCCATCCAGCAACAGGCGCTCCACCATGATGCAGGGTTCGATATCCAGATAATGCTTTTCGCGGCTCTGCTCATAAAAGTTGCTGCGCATCCACGCGTTGCTGAGATCGTACAACTCCGCGTAGCTAATCTGCTGCTTGTCGAACACCAAGCGGTTATAGCCGCTGCCGTGGTTGGCCTTCAGCACAAAGGCGTTAGGCAATTGCCTGAACATGTCGTAGCTAAGTTCAGTGCCATGCGCATACAGCTCCACCAGATACTCCTCGCCCCACAGGCCGGCGATAAATTCACGCACCTTGAACTTGTCCGACAAAGTGGTGTAGATGCTGCGCGGATAAATTTTGCGGCGCATGATCTTTTCGCTGAAGCCGGTCGGTTTTGACAGGTGCGGCAGCTTCTTGAAATAGAGCGCGTATTTAACCTGATGGTGCCAGGCATCGGGCAGGCGCTTGGAAATATTTTTAACCAGGATGTTTAACATGCTCTCTCCTTAATTTGCTGACAAGACGCGGCAGGCAGTAAAAACAGGTCAGCTGCAGTCGGGTAATTTTTCCGCCACGGAATAAACTGTTCAGCACGAAGAACGAAATGAACTCCGCCAACAGCGTAGATACCGCCGCACCGATCAGGCCGTAGCGCGGGATCAGCAGCAGATTCATCACCACGTTCGCCACCGCCACCAACGGCATCTTGATGGCGATAAAACGATAGCCGGCGAACAGCACGATGCTGCGGTACGAAACCGTCCCCATTACCGAGAACAGCGAGGTCAGCGTGCAAATAGCCAGGATATTGGCGGCCGGTTGGAAAGCGGCGCCGTACAGCAGCGCAATCGCCGGGTGGGCGAACCACCATAGGCCCAGCAACACCGGCAACGACAGGCCCAAGACCACCAGATAAAGCACCCGAATACGGTACTCCTGCTCCAACGGATCGCGACAGCTAGCAATGCCCGGCATCAACGAAGTGATCAGCGCCATCGGCACGAAAACCCAGCCTTGGCTGAGGGTGGTGGCGGCACTGAACCAGCCTACCGCCTGCTCGCCGACCAGATTGCCCAGCATGATTTGATCGATGCGGGTATAGATCACTATCGACAGGCTGGAGATGGCCAACGGCAGGCCCACCTTTAGCAAATAACGGCCATAGCGCCTGGCCTGGCGCGGCGTAACCCGCGGCGAGGCCGCCGCTTCCGCACGGAATAACCAGAGGCGCGCCAGGTAAGGTACGGCGCTGCTGAGGATGTAGGGTATCGCGAACCACACCAGCGGCAGCGCCGCGCTCACCAGCGCCAGCCGCAGCCCGATCGACAGCAGCAGCGCCAGGTTGTTGATCAGCGTATTGCGTTTCGACTGCAGGCGGGCATCGTAATAAATTTTGTACACGTCCTGAATCGAGAAATAGGCGCTGATAAGCAGCAACAGCGTCATCAGTTGGCTGGCGGGCGATTGGCTGAAATAGCTCCATATCAGCATCGGCAGCGCCACCACCAGGAACAGCCAACGACGCAGGCGTATTGACGCCAGCATCAGGCGAATGCCGCTCGGCTGTCGGCGGGCGACGCGGTTGAAAATGATGCTGTCGGCGCCCAATTGCACCAGTGGCACTACGATGGCGATCGTCGCCAACAGATAGTTGAGGGTGCCAAACTGCGCGGGCCCCAGATAGCGCGCAACGTAAATGGAGACGAAGATGCCGGACAGGCTGAGCGAAACGCGTTCAAGCATCAGCCACAGGGCATTGGTGATAATGGCCTTCACCCGCTTATTCCCCTGCCTGCGGGTGATCTTCCCGATGGCTTGGGTAGGCGAAGTTGTAATAGCTCATGTCGGTTGCCGCCTTCTTCACCATCCCGTTGAGGATCACGCCCTTGATCGCCACGCCATTCTGTTCGAAACGACGCATGCTGGTTTCGATCTGCTTGACGGTATTCACCTCAAAGCGCACCACCAGCAGTGAGGTACCCGCGTGATTGCCGACGATCGCCGCGTCCGTCACCGCCAGAATCGGCGGCGTGTCGATCAGCACCAGATCGTAGTTCTGCCCGGCCCAGCGCAGGAAGTCGGCGAAGCGGCGGTGCATCAGCAGTTCGGACGGGTTCGGCGGCACCTGACCGCGCGGCACGAAGTCCAGATTGGCGATGGCGGTTTTCCGCACCGCCTGTTCCGCCATCACGTTGCCCACCAGCATGTCGGACAGCCCCTGATGCCCATCATCCGCCAGCCAGCGGTGCAGGAAGCCTTTGCGCATATCGGCGTCGATCAACAGCACCCGCTGCCCGGCCTGCGCCACCACCACCGCCAGGTTGGTGCTGGTAAAGCTCTTGCCGCTTTCCGGGCTGGCGCCGGAGACCATCAGAATGTTGTTCTTGGCCTCCATCATGGCGAAATGCAGGCTGGTGCGCAGGCTGCGGATCGCTTCCACCGACAGGTCCGTCGGTTCGGCCACCGCCAGGATCGGCAAGCGCCGCCCCCCGGACCTTGGCAGCAGCTGACGTTGCTCGCGGTTGCGCTTCACCTGCCACGGCGACAGCGGCACGGTGGCGTAGACGTTGATGCCCCGCTTCTCCAGGGTATCGATGTCATTGATGCCGCGATGGAAGGCCGCACGCAGCAGCACTACGATGGCGCCGCCCCCGGCGCCAAGCAGCAGCGCCAACAATACGATCAGCATCTTTTGCGGCTTAATCGGCCGCAGCGCGGTTTCCGCTTCGTCGATGATGCGCACATTGCCCACCGTGCCGGCCTTGCTGATGCTCAGTTCCTGCTGCTTGTTCATCAGCTGCATGTAAACCTGCTGATCCACCTGCACGTCGCGGGTAAGACGCAGGATCTCCTGCTGCATTTTCGGCAACGTCTGCACCTGTTTACCCAGCCGTGCCTTTTCCGCCTCCAGCGTGGCGCGCTTCTCCAGCAGCGCCCGGTAAGCCGGGTGCGCGCGGGTGTAGAGTTTGGAGATTTCCGCTTCCTTGAAGGTCAGCTCGTTGAGCTGGGCCTCGAGCTGCACTTGAGTATCCAGCACCGATTTGGCTTCAAGCGACAGATCCACCGAGTCATTTTGCTGGCGGAACTGATTAAGTTGGGTTTCGGCGTTGTTCAACGAGGTTTGCGTTTGCGGCAGCTGCTCTTGCAGGAACGCCAGCATTCGCTGAGCTTCTTCCGTTTTGCGATCCACGTTCTGCTGCAGGTAGTTGTCGGTGATGTTCTTCAGCATTGCCTCGGCGCTCTGCGGATCTTCGCTCGGCAGCGTAAAGGTCATGATGCCGCTGTCCTTGCCACTCGGCACCACGTCCAGGTATTTACGCAGATCGTCCACCGCTTCTTGACGCGCGACTTTGACCACGGTAAAGCTGGCGCCCGGCGAAGCGTCCAGCGCCGAGACGGTCATGTTCCAACCGCCTTGCGCCACCGGCTGCCCGACCACGCCGCTGAACAGTTTGCTGCCGTCATAACTCAGCTCGTAATGCTGCCCATCGCGCACCGTCAGCGTCAGCGCTTCGCCCTCCATGTCCGCCGGCGTCGTCAGCGTGGCAATGCTCAGCACCGGCGGCTTTTCACCGCTCAAGCGGGCAAAGCCTTTGCCGAACACAGGGAAATAGTCCGGGCTGACGCGCACCGTCAGACCGAGGGTGTCCACCGTTTTTCCCAGCACGTAGCGCGACTTAGCCAGCGTCACCTCATCCTGTGTCGCCGAATTTTGCCCCATCATTGAACTGTCCAACGTTTCACGCAGCAGCGAATCGCCGGACAGCTGCTTCTCCACCTGCACCACCGCCGTAGCCTGGTACACCGGGGTGGCCAACAGGGCGTAGGCGACGCCCAACATGCCTGCCACGCCGGTCACGACGGCGATCCGCCAGCGGTTATCCCACAGCGGCCCAATCAGGCGTTCCCACTCCAGCTTTTCGTCTTGTTCGGCCACCATCACGGACAGCGCATTATTTTTCATCTTCTGTTCCTTATTCACCCTGCGGAGTTACCAGTTGCGCACGCGCAAGGTCGCCTCGCTGAGATCGTTAAAGCTGCTGATGGTCGGCACCAGCTGGCTGATCAAACGGTTCCAGCGCGCGACCGGCGCCGCAGTGACGTACACGACGTCGTAAGGTTGCAGCTGAAATTCAGCGCCCATCGCCAGCGCGCTGGCGTCGGAGAGATCGAACTGATACAGCGTCGCCAGTCGCTGCGGTGTTTTACCGCCGCTCGGCCGGATCACGAACACCCCGGTCGCATCCGCCACCGTCTGGCTGATCCCTTCGGAAGATCCGAGGGCCTCGGTCAGGGTCATGCCGCTGCGATCCATCTTCAGCGTCGCTTGCTTGCCCACCTCGCCCATCACGAACACTTTCAATTCGTCATTGCGCGGGATGTAGAGGATGTCGCCCGGCTGCAGCAGCGCGTTCTGGCTGATGTCGCCGCGCTGCATCAGCGCCTGCAGCGAGATAGCCCGCTCTTTGCCCTGATGGGTCAGCACCACGTTGCGCCAATCGGCGTTGTCCGTCAGGCCGCCGGCGGCGTTAATCGCATCCAGAATGGTCAACGGCACGTTGGTGATCGCCTGTTGGCCGGAGGTTTTCACTTCGCCGGTCACGTAAGCCTTCTGCGAACGGAAAGCGGCAATACTGACGTCTACCTGAGGGCTTTCCACATACTGCGCCAGACGGCCGGCGATCAGGCTGCGCACTTCGGTGACGGTCTTGCCCACTACCGCCACTCGCCCGATATAGGGATAAAAAATCGTGCCATCCGCATGCACCCAGTTGCCGGTGTCGCTGGCGCTGCGGTATTGCCCGGCCGGCGTGGTCAACTCGGGGTGATCCCAGACGGTGACGTTCAACACGTCGCCGACGCCGATGCGGTATTGATAGCTCTGCAATCGCTGATCCAGCGCCGGGTTCGGCCGGGCGACCGGTTCTACGCGCCGCATTTTCTGCAGCAGCATCGGCGACATGCGATAAACCTGTATCTGGTCATTCAAATCGAAATCGTCGTCCTGTTGCACGACGATGGCTTTTCCGCTGGTCGGTAAATGTGAACCGGGAACCACCGTACATCCACTCAACAGCGCGGAGGTGAAGGCCAATGGCATCAAAAGAGGCAAATGAAAATTCATGGAAGTACCGTGATAAACGGGCTGCTGCCGCAGCCCGTGAGGGGATTAACGGCCGACGGTCGGATTATCGCTGAACACCGTCGCCTGACGCGGTTCGCGCAACATGACGAAATAACCGCAAAAACAGAACAGAAACGCCACCAACATTTGGCTTTCCTGCAGCTGCAACACTTCACTGCAAATGCCAATGCAGGCCAACGTCACCGCCAGCATGGTGCTCATCGCCAGCGCCTGACGCGCATTGAGCCCGCGACGCATCAGAATATGGTGCAAATGATCGCGGCCCGCTTTGAAGGGGCTTTGGCGACGCAACAGGCGACGCACCATCACAGTCACCATGTCCATCAGAGGAATGGCGATCAGCCACAGCGCGGTGACCGGACGCATTACCGCCTGTGGCCCCTGCGTCGCCAGCAACACCAGCCACAGCACGCTGAAGCCGATCACCATGCTGCCGGCGTCCCCCATAAAGATCTTGTTGCGCGCGCCGAACAGGCTCAGGTTGAACAACAGATAGGCCGCCAGCGCGACGATCAGGCCCAGGCACCACAGCGCCAGATCTTCCCTGCCGCCCAATCCGAACACGATAGCCAACGCGACGAAGGTCACGCAGGACAAGGCGCCCAGTTGCCCATCGATGCCATCCACCATGTTGTAGGCGTTGATCGCTCCCCATACCGCCAGCGGCGTGAGCAGCAACGCGCCATAACCGAGCATCACTTCCTGATGCCCCCAAACATAGCCCAATGAGGAAAGCTGCATCCCTGCCGCCAGCATCATCGCCAGCGCGATCCCTCCCTGCACCATGACGCGTGGCGCCACGGGCAGATCAAAGCGGTCATCCAGCACGCCCAACACCACCAGCGCCGTAATGCACAGCAGATAGACGGTGCTGTCAGGCAGCCAGGCGGGTTGCCACAGCGTCATCAGCATCAGCGTCAGGTACACGGCGATACCGCCGACCAGCGGAATGTGTCCCAGATGTTGCTTACGCGCATTGGGCTTATCCACTAATCCCACCGTTAAGGCGGCCCGGCGGGCAATAAGGACCCACGCTACCGCCAGCACAAATATCACGCTCAGTTGATATAACATCGTTCCTCCAGCGAATAAGCACGCTACCGCCCTTGAGTTACAGCTCCCAATGCGCTATTAACAAAAACAAAATTGATCCTGCCAGGATATAAGTCAGCATGAATTAATCCTGAAAAATACAGATTTATCCGCTTGTCGGCGGAAATAAGTAAATAACGTCAGCGTGCGGTTAAGTTATCTATCAGAAAACTCATGTTTAATGGTTCTTTCGATTGCCGAATCAAGTTCAACCGGCGCCACGAAATTATTTTGCACATTACTTTTAAATTGCGTTCTGGCGCAGAATTTCTGCACTCTGACGCGACTGATTGGGAATTTTTTACGACTTATTTTACTCACGACATCCAATGCGGTCGCCCCGCATATTCCCACCACATAAGGAATGCGAATCGTCTTATTTTCTCTGCCCAGCGAGGAGGAAATAACGTCGACCAATTGATTCATCGTAAAGTCCGGTTTATCGACGTAGTTGCTGACCTGATAACTTGACTGCTGGTCCAACGCATGCTCCAGCCGCGCGGCAATATTTTCAACGTAAGCCATCGACTTCATATTATTGCCACTGCCAATCATCACGAATCGGCCGCTGGCGATCTGGCGGAACAGGTTATACACATTGCCGCGGTTGCCTTCACCGAATACCACCGTCGGGCGAATGATGGTCAATTTGTTGGCGCTATCCGCCTTGCGCCACGCTTCATAAACGTATTCCGCTTCGAGCTTGGATTTGCCGTAATGATTGAAAGGATCGAAACGCCCTCCTTCATCGGTTTCCTGCTCGACGAACCCATAAACGGCAACCGAGGAAGTGAAAATGACTTGGTGGATATTCAACGCGGAGGCGGTCATGCAGACATGCCGTGCACCTTCTACATTGACCTGATAATAGAGCGAAATGGGATCGACGTTGTCCTGATGTTCCGCCGCCAGATTAATGATGGCGTCGCAGCCCGCCAGCGGCTCTTGCAGGGTCTCGGGTTGCGTCACGTCGCCATACTGATAGAGCGCCGGAAAATGTGCGCTAGGTTGTTTATCAACGATGACCAACGTCAGATCATCGCGCACACTGAGACGTTTCGCCAGGCGTGTTCCGATAAAACCGGAACCCCCGATAATAGCTACTTTACGCTTATCCATAATTTGTCACTCAGCAGGTTCTCATTATTCCTGTCACCTCGATGGAAACAGGACGCTAATATGCGTTAGGTAATGAGTTCCAGACTGGACAAATCGAACCCGGCTTTCAAATAACAAATAATGAAATAAAATATTTCATCAAATGTAAAATTATCGCTAAAGATAAAACCTCATTTAGCACTAATTTTTAACATCGTAAGCAACTTGATATTGCAAGGTTTTATTCGGCAATATGAGATTAATCCGACCTTTACCCGGCGTAGAAGAGGTCTCATATTTTACCGGTAATTTAAGCTGCCCCTGCTTAGGGTCGACACATTCGATGGTCGCCTGCTCCATGCTCTCCCCCTGGTACAGGCAGAACAGGGTTTGTGGGCTGTTGGTATGGGGGTTATTCAACGTCAGCGTCAACACGACGCGCGTATTGTTCTGAATATCATTGATCACCGGCGGGCGAGTTTGGTTGCCGAGCACATATGAAAAATGTGAAATAACCAGCAAAGAAGCAAATGCCGTCAGGTATTTCACTACGCGACTGGCGGGCATGCTGAAAAATCGGCGCACCGTCGCCGACTTTTTATCACGAGTGGGTTCCTGGGAGGGTTCTACCGTTGCAACAGGCGCTGCAACAAGCGTCGTTTTACGCGGCTTATCTATTTTTTCATCGTGTGCCTCAGGGGACTCACTTTCACTTTCAGAAAGTTCCGCTTGAATATTAACGCCAATATCCTCACCGCCATTTAATATATCATCATCAGCGTAGTCTTCATCCTCGGATATAAAGTGAAAAGCCGCTTGATTTTCCACCTTGTAACCCAGCCGAGGAATGGTTCTGATAAGCGTATGTTCCGAGTCGCTGATTTTTTGGCGAATAGATTTAATTGTTTGATTTATCGTTGAATCTGAGCAGTAAGTTCCTTTCCAGATATTTTCTATAATTTCCGTTCGGGTTACCAGTTCTGGTGATCTGGCGACAAGCAGCGAAAGAATTTGATACTCCTTCCAACGCAGACGAAATTTCTCCCCGGCAGGAGTCAGAACATCGAGATTCCTAATCTTTATTCTTCTATCAAGATTCACTTTTAATTTCCTTAGCGTGCCTGTCCTGCACACTTTGTATAGAAATATCAAAAAATGTTCAAGAAATTAAATGTAAACTCAACAGGTTGCATTCATCGGATATTGGCCTTTATAAAAATTTTCTGATTTCATTTTTTACATTAGGCCTTATTAAGGATGTTCCGTTTATCCAAATGACTCTTTTTCCCTGCTGGCAACATGGATTTCCTTCATGACTACCGTAAAGTTCAAATGATCACCTCATTGATTTAAAAAGAAAAAAATAACAACCCTGTTCAGTTGTTAACCGAATGAAATTGTGAAATTTCATTCTTCTCCGTGAGTTCATTGTGTTTTTCCACCTAATCGGATTGTCAGATAGACTACAAAAAGCCGGAAAAAACAGAATGAGAGTTATCTGATTTAACCCTGTCACACATTCCACACGGCGCGTGCAGCATCTAAGACAAAACCCTATTGCTGATTTTATAACAATCGCACTAATTATGCCTTACCCTCCCAGAAATTTCATTTAACCTGCGGGAAAGACATTAATCTTTTAATGTAAGAATACTCTCAACAAAACGAAAAAACCGTGCAAATAATATAATACGCTTGGGAGAAGACATTCCCATATTGAGAGATATAACTATAAAAAAAGAAAAAAACGGCAAACGGAGATGAGAATTTTACCTAAAGGCAGAAAATTTCACTGAGAGAGCGAGGAGAGATGACTCGGAATGAGCGAAATATCCCTCCCCTGTCGGGAGGGATTGAGAAAATCGTTTGATACTCAGGCCTTTTTCTTGCGGCCATACACCGCCCAAGTGATGACCACACACAAGATATAGAACACCAGGAATACTTTCATTGCCCCCGCCGGGGAACCGGTCAGCGCCAGCGAAGTGCCGAATGCCTGGGGAATGAAGAAGCCGCCTGCGGCACCGATCGCCGAGATAAAACCCAATGCGGCGGCGGAGTCCGTCACCGCTTCACGCTGCGCGCTCTCGTCGCTGCCGCCGGCCGCTTTCACGCGATCGACAGTGATTTTACGGAAAATGACGGCGATCATTTGGAAAGTCGACCCGCTGCCCAGCCCCGCCGTGAGAAACAGCACCATAAAGATACCGTAGAAGGCGATGAACGAACCGCCCTCACCCGCCATCGGCAAGGTCAGGAACAACAGCGCGGCGAACACGGCCATCACTACAAAGTTGATCAACGTCACCCGCACGCCGCCGAAACGGTCAGACAGCGCGCCGCCGACTGGCCGTGCCAGCGCACCGAGGAATGGCCCAAAGAAGGCGTAATGCAGGATCACTACGTCCGGAAATTGCGTCTTCGACAGCATGGCGAAACCGGCGGAGAAACCGATGAAAGAACCAAAGGTCGCGAGGTACAGCAAACTCAGCATCCATAAATGCCCACGCTTGAGCACCGGCAGTTGCTGGCGCAGCGATGCCTTGGCCGCGGCCAGATCGTTCATGCCGAACCAGGCCGCCAGGGTGGCAACCAGCAGGAACGGTACCCAGATCCAGGCGGCGTTTTCCAGCCACAGCTGCCCCCCCTCTGCCTGATTTTGCGCCGTGCCGCCAAACAGGCCAAACAGGCTGAAAGAAATCGCCAGCGGCGCGACCAGTTGCATGACGCTGACGCCCAGATTTCCCAGACCGCCGTTGAGCCCCAACGCACCGCCCTGACGCGCTTTCGGGAAGAAGAAGCTGATATTGGCCATGCTGGAGGCAAAGTTCGCGCCGGCGAAACCGCACAGCAGGGAAATAATGACGAACACGCTGTACGGCGTGCTGCTGTCCTGCACCGCGAACCCCAGCCACAGGCACGGCACCAGCAGGAAGCAGGTGCTGATGGCGGTCCAGCGACGGCCACCAAACAGCGGGATCACGAAGGAATACGGCACGCGTAAAATAGCGCCCGAGACCGACGGCAGCGCGGTCAACAGGAACAGTTGGTCGGTGGTGAAGTTGAAACCGACCTTGTTCAGGTTGACCGCAACGGCGCTGAACAGCATCCAGACGCAGAAGGCCAGCAGCAGGCAGGGAATGGAAATCCACAGGTTGCGGGTGGCGATGCGATGGCCACGCTGCTGCCAAAAGGCGCTGTCTTCAGGACGCCAGTCCTGAATCAGCGCACCGGTTTTCTTTGATGAAGGCGTTGCAAGTTGCGACATAAAAACCTCAGACACGGGGGATCATTCCGCACACCCTAGGGGGCGGCCCCGGCGGCAAAGTTGATGTATATCAACCCGAATGCAAGTAGTTGGCGGCACAAATAGCGCCTTCATCCCCTTAGGGGTACACCCCGAATAAAAATTAAATCACTTTTAATCAATGCATTAGAAAGCATCACTCCGTCATTTTTACCGCTTCACCGTCCTGCTGGAAACTAATGGGTACTTCATTCGAGGTATGGGGTTATGCTCAGGGATAATCAAAAATACGGCTGAATCGTTACTTATTTACCTCGTCGCCGCCTTCGCCCCTGAGCTTCATCGGCGCCAAATGCCAGGAACCCGCGCTTATGAAACGCCTGTTGGCCCCGCTTTCGATCGTGAATCAGGTCGCCCTGCTGATGTTGCTGTCGGGCATTCTGGGCGTGGCCGGCATGGGGATTTCCGCCTGGATGTCGCAAAGCATTCAGGGCAACGCGCACGCCATCAACAAAGCCGGCTCGCTGCGTATGCAAAGCTACCGACTGCTGGCGCAGGTGCCGCTGGATGAACGGCATGAAACGTTGATCCGCGAACTGGAGCGCGACGAAAACAGCCCCGATCTGCAGCGTTCGGTGGAGCAGGAAGGGTTGACCCAACCGTTCGACGCCTTGCGTGATTACTGGCAACAGACTCTGCAACCTCGCCTGCGCAGCGCGCAGCGCCCGGCCGATGCCGCCCCGCAGGTGGCGCACTTCGTGCAGCTGCTGGACAAGCTGGTCTCGGATATCGACAGGCAAACCGAGCGCCGCCTGCTGATGGTGACGCTGGTGCAGGCCGGCTTCATCGCGCTGACCCTGCTGCTGTTGTTCGGCACCACCTGCTACCTGCGGCGCCGGTTGCTGCATCCGTGGCGGCAACTGGTGGAGATGGCCTTGGCGGTAGGCCGCGGCGATTTTAGCCGCCGCTATGCACAACGCGGCCACCAGGATGAAATGGCGTCGCTTGGCGGCGCATTGAACACCATGTCCGACGAGCTGTCGGCGACCTACAGTGGGCTGGAGCAGCGCGTGGCCGAGAAGACCGCCGACCTGCAGCAGAAAAATCAGGTGCTGAGCTTCCTCTACCGCGCCAGCCGCCAGCTGCACGCCAGCGAGCCGTTGTGCAGCCGCCTGACGCCGCTGCTCAACCAACTGCAAACCCTGACGCCGTTGCGCGCCATTCAGGTGCGGCTGTATGAAAACGACAGCCGGGAACCGCTGCTGCAGCTGAGCGGCAACCAACCGCTAAGGCCGGAGCATTGCCATAACCCGGTGTGCAGCGCCTGCCTGAACGACAGCCACCGCCAGCATCCCGACAATCCGTCGCTGAGCTGGAGCCTGAGCGACAAGCTCGGCGACTACGGCGTGATCGTGGCACAGCATGCGCCGCAGCAACCGCTGAACGATGAACATCGCCAACTGATCAATACCCTGGTGGAACAGCTGACCAGCGTGCTGGCCATCGAGCGTCAGGTCGACCACCAACAGCAGCTGATGCTGATGGAGGAGCGGGCGGCGATCGCCCGCGAGCTGCACGACTCCATCGCCCAATCGCTCTCCTGCCTGAAAATGCAGATCGCCTGTCTGCAGATGCAGGGCGAAACGCTCTCTTCGGCCAGCCAGGCACTGGTGCAACAGATGCGTGAAGAGCTGAACGGCGCCTATCGCCAGCTGCGCGAGTTGTTGACCACCTTCCGCCTGCAGCTGACCGAACCGGGCCTGCTGGCGGCGCTGCAATCGACGGTGGCGGAGTTCAATCCCAAGCTGGGCCTGACCATCAGCCTCGATTACCAGCTGGGGCCACGCACGGTTCCGGCCTATCAGGCCATTCACCTGCTGCAGATCGCCCGCGAGGCGCTCAGCAACATCCTTAAGCATGCCGCCGCCAGTGAGGTGAGCATTCAGGTCATCAATAAACGGGGCGAAGTGACCCTAAGCGTCTGCGACAACGGACGCGGCCTGCCGGCCGAGACGTCTCGCCCCGACCATTACGGCTTGATCATCATGCGCGATCGCGCCAAGAGCCTGCACGGCCGCTGCGACATTTTACCGCGCAGCGGCGGCGGCACTGAGGTGCGGGTCAGCTTCACGCCAGATAACCACGCCATCGACTAACGGAGACACCATGACGACAGACACCGCCGCCACCATCTTACTGATCGACGACCACCCGATGCTGCGCAACGGCGTAAAACAGCTGATTGGCATGGACGCTCGTCTGCAGGTCATTGCCGAAGCCAGCAACGGTGAACAAGGGGTCACGCTGGCGGAGCAGCACGATCCGGATCTGATCCTGCTCGACCTGAACATGCCCGGCATCAACGGGCTGGAAACGCTGGATCGTCTGCGCCAAACCGACCTGTCAGGGCGCATCGTGGTGTTCAGCGTGTCCAACCATGAAGATGACGTCGTCAGCGCGCTCAAACGCGGCGCCGACGGCTATCTGTTGAAAGACATGGAGCCGGAGGATCTGCTGAAGGCGCTGCATCAGGCGGCAGCCGGGCAGATGGTACTGAGCGAAGCGCTGACGCCGATCCTCGCCGCCAGCCTGCGGGAAAACCGCCCCAGCGCCGATCGTGATATTCAGCAACTAACGCCGCGGGAACGAGATATCCTGAAGCTGATCGCCCAAGGGCTGCCAAACAAGCTGATCGCCCGTCGCCTGACCATCACTGAAAGCACCGTCAAGGTACACGTCAAACACCTGCTGAAAAAGATGAAGCTAAAATCCCGCGTCGAGGCCGCCGTATGGGTGCTGCAGGGCAAAAACGGTTAATCGCCGCCGTACAGCGGCCCGGTTTGCGCCGGGATCGGCGGTGGCGTCAGGGTTTTGATCGGCGGCAGGCCCGCGTCATCGCCGGCGGTTGCCGTCAGCGGCGGCGCCACTTTCAGCTCTATCCAGTTGGACGTCACGCGCTGCTGTTTATCATCCTCCAGCGTGACCGATAGCCGGTAGCTGTTGGCGGCGTCCGGCGCGTCGTCCCACGGCGGCACGATCGCTGTCCAGCCCTGCGGATCGTTGGCGTTGTGCGGCGGCGTCAGGCTCAGCGCCTGCGTATCCCCCTGCCAACTGACGTGAGTGATGCCGTTCAGCGCCTTGATTTCCAGCACCAGCGGCACGGTTTCCCCCGCCTGCAGGCTCCACGGCGGCGTAGCCAGGAACACCTGCAGCGACTTGCGCTGACGGAACTCCAGCACCGGCACGTTCTTGCGTTCGATAGGATCGTAGCGGCTGCCGCGCAGCGACTTGGCCTGCGCCACATACTCCGGCGAAATCTGCTTCACCAGCGGTACCCCGAGCCGATAGCTCAGCGCCAGTTCGACCTGATCCTGGCTCTGCCCGCCCGCGCCAATCTTATGCAGTGCCTTCATCGTCACCAGCGGCACCGGAGTGTAATTGAGCCCCAGCTGCATCGCGCGCGGATCGCTTTGTTTTTTGCCGCTGCCGAACAGATCGACATTATCGCCCAGATACTGCTCATAACTGAGCGAACCGCCGATCTGGCGATAAAACGGCAGATAACCTTGCGTCGTGATGTCGTAACCGCGCGCCGGACGGCTGAAAAATACCCCATCGCCGGGCTGTTGCGACAACGCCGACAGCGGGTAGTAATAGTTGGTGGAGAAACGCAGATAATCCCCCCAGGCTTCCGCACCGACGCTGCCTCTATTGCGCTGCCGAGCAAAATCGCTGTCGAGCGCCGTGTTGTACCCCAGCAGCCAGTCGCCGGCGATCCAGCGTTGCCCCAGCGCGAAATTGCCAAGCGCCCCGGCGCTTTGCTGCAGCCAGCCGATCTGGCTGTAGGTCAACAATCCGTCGACGTCGTACAGCGGGCTGAATAACTGCCCGTTGCTGCCGGTAAAGTCCCCCTCGCCGCTCATCTTCAGCGATAGCCTGGCGGTACCCAACGGCGACAACAGCTCCTGCGCCTGTTGCTGCAGCGCACCGGTCGCCTGGCCCAGCAAATAATCTTCGGCGCGGCTGCGCATCTGTTGACGTGAAACGTTGTTCAACTCTTTTTCGCCGAGTTGCTTGGCCATCTCGGCCCACTGCTTCTCGCGCGCGGCATCGTCGGGCGCACCGCCCAACTCCGGCAAATTCGCGGCCGGGTCCGCGGCGGCCTGTTCAGAAGAGATGACGCTGTCCGGCGCCGGCGGGGATTCGGCGCACGCGGCCGCTGCGCCGGCCAGCCACACCAGTGGCCCGGCCAGCCACGCCGTCTGGCGTCGGCGCCAGAATCGTTTTTTGGTCTTGATAAGTATTGCCTGAATCACGTCTTTCATGACACCGTTGGCCTCCCTCCCTCCTGGAGCATGCCAACCCACTGCTTTGCTGCCGCCTTTCCCACGGCAGATCTGAAAAACCTTACGTCCCGGCCTGGCGGGGACGCCTCTCTCTTAAAGCCTAACGGCTTGACGAGCAGAAACAATAGGATAAACCCCAATCGC
Source organism: Serratia sp. OLAL2 (assembly GCF_002752475.1). Lineage (NCBI taxonomy): Bacteria > Pseudomonadati > Pseudomonadota > Gammaproteobacteria > Enterobacterales > Yersiniaceae > Serratia > Serratia sp. OLAL2. The sequence continues at coordinate 304,022 of NZ_MSTL01000002.1, read as the reverse complement.
GCTTCAGTGACAGCGTCACTTGCACCATTTACCGATCCATTCCCGCCGCCAAATGAATTCACCGCATTTTAGCGTCGATTTTGCCGATAAAAAGCACAGCACACCACTGCTGAGCGCCACCGCGCAAGGCATTGTATCACTCTGCAATACGTAAAGTGGCGATGCGTACGACTGCGCATTCCTCACAATCCACCGCATTTCACCCCGATGAAATATGCATTTTGCCGTTATTTTAAACATCTGTTTCACGACTGGCGGAGCCTTGATGTTTATTTCCTCACTGTGGCACGCGCTGTTTTTCACCGCGCTGCTGTCGGCGGGTCTGGTCGCCTTCGCGCTCATCACCCGCTTGGAGCGAACGGCGGCCGTGCGCGCCAGCCCGCCGAGATTGCGCCGCCGCAGCCTGCTGCTAACGGCCCTGGGTTTGGCGTTGACGGCGTTGCCCTTCGACCTGCCGGCAGCACACCGGCTGTGGTTACCGCCGGCCGCGGCACTGCTGATCGCCCTGGCCTGGCTAGACGGGCGTCACCGGTGGCTGCCGGACCGGCTAACCCAGCCGCTGCTGTGGGGCGGGCTGCTGTGCAATCTTGACGCTCGCTGGGCAACGCTTGACGACGCGGTTCTCGGCGCCGTGGCCGGTTACGGGGCATTGTGGCTGCTCAACGCGCTTTATCGGCAGGTGCGGCGGCGTAACGGCATCGGACAGGGCGATTTCAAACTGTTGGCCGCGCTGGGCGCCTGGCTCGGTTGGACAATATTGCCGCTGCTGGTCTGCCTGGCGGCAATGTTCGGATTAGGCATGGCATTGGCGCGCGGCAGACGCAACCGTCGCGCCTGGCGAACGCCGCAGCCTTTCGGCATCGCCTTGGCGGCCGCCGGCTGGTTGCTGCTCTTGCTGGACGCCGGCCAGAACGCGCCGGCGTTATTCGGTTAATTCTTCAGTGTCTCGATCAGCCGATTGAGCAATCCGGCCACTTCCGCCGTGCTGGCCGTTGTCGGATTGGCCAGTGGTTGGATCACCGCGAGTCTGGTCGTGGATAACACCTCATCGCTGCGGATTTCCAACGCATCGGAGGGCGGCGTGCTCAACGAAACGCCGTCCGGCCGCCAGTAGCTGCCGCGTGTAGTCTGCACCTGATAACTGCCAAAGCCGAAATCTTTCTCGACACGGTAATATATTTCGCAGCTCAACGGCCCAGTGCGCCGCAACATAAAGGCGCCTTTCGCGCTATAGCTGCCTTTATTGACGACAAAGGCGGTCGCCTGCGAGGTCAGATCGAACGTGATATATAAATCGCACGCCAGCACCTTGGTGCTTACGCCCTGTTGAAGAGTAATGCGCGTTGTAGGTTGCCGATCCGGCGCAGTCAGGGTGCCTAAAAAAGTCCACGATGGCTGTTTCGATATATTGCGCGGCAAATGGTTGCTGGAGGCGGAAGGGGCAATACCCCGCTCGCCCAGACTGTACATCGCTTCAACCCCGCTTAAAAACGACGTCACATCGACGGTGCTTTTGCCGGCCACCGGGACGCCGCCGTTGTATACGTTACTGAAGGTTACCTCGGTATTGTTGCTGCAGGCAGCGATCGCCACCGGGAAAGGCGTCTTAGAACCGCTGTAAAGAGTCAACTGACCGATATCCCAACGAGATTCGTTGATGAATCGGCACAACACGCCCCCGCTCTCCACATTCTGCGCGTCCTGGATATTGATATTGCCTATCGTGCCTTGGGCAAAGTTGGTGGACAGCACGCTGACATTGGCGGCGCGCCGCGTGTTGCGGTTCTCGCAACCCAACGAATTGATCGTGCCGTTAAAATCTTTGAAAGAGTAGATATCGCCGATGCAGTCATCCGCAGCCAACGAGCCGATAGTAGAGTAAAACCCTGAAATTCTGAACGCCGTACCCTTGGCGCGAGCGGCGTAGAGGCCGTCTATAAAATTGGTGGTGCCAGACTTGTCCATCCACAGCACCCCATCGCCCGGTCGATTGGCGTTTGCCTCCATCTGCACGTTCACCAGCCAGTTGATGAACATGTCGCCCGAGACAAACAGCGAATAACCGCCGACCTTGGTGTAAATGTCGCGAATATCAAACTTCGTCATATTGCGGTCGCTGAACCACACGCCGTGGGTGTCGTCTACGCCGGTATCATCCCGCAACGTCAAGCCGTGCAGCGTCAGATTGGCGAAGCCTTTCACCACGATCACCGCTTTCTTCGTTTCGCCCTGCTCGTTGGTGTAACTGCTGTCCGCCGTCTTGACAATTTTGGTCGCCCGCCCCAATCCGACCACCCGTAAACCGATGCCGCCGTAGATGTCCGTTGTCGTCTGAATGAGTACGTGTCCGGCTACCGTATACACCCGCTTCCCCAGGGACAACGTACCGCCGGCTTGCAGCGCCGCCGCCGCCGCTTTGTTGATCGCCGGCCCCCAGTTGCTTCCGTCGCTGTCCTGATAAAACTGTTCCGGCGTAACCACCTCACCGGTGGCAAGCAAGGTTGCTGCGCGCGCTGCTGAAGCCTTTTCGTTATTGTCCATAATCTCTCCTGACGTGATGTGTCCGCATCATTGCGGACGACCGCGGTGAAAGGCGTAAACAACGCCGCCTTTCGAAGCCAATCTATCACCGTCATATGAGCACGTTATGAAATTTCATTTTATTTCACCCTGACACAACATTTCACGATTCGTGGTGGCAACAGCAAGCGATTTCACGCGCTGTCGGCCTATGGCGCGACAGAAAGCTCGGCCAGGCGCACGGCGTTGCCGTCACTTACTGACCCGATCCAGATACAACATGCTGTTGGCGATATCCAGCCGGGCACCTTCGACATTGTCCCGCAATGCCACCAGCGTTTGCCCCTGCAGCGCCACCACATAGGGCGAACTGGCCTGTAATTCCCGTTGCAACGTGACGTAGCGTGCGCTGCGCGCGGCGCTATTCCCTTCCGCAGCCGCGGCACGCGTTTCCGCGCTGATGGCGGGAATGCCCCACTGGGTGCGCCAGGCCAAGGTTTTCGGCCCGCCTGACACGTTGTAAGCAAAGGCACTGGCGTTGGTGTTCGGATCCAGGTAGTCGGCGCCCCAGTAGGTGAAGATCGCCTGAAAATCGCGGCCGCGCATCTTGCCCCACAGATCGCTTTCCACCACCGGATGGATATCCAACCGCAGTCCGGCCTGCGCAAAACTGGCCTGCAGCGCCTGCGCGATGTCGGTATACGGCGGTTGGTTGATGACGATAAGATCGATGCGCGTACCTTCAGCGATGCCGGCCTCGCGCAGGATCTGTTTGGCTTTGTCTACGTCGAGCTTAAATGGCCGATCGTCGAGCGCGCCGTCCAATCCCTGCGGCAAGAAGGCCTGATGCACGCGATATTGCCCTTTCAGCAGCTGCTCGGCGATGCTCTGATAATCCACCAGCCAGCGCGCGGCCTGCCACAACGCCGGATTGCCCAGCGCCGGATTGTCTTTGCTGCCGGTGTTGAAACCGAGGTAATAGATCCGGGGCGCATCGGCCTGTTCGATGCGCACGCCCGGCGCGTTGCGCAGCGAGTCGAACTGGTCGGCGCCCAGATCGTAGGCCACGTCGGCATCCCCCTTCAGCAACAGCAAACGGCGGGTGCCGGCGTCGCTGACGTTCTTGAATAGCACCGTTTTCAACCTTGCCGGCGACGGCGCGTAATCGTTGCGGCCAAACAGCAGCGCCTCATGCGGCACATAGTTATTTACCCGATACGGGCCGCCGCCGGCGGAATGGCTGCGCAGCCAGGCGTTACCGTAGTCCCCCTGCTGCGCGTGCTCGTTCAGCAGCTTCTCATCCACGATCGAAGCCACGTTCGCCGTCAGCAGCCGCAGCGCCAGCTCGCTGCCGATGTTGGCGGGCCAAGTGAGTTGCACCTGGTTATCCCCCACCTTCTTCAGCTGCTGCTCAACGTTATCCGGCGTCCAGCCAAACTCACCGAGAATAAACGACGGCGCCTTGTTCAGCTTTACCGCACGCACCAGCGAGAAAATCACGTCTTCAGGCCGCAGCGGATTGCCGGAAGCAAAACGTTGCTGCGGTTTCAGGGTAAAGGTCAGGCTGTGGCCATCGGCGCCCGCCTGCCAACTGCCTGCGGCGTCCGGCGCCAGCTTTTGCGGCGCGGCGCGATCCGGCGCCACCAGGCGCTGATAGAGGTTGACCAGATTGGCCGAGCTGACGGTTTCAAAGCTCTCCGCCGGATCGAGGCTGATAATGCCCTCCAGCGAACTGACCACCACCAAGGTATCCTGCGGGGTGGCGGCCTGCGCACCGAAAGCGGCCGCCAGCGCGCCATACAACAAGGTTGGGATTAACCGTTTCATCGATACACTCTCCACAATCACGCGGTTGCGCTGTTTGACGAGTGTAGAGGGTAAGAATTAACAGAAGAACGACGATAAATTGCTTTATTTATTACCAAGATGGATATGCCCGCCACGTTGGCGGGCATAGGGTCAAACGATGATGCGGCCGTGCGCCATTGCCACCGAACGATCGCACATGTGGTCAATCACGTCCGCATCGTGGCTGACCAGCACCATAGTCAGTTCGCCCGCCTGTTTCAGCTCGTTAAGCAGGTTAAGGATTTCCGCCTGCACCGACATGTCCAGCGCCGAGGTCGGCTCATCCAGCAGCAACAGCTTCGGCCGCAGCAGCAATGCGCGCACGATCGCCACGCGCTGCCGCTGCCCGCCCGACAGCTGATGCGGATAGCGATCCAGCAGGCGCGGATCCAACCCCACCTGGCGAAAGCCCGCGCCGATTTTGCGTTCGATGTCGCTTTCCTGCAGCAGTTTTAGCGGTTCCGACAGCGTACGCAACAGCCGGTGTTTAGGGTGTAGCGAAGCATAGGGATCTTGAAACACCATCTGCACCTCGCGCCGCAGTTCGCCGGTAAATGCCTGCCCCGGTTGTAGCTGCCGCCCGAGCAGTTCAAAACCGCCGCGCCAGCTGTCGTTCAGCCCGGCCAGCACCCACAGCAACGAGGACTTGCCGCAGCCGGAAGGCCCCACCAGGCCGAAACACTCGCCCGGTTCGATGCGCAGGTTAACGTCGTGCACCACGGTGCGCTGTTCATAGCCCTGACGGTGACTGACGCTGAGGTTCTCCAGTGCAATTACGCTCATTTCAACGTCTCCAACAGCGCGCGGTCCAGTACCGGCAGCGGTTTGCCGCGCGTCTCGCGGCTCGGCCGACACGCCCACAGCGTGCGAGTATAAGGGTGCGTGGCCTGCGCCAGCTCTGCTGCCGGCAGTTGATCCAACAGCTCGCCTTTGTACATCACCAGCACCCGCTCGCAGTGGTGCGCCACCTGCTGCAAATCGTGGCTGATCAGGATCAGCCCCATGTTGCGTTGCGCCACCAGATTGTCTATCAGTTGCAGCACCTGATCGCGCATCTGGTGATCCAGCGCCGACGTGGGTTCATCGGCAATCAACAGCTGCGGATCGTTGATCAACGCAATGGCCAGCATCACCCGCTGCCCCATCCCGCCGGAGAGCTGATGCGGATAACGGCCGCACAGCGCCGCCGGATCGGGCAAACCCACCGCCGCCAACATATCCAGCACTTTTTCACGCCGCTCGGCGCGGCTTAGCTTGGCATGCAGCACCAGCGGTTCCTCCACCTGACGGCCGATCGGCTGATTGGGATTCAGCGCATGTTTGGGATCTTGCATCACCATCGCCACCCGGTCGCCGCGCAGGCGGCTCCACTGGCGTTCGCTCAGGCGCGTCAAGTCTTCATCGCCCAACGTCAGGCGCTGCGCCTGCAGCTGCAACGGCGGCGGCAATAGCCCCATCAGCGCACGCGCGGTCAACGATTTGCCGGAGCCGGACTCACCGACCAGCGCCAGTCGCTCCCGCCCCATGCTGAACGAAATATTCTTCACCAGCGCCACCGGCTGCGGCCCCGGCACGCCGATCGCCAAACGTTCAACGGTCAATAAGGTGTTATCAGTGCCCATGACGAGGATCCATTTTGTCGCGCAGGCCATCGCCCAGCAGGTTAAACGCCAGGCTGGCGAACAGGATCGCCCCGCCCGGTGCGGCGGCGACCCACCATTGGTCGAAAATCACTTTACTGCCTTCGGCCACCATCGATCCCCATTCGGCGGTCGGCGGCGCGACGCCCATGCCGAGGAACCCCAGACCGGCGGCGGACAAGATGATGCCGCCCAGACTCAACGCCGCGCGCACCACCGCGCTCGGCAGACATAAAGGCAAAATGTGGCCGACCATCAGCCGCAGCCCGTTGATGCCCTGCATGCGCGCTGCCGCCAGGTAGTCGCTGCGGCGCAGCGCCAGGGTTTCGGCCCGCGCTTGGCGGGCAAAGGCCGGCCAGCTGGTCAATGCCAACGCCAGCGCGCCGTTCATCAGCCCCGGCCCCATGACCGCCACGAACGCCAGCGCGATCACCAGGCTCGGCAACGACAGGAAAATGTCGGTCAGACGCATCAAAATACGCTCTACCCAGCCGCCGAGATAACCGGCGCAAATGCCGACCAGCAGACCAATGGGAATGGTCAACACCAGAATCAACGACACCAGGATCAACGTCGGCCGTGCGCCGTAAATCACGCGGGAGAGCAAGTCGCGGCCGAAGCCGTCGGTGCCCAGCCAATGTGCGGCGGAAGGCGGCAGTAACCGCAGCTCGATATGCTGCAGATTGGGATCGAAAGGCGCCAGCCACGGAGCCAGCAGCGCGGTGACGATCAGGATCGCCACCAGCGCCGCGCCCAGCGTCAGCGTGGTCAGGCGCCGACCGCGGCGGTAACCGACGGCCGGCTCGCTTTGCGGTTCGTGTTCAGAGAGATATTGGCTCATCGGGTTCGCGGATCCACTAAATAGGTCAAGGCGTCAGCCAGCGCATTCAACAGCACGAAACAGGTGCCGATCAGCAGCGTGGCGCCGAGGATCGCCGGCGTGTCGGCGGCAAACAGCGCCGAGGTCAGGTAACGCCCGACGCCGGGCCAGGCGAACACCGTTTCGGTCAATACCGCGCCCTCGAGCAGGCTGGCGTAGGAGAGAGACAGTACGGTGATCAGCGTGCCCAGCACGTTGGGGAACACATGACGCAGCAGAATGCGCAGGCGGCCGGCGCCCTTGGAGCGCGCCAGCGTCACGTATTCCTTGTTGCATTCTTCCAGCATCGCCGCGCGCAGCAGCCGGGTGATACCCGCCATCGACAGCAGCGCCAGCGCCACCACCGGCAGCCACAGGTGGCTGATGGCGTTGTAGAACATTTCGCGATCGCCGGACAGCCAGCTGTCAATCAACACGAAACCCGTACGCGGCTCCATGCTGTACAAGTAAATGTCATCCAGCCGCCCCGGCCCCGCCGACCAGTGCAGCGTGGCGTAGAACAGCAGTAGCCCGAGCAGGCTCAACCAGAAAATCGGCACCGAATAACCGATCAGCGACAGCAAGCGCGCCGCGTTATCCAGCCAACTGCCCGGTTTGAGCACCGCCAGAAACGCCAGCGTAATGCCGCCGAGAGCGCCGAGGATAATGGCGCAGGTGGCCAGTTCCACCGTCGCCGGGAAGGTACGCAGCAGATCGCTCAACACCGGCTGGGCGGTGATGCGCGAAATGCCCAGATCGCCATGCGCCAGGTGCACCAGATAGCGCCAAAATTGCACCGGCAGAGGCTGATCCAGCCCCAGCTCGTGCCGCACCTGCGCATAGGTGGCTTCGCTGGCGTGATCGCCCGCCACCTGCAGCGCCGGATCGATCGGCGCCAGGTGCGACAGCATGAAGGTGAACAGCAGCAGACCGAGCAGCGTTAACGCCAGCGACAGCGCGCCGCCGAGCAGCCGCCCGCCCCTGCGCCAATACCGCCGGGCCGCCCCGGCGCTGGCGGACAGGTCAGCAGCCATTACTTGCTGACCTTGCTGTAGAACACCATGTCAGGGTTGATGCCCTGCACATAGCCCTTAAGGTTGTCACGCACCGCAATCAGGCTGCGCGCCTGCAGGCCGATGACAAACGGCGAGCTCTGCTGCACCTCTTTCTGCAGTTGCTGGTAGTCGGCCACCCGTTTGGCGGTGTCGTTTTCTGCAGTGGCGGCCAGCGTCAACTTGCTCAGCGCCGGGATCTGCCAGTTGGCTCGCCAGGCCAGTGTCTTGCTGCCGTCCTCAGGGTTGTAGGCAAAGGCGGCCGCGTTGGTGTTAGGATCGAAGTAATCCGGCCCCCAGGAGGTCAGCGTCGCATCGTAGTTAAGCGCTTTCACCTTGGTGGAGACCTGTGAGCTGATGCCCGGCACCAGTTCGACCTTCACGCCGCCCTGAGCAAAACTGGCCTGCAGCGCCTGAGCGATATCCAGATACGGCGGCTGGTTGTTGACGTCCAGACGGAAACTGACGTTGCTCAGCCCCGCTTTGGCCAGTATTTCTTTGGCTTTCTGTGGATTGAAGCTGTACGGCTGATCCTTGAGCGCGCCCAGATAACCGTCCGGCAGGAATGCCTGATGGCTCTGGAACTGCCCTTTCAGCAGATCGTCGGCGATGCCTTGGTAATCGAACAGCCAGCGCGCCGCCTCCCAAAACGCCGGGTTGCCGAGCACCGGCGACGCCTTGGCGTTGAACTGCAGGTAATAAAGCGAGGCGTAAGGAATGGCCAACGGTTTGACGCCCGGCTTGCCCTTCAGGGCCGCCATCTGGTCCGCCCCCAGGTTGCGGGCGATATCGGCATCGCCCTGCTCAATCAGCAAACGGCGCGCGGCCGGATCGGGCACGTTTTTGATCAGGATGGTTTTCAACGTCGGCGCCCCTTCCGGCGACCCGGGGTTCGCGTCCAGCACCACCACTTCGTGCGGCACATAGGTGCGAATTTTGTAAGGGCCGCTGCCGGCGGAATGGCTGTTCAACCATTGGTGCCCCAGATCGTCGCCCTGCTGGTGCGCCAGCGCCTCTTTGGCGTCGACAATCGAGGATACCGGCGCCGACAGCAGGCTGAGCACGAAGGCCGGGCTGACGTTTTCATCCCAGCTGATTTTTACCGTATGGTCATCCACCTTGGTCAGGTGTTGATCCACGTTCTTCGCGTTCCAGCCCAGCTGCGTCAGGATAAACGACGGCTCCAGATTCAATTTCACCACCCGTGAAAGCGAAAAGATCACGTCCTCCGGCCGCAGCGGGTTACCGCTGGCGAATTTAGCGTCCGGGCGCAGGCTGAAAGTCAGGCTGCGGTTATCGGCGCCGGCCTGCCAACTGCTGGCCAGAGTCGGCTTGAGATCGATGGGGTTGTGCGGATCGGACTGGATCAAACGTTGATACAGGCTGTTGAACGACTGCACCGTGGTTAACTCAAATCCCTGGGCCGGGTCAAAGCTGACCACGTCATCGATAGACTGTGCGATCACCAACGTGTTGGCCGGCGTCGCCGCCTGTGCGTTAACGCTGGCCGCCACGGCCAAAAACAGCAAAGAAGGAACGAGCGCTTTCATCTGAAACTCTCCAAGCGGATGGAATTTATAATAATTTTTCGAGTGTATGCGAGCGCGATCGGCAGCTGAAGGTACTTAAATCACTATAGATATTCTTTTTATGTATATAGATGGGGTTTTGATTATTAGGCGGGCAATGCAGAATGCGCGGCAGGAATTGCCTGCCGCTTATCGGTTAAATCTGGTAATCAATCACCGCGTCCAGCTGCGACGAGAAGACCTTGTCTTTGATTTCGGTCAGCGACAGCGTCGGGTTGCACAGTTGGATAAAGCGCCAGGCATAGTTGCGCTGCAGCTGGCTGCGTTTCAGGCCCAGCCATACCGTATTGGGTTCAAACAAATGCTCGGCGTTGAGGCTGACCAACCCGCGATCGCGCTCTTTTTCATACGACATGTCCGCCAGCACGCCCACGCCCAATCCCAGTTCGACATAGGTTTTAATCACGTCGGAGTCTTGTGCGCTGAGCGCGATGTCCGGGGTCAGGCCCGCCGCTTTGAACGCCGCATCCAGCTTCGCGCGCCCGGTAATGCCCTGCCGGTAAGTGATCAGCGGCAAAGTGCTGAGCATCTCCAGCGTCACCTGCGGCTGACGCGTCAACTCGTGCCCTTCCGGCACCAGAATGGTGTGATGCCAGCGGTAATATGGGAACGACGCCAGCGATTCGTCGCTCATCAGCCGTTCGCTGGCAATGCCGATATCGGCTTCGCCGGCGGCCAACATCGAGACGATCTCTTCAGGGCTGCCCTGATTGAGCACCACCCGCACCCGCGGATAAAGCGCGCGAAACTCTTTGATCACCCCCGGCAGGCTATAGCGCGCCTGGGTGTGCGTCGTCGCGATATGCAGCTGGCCCGAGTCGTTGCTGCTGAAGACATCCGCCAGGCGACGGATGTTATTGGCGTCGTTGAGAATGCGCTCCGCCACCACCAGCAGCTCTTTGCCGGGCTCGGTCATGCCCAGCAGCCGTTTGCCCCGGCGAATGAATATTTCGATGCCCAGCTCTTCTTCCAGCTCGCGAATATGCCGACTGACGCCGGACTGCGAGGTAAATAACGTATTGGCGACCTCGGTCAGGTTGTAGTTGCAGCGCGCCGATTCACGAATAATTTTTAATTGTTGAAAGTTCATCCCCGTCTCCCTGTTTCTTCCAGTAGCGTTAGCCATATTGATACGGAGTCCCGCGGGGCTGAACAAATAAGAAATAACCTTTACTTATGCAATTTAATACTAAGTCGATCATTCTGCTTCGCATTGGGGATGGGAAACTGACAAAAAACAGCGAATGACTTTAAAAATAAAGGGATAGATAACCACAATAAAAACATGCCTTCAATCACTGTGCAAATTAAAGTTATTAAATATAGGCATTAGATATAAAAAAGGGCTCAGCATGCTGAGCCCCTCACCGTTCGCATTCCCGCAGCAGCCTCAGGCGGTGGCCTCACTGCCGATGCCGCCGGGGCGGTTCTGCTGCAGCCATTGCTGCACGCAGCGCACCAGATCGCCGATGCAATCATCCTGCATGCCGTGGTGCTTCAACTCGTTATCCAGCGCAAACAGATATTGCGCGTTGGTGCCCAGCGGGCCGCTGGCGCTGGCGATCAATGGCGCGATCACCTGGTAGCTGGTGTCTTCTTCAAACAGCGGATGCTGCGGGTTCATCACGAATACCAACGCAGTAACCTTCTCGCCGCCATCCAACTCCAGCTCGCACCAGGTCGGCACGTAGCAATCGGTCACCATTTCGCGCTTCCAAAGCAGCTCCAACTCTTCACGCAGTTTGCTTTCCGGCAAGCGAAAGGCCAGGCCCGTAGTGTGGCCGCCGGCCTTCAACGCCAGCATGCGCCCCGGCTGATGCAGCGTGCCGCGCCCGGCGGTCAAGCGCATACAGAACGCCCGGTGCCAACCCTGCAGCTTGGCCGGCCGCACTTCTTCCGATTCGAAAACCGGGTTCCACATCAGCGAACCGTAACCGAATATCCATACGGGGCTGTGACCCGGCCGGCGCGATAAGGTGCAATCCAACGAGGCTGCACGCTGTTCAGGCGTCAGCAACAACGACTCCTCAATAGCGCCGAATGCAGTTTTGCAATCCGCTTTTTGCAGAAAATCTCGCGTTAACACTGATATTACCTCCCGGGAATACGATTTCTCGCCTTCCCTCGCCACTGCTGAACCTTTGATGTTTTATTTTCGGCTGCGGATTTTTATTAATTCAATCACCGCGCCTTATAAGAATGACCTTATTCTTTTCCTGACGTGCAATCAAGTTACAAAGCGGCGTTAAAGTGAAAAAGTATTTGTACTGAGCAGCAATAATATTAATTGCCGGGCTCCACATAATGTCTGCGCGATTTTTACTGCGTGATAATTCGTTACTTTTTATGCCAACGTTCGTCATCGCCCTTACGATAGCTTTGCTTGACCGCCGCCCAAGCCACCTTATGCGCCGTCTCTTCCCGGCTGTCGTCACCGCGCCGGTCATCGGGATCGCGGTATTGTTGCCAGGCGCTGTTGAACGCTTCTTTATAGATCGCCTGCGCATGTTCCGGCAGCACATGCTTCACATTGTCCGGCAAGTCGTTCGTGCTGTGGTAGGGCATATGGCCTCCCCTTTCAGGATGAGTGAACCTTAAGCCTAGCCCACATGCGGTTTCGTCTCAATTAGCAAACAATTCTCATTATCAAACGACATGTTATAATCACCGCCAAACGAACTATAAGGAGATCCCCGTGACTACCGAAGCCCCTCGCTCACGCGCCCCCTACCTGATCGCCGTCAGCCGCGTACAGGACATTACGCCGCACCTGCGCCGCATTACCTTTACCGCCCCCGATCTGCGTTACTACCCGGCCAATGCCGCCGCTGCACACATCAAAGTCTTTTTGCCGCTCGCCGGCCAGACGCAGCCGGACCTGCCGACGCTGACCGAAAACGGCCCGCGTTGGGCCGCAGATGCCGTACGCCCGATCGTGCGCACCTATTCCATCCGCGCCGTGCGCCCGGAACTGGCGGAAGTGGACATCGAGTTCGCCATTCATGACCATCAGGGCCCGGCGGTCGACTTTGCGCGCCAGGCGAAAGCCGGCGATAAAATCGGCATCAGCAACCCAGGCGGCCCCAAACCGATGCTGCCGGCCGCCGATTTCTACTCCCTGGCGGGCGATCCCTCCTCACTGCCTGCGCTGGCCGCGCTGTTGGAAAACCTGCCGCCGCACAGCGCCGGACGCGCTTTCGTCCGCGTCGACAGCAACGCTGACGTCATTGACCTGAAAAAGCCTGCCGGCGTTGAGGTGAATTGGGTTGTCGGCGGCACAGAGAAAACCGACGAATTGGTCGCTCGGTTCCGCGCGCAATCCGTGCCGCAGAGCGATACCCACTTCTGGCTCGCCGGTGAAGATCGCCTGGTGGTAGAGCTGCGCCGCTACCTACGCCGTGAACGTCAATGCGATCGTAATCGTCTTTATGCTGTGCCTTACTGGCGTGAGGGGCTAAATGAAGAGGGTTACCACAATAAACGGCATGAAATCATGGATAATATTGACGACTGATCGTCTCATTTTCCTTGATTAACCGAGTACTAAACAAGTAAACATCACTTTTCTCAAATCTAACGTTAAAACTTGGCGTTATTGCGTAAAAGTAAGTAAATAAAACCGCACCCCGTGCGGTTTTTTTGCTACCCTGATCACATAAAGCAAGCAATTGCTTTCTCAGATAAAAACAACATCACACCGGCGCCGTGGGTGTATCCTAATATAAAATACCTACTGGAAACGCAGAGTTGCCGTATCACGGCAACCGGCGCTGACGGGCTACGCTGTTTGAGAAGGAGTGCCACCCTCATGAAGTCGCAACACGATCCTGGCCGATCCACCAAATCTCGCCACACCGAATACTCTCTGATCTTCCCTATCGCCGCGTTGGTAGTGCTAAATCTATGGGGTAGCACCGATAACTTTCCGCTAATCGTCGGCATCAATATTCTCGCGCTGGTGGGGATCCTCAGCAGCGCCTTCAGCGTGGTGCGCCACGCCGACGTGCTGGCCCACCGATTGGGCGAACCCTACGGCTCGCTGATCCTCAGTTTGTCGGTGGTGATCCTCGAGGTCAGCCTGATTTCCGCGCTGATGGCCACCGGCGACGCCGCACCGGCGCTGATGCGCGACACGCTGTATTCCATCATTATGATCGTTTCCGCCGGCCTGGTCGGTTTCGCGCTGCTGCTCGGCGGGCGCAAGTTCGCCACCCAGTACGTCAACCTCGGCGGCATCAAACAGTATCTGATGGCGATTTTCCCGTTGGCGGTGATCGTGCTGGTGTTCCCGAGCGCGCTGCCTGGCGGCAACTTCAGCACCGGGCAAGCGCTGCTGGTGGCGTTGATCTCCGCCGCCATGTATGGCGTGTTCCTGGTGATCCAGACCAAAACCCATCAGAGCCTGTTCGTGTACGAGCATGAAGACGACGATGGCGATCCGCATCACGGCAAGCCCTCTTCGCACAGCAGCGCCTGGCACGCCGCCTGGCTCATCGTGCACCTAATCGCAGTGATCGCCGTCACCAAGTTCAACGCCAATCCGCTGGAAGGCCTGCTGACCAAGATGAATGCACCGGCGCAGTTCACCGGTTTCCTGGTGGCGCTGTTGATCCTGTCGCCGGAAGGTCTGGGCGCGCTGCGCGCCGTGTTGAACAATCAGGTGCAACGCGCCATGAACCTGTTCTTCGGTTCGGTGCTGGCGACCATCTCCCTGACCGTGCCGGCGGTGACCATCATCGCCACCCTGACCGGGCAGACGCTGATCTTCGGCCTGCAAACGCCGCATATCGTGGTGATGCTGACGGTGCTGCTGCTGTGCCAGCTGTCGTTCTCGACCGGCCGCACCAACGTGCTGAACGGCACCGCCCACCTGGCGCTGTTCGCCGCCTACATGATGACTATCTTCGCCTGATCAAAAAGGGGCGCACTCTGTGCGCCCCTGCCTTCGTTATACCGAGAAGAATATCGCCGCGGCGATCCCCCCGAACAAAATCCACTTGATGATGTAATAACCGGTGCGGTTCCAGGCCTTCAAGCGTTTCCCCACCCGGCGTATCGCATAGATGTATTTGAACATCTTGTTGACGCCGCCGGTACGATCGCCCTCTTCGTTCGGCGCGGTGGCGGCGCTCATCAGATTGCGCCCCAGCCAGTGGTTAACCGCCTGTGCCCAGCGGTAGCGCATCGGCCGTTCGATGTCGCAGAACAGGATCAGACGATTCTGCCCGCTCTGATTTTCCGCATAGTGCAGATAGGTTTCATCGAACATCACGCCTTCACCGTCGCGCCAGCTGTAGCGTTCGCCGTCCACCTCAATGAAGCAGCGGTCATCGTTGGGAGTAATCAGCCCCAGGTGATAACGCAGCGAACCGGCGTAAGGATCGCGGTGGCGCGGCAACCGGCTGCCGTCCGGCAGTTCGGCGAACATCGCCGCCTTGACCGAAGGCAGGCTGCGCAGCAGTTCCGTGGTCTGCGGGCACAGGGTCATGGCGGAAGGATGGCTGTCTTCATACCATTTAAGATAAAAGCGTTTCCAACCAGTCTTGAAGAATGAGTTGAAACCGGCGTCGTTGAATTGATCGGACGCCTTGATCTGCTGGATCTCCATCAGCTTCTGTCCTTCGTCGCGGATGGTTTCCCAGTTCTCCCGCAGTACCGCCAACTCAGGGAACTGCTCCGGCTTCAGGTACGGCGTAGTCGGCACACGGGAAAACAGATACATGAAAACGTTCAACGGTGCGGTAAAAGTGGAATGGTCAGACAGCTGTCGCCACACGTTGTAGCGCACCCGTCCGCGGTAATGCACATAGACGACGCATAAAATAAGCAAAATCAGAATGATGTATTTCATGTTTGAATCGCATCAAGGAACCCACACGCTATGCGCCGCGCGGCGCACACCCCAGATAATGTCCTTTTGGCGGCACAGGCAAATTGCGCGCCAATCTGGAACCCATTAATCATTAACGCTAACTCAACGAAAATCTATACAGAAAACCACAATAATTTACACAAAGGTTAAACGAGAGAGGAAATTGCGGAGATAAAAAAGGCCGCCGAAGCGGCCTTTCCATTAGCGGATAGGTTAACTGTAAGCGTTGAGCGTGCGCTGGCACAAAGCGGAGCGTACGCAGTCCTGTTTTTCAAAGCGGATAACGCCGATCATCTCGTCCTCTTCGAAGCGTTCCAGGGCATCGCTGAGGCCGGATTTCACGCCGCGCGGCAGGTCGCACTGGGTCACGTCACCGTTAACGATAACCGTCACGTTTTCTCCCAGGCGGGTCAGGAACATTTTCATCTGGCTGGCGGTCACGTTCTGGGCTTCATCCAGGATAACGACCGCATTTTCGAAGGTGCGTCCGCGCATATAAGCGAACGGCGCAATCTCTACCTTGCCGATTTCCGGCCGCAGGCAGTACTGCATAAAGGAGGAACCCAAACGGCGCACCAGAATGTCATACACCGGGCGGAAATAAGGCGCGAATTTCTCGGAGATATCACCCGGCAAGAAGCCGAGGTCTTCATCCGCCTGCAAAACAGGACGGGTAACGATAATCCGATCCACCTCTTTATGGATCAGCGCCTCCGCCGCCTTGGCGGCGCTGATGAATGTTTTGCCACAGCCGGCTTCGCCGGTGGCGAAGATCAGCTGCTTATTCTCTATGGCTGATAAGTAATGACCCTGAGCTTCGGTTCTAGCCTCGATGGGTGAGCTATCGCGCTTGTCTCGCGCCATGCCGATAGACTCGACTCCCCCCATTTGCACCAGCGAGGTCACAGACTCTTCTTCCAGCTGGCGATGACTACGAGCGTCACGACGAATAACGCGTTTCGCTTCACGACGTGCTTTGATCACTGCTTTCTGTCTACCCATAGTGGCACCTTACAGTTTGTTTCACCTACCGCAACGGCCAGGCCGTGCGATTATGTTTCACACACGTATTAGGTTTTGGCCTCCTCCGAGCCAATAAGAGCCAAGGGACAATGTGAATTGACGGCAACGCTTAAGCGCCGTTTTTTCACGGGACAACGCGGACTGCATCAATAAACGTGGAGTAAAAAGTGGTGAGATTCGGTAGCGGTAAGAGTGCGGAGTTGCCGGTAAAAGAGAGTCGGAGAGAGAACCCTCGTTACAACGAGAAATCAGGGGAGATGTGTTATTTTTTCTTTCCAGCCCAACCAAGGACTTTACCATTAGCGATCCCCGCAGTGATATTTACAGCTTCAAGCTGTGCACCGTGTGAAAACTACCGCCAGATGATTACAGTATAATGACATTCAATCCTGTCGCGTTACTAAAATGTAAAAAAATTTATATTTTTTGTTTTTAGTTATCGCTAAAACACTATATCACGCACGACACGTCATTCCACAAGAATTTATAATCTATAAATATCAATAAATTATAATTAAACAGTGCGAATGACACTTTGGTTTCCTGATTAAATTTTGCACACCACAAAAGCACACGCGGTGCGTGCTTTTTAATCCATAGGCCAGGTGTTGAATTGAGTTTCGACGCTCAATCTTCCGTACGGCAGGCAAAACAAAGTAAAACGAGGCAGGCGATCCCGCCTCGTCATTCCGGGTTCAGGCCTTAAGCAGGCCGCTGGCCAGATAGTCACCGTTCTCTTTCACGCCCGGCAGCACGAAGAAATATCCGCCGCCAATCGGCTTGATGTATTCCTCCAACGCTTCGCCGTTCAGCCTTTTTTGCACCGTCAGGAAGCCTTTCTCCAGATCGGCCTGATAACAGACGAACAGCAGCCCCATTTCCAACTGCCCGGCATTGGAGACGCCAAGGGAATAGCTGTAGCCGCGCCGCAGCATCAGGTTGCTTTGGCTTTCCGGCGTGCGTGGGTTAGCCAAGCGAATGTGCGCGTCCATCGGGATCACCTTACCGTCGGGATCGTTCGCGTAATTCGGCTCGTCATGTTCATGCTTCATGCCGAGCGGCGCACCGCTGTGCTTCTCGCGGCCGAAAATGGTTTCCTGCTCCTGCAGCGGCGTGCGATCCCAAAACTCGACGCGGAAACGAATAATACGCGCCGCCTGATAGCTGCCGCCCGCCGTCCACGCCGGTTCGCCGACGCTGTCGCCGACCCAGACCACTTTATCCATCAGCGATTTGTCGTCGGTCTTCGGGTTGGCGGTGCCGTCTTTGAACCCCAACAGGTTAATCGGCGTCTCTTTGCCTTTGCTGCGCGCCGCGTGCGCGGAGATGAACCCTTCCCGCTTCCAGCGCACGCTGAGCAGATCCGGCGAGTGCTTGATGATGTCACGCAGCGCGTGGAGAGCGGTTTCGTTGGTGTTGGCGCAGATCTGCAGCAGCAGGTCGCCGTGGCAAAGCCCGGCGTCCAACGCATCGTTGGGGAAGCGGGTCATTTTCTGCAATTTCAGCGGTTTGTGCGCCTGCAGACCAAAGCGTTCGTCGAACAGCGATGCGCCGACCGAGACGGTGATGGTCAGGTTGTCCGGGTAAATCTCCGGCCCCATGATGCCGGAATCGAGCGGTGGTAGTTTGGCGTCCACCTCCGGCGCCTTGCCGCCGTGAGTCAGGAAGGCGATGCGATCGGTCAGTAGCCGGAACAGGCGCTCCAGCCCCGCTTTGTCGGTCGCCAGCACATCGAACGCCACCAGCATCATCGCCGCCTGTTGCGGCGTCAGCACCCCGGCCTGATGGCGGCCATAAAACGGCTGCTTCTGCCAGCGCTCATCCTGCGGCGTCGCCAACGGCTCCGCCGCTTTGTCCGCCGCCTGCACCAGACGGGTGCCGCCCAGTGCCAGTGCGCCCAGCCCCAGCCCTTGCAGCAAACGGCGCCGCGAAGGCGATGCCGCCCCCTGAGAGTGCGGATGAGGCCCGTTATTCGGGCCTGCCTTGTTGCTCATAACCTTATGCCTCAGTCCAGACCCAACACGCCGCGCAGTTGGGAAAGATCTTCCGCCAGCGTGGTGATCGGCCCTTTCAACGCATTGCGATCGGCATCGGTCAGCTTCTCATAGGACTCATAGCCGTCTTTGGTTTGGTACTTCGCCAAGATGGTGTCCACGGTTTTGAAGTTGGCGTCGATCTTGTCCAGCAGCGGCTTATTGGCCTTGACCAGCAAAGGACGCAGCAGGTTGACTATCTTCTGTGCGCCGTCGACGTTGGCCTGGAAGTCCCACAGGTCGGTGCGGCTGTAGCGGTCTTCTTCACCGCTGATCTTGCTGGCTGCCACCTCTTCGATCAGCCCGGCTGCGCCGCCCACCACCTTGCTCGGCGGGAAGGTCAGTTCACTCACGCGCTTTTGCAGCTCGACGGTGTCGTGGTACAGGCGATCGGCGTAGGCGCCCATGTCTTTGGTTGAGTTGTCGGCAAACAGCGCCTTCTCCAGACGGTGGAAACCGGTGAAGTTAGGGTCCGCCGATTTCTTCTCGTAGTCGTCTTCGCGGGCGTCGATGCTGCCGTCCAGATCGGAGAACAGCTCGGCGATCGGCTCGATGCGCTCATAGTGCTGGCGGGTCGGCGCGTACAGCTTGCGCGCTTGCTCCACGTTACCGGCCTTCACCGCGTCGGTGAACAGCTTGGTCTGTTTCACCAGCCCATCGACTTCTTTGGTGACGTAGACTTTGTATTCGGCGATCGGGCCAACCAGATCCAGCGCGCTCGGCTTGCCGTCGGTAGCGCCGTTGGCCGCCGCAGTGACAATCAGTTTGCCTTTCGGATTGCTCAGCAGCCCGCAGGTCATGTCATATTCGCCCGCTTCCAGCGTGGCGGTCATTTTCTGGGTGAAGCCCGGCGCGATGTTTTCGCGCTCTTCCACCACCATCACCCCTTTCAGGATTTCCCATTCGACATTTTTCTGGCTGGTGTTATGCACCACAAACTGCGTTTTGCCGGCTGGCACCGTCAGCTGCATCGGTTCGCACTGCTTGTCGTTGACCGTGACCTTGACCTGCGGCACGTCCGCCGCCAAGGCGTCGATGCTCAGCGCAAACGCCGGGATAGCCAGTAATGCTGCGTGCAACGCCTTGCGGCGAAATAACGGAGTAGACATACGAGATTCCCTATTAAACATTAATGATTGATTTTACGTTGCGCCGGGGCCGCTGCCGGCTCCGCGCGCTGCGGCAGGAAAAAGAAAATCAGCGCCGGGATCAGATACAGGAAGTAGACCGCCACTTCGCTGACCGTCGGGGCTTCCTGATAACCGAGAATGCCTTCCAGCAGGGTGCCGAACAGCGAATGGGTCGACAGGGTGTTGCTGAAATCGAAGGCGATGTCCTGGAAATGGTTCCACAGACCGGCTTCGTGGAAGGCGCGGATCGCCCCGGCGGCCAGGCCGGCGGCGACGAACAAAATGAACAGGCTGGTCCATTTGAAGAATTTGGCCAGGTGCAGCTTCACACCGCCCCAGTAAATCATCATGCCCAGCACGATGGCGGCAACCAGCCCGAGCACCGCACCGATCGGCGCCGCGGCGCCCACGTCTTGCTGAAACGCCGCCAACAGGAAGAACACTGACTCCAGCCCTTCTCGCGCTACGGCGAAGAACACCATCGCCACCAGCGCCCAACCCTGCCCTTTACCGGCGTTAAGCGCCTGATCGATCGCGCCTTCCAGATGCACCTTGACCGATTTGGACACCTTACGCATCCAGAACACCATATAGGTGAGGATCAGCACCGCCACCACCGCCACGATGCCTTCAAACAGCTCCTGCTGTTTTTGCGGGAACTCGCCGGTGGTCTCATTGATGAAGATGCCGAGCGCCAGACACAGCGCCGCGGCGACAATCACGCCGATCCACACCGCACCGAGCCATTGGCTGCGCTGCGTGCGTTTCAGGTAGCTGGCGATCAGGCTGACGATCAGCGCAGCCTCCAGCCCCTCGCGGAACATGATAAGAAAGGGAACAAACATAAATAAACACCCCTGAAAAGACCGCGGCGGCAGAGAAAACTGACTCAAAATGAGCGGCGGCAACTCTGTAAAGAAACGTAAAATACAACGAGAGTGATTATCATTCTGCCAAGAAGAAATACAAGAGGCGCAAGCGTGATTTTTTCTAATCAAATGTCGCCAGGTGTTACAGCTGAGTGACAGTGGCGAACAGGCAAAAAGAAGGGGCGCTCTGCGCGCCCCTTGCTGACTGACATCGAACAGCGTTATACCGTTTTGTACTCGGCTTCCGCCTGATCGAAACGTTCGGTCATGGTGGCGGAAGGTTGGCGGCCCATCAGGCTCACAACCACGATGGCGAAACAGCCCAGAATAAAGCCCGGGATGATTTCATACAGGCCCAGCCATTCATACTGTTTCCAGACGATCACCGTCACAGCACCGACCAGCATCCCGGCCAGCGCGCCGTTGCGGGTCATGCGCGACCACATCACCGAAATCAGCACCACCGGGCCAAAGGCGGCGCCGAAACCGGCCCAGGCATAGCTCACCAGGCCCAGTACGCGGTTTTCCGGGTTGGCCGCCAGCGCGATGGCGATCAACGCCACCACCAGCACCATCACGCGGCCGACCCATACCAGCTCACGCTGGCTGGCGCCTTTGCGCAGAAATGCCTTGTACAGGTCTTCAGTGATCGCACTGGAGCACACCAGCAGCTGGCAGCTCAGGGTACTCATGACCGCCGCCAGAATCGCCGACAGCAGCACGCCCGCCACCCATGGGTTGAACAACAACATCGCCAGTTCAATGAACACGCGTTCGCCGTTCTGCGACACGTTACCGGCTTGATCCGGGTTATTGGCGAAGTAAGCAATGCCGAAGAAACCGACGGCGATGGTGCCGGCCAGGCACAGGATCATCCAGGTCATGCTGATGCGACGCGCGCTGCGGATGGTGCGGTGAGAATCCGCCGCCATGAAACGCGCCAGGATATGCGGCTGGCCGAAGTAGCCCAGGCCCCAACCCAGCAGCGACAGGATGGCGACGAAGTTCAGCCCCTTCAGCATGTCAAGGTTGGCCGGGTTCTGTGCCTGGATCACCAACATCGAGGTATCGATGCCGCCAACGGCGAAGATCACGATCACCGGGGTCAGGATCAGCGCGAAAATCATCAGGCTGGCCTGCACGGTGTCGGTCCAGCTCACCGCCAGGAAACCGCCGATGAAGGTATACAGGATGGTCGCCGCGGCGCCGGCCCACAGGGCGGTTTCGTAGCTCATGCCGAAGGTGCTTTCGAACAGGCGCGCGCCGGCCACGATGCCGGAGGCGCAGTAAATGGTGAAGAACACCAGGATGACGATGGCCGAGATCACCCGCAGCAACTTGCTGTTGTCTTCAAAGCGGCTGGTGAAATAGTCCGGCAGCGTCAGGGCGTTGTTGTTGGCTTCGGTATGTACGCGCAGCCTTCCTGCCACCAGCTTCCAGTTCAGGTAAGCGCCAATGGTCAGGCCGATGGCGATCCAGCTTTCGGAGATGCCGGAGAGGAAGATGGCGCCCGGCAGGCCCATCAGCAACCAGCCGCTCATGTCGGAAGCGCCGGCGGACAGCGCGGTCACCACGCTGCCCAAACTGCGACCGCCGAGAATATAGTCATCAAAGTTGTTGGTTGCCCGGTAGGCAAGCAGGCCGATCAGCACCATCCCGAAAATGTACACCAGGAAGGTCACCAGCATAGGTGTGCTCATTGTCATTTAATTCTCCACTTTCATTATTATTCGCGTTTCGCTCCGGCCAAGCCGGCGCCGGTAAACCCACGCGCAATGCATTTCACTGGCCGCCGCGCCGGAACGTGGCGCAGCCTGCGAGCAAGTGCAGGTAAAATAGTTTCTGCCCGTAATTGTTGACCGTCGGTTATCCTAGATGAGCCTTTCATCAACCAACAAGATATTTAACAACAAAGTTACACAAAGTTTACCCTGCGTCACATTTACCGGGCTCAAAGGTTGCACTCACGACAAACAAAATGAGTTGCACCCTGCTATTACCCTCATATAACACAAGGTAAAGCGCCTACGGCGTAATAAACCCCGCCGCGTTCGCTCAATAACGCAACATTCGTGCCAACTGCCTGTGTTAAAAAATCGATGAAACTCACACTTCGTTCATCCGCCTGATTTAACAAGGTTGCACAAAGTTGCAACATGCAGGATATTGTCTGCATTCTTGACACCACACATCACACGAACCTATCCCAACAGGCTTTCCAGCCTGCTGTTTGTCTAGCCTGATGGGATAGGTTCTAAACACAGGAGTTGGATAGGCATGGGCACTACCACAATGGGCGTGAAACTCGACGAGGCAACACGCGACCGGATCAAGAGCGCCGCGCAGCGCATCGATCGCACGCCGCACTGGCTCATCAAGCAGGCCATCTTTAATTACCTCGAGCGTCTCGAGAGCGGTTCCGATATTCCTGAAATTCCAGCGCTGGCCGCTGCGGGCCAGCCTGAAGCGGACGACATTATGCCGCAAGCGCAGGAAGAGTCACACCAGCCATTCCTCGATTTCGCCGAACAAATTCTGCCGCAGTCGGTCACCCGCGCCGCCATCACCGCCGCCTATCGTCGCCCGGAGACCGAAGCGGTGCCGATGTTGCTCGAACAGGCGCGATTACCCGCCGATCTTGCTCAGGCTACTCACAAAATGGCCTACGGCATCGCCGAGAAGTTGCGTAACCAAAAAAGTGCAAACGGCCGCGCCGGCATGGTGCAAGGCCTGCTGCAAGAGTTCTCCCTCTCCTCGCAGGAAGGCGTGGCGCTGATGTGCCTGGCGGAAGCGCTGTTGCGCATTCCGGACAAACCGACCCGCGATGCCCTGATCCGCGACAAGATCAGCAACGGCAACTGGCACTCGCACCTGGGGCGCAGCCCGTCGCTGTTCGTCAACGCCGCCACCTGGGGCCTGCTGTTCACCGGCAAGCTGGTGTCCACGCATAACGAAGCCAATCTGTCCCGTTCGCTGAACCGCATTATCGGCAAGAGCGGCGAGCCGCTGATCCGCAAAGGCGTGGACATGGCGATGCGCCTGATGGGCGAACAGTTCGTGACCGGCGAAACCATCGCCGAGGCGCTGGCCAACGCGCGCAAGCTCGAAGAAAAAGGATTCCGCTACTCCTACGACATGCTGGGCGAAGCCGCCCTGACCGAAGCCGACGCCCAGGCCTACCTGGTTTCCTACCAGCAGGCGATCCACGCCATCGGCAAAGCCTCCAACGGCCGCGGCATCTATGAAGGCCCCGGCATCTCCATCAAATTGTCCGCCCTGCACCCGCGCTACAGCCGCGCGCAGTACGAACGCGTGATGGAAGAGCTTTACCCGCGCCTGCTGTCGCTGACCCTGCAGGCACGCCAGTATGATATCGGCATCAACATCGACGCCGAAGAGGCCGACCGCCTGGAAATCTCGCTCGATCTGCTGGAGAAGCTGTGCTTCGAGCCGCAGTTGGCCGGCTGGAACGGCATCGGTTTCGTCATCCAGGCCTACCAAAAACGTTGCCCGTTCGCCATCGACGCGGTGATCGACATGGCGCAGCGCAGCCGCCGTCGCCTGATGATCCGTCTGGTGAAAGGCGCTTACTGGGACAGCGAAATCAAACGCGCCCAAATGGATGGCCTGGAAGGTTATCCGGTTTACACCCGCAAGGTGTACACCGACGTATCCTACCTGGCCTGCGCCCGCAAGCTGCTGTCGGTGCCGAACCTGATTTATCCGCAGTTCGCGACCCACAACGCCCATACGCTGAGCGCCATTTATCACCTGGCCGGCAATAACTACTACCCTGGCCAGTATGAGTTCCAATGCCTGCACGGCATGGGTGAACCGTTGTACGAACAGGTAGTGGGCAAAGTGGCCGACGGCAAACTGAACCGCCCTTGCCGCATCTATGCACCGGTCGGCACCCATGAAACGCTGCTGGCTTACCTGGTGCGCCGCCTGCTGGAAAACGGCGCCAACACCTCGTTCGTCAACCGCATCGCCGACGCCACCCTGCCGCTCGACGAGCTGGTGGCCGATCCGGTCAGCGCCGTGGAAGCGCTGGCGGCCAGCGAAGGCCAGATTGGTCTGCCGCATCCGCGCATTCCGCTGCCGCGCGAGCTGTATGGCGAGAAACGTACCAACTCCAGCGGCCTGGATCTGTCCAACGAACAGCGTCTGGCCTCACTCTCCAGTGCCCTGCTCACCAGCGCTAGCCATCCATGGCGCGCGGAACCTATCATCGATGCCGAGTTGGATCAGGGCGTCGAGCAGCCGGTGATCAACCCGGCAGAGCCAGGCGATGTGGTCGGCTACGTGCGTGAAGCCACCGAAGGCGAAGTCAGCCGTGCGCTCGACGCCGCCGCGGCCGCCGGCCCAATCTGGTTCGCTACGCCGCCGACGGAGCGCGCCGCGATCCTCGAACGCGCCGCCGAACTGATGGAAAGCCAGCTGCAAAGCCTGCTGGGCATTCTGGTGCGCGAAGCGGGTAAAACCTTCAACAACGCCATCGCCGAAGTGCGCGAAGCGGTCGACTTCCTGCACTACTACGCCGGCCAGGTGCGCGACGACTTCGCCAACGACAGCCACCGCCCGCTGGGCCCGGTGGTCTGCATCAGCCCGTGGAACTTCCCGCTGGCGATCTTCACCGGCCAAATCGCCGCCGCGCTGGCGGCGGGCAACAGCGTGCTGGCCAAACCGGCCGAGCAAACGCCGCTGGTGGCCGCGCAGGCGGTGCGTATCCTGCTGGAAGCCGGCATTCCGCAAGGCGTGCTGCAGCTGCTGCCGGGCCAGGGTGAAACCGTCGGCTCAACGCTGGTTAACGACGCCCGCGTCCGCGGCGTGATGTTTACCGGCTCCACCGACGTCGCCGGCATTCTGCAACGCAGCATCGCCGGCCGTCTGGATCCGCAAGGCCGTCCGACGCCGCTGATCGCCGAAACCGGCGGCCTGAACGCCATGATCGTCGACTCCTCCGCCCTGACCGAACAGGTGGTGACTGACGTAGTGGCCTCCGCCTTCGACAGCGCCGGCCAACGCTGCTCCGCGCTGCGAATCCTGTGCATTCAGGAAGACGTGGCCGAGCACACGCTGCAAATGCTGCGCGGCGCGATGGCCGAATGCCGCATGGGCAATCCGGAGCGCCTGTCGACCGACGTGGGGCCGGTAATCGACGCCGAAGCCAAAACCGGCATCGAACGCCACATCCAAGCGATGCGTGCCAAAGGCCGCAAGGTGTACCAGGCCGCCAAAGGCAGCGCGCAGGATGAGAAAGAGTGGGCGCGCGGCACCTTCATCAAGCCGACGCTGATCGAGCTCGACAGCTTCGACGAGCTGCAGAAAGAGATCTTCGGCCCGGTGTTGCACGTGGTGCGCTTCCAGCGCAACAATCTGGACGCGCTGGTCGATCAGATCAACGCCGCCGGTTATGGCCTGACGCTGGGCATTCACACCCGTATCGATGAAACCATCGCCCGGGTGACCGAACGTGCCAAGGTCGGCAACCTGTACGTCAACCGCAACATGGTCGGCGCAGTGGTCGGCGTGCAGCCGTTCGGCGGCGAAGGCCTGTCAGGCACCGGCCCGAAAGCCGGCGGTCCGCTGTACCTGTACCGTCTGCTGGCCAACCGCCCGGACGACGCGCTGCAACGTACGCTGCACCGTCAGGACGAAGAGCGCCCGATGGAAGCCACCGCACGGCCGCAGCTGCTGGGTGCGCTGCAATCGCTGGAGAAATGGGCGGTCACCAGCCAACACGGCGAACTGGCGGCA
Source organism: Serratia sp. OLAL2 (assembly GCF_002752475.1). NCBI lineage: Bacteria > Pseudomonadati > Pseudomonadota > Gammaproteobacteria > Enterobacterales > Yersiniaceae > Serratia > Serratia sp. OLAL2. The sequence continues at coordinate 277,827 of NZ_MSTL01000002.1, read as the reverse complement.
TTGGCGCAGCGCTATGCGGAACTGGGCCAGGGCGGCACCGTACGCCCGCTGCCGGGCCCAACCGGCGAGCGCAATACCTATGCCCTGTTGCCGCGTGAACGCGTGCTGTGCCTGGCGGATAACGAAACCGACGCGCTGACCCAGCTGGCCGCCGTGCTGGCGGTTGGCAGCTGCGTGCTGTGGCCGGAAGCGGAACTGCAGCGCAATCTGTTCCGCCGCTTGCCGAACGATGTGCAGGCGCGCATCGCCTTCAGCAAAGACTGGCAGCAGGATAAGGTCGAGTTCGACGCCGCCATCTACCACGGCGATGCCGACCAGCTGCGCACCCTGTGCGAGCAGATCGCGCAGCGCGGCGGCGCCATCGTTTCGGTGCAGGGCTTCGCCCACGGTGAAACCAACATCCTGTTGGAACGCCTGCTGATCGAACGTTCGCTGAGCGTCAACACCGCCGCCGCCGGCGGTAACGCCAGCCTGATGACCATCGGTTAACGCATCGTCAAGGCGGCCATGCATCGCCGCCTGACTTGCTCACCGCTACGCAAACCCTGCACTCGTGCAGGGTTTTTTATTGCCCGCAGGCCGATCAGCCGTTAGCGCCTTATTATCCTTACAGGGTGGAGCGTCGCTCTTGGACGATAACAACATAGACGGATTATTCTGTTTGAAAGCCGCGTCAGAGCGCTACGAGACGCATTGACTCTCTGATTCGGCAACATCCGGGATACGGTAGCCGCAGCGGGTTTCTCGCCGCCGCCGCGCGAAACGAATGGTTGAAAGCGGAGTGAATGCGGTCGGGGGAAACGCCCCCGACGCCTTATTGATTCCGGAACTTGTCGAGGAATTGCTGGGTGCGCTGATGCTGCGGATTGGCGAACAGCGCTTTGGCCGGGCCCTGTTCAACAATGCGGCCGTGATCCATAAAGATAACCCGGTCGGCCACGTCGCGGGCGAAGCTCATCTCATGGGTGACGATCACCATGGTGCGTTTCTCTTCCGCCAGTGAGCGCATGGTATTGAGCACTTCCCCCACCAGCTCGGGATCGAGCGCCGACGTCGGCTCGTCGAACAAAATCACCTCCGGCTGCATCGCCAGCGCGCGCGCGATCGCCACCCGCTGCTGCTGCCCGCCGGACAGACGCCGCGGATAAGCCGCCTCTTTGCCGCTCAGGCCCACTTTGGCCAGCAACGCGCGGGCGCGCTGTTCAGCGCTGGCTTTCGCCTCGCCTTTAACGATAACCGGCCCTTCGATGATGTTTTCCAGCACCGAACGGTGCGGAAACAGGTTGAAGTTCTGGAACACGAAACCGACCTGCTGACGCAGCGCGCGCACCTGATTTTTCTGTTTGCTCAGCGGCTTGCTGCCGTCGATCTGAATATCGCCGACGCGAATAGTGCCGGAATCCGGCTCCTCCAGCAGATTGATGCAGCGCAACAAGGTGGTTTTCCCTGAGCCGCTCGGGCCGATGATCGCCACCACTTCACCGGCGTCCACCGCCAGATCGATCCCATGCAGCACCGTCTGACCCTTGAACTGCTTGGTCAATTGCTTAACTTCAATGGCACTCATGCGTTACTCCTGATCCTGGCGATTAACGTGGGCTTCCAGACGGTTTTGCAGTGCGGAAAGCAGGGTCGCCATCACCCAGTAAATCAGCGATGCCGCCAGGTACATGGTGAACACTTCCAGCGTGCGCGAGGTGATCAGCTGCGCCTGGCGGAACAGTTCCGGCACCTGAATGGTGGCGGCCAGCGAGGTGTCCTTCACCAGGCCGATAAAGCTGTTGCCCAGCGGTGGCAAGGCGGTGCGCGCCGCCTGCGGCAGGATCACCCGGCGCAGGGTTTGCCAACGGGTCATGCCAATGCTGGCGGCGGCTTCCCACTGCCCTTTATCGATCGACGAAATCGCCGCGCGCAGCGTTTCCGAGGTGTAGGCGGCGGTATTGAGCGACAGGCCAATCAGCGCCGCCGGGAAAGGGTCGAATTCGATGCCGAACTGCGGCAGACCGTAATAGATCATAAACAGCTGGGCAATCAACGGCGTGCCGCGGAACAGCGACACGTAAATACGCGACAGCCACGACAGCGGCCACAGCGGCGAAAGGCGCATCAGCGCCAGCAGAAAACCGAGCAACAAGCCTAGCGCCATACCGCCCAGGCTGAGCTGAAGCGTCAGTATTGCGCCCTTCAATAAAAATGGCGCTGAATCCAGCGCCAGTTGAATACTTTCGTGCATTATTTAGTTACGTCCGCGCCAAACCATTTCTCGGAGATCTTCGCCAGCGTGCCGTCTTTTTGCATCTCGGCGATCGCCTGGTCAATCGCGGCCAGCAGCTCTGGGTTGTTCTTGCGCAGCGCCACGCCGGATTCCTGGCGAGAGAACGCCGGGCCGGCTACCGCCAGCGTATCGCCGGTTTTCTTCACCAGATCCAGCGCCGCCAAGCGATCCACCAGAATGGCGTTGATGCGGCCAACGCGCAGATCCTGATACTTGGTCGGATCGTCGTCGTAGGTGCGCACGTCTACGCCCTGCACGTTCTCGCGCAGCCATTGCTCATAGTTGGTGCCCAGGCCGACGCCGACCTTCTTGCCCTTCAGGTCTTCCGGCTTGGTGATGGTGCCTTCGTTGCCCTTTTTCACCAGCGCCTGAATGCCGGAAACGGTGTAAGGGGTGGAGAAGTCATATTTCTTCTTGCGCTCATCGGAGAGCGTCACCTGGTTGATAACCACGTCGATACGTTTCGAGTCCAACGACGCCAGCATGCCGTCCCACTTGGTCGGGTTCAGCTTGGCTTTCACGCCCAGATGTTCCGCCAGCGCGTTGGCGAAATCCACTTCAAAACCGGTCAGCTTGCCGTCTTCACCCTGGAAGCTGAACGGCGGATAGGTGCCTTCCAGCCCGACGATCAGCGTGCCGCGCTGTTTCACCTGCTGCAGCAGGTTATCAGCGGCGTAGGTTTGAGTCGTCACACCGGCGGCCAACGCAATACCCACCACGCCCAACAACCATTGACGACGAACTTTCGCAAACATCATAAACACCCCTGTGTGTTATTTATCTTTTTTGATATCAGCACTTTAACAGTGCGACCGCCCGCATAAAGGAATATAACTTTATAAATATAGTTCAAAATGGAATAACAAGCGGTTTTTACACCTGCGGATGGTAGGCGAACAGCGCCGGCGCACCACCGGTGTGAACGAACAGAATAGGGCCCTCATCGCGGAAGCGCCGCTGGGCGATGCCGTCGATCAAACCGGCCATCGCTTTGCCGGTGTATACCGGATCCAGCAACACGCCCTCTTGCTGCGCCAGCAGCTGCACAGCCGCCATGCCCTCTTCGTTCGGCATGCCGTACTGCGGCGCGAAATAATCGTCCCACAGCGCGATCGGCGCCAGCTCGTCGATATTCAGCGAACAAGCCAGGGCTTTCTGGATCTGCTCCACCTTAGGCAGTTGATCGATCACGGTGCGCGAGACCGTCACGCCGATCAACTCGGTTTCCGGCAGCAGCTGTTGCAACCCCACCGCCAGCCCGGCGTGAGTGCCGGCGCTGCCGGACGCCACCACCACAGAACTGAACGCCACGTTGCTGCGTTGGCTCTGTTCGGCGATTTCCAATGCGCACTGCACATATCCCAGCGCGCCCAGGGCATTGGAGCCGCCCACCGGCACCACGTAAGGCCGGAACCCCTGCGCCTCAAGGCGCGTCGCCAGTTCTGCCAGCTGTTGCTGCGGATCGTGCAGCGCTTCGCACATCACCACCTCGGCGTTGAACAGGCCGAGCAACAGGCGGTTGCCGTTGGTCAGGTAGTTTTCCGCGCGGGTGTCTATAGGGTTTTCCAGCAGCGCGACGCAGTGCAGGCCCAGCTTCGCCGCCACCGCCGCCGTCTGGCGCACGTGGTTGGATTGAATGGCGCCGGCGGTGACCAGCGTATCGGCGCCTTGCCTCAGCGCATCGGCGGCCAGAAACTCGAGCTTTCTCAGCTTGTTGCCGCCCATGGCCATTGGAGTGACATCGTCACGTTTAAGGTAGATTTCGCGGCCGAGGTAATCGGAGAGACGGGACAGCTTTTCGAGCGGTGTGGCGGTGCCAACCAGATCCAGACGCGGAAATTGCGCCAGTCGTTGTTGCAGGTTCACTACTTCCCCCCAGGGAATCGAATATCAACATCTGATAACCGATAGATTTAGCAGATGTGAACTGAATAATCATCCTTTATCACGGGGGGATCCGCAGACCCCGGCCCAGCGGCCGGGGAAAATCTCAGTAGCTGCGCTGCCAGGCGAGATACTGATCGTATTTGCGCAGCGCAATGCGGTAGTTGTTGTGCGCCGCGGTAGGCAGATCGTCGATAATGCGCTGATGGCTGGCGCTGCTGGCGAATTTATCCGCCGGATAGTTGCGCGCCACCAGCATTTCGTCCAGCCGACGCAGCCGCACCACATACTCGCGGATGGTGCTGTGGCTCATCTCGGTCTGTTCGAACAGATACTGCTTGAACGCCATGATGTCGAAATAGCTCGGGTGGCTGTTACAGGAGATCTCGCTGCAAAAGCGGCACAGCGCGGTCAGCTCGTGCTGCACGTTTTGCCAGACCGCATCGTCGATCGGCTGATCCATGCGCGCGATGGCTTCTTTATTGATAATCTTGCCGCGAAACACCAGCGCCATGCGGTCCAACAGTTTGCCGCACTGGGAGCAATGGGTCTGGCTGTGCTTGTAGTCTTTCAGGTAACGGCTAAGCGGCCGTTTCTTTAACAGTATTCCTGGCATAAGGGGCAGTCCGGTTGTCGCATGGGTCATCAAGTTGAGGGGCGGCGGGCCGCCGTCAGGTATCGTTCGCCAGCCGCGCACGCAGCCGTTTGATCGCCTGACTGTGCAGTTGGCTGACGCGGGATTCCCCGACGTCCAGCACGGCGCCGATCTCTTTGAGATTCAACTCTTCCTGGTAATACAGCGTCAGCACCATTTTTTCGCGCTCCGGCAACGCCTCGATGGCGTCGATCACCCGCTGGCGCAGGCTGCCTTCCAACAGGTGATGCAGCGGGTTGGCCTCTTCATGCCCTTCCAGCATCGGTTCCGCGTTTTCGCCATGCTCCTCGCGCCATTCGTCGTAGGAGAAAAGCTGGCTGTTATTGGTGTCCAACAGAATTTGACGGTACTCATCCAGCGAGATATTCAGCGTCTGCGCCACTTCCGTCTCGCTCGCAGGGCGGCCGTAACGCTGTTCCAGTTGCCGCATCACCTGCGCGACCTCGCGCGCATGGCGCCGCACGCTGCGCGGCACCCAGTCGCGGCTGCGCAGCTCGTCGAGCATCGCGCCGCGAATGCGCTGCACCGCATAGGTGGTAAAGGCGGTTCCCTGTAGGGCGTCATAACGCTCAACGGCGTTCAATAGCCCGATTCCCCCGGCCTGCAGCAGGTCGTCAAGCTCCACGCTGGCGGGCAGCCTGACCTGCAGGCGCAACGCCTCGTGGCGCACTAACGGCACGTAGCGCAGCCAGAGAGAATTTTTGTCCATCACGCCTTCGGCGGTATACAGATCGCTCACTATGTCTTAAACCTGCGGATAAGAGAGTCAGCGCTATTATGCGTAGGGGGCGAAATGCCAATCGGCTGAACAGTCGCACAAAACAGGCTTTATTTGCGCCATGTAATAACCGCGCGGTGCGCGAGCATAAAAAAACCCCGCCGAAGCGGGGTTTCTTTGCGACAGTTAATCGGGAGAGACGATTAACGCAGCAGGGACAGAACGTTCTGAGTAGACTGGTTAGCCTGTGCCAGAACAGAGGTGCCAGCCTGTTGCAGGATGTTGGCACGGCTCATGTTGGACACTTCGGTCGCGTAGTCAGCATCCTGGATACGGGACTGAGAAGCGGACAGGTTGTTCACGGTGCTGTTCAGGTTGTTGATAACAGAATCGAAACGGTTCTGTACCGCACCCAGGGAAGAACGCAGGCCGTCAACCTGAGACAGTGCGTCGTCCAGTTGTTTCAGCGGGTTGATCACATTCTTGTTTTCAGTTGTTGCGGTCACAGTCCCGTCAGCAGCTACGGTTGCATCTTTATACATTGTTTTACCATCAGTACCGGTAGTTTTAACAACGTATTTGGATGCACCAGTGCTGTCAGTAAAGGAGTGCAACTCTTCACCTGAAGCCAATCCCTTAACTGTTACATTTTTGTCAGATTTTACGTCGATATTAGTCACTGCTGTAGGGGTACCGGCTGTTGCTGCAGTAGTAACATCTGAAGCGGTATCATAGTTGAATGAACCATCAGCTTGTTTTGTTGCTTCGTAGTACTTAGCGGTACCAGTAGTATCTTTAATCGCATACTTAGTTGTGCCGCCATCGGTATAGCTAACTACTGAAGCTTTTGTCTTATCGGCGATATCTGCGCCCGACGCGTCTTTACCTACGGTAGCGGGTACAGATTTGGTTCCTGGTACGCTGTTAACTACAGCGCCAATTTTATTGTTTTTGTCGGAAACATCGAAAGTAGTAAGATTCAGGGTATCTTTGTTGATGTTTTTCAGATCGATGCTGATGGTTTCGCCGTCGTTAGCGCCAACCTGAATAGTCAGAGACTGATCCTTGCTCAGAACTTTTACACCGTTGAAATCAGTTTGTTGGGAGATACGGTCGATTTCAGACAAACGCTGGGTGATCTCATCTTGGATAGATTTCAGATCGCTATCAGAGTTAGAACCGTTCTGCGCCTGTACGGTCAGACGACGGATGTTCTGCAGGTTGTCGTTAACTTCGTTCAGTGCGCCTTCGGTGGTTTGCGCCAGAGAGATACCGTCGTTGGCGTTACGGGAAGCCTGAGTCAGGCCTTTGATGTTCGCGGTGAAACGGTTGGAGATCGCCTGACCCGCAGCATCGTCTTTCGCGCTGTTGATACGCAGACCGGAAGACAGACGCTCAATCGCAGTGCCCAGAGAAGACTGAGATTTGTTCAGGTTGTTCTGCGCCATCAGCGACAGGCTGTTAGTGTTGATTACTTGTGCCATTGTTTGCTTTCCTTACGAGTCAGTTGCGTTCTTCGCAACACGGTTAAAAGGTTCGGGCTTGTTTGCCCACGGCGTCAACCACCGTCCCCTCAGGTATCGGCCCTCCCCTAACAACCTTTAGAATTTTTTTAATTTTTTTTGCATCGCCGGCAATGGCGGAAATAACGCGGTTTTTCCCTCCTCTATTGCACCATCGGTTTTTTATTTTTTTCGGTAAACTTTTTCATCACTGGGCCGATAACGCGTAAAGCGAATAAAGTCATTACCAAGGAGAAGCACGAATGGCATCGATCAGTTCATTAGGCATCGGCTCAGGACTCGACCTCAACGGCTTGCTTGACAAGCTGACCAAAGCGGAACAGCAGCGCCTGACGCCGTACACTACCCAGCAGACCAGCTATAACGCCCAGTTGACCGGTTACGGCACATTGAAGGGCGCGCTGGAGAAGTTTGACAATCTGAGCAAAGACCTGGCCAAGCCAGAGTTCTTCAACAGCACCACCGCCACCAAGCACGATCAGTTTACCGTGACCACCACCGACAAGTCGGTACCGGGCAACTACTCGATCGAGGTGCTGAAACTGGCACAGCCGCAAACGTTGACCACCAAAGCGACGATTACCGATCAGCAGGCCAAGCTGGGCACGCCGGGCAACAACAATCGTTCCATCAGCATCACCGCCGGCAACCCGCCGAAAGAAACCAATATCCCACTCGGCGACGATCAGACTTCGCTGGTCGAGATGCGCGACGTCATCAACAAATCGAAATCCGGCGTTACCGCCAGCATCATGCGCGTCGGCGACAATGACTATCAGCTGGCATTGAGCTCCACTACGCCAGGCGAAAAAAACACCATTGCGGTGCAGGTCAATAACGACGACAAGCTCGGCGCTATCCTCAACTACGATCCTAAAAACCCGCCGAAAGATGGCAGCACCGCGATGAAGCAAACCGTGCCCGGCCAGGATGCGGAAATCGTCGTTAACGGCACCACCATCAAGCGCAGCACCAACTCAATCGCCGATGCCCTGCAGGGTGTCACGCTCGACCTGAAAACCACCACCAAGGCCGGTGAACCGCAAAACCTGGTGATCGGTATCGACAAGAGCGGCAGCGCCGACAAGATTAAAGAGTGGGTCGACAGCTATAACTCGCTGCTGGACACCTTTAATTCGTTAACCAAATACACTCCGGTCAAACCCGGTGAAGCACAGAATGCCAAGAACGGCGCGCTGCTGGGCGACAACACCCTGCGTGGTATTCAGTCCTCGATCAAAAGCGCTCTCAGCTCGGCTCAAGACAACCCGGAGTTGAAAGGCCTGGGCAACCTCGGCATTTCCACCAACACCAAAACCGGCAAGCTGGAAATCGACAGCGCCAAGCTGAACAAAGCCATCGACGAAAAACCGGAACAAATCGCCAACTTCTTCGCCGGTAACGGCAAAGACACCGGTATGGCCACCGAGATCCACAACGAGATCCAAAATTACATCAAGGCCGGCGGCATCATCGAGAACTCGACCAAGAGCATCAACACCAATCTCGATCGCCTGAACATCCAGATAACCACGGTCACGGCCAGCATTCAGAACACCATCGACCGCTATAAGCAGCAGTTCGTTCAGTTGGATACCATGATGTCCAAATTGAGCAGCACAGGTAACTATTTACAACAGCAGTTCTCGGCAAAGTGATCCCTTAACCAGGTAACAGGTAAAGAAACAACATGTATAACAGAAGCGGCACTCAGGCCTATGCGCAGGTCAGTCTGGAAAGCGGCGCCATGAGCGCCAGCCCGCACCAGTTAATCGTGATGTTGTTCGACGGGGCGCTCAGCGCCCTGCTTCGCGCACGCATCCTGATGAACCAGGGCGATATCGCCGGCAAAGGTATAGCGCTGTCCAAAGCCATCAATATCATCGACAACGGTCTGAAAAGCGGCCTCGACCCTCAGCAGGGTGGCGAGATCGCCGAAAACCTGGCGGCGTTGTACGACTATATGAAACGTCGGCTGATGCAGGCCAACCTGCACAACGACGAAGCGGCGATCGCCGAAGTGGTCAAACTGCTGGAAAACATCGCCGACGCCTGGCGCCAGATTGGCCCTAACTACCAACCTTCGCAGGACGCCATGTAATGGAACGTCAACAGCAGCTGTTAGCCGCTTATCAACAAATTTATAGCCTGAGCAGCCAGATGATCGCGCTGGCGCAAACCGGGCGCTGGGAGGAGCTCGTCGAGCTCGAATTCGCTTACGTGACGGCGGTGGAAAAAACCGCCGCCTTCACCGGGCAAGCCGGCCCGTCAATGGCGCTGCAGGAAATGCTGCGCAATAAGCTGCAACAGATCCTCGACAACGAAACCGAGCTCAAACGTCTGTTACAGCAGCGGATGGATGAGCTGAAGATGCTGATCGAACAGTCCACGCGCCAGAACGTGGTCAACAATACCTACGGCCAGTTTCATGATCGTGCGCTGTTGCTGGGGGAACCACAGGTCCGATAAGATCGACAATACTGACGAAAATGGATTAAATAGCACTATGCGCTATTACTCTCGGGTTACGTTAGGATATTAATCTATGGCATTTGAATTATTCAGTTTATGGGTAATTGGTAAAATGCGCGCTTCGAGCCTGGCTCTCACTTTAATGGATAAACATTATCCCGACACGGACGTTTTCTGTTCAGCAGGAAATTGATTTTTGATAGATAAAACACGCCGCTGTGTTTCACGGCCCATGGAAAAATGTTGCTCCAACGCGGATCAAAGCGTAAAGATATTCTCAGATAATGGCTGCGAAATGAATATCGATGGAACGTACAATTAATCTCTGTCCAGGAATTGGCGCCTCAGCGCACATCATTCAGCATACTGAATTATTATTCCCTTCAGTCTATTTTGAGCAACCACATCTGTATCTGATACAACAAGGCCATAAGCGCGTACGCTGGCAACAACACGAGGTGGTGGCTCATGCCGGCGAGCTGTTGATTATCGACGGGGGGCAAACGGTGGATATTATTAATGGCCCATCCGCAGAAGGTGTTTTCAGCTGCCAGTTGCTGACCTGCGATCCACGGCTGCTCACGATTCAGCCTCCGGCTGAGGAAGCGCCGACGCCAATGCCGTTCGATGCCGTCCTGGCGCTGCGCAACCTGCCTTGCGCCCTGAAGCACAGTTTTGAGACGACCAGCCTGGCGCTGGCGCTCCGGCAGCGGTTTCCCACCATCATCGTGCGGCACAAAATGCTGGAAATTCTGCTGTGGCTGGCCCAGTTCGGCATTCGCTTCATCCACAACGAAGCCAAAGACCTCACCCAACGCGTGCGTCGCTGCCTGGCAACCGATCCGCACAGCATTTGGACGGCGGCCAAAGTGGCGGAGAGCCTGTCGATGAGTGAAGTGATGCTGCGCCGCAAACTGTCGATGGAAAATACCGCATTGCGTAATCTGATGATCGACGTGCGCATGAGTAGCGCGCTGGCCCTGCTGCAGTCGACCGACTGGCCGATCTCCGCCATTGCGCAACATGTCGGCTATGAAAGCGCATCACGTTTCGCCGAACGTTTTCGCAAACGTTTCGGTTTCGCCCCTACCGCTATTCGCGGTCATCAAAGGATTATGGAACCCGGCTCTCAAGGCATTGAGTCGCTGGTCGCCGGAGAAACCTAAATAGACGCGTAACAAAATGGCTTTATTTGACACAGATCCCTAACGATTGTCACACCGCCGAGATACGCTACGCAACGTTCATCCGCCGAAGAGCGAAATAAATGATGCGTAATGAAAAGCGATTATTTTCTCTAGCAATCACGTTGTTGGGGCTGTGGCTGTTGGTATTGTTGTATGAAGAAGACATGATGCGTTTACTTGCCGCACAATAAAACGGCCAGGCTTTTTATCGCCTGGTCAGACTTCAGTCCAGTTTAACCAGAACGCCAATTAATACGGCAAGTACCGTCAGCATTAAAATACTGATCAGACGCCATCTGGATTCGCTTTTCGTGCTCATTGACCTGCCTCGAATAATAACCCTACTAATCAGGCTATAATAAACGGTCACCTGCGTATTCAATAAGCCTGACAGCACCGTTTTCGCCCCTCTATTCGGTAGATTAGCGCCCATTCCTTGTCGGTTGCGACACCGGCCATTAGCACGGCAATACCGGTGGTGCCACAAGCGCCAATTTCCCCGGTAGCTCCGCCACCAGTTTTTCCACCGCCAGCCGCACCTTGAGCGGCTGATAAGGCATATAGGGCCACACGGCATTCACCGGAAAACTGAGGCTGGATCCACCGCGCATGATTTCCACCAGCGTCCCTGCCATCAGCCGCTCGCGTACCAGCCACTCCGGCAGCCAGGCAATACCGGCTCCGGCGGAAACGGCATCGACGATCCCCTGCATGTCATCCATCATCATCTTGGCCGGTGGCCTGAACGACTGCAGCTCACCGTTTTCGCCGCGAAGTTGCCAGGGCAACACGGCGCCGGCGTGCAGATACCCCACCGCCTGGTGTTGGCTTAACGCGTCCAGCGTGCTCGGTTCACCACTGCGCCGCAGGTAGTCGGGCGAGGCGCACAGCAGCATGCCGTGTTCGCCCAGGCGCCGGGCAACCAAACTGCCGCTGTCCGCCAGTTCGCCGATGCGAACCGCCAGATCGAACCCCTCATCGATCAGATCGATCCTGCGGTCGTTGAACGAAATTTCCAGCGTCAGTAAGGGATGCTCATTCGCCAGTGCCGTCATCAAGGGTGCAATGCACAGATGGCCGAACAACACCGGCATCGAGATCCTGAGCCGGCCTCGGACCTGCATCTTGCCACTGTCCAACTGGTTTTCCGCCGCCTGAACGTTCGCCAACGCCTGCCGGCAGTGCTCATAGTACAACGCCCCTTCATCCGTCAGGCTCAGGCTGCGCGTCGTGCGCATAAACAACATCACGCCCAGCCGCGCCTCCAGACGCGACACGATTTTGCTGACCGCAGAACGTGTCAGATGCAATTTTTCTGCGGCGGCGGCAAAACTGCCGCCTTCCGCTACGGCAACAAACGCCGGCAGTGCGCTGAGATCGCTTTTCATCTTAATGCTTCCAAATTGGAATCAATTAAGTGAAAACCTATCACCACTGGTGATCATCAGGCAATGGTAACCTGCAGTCATTCCGGAGTCCCGGTGAAAACCACAGATTACCGTCAGAGGACAACAGCATGAAAAAAATACTGGTACTCAAATCCAGCATTATGGGAAACGACTCGCAGACCAATAACCTGATTGACCACTATCTGGCGGCGCGTCGGGCCAAAGGATATGAAGATCAGATCGTCGAACACGATTTGGCGGCCTTGGATCTGCCGGTATTGGACGGCGAGCTGTTCGATGCGCTGCGAGGCGCAGAAAACATCAGCCCACGCGCCAAAGCGACGGTAGCGCTCTCCGACCGGCTGATTGCCGAACTGAAAGGGAGCGATCTGCTGCTGATCGGCGCGCCGATGTATAACCTCAACGTTCCAACCCAGCTGAAAAACTGGTTCGATCTGGTGGCCCGCGCCCGGGTGACGTTCAACTATACCGCCACTTACCCAGTGGGGCTGGTAGAAGGCGTCAATGCGCTGGTATTCAGTTCACGCGGCGGCATACACGCCGGCCAGCCGACCGACGCCGTGACGCCGTACCTGCGCTCGGTGATGGGGCTGATGGGGATCGGCGACGTGCAGTTTATCTATGCCGAAGGGCTGGATATGAAACCGCACGGCCTCGCTCAGGGGTTGGCGAACGCCCGCGAGCGGATCGCAGAATTGGCAGGCTGAAGCAAACGCACAGCAGCATTGATTTGTTATAACATAACAAATATGATAACCGCGTCGGCACCACTTCGAGCGGGCGTCGACGCTCCTACATCACATACATAAATGTTTTATCGCACCTTCAGCCAGCTATTTCGATAGCTGGTTTTTTTTGCCTATTGGCTGAAGTCGTGACTTCAGTATTGCCGGGCAGCGCGTTTCATTTCTCGCTCGCCGGGCGACTGCGTTTTCACCGACAGTGGCGCGACAAACGCTTTCCATTCTTTGCCGGCGTCCTGATGAGCCGCATTTTTTTGTGCCGATGAATAGTCATCGTTTTGCCCGGCGCATCCAGACAACGCCATGATACCCAGAGCAAGATACAGCGATTTGTACATCATCCTATCCCGATAAATGACCGTCGCTATAGGGTAACAGCGCCGACCCAAATTTCACTGAAAAATGATCGGCACGTTCATCACACCGGCATATTCATAATATCCTGGTAGGCCGCCACCAGCTTGTTGCGCACCTGTACGCCCAGCTGTAAAGACACCGACGATTTCTGCAGATCGACCATCACATCGTTCAGGCTGATGCCCGGCACGCCCAGTTCGAAATCCTGCGCCTGTTTGCGCGCCGTTTGCTGGGTCTCGCTGATCTTGCCGAGCGCCGCGGTCAGTTCGCTGGCGAAGCTGACGCCCTGCGGCGCCGCATTCTGCCCCATCTTGCCGGCCTGAACCGCCATGGTCTGCATCTGCTGCAGTACCCCTTCAATGCCCTGAATCGCCATCTGATCCTCAATCATCTCGTCTCGCCGGGTGACGTTTTCACCCTGCACTTCTCCAATGATGCACACCCTAGCACAGCGTTTTCAGACCTAAAGCGGTTAATTAACTGCAAAAAACCCGGCTTATCGGGCAATCGGAATCGTCTGATAAGGCGAATAATGGCCTGCCCAGAAATGGGAGCGCCGCTATTTAGAAGATATGTGTATCAGGGAGTCTGTTTTGTCACACAACGCTAACCATACCGTTCATCAGCCTGGCAGGGAGCTGCTCAGCGGCCCATACGGGATCGTGAGCGCCATTGAAGGACGAGACCTAAAATGAGTGCTTCGATAACCGCCGGCGAAAGCCGCGACAACGGCCTGCAAGCCATCTGGAATCGTCTGCGCGCCAACCCGAAAATTCCGTTGCTGGTCGCCGCTTCCGCCGCGATCGCGATCGTCGTCGCGCTGCTGTTGTGGGTGAAAAGCCCCGACTACCGCGTGCTGTACAGCAATCTGAACGACCGCGACGGCGGCGCCATCGTCACCCAGCTGACGCAGATGAATATCCCTTATCGCTTTGCCGAAAATGGCGCAGCGCTGCTGATCCCGGCGGAAAAAGTGCATGAAACCCGTCTGCGCCTCGCGCAGCAAGGGCTGCCGAAAGGCGGCGCCGTCGGTTTCGAACTGCTGGATCAGGAAAAATTCGGCATCAGCCAGTTCAGCGAGCAGATCAACTATCAGCGCGCCCTTGAAGGCGAGCTGTCGCGCACCATCGAGTCGCTGGGGCCGGTGCAAAACGCCCGCGTTCACCTGGCGTTGCCGAAACCTTCGCTGTTCGTACGCGAACAGAAATCCCCTTCCGCGTCGGTGACGCTGACCCTGCAACCCGGCCGTGCGCTGGACGACGGCCAGATCAACGCCATCGTTTATATGGTGTCGAGCAGCGTCGCCGGCCTGCCGCCGGGCAACGTGACCGTAGTCGACCAGGCTGGCCGCCTGCTGACGCAGTCCGACGGCACCGGGCGCGATCTCAACGCCTCGCAGCTGAAATACGCCAACGAAGTGGAAAACGGCTTCCAGCGCCGCATCGAGGCGATCCTCGCCCCGGTGGTCGGCAGCGCCAACGTGCGTGCGCAGGTCACGGCGCAGATCGACTTCGCCACGCGCGAACAAACCGATGAACAGTACCAACCTAACCAACAGCCTGACAAAGCCGCTATTCGCTCTCAGCAAACCAGCCTGAGCGAGCAGATCGGCGGGCCACAGGTGGGCGGCGTGCCAGGCGCGCTGTCCAATCAGCCAAGCGCACCGGCCACCGCGCCGATTGAGACCGCCAAGCCGGCCAACGCCGCAGGCAACAATGCCACCGCGCAAAACGCCGCAACCACCCGCAGCGCGGCGGCCAACGGCGTACCGCAAAATACCCGTCGCGACGCGACCACCAACTACGAACTCGACCGCACCATTCGCCACACCCAGCAAAAAGCCGGCACCGTGCAGCGTCTGTCGGTCGCCGTGGTAGTCAACTACCTCGGCGTAGATAAAGACGGCAAACCGCAGCCGATGAGCAAAGAGCAGTTGGCGCAGATCGAAGCGCTGGTGCGTGAAGCGATGGGCTACTCCAGCAGCCGTGGCGATACCCTGAACGTGGTCAACACGCCGTTTACCGACAGTCAGGTGACCGGTGGCGAACTGCCGTTCTGGCAAAGCCAGTCGTTTATCGATCGCCTGATCGACGCGGGCCGCTATCTGCTGGTGCTGCTGGTGGCCTGGCTGCTGTGGCGCAAACTGGTGCGGCCACAGCTGCAACAGCGCCAGGCGGCGCAACAGGCCGCCATCGCCGCCGCCAATGCCCCTGCCGCCAAACCGGCCGACAGCGGCAAACCGAGCAACGAGGAGCTGGCGCAGCGTCGTAAATCGCAGCAGCGCGTCAGCGCAGAAGTCCAGAGCCAGCGGATCCGCGATCTGGCTGATAAAGACCCACGCGTGGTCGCTCTGGTAATCCGCCAATGGATGAGTAACGAGATATGAGCCTGACCGGAACCGACAAAAGCGCCATCTTGCTGATGACGCTGGGTGAAGATCGCGCGGCGGAGGTGTTCAAGCACCTCTCCTCGCGCGAAGTACAGCTGCTGAGCGGCACCATGGCCGGCATGAGCCAGGTTTCGCACAAACAGCTCGGCGAAGTACTGACCGAGTTTGAAGACGACGCCGAGCAATACGCGGCGCTGAGCGTCAACGCCAGCGACTATCTGCGCTCGGTGCTGGTCAAGGCCCTGGGCGAAGAGCGCGCCGCCAGCCTGCTGGAAGACATTCTCGAATCGCGCGAGACCACCACCGGCATGGAAACGCTCAACTTTATGGAGCCGCAGAGCGCTGCCGATCTGATCCGCGACGAACACCCGCAGATCATCGCCACTATTCTGGTGCACCTCAAACGCGGCCAGGCGGCGGATATCCTGGCCCTGTTCGACGAACGTCTGCGCAACGACGTGATGCTGCGTATCGCCACCTTCGGCGGCGTGCAGCCGGCGGCGTTGGCGGAGCTGACCGAAGTGCTGAACAACCTGCTCGACGGCCAGAACCTCAAGCGCAGCAAAATGGGCGGGGTGCGCACCGCCGCCGAGATCATCAACCTGATGAAAACCCAGCAGGAAGAAGCGGTCATCGACGCGATGCGCGAATACGACGGCGAGCTGGCGCAGAAGATCATCGACGAGATGTTCCTGTTCGAAAACCTGGTGGAAGTCGACGATCGCAGCATCCAGCGTCTGCTGCAGGAAGTGGAAGGCGAGTCGCTGCTGATCGCATTGAAAGGCGCCGAACAGCCGCTGCGCGAGAAGTTCCTCAAGAACATGTCGCAACGCGCCGCCGACATCCTGCGCGACGATCTGGCCAACCGTGGGCCGGTGCGCATGTCGCAGGTGGAGAACGAGCAGAAAGCCATCCTGTTGGTGGTAAGACGCCTGGCGGAAACCGGCGAAATGATCATTGGCGGCGGCGAGGACACCTATGTCTGATCGCATTAACACCCTGCCCTGGCAGCCCTGGTCGCTCAACGATTTGGGCGAACAGAAACCGGCGTTCGACCTGCCGCCGCTGCCGGATCTCGAACAAAGCGATCCGTCGCCGGACGCGCAGGCCGAATTGCAACAGCAGTTGGCGACGCTGCGGCTGCAGGCTGAGCAACAGGGCCAGCAGTTGGGCTATGCCGACGGCCAGCAAAAAGGCTATGAAGCCGGTTTTCAGTCCGGTCTGGAAGAAGGCCGTCAGCAAGGGCTGCTGGAAGCGCAGCAGCAGCAACAGCCGCTGACCGCCCACTGGCAGCAGTTGGTTACCGAATTCCAGCACACGCTGGACGCGCTCGACAGCGTGATCGCTTCACGGTTGATGCAGCTGGCGTTGACCGCCGCCAAACAGGTGCTGGGCCAGCCGCCGGTGTGCGACGGCACCGCCCTGCTCGCGCAGATCCAACAGCTGATCCAGCAGGAGCCGATGTTCAACGGCAAGCCGCAGCTGCGGGTCCACCCGGACGACTACCCCCGCGTCGAGCAACAGTTGGGGGTTACCCTCAGCCTGCACGGCTGGCGCCTGTTGGCGGACGGCGAACTGCATCCGGGCGGCTGCAAGGTCAGCGCCGAGGAAGGCGATCTCGACGCCAGCCTGGCGACGCGCTGGCATGAACTGTGCCGCCTGGCGGCACCGGGAGAAGTCTGATGACCGCGCGTCTCGGCCGCTGGCTGAGTTCTCTGGATACGCTGGAAAAACGCATCGCCCGCGCGCCGACGGTGCGCCGCTACGGCCGCCTGACCCGCGCGACCGGGCTGGTGCTGGAGGCTACCGGCCTGCAGCTGCCGCTCGGCGCGACCTGCCTCATCGAACGGCACGACGCCGGTGAAGTGCAGGAAGTGGAAAGCGAAGTGGTCGGCTTCAACGGCCAGCGGCTGTTCCTGATGCCGCTGGAAGAAGTCGAAGGCATCGTGCCGGGCGCGCGGGTTTACGCCCGCATCGCGCCGGAAGGCCAAAGCGCCGGCAAACAGCTGCCGCTCGGCCCAGCCCTGTTGGGACGGGTGCTGGACGGCAGCGCCAAACCGCTCGACGGCCTGCCTTCACCGGAAACCGGTTACCGCGCGCCGCTGATCACCGCGCCGTTCAACCCCTTGCAGCGCACGCCGATCGAGCAGGTGCTGGACGTGGGGGTGCGCACCATCAACGGTCTGCTGACCGTCGGTCGCGGCCAGCGCATGGGCCTGTTCGCCGGCTCCGGCGTCGGCAAGAGCGTGTTGCTCGGCATGATGGCCCGTTATACCCAGGCGGATGTGATCGTCGTTGGCCTGATCGGCGAGCGCGGCCGCGAGGTCAAAGACTTTATCGAGAACATTCTCGGTGCCGAAGGCCGGGCGCGCTCGGTGGTGATCGCTGCGCCGGCGGACGTATCGCCGTTGCTGCGCATGCAGGGGGCGGCCTACGCCACCCGCATCGCCGAAGATTTCCGCGATCGCGGGCAGCACGTGTTGCTGATCATGGACTCCCTTACCCGCTACGCCATGGCGCAGCGTGAGATCGCCCTGGCCATCGGCGAACCGCCGGCGACCAAAGGCTATCCGCCTTCGGTCTTCGCCAAACTGCCTGCGCTGGTGGAACGCGCGGGTAACGGCATCAGCGGCGGCGGTTCCATTACCGCCTTCTACACCGTATTGACCGAAGGGGACGATCAGCAAGACCCGATCGCCGACTCGGCGCGCGCCATCCTCGACGGCCACGTGGTGCTGTCCCGGCGCCTGGCGGAAGCCGGCCATTACCCGGCTATCGACATCGAAGCGTCAATCAGCCGCGCCATGACGTCGCTGATCGACGAAGAGCATTATCGCCGGGTACGCACCTTCAAGCAGATGCTGGCCAGCTATCAGCGCAACCGCGATCTGATCAGCGTCGGCGCCTACGCGGCCGGCAGCGATCCGTTGCTGGACAAAGCGATGACGCTGTACCCGCAGATGGAAGCGTACCTGCAACAGGGCATCTTTGAACGCAGCGGCTACGATGAAGCCTGTCAACAGCTGCAGCAGTTGATTGTTTAACGTCACCAGAGGCGCACAGCGATGAAATCACAATCTCCCCTGATTACCCTGCGAGATCTGGCGCAGGATGCGGTGGAACAGGCCGCGCAACAGCTGGGCCAGGTACGGCAGGCGCAGCAGGCGGCAGAGCAACAGCTGTCGATGCTGCTCAACTATCAGGACGAATACCGCCAGAAGCTGAATCATACGCTTTGCGACGGCATGGACAGCTCTAGCTGGCAAAACTACCAGCAGTTTATCGGCACGCTGGAACAGGCCATCGACCAGCACCGCCAGCAGCTGCTGCAGTGGGGGCAGAAAGTGGATCATGCGGTGAAGCAATGGCAAGACAAACAACAGCGGCTGAACGCTTTCGAGACCCTGCATACCCGCGCCTTAAATGCGGAGCAGCAGCAGGAGAACAAACGGGATCAAAAACTGATGGATGAGTTCGCTCAACGCAGTGCACAAAGGAATATCAACCCATGAATCTGAACGCCCTGCCCGGCCTGGCCTTACCCGGCGACGCCGGCGGCCTGGCCGAACTGACGTCGGCGCTGGATGAGAGCCAGTTGTCATCGGCCTTCACCCAGCTGCTCGGCGCACGTTTCGCGCCCGCCGCCGATGGCAAACAGCCGCCGGTCGCGCTGAGCGCGGACGAGGAACGCGCCCCGGCCCTGAGCCGCAACCAGCTCAATCAACTGCTAGCCACCTTCGGCGAGCGCGGCGGCCTGCTGCAGAACCCGGCCACCCCAGCCGATGCGCTTTCACCTGAAGGCGCCGAAGCCGAGGCACCCACCGCCGGCGACAAACCGGCGCAACCACCGATCGCCGCCGCCAAAGAGCTGGATGCCGCAACGCTGCAGGCGCTGTACGCCATGCTGCCGGCCGCGCTCGTCGCCCAGGCGCAACCGACCGAAGGCCAACGTTCGCTGCCGGTGGAAAACGCTGACGAGGCGACTGCACTGCAGCCCGGCAATGGCCTGCTGAACATTGCGGCGGCCGGTGATAAAACCGCCGCGCGTTCATCGGCATCCCCTGCTCCGTCGCTGATAGGCGCGAAAACGCCGGCCACCGGCGACGATAATGCCAAGGCGGCGCTCCCGCAACCGACCAGCGGTGAGCGCGCAAGTACCGCACAGCCGCTGCCGGCGAGCGATGCGCAGCAGCAACCGACGCTCAACCATGCCGTCGCCCTGGCCGCCGCCAGCCCAACGCAAACGGCCGCACCGGCCAGCGCACTGGTGACCGCACCGCCTACGCCGCAGCTCAACGCGCAGCTGGGCAGCCCGGAATGGCAGCAGGCGTTGAACCAACAGGTGCTGATGTTCCACCGCAACGGCCAGCAAAGTGCCGAGCTGCGCCTGCACCCGCAGGAGCTGGGCGCCTTGCAGATCACGCTGAAACTGGACGATCAGCAGGCGCAATTGCACATTGCCTCCGCCCACGGTCAGGTGCGCGCGGCGGTGGAAGCAGCGATGCCGCAGCTGCGTCACGCGCTGGCGGAGAGCGGCATCAACCTGGGGCAAAGCAGCGTGGGCGGCGAGTCCACCCCGCAATGGCAACAGGGGCAGCAGCAGGCGTCCAACGGCCAGGGGCGTTCCAGCTATGCTGAACATGCTGGCGGTGAGGCTGCGGCCGCCGACGGCGTCAGCGCGCCGGTGGCGCTGCAGCGCATGGCCAGTGCGGTCAACGGCGTCGATATTTTCGCCTGAGCCGCCGCAAACGCCCAAGCTGGCACCCATTTGCGCGTCTATTCAGGCTATTGCACGCCGTGATAGACGCGATAATACCTTTACATGTCATGCGTGCGGCTTTGCCGCGCGCCATGCCCGCCGCCTCGCAGGCTGCGGGTGGAACAACAGGAATTAGATTTGGCTATGTCTCAGAACACCCTTCCGGCAGCACCGAAACGCTCCCTTCTGGTCATCCTGCTGGTATTGATCAGCGTCGTCGCCTGTGGCGCCGCGGGCTACAGCTGGTGGCTGCTGCAACAGCATAAAAACGGCGCCGAACCGGCCGCCGTCAAACAGCAACCGCCGGCCGCGCCGGTGTTCATGCCGCTCGACACCTTTACCGTCAACCTGGTGACGCCGGACAACAACCCGGATCGCGTGCTGTATATCGGACTCACGCTGCGTCTGCCGGACGAAAGTACCCGCCGTCAGCTGAACGATTTTCTGCCGGAAGTGCGCAGCCGCTTGCTGATGCTGCTCTCCCGTCAGGAAGCGGGCCAGCTGGCCAATGAACAAGGGAAGCAACAGCTGGTGGCGCAGATTAAGGACGTGCTCAGCCCGCCGCTGGTTAAGGGACAACCGAAGCAGGTGGTCAGCGACGTGCTGTTCACCGCCTTCATACTGCGGTAATCACTATGGGCGATAGCATTCTTTCACAGGCAGAGATCGACGCCTTGCTCAACGGCGACAGCGCGGGTGATGAACCCGAAGCGATAGTCGGCAAAGAGAGCGAGGTCAAGCCTTACGATCCGAACACCCAGCGCCGCGTGGTGCGCGAGCGTCTGCACGCGCTGGAAATCATCAACGAACGTTTTGCCCGGCAGTTCCGCATGGGGTTGTTCAACCTGCTGCGCCGCAGCCCGGACATTACCGTCGGCCCGATCAAAATCCAGCCGTATCACGAGTTCGCCCGCAACCTGCCGGTGCCGACCAACCTGAACCTGGTGCATCTGAATCCGCTGCGCGGCACTGCCCTGTTCGTGTTCGCGCCGAGTCTGGTGTTCATCGCCGTCGACAACCTGTTCGGCGGCGACGGCCGCTTCCCGACCAAAGTCGAAGGCCGCGAATTCACCCCGACCGAACAGCGGGTGATCAAACGCATGCTGCGCCTGGCGCTGGACGCCTATGGCGACGCCTGGAGCGCCATTTACAAGATCGACGTGGAATACGTGCGCGCCGAAATGCAGGTGAAGTTCACCAACATCACCACCTCGCCGAACGACATCGTGGTCACCACGCCGTTCCAGGTGGAGATCGGCGCGCTGACCGGCGAGTTCAACATCTGCATTCCGTTCGCGATGATCGAACCGCTGCGCGAGCTGTTGACCAACCCGCCGCTGGAAAATTCGCGGCAGGAAGACAGCCACTGGCGCGAAACGCTGGTGAAGCAGGTGCAGCACTCCGAACTGGAGCTGATCGCCAACTTCGTCGATATCCCGATGCGGCTGTCGAAAGTCCTGAAGCTGCAACCGGGCGATGTATTACCGATAGACAAGCCGGAACGCCTGATCGCCCATGTGGACGGCGTACCGGTTCTGACCAGCCAATACGGCACGTTAAACGGGCAATATGCCCTGCGTGTTGAACATTTGATTAACCCTATTTTGAATGCTCTGAGTGAGGAACAGCCCAATGAGTGATCCTAAGCAACCGTCTGGCGAAGGAAAGGAATCCGTAGACGATCTGTGGGCTGATGCGTTTAACGAGCAGCAGTCGACAGAGAAATCCGGCGCGAGCACCGAAGGGGTGTTCAAGTCGCTGGAAGCTCAGGATGCGCTCGGCAGCCTGCAGGATATCGACCTGATCCTGGATATTCCGGTCAAGCTGACCGTGGAACTGGGGCGCACCAAGATGACCATCAAAGAGCTGCTGCGCCTGTCGCAAGGCTCGGTGGTGGCGCTGGACGGCCTGGCCGGCGAGCCGCTGGACATCCTGATCAACGGTTACCTGATCGCACAAGGTGAAGTGGTAGTGGTGGCCGACAAGTTCGGCGTGCGCATCACCGACATTATCACCCCATCCGAACGCATGCGTCGACTGAGCCGCTGATGACCGTTGCGGCGCCCGTAACCGTTCAAAGCAGCCAATCCCCCGCCGCGCCGGCCCTGCCGGCCGGTTCGGTGTTGATGCAGGTCAGCAGCGCGCTCGGCGGCATTCTGCTGCTGATCCTGCTGGCCGGTTGGCTGTTCCGTCGGCTGGGTTTCGCCCCGCAGGCGCGCAACAACAAACTGCTCAACCTGCGCGCCAGTTGCCAGGTCGGGCAGCGCGAGCGCGTGGTGGTGGTGGAAGTCGATGACACCTTGCTGGTACTGGGCGTCACCGCCCAGCAGATCACCCCGCTGCACACCCTGCCCGCCCCGCCGAAAGACGAGGGCGCGGCCGACGTGGCGACGCCGGCGGACTTCCGCCAACTGATGCAAAAAGTTCTGAAACGCCCGGAAAAATCGGCATGACCTCGACTCTTCATACCCTCGTCCGCCGTCCGGCGGTTTGGCTCCCTGCCGCCCTGCTGTTCATCAGCCCGGCGGCTTTGGCACAACTGCCGGGGCTGATCAGTCAGCCGCTGGCCAACGGCGGCCAAAGCTGGTCGCTGCCGGTGCAGACGCTGGTTCTGTTGACCTCGCTGACCTTCCTGCCGGCCATGCTGCTGATGATGACCAGCTTCACCCGCATCATCATCGTGCTCGGCCTGCTGCGCAACGCGCTGGGCACGCCGTCGGCGCCGCCGAACCAGGTGATGCTGGGGCTGGCGTTGTTCCTGACCTTCTTCATCATGTCGCCGGTGTTCGACAAGGTTTATCAGGATGCCTACCTGCCGTTCAGCCAGGACAAAATCGGGCTGGAAGTCGCGCTGGATAAAGGCGCGCAGCCACTGCGCGAATTCATGCTGCGCCAAACGCGCGAAACCGATCTCGCGCTGTACGCCAGATTGGCCAATCAGCCGCCGCTGGCCGGCCCGGAGGCGGTGCCGATGCGCATCCTGCTGCCCGCCTACGTCACCAGCGAACTGAAAACCGCCTTCCAGATCGGCTTTACGGTGTTCATTCCGTTCCTGATTATCGACCTGGTGGTCGCCAGCGTGCTGATGGCGCTGGGGATGATGATGGTGCCGCCCGCCACCATCTCGCTGCCGTTCAAGCTGATGCTGTTCGTGCTGGTCGATGGCTGGCAGCTGCTGCTCGGCTCGCTGGCGCAGAGCTTCTATTCGTAACCCCTGACCGGAGAACGCGAGATGACACCTGAATCGGTTATGGCGCTCGGCACCGAAGCGATGAAAGTCGCGCTGGCGCTGGCCGCCCCGCTGCTGCTGGCGGCGCTGATCAGCGGCCTGGTCGTCAGCCTGCTGCAGGCCGCCACCCAGATCAACGAAATGACGCTGTCGTTCATCCCTAAAATTCTGGCGGTGGTGGCCACCATCATCATCGCCGGTCCCTGGATGTTGAATCTGTTGCTGGACTACATGCGCACTCTGTTCAGCAACCTGCCCACCCTGATCGGCTGACCGTGCTCACCTTCGACAGCGCCCAGCTCACCGTCTGGCTCAGCCACTACTTTTGGCCGCTGCTGCGCATTCTGGCGCTGATCAGCACCGCGCCGATATTCAGCGAAAAACAAATCAGCAAAAAGGTCAAAATCGGCCTTGGCGGGCTGATCGTCATCCTGATCGCGCCGACGCTGCCCGCCAGCAATATCCCGATCTTCTCCGCCGCCGGCCTGTGGCTGGCGGTTCAACAGATTCTGATCGGCGTGGCGCTGGGATTGACCATGCAGTTCGCCTTCGCGGCGGTGCGCCTGGCGGGCGAAGTGATCGGCATGCAGATGGGCCTGTCGTTCGCCACCTTCTTCGATCCCAGCGGCGGCCCGAACATGCCGGTGCTGGCGCGCCTGCTCAACCTGCTGGCGATGCTGCTGTTCCTCAGCTTCGACGGCCATCTGTGGCTGATTTCGCTGCTGGCGGACAGCTTCCATACCCTGCCTATCCAAACGCAGCCGCTGAACGGCAACGGCTTCCTGGTGTTGACCCAGGTTGGCTCGCTGATTTTCATCAACGGCATGATGCTGGCGCTGCCGCTGATCTGCCTGCTGTTGACGCTGAACATGGCGCTCGGCCTGCTCAATCGCATGACCCCGCAGCTGTCGGTCTTCGTGATCGGTTTCCCGGTCACCATGACCTTCGGCATCATGACGCTGGGTATGATGATGCCGATGCTGGCGCCGTTCTGTGAACATCTGTTCGGTGAAATCTTCGATCGACTGGCGGCGGTAATCGGCGGCATGACCTTCTAAGCCCCTGCAACGCCCCTCCCTTTCCCCCTTATCTGCCTGAGACAAAATGGCAATAAAAACGCTTTCTTGGGACAAAAGCCTGAGAAACGCCTTTTATCCGGATTAAGGTTCAAATGTCTCCGGCGGCTTGAATAAATAAAACCCCGACCTAGAATAGACCCGGCAACAGAAATATCGCTTGTACCACGCTAGCCATCAGCGGCGATAAAAACGTTGACTCCCAAGTGAAAATAAAAAATAACGCAGTCACGCAGGGTTAAATGCGCGACAGATAACTTACACCCTGAATAAATGCGTCCGGCGCCTACCGGCTGCAGGGCGCAGCATCGACCTTTGCTAACCACAGGAGCGAGAAAATGATTAAAGCGAAAAGCAACCGCAAAGCACGCCGGTTATTCGGTCTGACCCACTGGAAAAGCAACAAGTTTAGAGTTTCGTTTACCGAGACGGCCGACGGCGGAAAATGGAAAGTGGAGAAGAAAAAGAAATAGCAGCGCTATTTATCGTCAGGGAAATAATATCCATCGCGATTCTTCCACCGCTGATTTCAATAATGCCATTGCGCATTAAACAGGGGTGACAATCGTATTATTTCTTTCCTGATGAAAAAAAGGCGCGTCACTCAGTCAGTAGTGGGAGAACGAGCGACGCGCCAAACGAGTGCACCCGGTTTCAAGAAGCCTCCCTCCCCGCGAGGCGGAGAAGGCACTTTCTAAGCGCACTAAAGGGAAACCCGTCGCGGTCAGGCAACGGGGTATTGCTCTTAACGATTCATCTGGAACAGCGACATGCCCTGCATATCGCTGAAGGTTTTATACGACGCCTGCAGCGCTGCCTGCTGCATGAAATAAGACGAGATAGACTCGGCCAGATCGGCATCCGTCAACGCGCTCATCTGGATCTGGTTGGTCATGTCACGCTCTTTACCGATGCTGTCCAGCTGATCCATTTCCTGCAGCTGACTGCCCAGCTCGGCGCGCACGCTCAACACGTTGTTGTAGGAGTTGTCCAGACCGCGGTTGGCTTTCGCCAAGGCATCGTTCACCTGCTGCTTGGTGGCCTCGTCGGCGCCCTGCAGCGGGGTTTTCAACGCGTTCAGCGCAATATCGATGCTCTCGAATACGTTGCTGACCGGCGCGCTGCCGTCCGGCTCGGGCTTCGGATTACTGGTCAACGACATGAACACCGCGTTGCCGGTATGGCCGATGGTCATGGTGCGGTTGGCGTCCACTTTCTGCTGAACCGTCTTGTCCCCGCCCTGATAACTGACGGTGCCGCCGTTATCGACGAACGGCGCCTTGTCGTTCACATATCCGCCGAACATATAGCGGCCGTTGCCGTCGGTGCTGTTGGCCTGGTTCAGCAGCTGATCTTTCAGCCCCTGCAGTTGGGTGGCCAGCGACTGGCGATCGTTATCGCTTTCGGTGCCGCCGGCGTTGACGATCAGCGCCTTCATATCCGCGATGGTGGACGTCGCGCCGGCCAATACCGTTTCTTCCATCGACACGTTCTGACGAGCGAAGGTGCGCGCCAGGGTGTACTGGCTGTTTTCCGCCTGCGACTGCGACAACATCACCGCGCGCGACGCCGCCAGCGGATCGTCGGACGGGTTGATCACCCGCTTGCCCGAGGAAAGCTGCTCGGCCGCCTTCATGAACAACGACTGGTTGCCCGTGATGCCGTTCATGTTCTGTTGGTACATCATGCTGGTGCTCATGCGCATGCTGTGGGTTCCTTACTCTGAGCGACCGGCGCCGTTATCGGCGCCGATTAACAATGAAATCAACGAATATTCAGCAGCGCGTCGAACAACGAGCTGGCGGTCTGAATCACCTGCGCGTTGGCCATGTAGTACTGCTGAAAACGCAGCAGTTCACCGTACTCTTCGTCAAGGTTGACGCCGGACATCGACTGCTGTTGCGCACCCAGCTGCGTGACGATCTTGGCCTGCGAGGTAGCGATGGCCTTGGCGGCGGCGGTCTGGTTGCCGACGCCGCTGACGATGCCGGCGTAAGCGCCGCTCAGGGTCGCTTTGCCGTCCACCAGGTTTTTGGTTTGCAGATCCAGCAGCTTCTTGGCGTTCTCGTTATCGCCGCGGCCGCTGTCGTCTTTACCGGCGGCGGCGATCTTGGACGAATCGGTGATGGCCACTTTCAGGTTGCCCGCCACGTCGCTGACCGGCTTCACGGTGAAGCTGTCTTTGGCCTGCGCATTGCCGTCGATGCTCACTTCCAACCCGTCGAAGTTCAGCGTCGGTTTGCCGTCGGCGCTGGTGCCCGGCGTGGCGTTGACTTTCACATTGTCCGGCAGGCGGCTGACCTGCCAGTTGCTGCCGTCGAACTCAACGCGATAATCGTTAGCCTTCACCTTGCCGGTATCGGTGTAAGAAACCGACAGCGACGCGTCGCCGGTGTTGCGGGTGTTATCCACCACCCGGCCGCCGCTGAAGCTGAAGAAGTCGCCGCCTGCGTCACCGTTCAGATCGAAGCCGGCGCGATGCTGTTGGTTAAAGCTGTCCGCCATCGCCAGCGCCAACTGGCCCAGCTGATTGCGCACGCCGTCCAGCGTTTCGCTGCGGAATTTCAGCACGCCGCTCAGCGTGCCGCTGGTGATCTGGCCTTCCGGCACTTCGCTGGCGCCGTTGCCGCGGTTATAGCCGATGGTCAGACGGGAAGGATCGCTGCTGGAAGGCACGGCTTCCACCTGATACGTATTGCTGCCCTGCACCAGCGTCAAGCCGTTGGCGAAGGAGACGGTATAGGCGTCGCCGTCCTGTTGCGTGACCTGTACGCCCACCAGTTGGTTCAATTCGGTGACCAGCTGATCGCGCTGATCCAGCAACGCATTTGGCTCGCCGCCGGCGCTGCCGCGCAAACGGGTGATCTCATCGTTCAACTTGGCGATCTGTTGGCCGTAGCTGTTGATCTGCTGCGCCGTATCGCTGATCTGCTGATTAACGCCGTTGTCCATGTCGCGCAGGAATTTATCGGTGTTGTTGAACTGGTTCACCAGACCGTTGGCCTTGCCCAGCACCGTCTGGCGCGCGGCGTCGTCACCGGCGTTGCTCACCAGGTTCTGCAGGTTGGTAAAGAAATCCTGCATGTTGGTCGACAGCGGGTTGGTCTTGCTCGCCAACAGATTGTCGATCTGCGAAATCTTCTCGTAATAGGCGTTCTGCGCCCCGAACGCGCTTTGTGCGCCGCGCAGCTGGTTGGTGATGAACTGGTTGTACTCGCGGTTAACGCTGGTGACGGTCACGCCGTTGCCGATAAAGCCGCTCATGGTGGCCATGCCGCCGTTCTGCGCCAGGATCGCGGTCTGGCGGTTGTAGCCCGCCACGTTGTAGTTGGAGATGTTGTTGCTGACGGTACTGAGCGCCACCTGAGCCGCATTCAGCCCGCTCATCGCGGTATTGATTAAGCTATTGGACATCGGAATTCCTTATGCTGCGGCGCCGGTGGCCCACAGGGTTCTTAATTGAGCTGCTGAGCCTGTTCGCTCAGCCTGTTTCGGTTATCGGCCAAAATGAGAAGAACTTGAGGAAAAAAAGCGGCAACGCGGTCAGCATCCAGCTAGCCTTCGTTACCGCCTATCCCCTAAATAATTGGCGTCGCAGCAAGGCGACAAGCAAGGGCGTCCCCGAGCGCTTGGTTAAGCCAAGTGACCGGGGCGAGCTTGTGCAGTCAACGCCGCTGCGGCGTCAAGAATGACGGGGATTTAGAACAAATCTTTCAGATCGTGGGTGTAAGCTTTCACCGCCTGTTCCCCCGCGCTCTTCATCTGCTGAATCACGCTGACCAGTTTGCTGGCGTACTGCGGATCGGTGGCGTACCCGGCGCGTTGCAGCGCATGCGCCGCCTGCTCCGGGCTGCGCGCGGCGGCCACGTCGGCATAGCGCGGGTTGTTGGTCAGCAGTTTGACGTAGTCGGCAATCGCTTCGACATACGACCCGTAGACGCGGAACTTCGCCTTCACCTTCTTCGCCGCGCCCTGTTCGAACTCGGTGGTGGTGATCTCCGTCACCGGCCCGTTCCAGCTGCCGCCGGCCTTGATGCCGAACAGGTTGTAGCTCGGCGTGCCGTCTGAGGTCGGGATCTCGCGCTGCCCCCAGCCGGACTCCAGCGCCGCCTGCGCGACGATCAGCTGATGCGGAATGCCGCTCTGCTGGCTGGCGACCTTCGCCGGGATCGACAGGCGAGCGACGAAGTTGCCGTTGTTGAGCGACAGTGGCGCGGCGGCCGGCGGGGCTTTCGGCATCGCGCGGCGCACCATCTGCTCCAGCGCCTGGTTCGGCAGCGTTTGCAGCACCTCGTTGTCCAGCGCCATCGGCGACAGGCCCGCCGTTTCACTCGGCACCGCGTTGGCGTTGCTCATCTGCTTGACCATCATGTCGGCCAGCCCCAGCCCTTTTTGCGACATCTGCTGGGCGATTTGCTGGTCGTACATCGAGGTATAGAGCCGCGTTTGATCGCTGCTCAATACCCCGTCCTGCGGCAAGGCGGATCGCATGCTTTTCAGCATCATCTGCACGAACATGCCTTCTACCTGCTGGGCCACCTGCTTGAGGTTGCCCTGCGGGTCGGCCGCCGCATCGCGCTTCAGACCGTTCAGCGCCTGGGCGTCATAGGCCGCACCCGACATTGCCATCAGATCGCCGGCCATCAGATGATTTCCAGCTTGGCGCGCAGGCAGCCGGCGCTCTGCATCGCCTGCAGGATCGACATCAGATCGATCGGCGTGGCGCCCAGCGCGTTCAGCGCGCGAATGACGTTGTTCAGGTTGGCGCTGGCGTTCACCTTCTGCAGCGATCCGCCCTGCTGTTGCACCGAGATCTGGGTGTTTGGCGTCACCACCGTCTGGCCGCCGCCGAACGGCGTCGTCGGTTGGCTGACGGTGTTCTGCCGATCGACCACCACCGACAGGTTGCCCTGGGCGACGGCGCAGGAATCGAGGATCACATCGCGGTTCATCACCACCGACCCGGTGCGCGAGTTGATGATCACTTTGGCGTCCATCGCGCCGACGTTGACGGTGATGTTTTGAATCTCCGCCAGGAAACGCACCTGAGAGCTGTTGCCCTGCGGCACCAGCACCTGGATCGTGCGGGCGTCGAGCGGCGTCGCGGTGCCGCCGCCGCGTTGGCGGTTGATGGCGTCGCTGATCTGCTGCGCCAGCGTGAAGTCTTCGTCGTTCAGCTGCAGGTTGAGTACGCCGCCGCTGCCGAAGGTGGTCGGCAGCTCGCGCTCGATGGTGGCGCCGTTGCTGATGCGCCCGCCCGCCAGCTGGTTGACCTGCACGCTGCTGCCGCCGGCCGCCGCGCCCGCGCCGCCGACCAGCACGTTGCCCTGCGCCAGCGCATAGACCTGGTTATCCACGCCTTTGAGCGGCGTCATCAGCAAGGTGCCGCCGCGCAGGCTCTTGGCGTTGCCCATCGATGAAACCACCACGTCGATGTTCTGCCCGGCGCGCGAGAACGGCGGCAGTTTGGCGGTCACCATCACCGCCGCCACGTTTTTCAGCTGCATGTTAGTGCCCGGCGGCACGGTGATGCCCAACTGCGACAGCATGTTACTCAGACTTTGGGTGGTGAACGGCGTCTGCATGGTCTGGTCGCCGGAACCGTCCAGCCCCACCACCAGGCCGTAGCCGATCAGGGCGTTGTCTCGCACGCCCTGCACCGTCACCAGATCGCGGATGCGCTCCGCCACCGCCGGCAAGCACACCAGCCCGACGCACAGCGCGATAAACCATTTTTTCAGCATCAGTCAATCCTTAGAACGGTGAAACATTTAAGAAGAAGCGCTGCAGCCAGCCCATGGTCTGCGCTTCGTTGATATAGCCATTGCCGACGTATTCGATACGCGCGTCCGCCACCTGCGTCGAGGTGACCGAGTTGTTGCCGCTGATGGTGCGCGGGTTAACGACGCCGGAGAAGCGAATGAATTCGGTGCCCTGGTTGATGGCGATCTGCTTTTCCCCCACCACGTGCAGGTTGCCGTTGGCCAGCACCTGGTTGACCGTCACCGTAATGGTGCCGTTGAAGGTGTTGTTGGCGTTGGCGCCGCCCTTGCCACCGAAGGTGCTGTCGCCGGAAATGTCCATATCGGCGCGCGCATTGCCCAACAGACCGTCGAGGTAACGCGGCGAGGTGGCGACGCCGAACTTGCTGGCGCCGTTGCGGCTGGCGTTGGCGGAAGAGCTCTTGCTGGCGCTGACGTTTTCCTGCAGCACGATGGTCAGGGTGTCACCGACGTTGCGCGGACGGCGGTCTTCGAACAGCGGCTGATAGCCGTAGTTCATCGGCTGCACCGTCTGGAAGATCGAGCCGTTCGGCATCGGCGCGCTGGCCGGCGCGGGCTGCGCCGTGGTCGCACCGTCCACCAGCGGTTTATGCGGAATATAAGCGCAGCCGCTCAGCGTCAGCATCACCATTCCCGCCAGCCAGCGTTGTCCCTGCCGCGGCAGGATTGCCATCGAATATGTGGTTACCACGGGTATCGCCTTTGTTTCACGAAAGAGAATGACGGGCGCGGCAAGCCGGGCCCGTCAATGACAGATTACAGTTGTGTCAGCTTTTGCAGCATCTGATCGGAAGTCGAAACCGCTTTGCTGTTGATCTCGTAAGCGCGCTGAGTCTGGATCATGTTGACCAGCTCTTCCGCCACGTTAACGTTGGAGGTCTCCACGTAGCCCTGATACAGCAGACCGGCGCCGTTCAGCCCCGGCGTGCTCTCGTTCGGCGCGCCCGAGCTTTCGGTTTCCTGATACAGGTTCTCGCCCACGCTCTCCAGACCGCTGTCGTTGACAAAGGTCGTCAGCGTCAGTTGACCCACCTGCTGGGCGGCGGTTTGCCCCTGCTGGGTGACGCTGACGATGCCGTCGCGGCCGACGGTGATGGACAGCGCGTTCGCCGGAATGGTGATCGCCGGCTGCACCTGGAAACCGCTGGATGTGACCAGCTGGCCGTTCTGATCGATCTGGAACGAGCCGTCGCGCGTGTAGGCCTGGGTGCCGTCCGGCAGCATCACCTGGAAGAAACCCTGCCCCTTGATGGCGACGTCTTTACTGTTGTTGGTCTGCGACAGGTTGCCCTGGCTGTGCAGACGCTCGGTCGCCACCGGACGCACGCCGGTGCCGATCTGCAGACCGGAAGGCAGCGTGGTCTGCTCGGAGGACTGTGCCCCCGGCTGACGCATGGTCTGGTACAGCAGATCTTCAAATACCGCACGCTGGCGTTTGAAGCCGTTGGTGCTGACGTTCGCCAGGTTGTTGGCGATCACGTCCATGTTGGTCTGCTGCGCGTCCAGACCGGTTTTGGCAATCCATAAGGATGGAATCATCGGTTATTTCCTTGCTGCTTAACTCATTGAGAGCAGTGAGTTGGCACGCTGTTCGTTTTCATCCACGCTGTGGATGACTTTCATTTGCATTTCAAAACGGCGGGCGTTGGCGATCATGTCGACCATGGTCTCCATCGGCTTGACGTTGCTGCCCTCCAGCACGCCCGGCATCACCCGCACCTGCGGATCGTTTTGCAACTGATTGCCGCGCTGCTGTTGAGTTTCCGGCGTCAGGCGGAACAGCCCGTCGTCACCGCGCATCACTTCGCGCGCATCGGCTTTCACCAGCTTCAGACGGCCAATCTGCGCGATGGTGTTCGGCGGATCGCCGGCGTTCAGCGCCGAAATGGTACCGTCGGCCGCGATGGTGATCTCCGCCGACGGCGGCACCTCGATCGGGCCGCCGTCACCCATCACCGGCAATCCCTGCACCGTCAACTGCCCGGTGGAGGAGATCTGAATGTTGCCGTTGCGGGTATAGGCTTCCCCCCCACCCGGCAGGCTCACCGCCAGGAAACCGTCCTGCTGCAGCGCCACGTCCAGCGGACGCGCCGTGTAGTTCAGCGCCCCCTGGCTCATATCGGCGCCCGGCGTCGACGCGGTCACCAAGGTGCGCGTCGCCATGCTCGGCCCGTCGACCGGCACCGCGCGCAATGCGGCGAGCTGGGCGCGAAAGCCCGGCGTCGACGCATTGGCCAGGTTGTTGGCGGTAATGGACTGCTGTTCCAGCGTTTGGCGCGCCGCGCCCATCGCGGTATAAATCGCGTGATCCATAACTCGGCCTTATTAGCGCAGGCTAACCAACGTCTGCAGGATGGAGTCCTGCGTCTTGATGGTCTGGGCGTTGGACTGGTAGTTACGCTGTGCGACGATCATGTTCACCAGCTCCTGGCTCAGATCGACGTTGGAAGACTCCAGCGCGCCGCTGGTCAGCTTACCGAAGCCGCCGCCGCCCGACAGACCAACGCGCGGCTGACCGGACGCACCGGTTTCCTGCCACACGTTATCGCCCTGCGACGCCAGCCCTTCCGGGTTGGAGAAGTTGGCCATGACGATCTGGCCCAGCACCTGAGTCTGCTGGTTGGAGTAGATGCCCACCACTGTGCCGTCGTTGTTGATCTGGAAGTTGGTGTATTCACCGGCGGCATAGCCGTCTTGCGATACCTTGCTCACCGAGTCGCTGCCCACGTTCTGCTGCATGCTGCCGGCGAAGCTCAGGGTGAAGTTTTGCGCCGGTGCGCCGTCTTTGGCGGTCATCGGGATCACCATGCTGAACTCGCCCGGCGCGCCGTTGGTGCTGGTGGTTTTCACCAGGTTGCCGCTGGTGCTGAACTCCATGGTGCCGGCGTTCACTGGCGCGGCGCTGCCGTCCTGGGTGTAGACCTGCCATTTATTGTCTTCCGTCTTCACGAAGTAGGCGTTGATGTTGTGCGCGTTACCCAGCGAGTCGTAAGCGGTGATGGTGTTGACGTAGTTGTAGCTGTCCTGTTTGGTCGGATCGAAGGTCTTGTTCTCCGGCACTTTATGGGTGGACTTCAGGTTGGCCACCATCTCGCCGGAGGTGGATGCCTTGGCGTTCATCATACCTTCAGGAATGCTCAACGGCACCGGGTTGGCACCCTGTTGGATGGTCGGCGGAGAACCGGCCGCCGGGTAGCCGGTCAGCTGCAGCCCCTGCATGTTGGTCAGGTTGCGGTTCTCGTCCAGCTTGAACTGACCGTTGCGGGTATAGAAGATGCCGCCGTCTTTATCCTGCATGCGGAAAAAACCGTTGCCGTTGATGGCCACATCCAGCGCACGGCTGGTACCGGTGGTGGTGCCACCCTTGAAGTTCTGGGTGATGCCGGACACTTTGACGCCCAGACCGACTTGCGAGCCAGCGAACATATCGGCAAAGGAGACGCTGCCGGATTTGAAGCCCGCAGTCGCGGAGTTGGCGATGTTGTTACCGATCACGTCCAGGTTGGTTGCTGCCGCGTTCAAGCCGCTGACTGCCTGAGAAAAGGCCATGTTATTCTCCGAATAGTGGTCAGGCTATCGTCCGATTGAGCCTGATGCTTAGGGTTATAAGATCTGTCGCACGTCTTCCAGGGTGGCGTTGCCCGCCAGACCGAGATCCAGCTTGGCGCCGTTGCCGTCGCGGATCACGCCGTTCACCAGGCCGAAGTGCAGGCTGCGCGCCACCAGTTGCTCGCCATTGCCTTTGGCGTTAATCGCCACTTTGTAGGCGCCGTCGGGTGCGGTAGAGCCGTCATCCAACGAACCGTCCCAGGTGAAGGCATGCACACCGGCGGTCAGGCCGCCGATTTCGATGGTGCGCACCACCTGCCCACTGGCGTTGGTGATGGTAGCGGTCACCTGATCGGCAGCGCGCTCCAGTTCCACGCCGAACGGCGTCGTGCTGACCTTGCCGTCCTTGCTGCCGACCAGAATGTTATTGCCCGGCACCATCACGCCGTGGCCGATCAGCGCAGTGGCTTGCAGCGACTGGTTGCTGTTGATCTGGCCGGAGATCGACCCCAGCGTGGTGTTGAGTTTTTCGATGCCCTGCACGGTGTTGATCTGCGCTAGCTGCGAGGTCAGTTCGTTGTTCTGCATCGGATTGGTCGGATCCTGGTTTTTCAACTGCGCCACCAGCAGCGTCAGGAAACTGTTGTGCAGATCCTGGCTGTTGGTATTTTTGCTGTTGTTACCGATGACGGTGTTGTCCAACGACTCGTTCGTGGTTGCGGCGATAGCCATGGGAACCTCCGGTTACTGACCCAACGTCAGGGTTTTCATCATCATCGACTTGGTGGTGTTGAGCACCTCGACATTGGCCTGGTAGCTGCGGGAAGCGGAGATGGTGTTGACCATTTCCCCCACCACGTCGACGTTCGGCATGCGCACGTAGCCCTTGGCGTCCGCCAGCGGGTTGCCCGGTTGATAGACCAGACGCTCGGGCGCCGGATCGTCCACCACCTGAGCGACGCGTACGCCGCCGGTCGGCTGCCCGGGGGCCGCCGCGACCTGGAACACCACCTGCTTGGCGCGGTAAGGCTCGCCGTCCGGACCGGTCACGCTGTCGGCGTTGGCCATGTTGCTGGCGCTGACGTTCATGCGCTGGGATTGCGCCGATAACGCCGAGCCGGAGATATCAAAAATATTCAGTAAAGACATGCGCCTTATCCTTGTTGCAGCACGGACATCATCCCTTTGATCTGACCGTTGAGCAGCGTCAGGTCGGTCTGATATTTCAGGCTGTTATCGGCAAAGTTGGTGCGTTCGCGATCCATGTCCACCGTGTTGCCGTCCATCGACGGCTGATCAGGCACCCGGAACAGCAGATCGAGCTGCGGCGGCTGCAGGGTCTGCGCCGGGATGTGGCGCGCCGCCGTCAGGTTCAGCGACATGCCGTTGCCGCTGACGCGCCCCTGCTCCATCACTTTGTTCAATTGGCTGGCGAAATCGATATCCCGCGCCTGATAACCCGGTGTGTCTGCGTTGGCGATGTTGGCGGCCAGAATTTCCTGCCGCTGGGCGCGCAAGTTCAGCGCCTCTTGGCCAAAGCGCAGAGCCGCGTCCAGTTTGTCGAGCATGCTCCCTCCGCGAGGTTAGAATTTGGAGTCGACAGCATAAACGCCCCCCGCGCTACCCTATCGCGGGAATAAACGCAAAATGGGGCGCTATTTATCTGCTTAGCCTGCGCGCGCTGCGGGTACACTTACGCGTATCCCGATGAAGCTTGAGAAGATGACGATGAAAGGTAAAATGCTGCTGCTTATCGGCCTGCTGTGCAGTCTGAACGCGCGCGCCGACGATCTGGCGACGCAAATCGAAAGCTTCATCCAAGGCAAGTTCAGCGGCGAACCGGTACAGGTAAAAGTGCGGGTGCGCACGCCGCCGAACCAATGGCCCGCTTGCGAACTGCCGCAGCTGTCGCTGCCGCCCAACGCGCGGATCGGCGGCAACGTCAGCATTTCGGCGCGCTGTGGCCAGGAGCGGCGTTTTATCCAGACGCAGGTGCAGGTGTTTGGCCGCTATCTCGTTTCGGCGCGCGGCATCAGCGCCGGCAGCCGGTTGACCGCGGCGGACCTGACGTTGAAAGCAGGCCGGCTCGATACCCTGCCGCCGCGTGCGCTGACCGAAGCGAGCAAAGCGTTAGGCGCCGTCAGCCTGCGCAACATTAGCCCCGGTCAGCCGCTGACCCTCGCCATGCTGCGCCGCGCCTGGATTATCAAGGCCGGGCAATCGGTACAGGTCAATGCACAGGGCGAAGGATTCAGCATCAGCGGTGCGGGTAAGGCGATGAACAACGCCGCCGCCGAAGACAGCGTGCGGGTGCGCATGGCGTCCGGGCAGATCGTCAGCGGCGTGGTCGGGGACGACGGCGCGATCCGCATTACGTTATAAAAAAGTAAAGGTTCCGCAAACCTTGCCGATAAGACAAATCAAGCAGCATTTTATTGGCCACCAGGGCCGCAAAACTTTCATTGCAGCGTCGTCGCCCCCGAGCGGCCACGGCGTAAACGGAGATGGACCATGAGTATCGATCGCACCCAGCGGTTACAGCCGGTTTCCACTGTGCAACCGCGTGAAACCCCGGCCGACAACCCGCTCCAACCGCGCAAGGCCGCCGTGGCCGAAACCGCCGTCAGCGGCACGCAGGTCAAACTGAGCGAGGCGCAGGCGCGCCTGATGCAACCGGGCACCCAGGATATCGATATGGGCCGGGTCGAGGCCATCAAACAGGCGATCCGCAACGGTGAACTGAAGATGGACGCCGGCAAAATCGCCGACGCACTGCTGCAAGACGCGCAGAGCGATGTTCAATGGATCGCCGGACGCGACTGACAACGCGGCGGCGGGTAGCGATAAAGGATAAGTCATCACTATGGAAAAGCTGGTACAACTGCTGGACAAACTGTTGGAAACACTGCAGGCGCTCAATGGCGTGCTGGAGGAAGAGCACGACTTGCTGTGTTCCGGCCAGTTGCCCGGCGTGGCCTTGCAGCGCGTCACCGATGCCAAAAGCCAACTGCTGGCGACGGTCGCTTACCTCGAGCAACAGCGCCTGGGGCAGGAAAAAACCTGCGGGCAACGCGCGCCCTATGCCAGCCATGCGCCTCTGGCCGATCGCTGGCAACGCGTTCAGTTGCTGAGCCAAACGCTGCGTGAGAAGAACCAGCACAACGGCCTGCTGCTCAATCAGCAGATCGACCACAACGCTCAGGCGCTGGCTATCCTCAGTAAGAACAACAAATCGCTGTATGGCCCGGACGGCCAGTCGCACGCCGGCAGCCTGCTCGGCAGAAAAATCGGCGTCTGACCTGACTCATTTCGCCCGGTGAGCCTATCACCGGGCACGCGTTAGCCGACTTTTGCGCATCCCCTCGCATTTTCACCTCATCACCTCCTGAGTTCCCTTAACGTTATGCGTCAGGCTGCGCAGAACGTGAATTTAGCTGTTTCTTTCCCTTTGGCCACTTGTCACCCTGTGGTGATTTTTAAATCACTTGAAATATACCCTTAACGGGTATAGATTCGCAGGGAGAGCGAATGGCTGATATCTATCTCACCAAAACCTTTCAGGGTTTTGCCGCACGCGAGCGCATTAGCGACGCCACGATAGTGAAAGCGGCGCGAGAAATGCAGCATCAGCGGTACGACGCCAATCTTGGCGGTTGCGTATACAAAAAGCGCATCGCTCGGGCTGGTGCGGGCAAACGTGGCGGCTATCGGGTGCTGATCGTTTTTCGCGATGAAGACCGCCTGTTTTTTATGCGCGGCTTTGCCAAAAGCGAGAGAGAAAACATCAGTGCGGATGAGTTACAGGGATTGAAACATCTGGCTGCGCTGTATCTGGATTATTCGCCATTCAGACTCTACCAGCTGGTCAACAACAGGGAGTTACGGAGGCTAAGCGATGAGTAAAATTCTTGCCGAGATCCACCAGGAAGTTCAGGGCCTGCACCGCGCCGGTTTCGTCGACGACGTGACCATGCGTACCTTCGACATGCTGTGCCTGCGGCCGGTGAAGCAGTTCGGGCCGGCCGAGATCCGCGCGCTGCGCGAACGGGAAAACGTCAGTCAGCCGGTGTTTGCGCTGTATCTCAACGTCAGCAAAAAGGCGGTACAGAAATGGGAGCGCGGCGAAGCGCAACCGAACTCCGCCGCGATGAAGCTGCTGACGCTGGTGGAACGCAACGGCCTGCAAATTCTGGCCTGATCTTACTGATAATTGACGATCACCTGATTGCCAATCACCCGCAGCGGCGGGTTCAACCCGCCTTGCGACTGCACGTAATAGACGAAACGCAATTCCGCATTGGCCGGCTCGCCCTGCAGACCGTTGCTGCTGCCGCTGCCGCCGCCCAGCGGAATGCAGCGGTTGACCGTGCAAAGCTGCGCCTGCAGCCCCACTGGTTCAGGCCCCAGCAAACGGTAGCGCCAGCTGACGCGGGTGATGCGCGCATTGGCATCCGGCAACGCGTTCGGCGGCCGCAAACCGGCGGACTCATCGCGCATGCCGCCCTGTTCCAACGTCACGCCCGCCCCTTCGGCCACCCAGGAGCCGGACACCGCACCGGCGGTTAACGGCGCCAGCAAACACAACACGAACAGACAGCGTTTCATCAGGCGGCTCCAATGGTCGACGTCATGCGAATCTGGCGATCGTCGTTAACCTCCAGGTTGGACAGCACCACGAGCTGCGGCAGGCTGCGGCGCAGAAAGCGCGCCAGTAAAGGACGCAGCGCATGGTTAACCAACAGCACCGGCGGCGCGCTGAGCATCTCTTGCCGTTGCAGCGCCTGACGCGCCTGTTCCAGCAGGCGATCGGCCAGCCCCGGCTCCAGACCGCCGCCGCCCTGCAACGCCTGCAGCAACAGGCGCTCCAGCTGGGTATCCAAGCCGATAACCTGAATCTCGCCGTTGCCCGGGAACCACTGCTGCGTGATCGCCCGGCCCAGCGCCACCCGCACCACGGTCGTCAGCTCATAAGGATCGCTTTGCGCCGGGGCATGTTCCGCCAGCGTTTCGACGATGGTGCGCATATCGCGGATAGAAACGCGTTCGGCCAACAGGTTTTGCAGCACTTTGTGCAGCGTCGTCAGCGACACCACGCCCGGCACGAAGTCTTCGGTCAGCTTCGGCATCTCTTGTGAAACACGGTCCAGCAGCTGCTGAGTTTCTTGGCGGCCAAACAGCTCGCTGGCGAACTGGCCGATCAGGTGATTAAGGTGCGTCGCTACTACGGTACTGGCTTCCACCACGGTAAAGCCCTGGATCTGCGCCTGCTCGCGCAAGGCGCTGTCGATCCATACCGCCTCGAGCCCAAAGGCGGGATCGACGGTTTTGTCTCCCGCCAGCTCGCCCACGGCATTGCCGGGGTTGATCGCCAGCCAACGGCCCGGCTGCGCTTCACCGCTGCCGATCTCAACGCCTTTCATCAGGATGCGGTAGCTGGCTGGCGGCAGTTCCAGATTGTCGCGGATGTGCACCACCGGCGGCAAATAGCCCATGTCCTGCGCGAATTTCTTGCGGATCCCGCGGATACGCCCCAGCAGCTCGCCGTTCTGTTGAAAATCGACCATCGGAATCAGCCGGTAGCCCACTTCCATCCCCAGCGGATCTTCCAACTGAACGTCGGCCCAGCTGGCCTCGGCGGCCTGCGGATTCTCCGGCATCGCCGGTTCTTCCACCGTTTTCGGTGCCTGTTGTTCACGGCCACGCAGCCACCAGGCCAGGCCCAGCAAAGCGGCGGTAAACAGCAGGAACACCAGGTTCGGCATGCCCGGCACCAGGCCCAACAGCCCCAGTACCCCGGCGCTCAGCAACATCACGCGCGGATTGTTGAACAGCTGGCCCACCATCTGCTCGCCGACGTCCTGATCGGTCGCGACGCGGGTGACGATGACGCCGGCCGCGGTGGAGATCACCAGCGCTGGGATCTGCGCCACCAGGCCGTCACCGATGGTCAGCAGCGTATAGCTTTCCGCCGCCGCCCCCAGCTCCATGCCATGCTGCACGACACCGACCAACAGGCCGCCGACGACGTTCAGCACCATGATCATCAGGCCGGCAATGGCATCGCCACGCACGAATTTACTGGCACCGTCCATCGAGCCGTAGAAATCGGCCTCCTGGGTCACTTCAGCGCGGCGTTTCTTCGCTTCGTCTTCACCGATCAGCCCGGCGTTCAGGTCGGCGTCGATCGCCATCTGTTTACCCGGCATGCCGTCCAGCACGAAGCGAGCGCCCACTTCGGCGATACGCCCTGCACCTTTGGTAATTACCATAAAGTTGATCAGCACCAGGATGATGAACACCACGATGCCGATGGCGAAGTTGCCCCCCACCAGGAAGTGGCCAAAGGCTTCCACCACGCGCCCGGCGGCGGCGGAACCGGTGTGGCCCTCCAGCAAGATGATGCGCGTCGACGCGACGTTGAGCGACAAACGCAGCAATGTGGAGAACAGCAGAATGGTCGGGAAGGCGGCGAATTCGAGCGTGCGCTGGGTGAACATCGCCACCAGCAGCACCATGATTGACAGCGCGATGTTGAAGGTAAACAGCAGATCGAGGATAAACGCCGGCAACGGCAGCACCATCATCGACAGGATCAATAGGATCAGCACCGGGCCGGCCAACACCTGCCACTGCGTATCTTTAAAATTGCCCGGCAAACGAAGCAGGGAGGCCAAATTAGCCATCAGAGTCACTCTCTCTTGCAAAATCCAGTGCTTCCGGCACCGGTAAACGTTCAGGTTTTTTCGGGATCAGGCCGCCCTCGCGCCGCCAGCGGCGCAGCTGGTACACCCAGGCCAGCACTTCGGCGACGGCGGCATACAGGGTGGCCGGAATATGTTGTCCAATCTCGCTGTGCCGATACAGCGCACGCGCCAGCGGCGGCGCCTCCAGCATCGGAATGCGGTGCTCCGCACCGAGCTCACGAATGCGCAAGGCGATTTCGCCGGCCCCTTTGGCCAGCACTTTCGGCGCACTCATTTTTTTGTCGTTGTACTGCAACGCGACGGCGTAGTGCGTCGGGTTGGTGACGATCACGTCCGCCTTAGGCACGTCGGCCATCATG
Organism: Serratia sp. OLAL2; assembly: GCF_002752475.1. Taxonomy (NCBI): domain Bacteria; kingdom Pseudomonadati; phylum Pseudomonadota; class Gammaproteobacteria; order Enterobacterales; family Yersiniaceae; genus Serratia; species Serratia sp. OLAL2. The sequence continues at coordinate 236,756 of NZ_MSTL01000002.1, read as the reverse complement.
CGGCGCCGGGCGATCGCCCGCTGCTGCTGGCGAATGCGTCCCTTGACGTGCGGATCCCCCTCCTGGTCTTTGAATTCGTCGCGAATATCCTGCTTGGTCATCTTCAGCTTTTTGAAGTGGCTCCACAGCTGGTAGAACACGTCAAACGCCACCATCGGCGTCAATCCCAGCACCACCAGAAAACCGCAGAACAGGATCATCTGCAGCGCATTGCCCAACGCGTCGAGCGGCTGCTGAGTCATCAGATGCAGCATCGCCGCCCAGTTGTGCCACAGATAAAGACCGGTCACCCAACCGACCAGCGTCGCTTTGAGGATCCCTTTCAGCAGCTCGGCCAGCACCTGGGTGGAAAAGATGCGCTTCAACCCGGACAACGGGTTCAACCGCTTCAAGTCGAATTTAATCGACTTGCCGCTGAACAGAATGCCCCCCAGCAGCATCGGCGCGGCGAGCGCCACCAGTACCAGCCCCGCCATGATCGGCAACAGCGCCAGCACCGCCTGACGCAGCAACATGCCGAGTTGGCGTACCATCTGTTTATCGTTGCTGACCATGCCATGGTCGAAGTTCAACCCCTGCGTGAGCATCGCCGCCAGCTGTTGCGCCATGTTGCTGCCGGACATCAGGATGATCGCGAGGCCCGAGAGCAGCATCAGTACCGAGGTCAGCTCGCGGGAGCGCGGGATCTGGCCGTCTTCACGCGCCTTCTCCAGCCGGTGGGGCGTGGGGGCCTCGCTTTTTTCCAGATCGCTGTCTTCAGCCACGAAACGCCGTTCCTGTGTCGGGAGGGTAAAGAATGGCGGTCAGCATGCCAAAAAATTGGCGATGTCATTGGCGGAACAACGGGGAAAAAGGCGGGTTATTTAGGGGATGAGACGAAAACTGCGCGGAATGTTGTCGGGGCGCGCCGTCGCGCGCCCCGAAAAGCCTTAGAAACCGAGGCTGTCGAGCAGATCGTCGACCTGCGCCTGGTTGGCGATGACGCCGACGCCGTTCTGGTCGAGCTGCGGGCCGTTCAGCAGGCTGTCGTTCGGCCGTTTTTCCTTCACCGGCTGCTCCGGCATGTTTTCCATCAGCACCATCAGCAGCTGCTTTTCGATCTCCTGCACCACGTCCATCATGCGCTTGATCACCTGACCGGTCAGATCCTGGAAGTCCTGCGCCATCATGATTTCCAGCAGCTGGGCATTGGTGAAGGCCGTATGGCCCGGCACCTGATCCAGATACTGGCGCGTGTCGTTGACCAGAGAACGCGCATCGTCCAATTCGATGGGATTGGCGAACCACTCGTCCCAGCGCCCTTTCAACGCGTTGGCGCCGGATTCCAGCTCCGCCTGGCGCGGTTGCGCCGCCTCCACGCAGTTCAACGCCCGTTCCGCCGCCTGCGCCGTCATGGTTACGACATAGTCAAGACGGTCGCGCGCATCCGGGATCGCCTCTGCCGCCTGGGCGATCGCCTGATCAAGCCCCAGTTCGCGCATGCTGTCGCGCAGCATTCGGGTCAGTTGGCCGATGCGGGAGATAATCTCTCCCGCGGTCGCTGCATCGCTGGCAGGCATTGGAATGTCTCTCATCGCCCTCTCCTTACATGCCCAATTTTTCAAAAATCTTGTTGAGCTTTTCTTCCAGCGTCGCCGCCGTAAAAGGTTTCACTACATAACCGCTGGCGCCGGCCTGCGCCGCCGCGATGATATTTTCTTTCTTGGCTTCCGCCGTCACCATCAGTACCGGCATCGCGGCCAGCGCGCTATCGGCGCGAATGGTCTGTAACAGTTCGAGTCCGTCCATGTTCGGCATGTTCCAATCGGACACCACGAAGTCGAAACCGCCGGCGCGCAGCTTGTTCAGCGCATCCGCACCATCTTCAGCTTCTTCGACGTTGTTGAAGCCCAGCTCTTTCAGCAGATTTCTGACGATGCGGCGCATGGTGGAAAAGTCGTCCACAACCAGAAATCTGAGGTTTTTGTCTGCCATTGTTACTCCTGAAATAGTTAACCGTTTAATGATGCAAAACCGCAGGCCGCCGCGCGGCGAACCAGGGTCATATCGCCGCCGGGTAAACCCTGCGGACTAAAATTAAATGCGCAATGCCTGGCCGCCGGAAATCTGCGCCAACATGCGCTGGCTCATCCTGTCCAACTCAACCACTTCGCTGACGCCGCCGCTGGCGATCGCCTCGCGCGGCATGCCGAACACCACGCAGCTCGCCTCGTTCTGCGCCAGGGTATAGGCCCCGGCGCGGTGCATCTCCAGCATCCCCGCCGCACCGTCGTTCCCCATGCCGGTGAGGATCACCCCCACCGCATTGCGGCCGGCATATTGCGCCACCGAACGGAACAGCACGTCGACAGACGGACGATGGCGGTTGACCGCCGGGCCGTCATGCAGCTTCACCTGATAGTTGGCGCCGCTGCGCGCCAGCTCCAGGTGGCGGTCCCCCGGTGCGATGTAGGCATGGCCCGGCAGCACGCGCTCGCCGTCCTCCGCTTCTTTCACCGTGATCTGGCACAGTTTGTTCAGCCGTTCGGCGAACGAACGGGTGAAACCGGGCGGCATGTGCTGGGTGATCAGCAGCGCCGGGCTGGTGGCCGGCAGCGGCTGCAGTACCTGGCGGATCGCTTCGGTACCGCCGGTGGAAGCGCCGATGGCGATCAATTTTTCACTGCTCAGCAGCGGCGCGTGGCTGAGGATCGCCGGCGCCTGGCTGTTGGAACGCTGCGGCAGGCGCGCTCTGGCGGCGGTGCGGATCTTCTCGGCAATCAGTTCGCTGTAGGCCAACATGCCCTCACGGATACCGAGCTGCGGTTTGGTGACGAAATCCACCGCGCCCAGCTCCAGCGCGCGCAGCGTGATCTCAGACCCTTTACCGGTCAGCGAAGAGACCATCACCACCGGCATCGGCCGCAGGCGCATCAGCTTCTCGAGGAAATCTAGCCCGTCCATGCGCGGCATCTCGACGTCCAGCGTCAGCACCTGGGGATTAAATTTTTTGATCAGATCGCGCGCCACCAGCGGATCCGGCGCGGTCGCCACCATTTCCATGTCGGGATGGCCGTTCACGATTTCCGTCATCAGCTGACGCATCAGTGCCGAATCGTCTACGCATAACACTCTGATTTTACTCATTACCTCTCCTTGGTCAGCCCATACACGGTCTGCCCACGCAAGTAGAAATCCCGGCTGATCTGGCTGAAGTTCTCGGAGTGGCCAGCGAACATCAGCCCCCCCGGCTTAAGCAAGGGAACGAAGCGGCGCAGAATGCGCTCCTGCGTCGCCTTATCGAAATAGATCATGACGTTGCGGCAAAAAATGGCGTCGAATTGCCCCGGCAGCGCCCACTCTGGCGCCAGCAGGTTCAACGGCTGGAAGTTCACCCGCGCCGCCAGTTCCGGCCGCACGCGCACCAGCCCCTGATGCGGCCCGGTGCCACGCAGGAAATAGCGCTGCATTTGGGTCGGCGTCAGGGTGCGCAGATCTTCCTGGCGGTAAACGCCCGCTTCCGCTTTTTCCAGCACCTGCGTGTCGATGTCGCTGGCCCAGACCTGGCAACTGCCGGCCCGCTGGCCCAATGCATCGCTCAGCGTGATGGCGATCGAATACGGCTCTTCACCGGTCGAGGCCGCGGTGCTCCAGACGCTGTAGCCGTTCGGCCGCGAGCGCGCATGCTCCGCCAGGATCGGGAAGTGATGCGCCTCGCGGAAAAAGGCCGTCAGGTTGGTGGTCAACGCGTTGATGAACGCCTGCCACTCCGCGCTGTTCGGATCGCTTTCCAGCAGCGCCAAGTAGTCGCCGAAATCGTGCAATCCCAACAGCCGCAGCCGGCGCACCAGGCGGTTGTAAACCATCTCGCGCTTATGCTCCGCCAGCACGATGCCGGCGCGTTGATAAATCAACTGGCTGATACGGCGAAAATGCACGTCCGACAGCGGCAGACGCTGCACCATTTGCGTCAACATCGACGCTGTATCCCGGTTAGAAGTTGACGGCGCCTGTTTCATGCCGCTTCACCGGAGAAAAACGTGCTGCTTATGCGGTTTAACAATCTTGGGCTTCCTTTACCACGGGTGAAACTGCGTTGCTGCTGTTACCTGGCGCGACGAAGTTATCGTCCGCCAGACGGAATACCGCGACCGCGTCGGCCAGGGTAATGGCCTGCTCTTCCAGCGCGGTGGCGGCAGAAGCGGACTCTTCCACCAACGCGGCGTTCTGCTGGGTGACCTGATCCATCTGGGTCACCGCCTGCGTCACCTGCTCGATGCCGCGGCTCTGTTCATCCGACGCCGACGCGATCTCGCCCATGATGTCGGTCACGCGGGTCACCGAACGCACAATGTCCTGCATGGTGGCGCCGGAGTTTTCCACCAGCACCGAGCCGTGTTTGACGCGGCTGACCGATTCGTCGATCAGCCCCTTGATCTCTTTCGCCGCCTGCGCGCTGCGGCTCGCCAGGTTGCGCACTTCGCCGGCGACCACGGCGAAACCGCGCCCTTGTTCACCGGCGCGCGCCGCTTCCACCGCCGCATTGAGCGCCAGAATGTTGGTCTGGAAGGCGATGCCGTCAATCACGCTGGTGATGGCGCCGATTTTCTGCGAACTGTTGGCGATATCGTGCATGGTGGTGACCACATCGCCGGCCAGCTCGCCGCCCTTGGCCGCGGTGGCCGAGGCGTCACGTGCCAGCTGAGAGGCCTGCCGCGCATTGTCGGCGTTCTGTTTCACCGTCGCGGTCAGCTGTTCCATGCTGGCGGCGGTCTCTTCCAGCGAAGCGGCCTGCTGCTCGGTGCGGGAAGACAGATCGTTATTGCCTTCGGAGATTTCCTGCAGGCCGATCAGAATCGACTCCGCCCCGTCGCGCACCGCGCCGACGGTGCCGATCAGCGACTGCTGCGTGCGTTGCAGGCTGGCGAACAACATGCTGATTTCATTGCGGCCGTACACCTGAATCGGCGTCGCCAAATCGCCGGCGGCGATGCGTTCAAAGTGGCTGCGGATTTGGTTCAACGGCTGTACCAACATGGTGCGCAACCACCACATGGCGCTGCCGGTCACCACGATCAGCATCAAGACCGCCCCCGCCAGCATCAGGCCCGCCAGCGTGAAGGAGAACTGGTTGGCGTCCCTGGCTTCGCTGATGTCGCCGTTGACCAACTGCAGGTACTGCACGAAGTCGGCCTCGAACAGGTCCTGGGTTTTCTGCGTCGGCTGATCCATAAACGCCTGCAGCTCGCCCTTTTCCAGGAAACCGATCAGTTCACGCAGCGCGCCGCGCAGCCGCTCGTAGCTGGCCTTGGTGGTGGCCGTCTGCTGGCTCTGCTGTTCACTGCTGCGTTCAACCGCCATAAACTGATTGAAATAGAGGTCGGCCTTCTGCAGCGAACTGCGGGCGCTGCTCATCAGTTCGTTCACCTGCTCCTGCGGCAGCTTCAGCGCCGCGCGGGTGCCGGCGCGGTTCAGCGTATTGCGCGCCTGCAACAGCGACACCCAGCTCAGGCTGAGCGAATCGCGCTGCTGGCTGCCGAGGGTGATGATGTCGAGGTTGTGGTTATCGGAGCGAAACGCGGAATACGACAGGCCGCTGCTGGCCAACTGCAGAACGCAGAAGGTCATCAACAACAGGAATAAGCTGGTAGAGATACGGATTCGGTTAAACACTGTGAACCTCCTTGCAGCCGGCCGGCGACCGGCCTACGTAGGGAAAAGGGCCCCTGCGAGAGAGGCCCGATACCGGTCAGAACGTTTCCCAGTTATCCTGCAGATCGCTGGCGTTCATTTTCTTATGATTGATTACCGGTGTTACCGTCGCCTTGCTGGTGACAGGCGCTTTAAACTCTTCCTGGCCTTCCGACCTCAGGCGGAATACCGCCACCGACTGGGTCAGCATGCTGGCCTGTTCTTCCAGCGCCGCCGCCGCCGAGGCGGATTCTTCCACCAACGAGGCGTTCTGCTGGGTGACGCGGTCCATTTCCGCTACCGCCTGGCCAACCTGATCGATACCGCGGCTCTGCTCGTCCGACGCCGAGGCGATTTCGCCCATGATGTCGGTCACGCGGGTGACGGCATTGACGATGTCGCCCATGGTTTCACCGGCGCTTTCGACCAGCACAGAGCCCATATCGACGCGGCTGACCGAATCTTCGATCAGGCCTTTGATCTCTTTCGCCGCCTGCGCGCTGCGCTGCGCCAGGTTACGCACTTCGCCGGCCACCACCGCGAAGCCGCGGCCCTGCTCGCCGGCACGCGCCGCTTCCACCGCGGCGTTCAACGCCAGGATGTTGGTCTGGAAGGCGATACCGTCGATCACGCCGGTGATATCGGCAATTTTCTGCGAGCTGCCGGCGATGTCATGCATGGTCTGCACCACGTTGGCCACAACCTTGCCGCCTTTCTGTGCGGTTTCGGAGGCGCTCAACGCCAGCTGTGAAGCCTGACGGGCGTTTTCGGCGTTCTGTTTCACCGTCGCGGTCAGCTGTTCCATGCTGGCGGCGGTCTCTTCCAGCGACGCGGCCTGCTGCTCGGTGCGGGAGGAGAGATCGTTGTTGCCCGCAGCGATTTCTGACGCGCCGCTGTAGATGGCATCCGCGCCCTGACGTACGCCGCTGACGGTTTCAATCAGTTCGCCTTGCATGTGTTTCAGGCTGGCCGCCAGCACGCCCATTTCGTTGCGGCTGTTGACGACGATCTGCTGAGTCAGGTCGCCGGCGGCGATCTGTTTGATGTGATCGATCATGCGGTTCAGCGGGCGCACCAGGATGTGATGGATACCGGTCCAGACCAGCACGATCACCGCCAGCACCACCACCAGGATCACGATCAGCGTCCAGATGGCCGAGTTATAGGAGCTGTTGCTGCCGTCGACTGCGATCTGGTACAGCTTGCCGTTTTGCTCCAGGTAAACGTTGTAGCTCTGCTCAAAGTTGTCCTGGTAGCTCTGCGTAGGCTGATCGAAGAACGCGTTGATTTTGCCTTCGCCCAACAGTTGGATCAGCTCGGAGAGCGCGCCGTACAGCACATCGTACTGATGCTTGAGGCGCTCCGCCGCCTGAGGATCCTGGCGCGGATCCTGAGGGATTTTCTCGTACGCGGCGTAGTGTCTTTCCGCTTCGCCCAGCTCTTCTTTCGCCTTGGCCAGCAGTTCATCAATGGTGGCGCCGCTGCCGATCTTGTTGGTATCCATCATGTAGCGAATACCGGCACGGTTCAGGGAGTTGCGCGCCTGCAGCAGGTCAACGCGGCTTTCACTCAGCTGCAGCTGCTGCTGGCGGATAGTTTGCAGGACGGTAAAGTTTTCCTTATCGCTTTTCAGCGAGGAGAAAAAGAGTCCGCCCGAAATCAACTGCAAGGCGCCAAACAGCACCAACACCAGCAACAGGCTGGTGACCACCTTCATACGATTTAACATGATTTCCCTTGTTGAAGCCCGCGCAGACAGGCTCTGATGACGTTGAATGTGAGAGTTATCGGCGCCGCGCGGCAAAACTTTATGCGGGAAAGTAACTATTTTTAGTGGGGGTTACTGGTACGGTCTGCGGCATCGCGACAGGTCAGGAAGAGTGATGGATGAAGGGGGCAGCGCCCTGCCCCCTTGTGTCTTGGATCAGACGCTTTTCGCCACGCTGTCGACCAGCGACATCTCTTCGCTGCTCAGCAGCTTTTCGATATCCACCAGGATCAACATGCGCTCGCCCAGCGAACCGAGGCCGGTCAGGTATTCAGTCGCCAGCGTCACCGCGAACTCCGGCGCCGGACGGATCTGCTCGGCGGTCAATGACAGCACGTCGGAGACGCCGTCAACCACGATGCCCACCACGCGCTGGCCAAAGTTCAGTACGATCACCACGGTGTTCTCATCGTAAGACACGCTTTGCTGCGAGAATTTCACCCGCAGATCGATGATCGGGACGATCACGCCGCGCAGGTTAGTGACCCCCTTGATGAACGCCGGGGTGTTGGCGATGCGGGTCACCTGATCGTAGCCGCGAATTTCCTGCACCTTGAGGATATCGATGCCGTACTCCTCGTTGCCCAGGGTGAAAATCAGAAACTCTTGCCCTACCGTTTCGCCAGCCAATTTGCTGACGGCTGCCAATCCTGCCATATCATTCACCTTTTAAATCAATAAACTCATTATTATGCGGCGGCGTCCGTCAGACGCTTTTCACGGTTCAAGGTTTGCAACGCCGAGACATCGACGATCAAGGCCACGCTGCCGTCGCCCAAAATGGTCGCGGCGGAGATGCCCGGCACTTTGCGGTAGTTGCTTTCCAGATTCTTCACCACCACCTGATGCTGGCCGATCAGCTGATCCACCAGCAACGCATAGCGGCGGCCGGCACTTTGCAGGATGACGACGATGCCCTGCGTGGCGTCGGTTTTGGCGCCTTCCACTTCAAATACCCGATACAGTTCTACCAGCGGCAGGTATTCGCCGCGCACCTGCAGCACGCGTTCGCCGCCGGCCAACGGATGAAGATCTTCCGCCTGCGGCTGCAGCGATTCCATCACCGCGTTCAGCGGCAGGATAAAGACTTCGTCGTTCACTTTGACCGACATGCCGTCAAGGATCGCCAGCGTCAACGGCAGCAGGATGCGGATGGTGGTGCCTTTACCGGCCTGTGAACGGATCTCGACGTGGCCGCCCATCTCCTGAATATTCCGTTTCACCACGTCCATGCCGACGCCACGGCCGGAAACGTCGGTCACCTGCTCGGCGGTAGAGAAGCCCGGAGCAAAGATCAGCATGCCGACCTCTTCGTCGCTCATGCTGTCGCTGACCGCCAGCCCTTGCGACGCGGCCTTGGCGAGAATTTTTTCGCGGTTCAGGCCGGCGCCATCGTCGATGACCTCAATACAGATGTTGCCACCCTGATGTTCGGCCGACAGCACCAGATTGCCCACCGCCGATTTACCGGCGGCGATGCGGGTGGCCGGTTCTTCGATACCGTGATCGAGGCTGTTGCGCACCAGGTGCGTCAACGGATCGATAATCCGTTCGATCAGGCTCTTGTCCAGTTCGGTGGAGCTGCCCTGCAGCGTCAGTTCCACCTGTTTGTTCAGCTTGCCGGCCAAATCGCGCACCAGGCGCGGGTAGCGGCTGAAGACATATTCCATCGGCATCATGCGGATCGACATGACCGACTCTTGAAGATCGCGCGCGTTACGCTCCAGCTGGCTCATGCTGTTCAGCAGATCGCCGTGGTTCACCGGATCCAGCGTGCCGGAGCGTTGCGCCAGCATCGACTGGGTGATCACCAGCTCGCCCACCAGGTTGATCAGCTGATCCACCTTTTCCACCGCCACGCGAATGCTGGTGGATTCGCTCGCCTTGGCGCGCGCTTTCGGCGCTTCCGCCGCTGCGGCCGCCGGTTTGGCGGCAGGCGGCACGGCGCTGGCGACCGGCGCTGGCGCAGGTTCCGGCACGGCAACCGCTTCCGGTAAGCTCGCTTCCACGGCGGCCGGTTCGCTTTGCGTCGGCGTCGAGAAGCTGATTTGTTCCGGTTCCAACACGAAGCACAGCACGGCGCTGATGTCGTCTTCGCTGGCGGAGGTGAGCAACGTCACGTCCAGACTGTGTTCCGTCTGATGCGGATCTTTAACCTCGCCGAGGTTGCCCAGCTCTTCCAACATCAAGGGGATTTCACTGGCTTTTAGCCCGTTCAGGCTGATGCGCATGCCGCCTTCGATCGCCGCCGGCGCGGCTGCGTGCTGAACAACGGGCTGCTGAACGGCCGGTTGAACCGCGGGCGCCTCCTGCTGCTGTTGCGCTTCCAACGCCAGCTGGCGCAGCGCCTGGCAAATGTATTCAAAGCTTTCGGCGTCAGGCTGTTGCGAGGTTTTATAGGCGTCCAGTTGCTCCTGCATAATGTCTTTGGTTTCCAGAAACAGGTTGATAATCTCGGTGCTCAGGCTCATTTCCTGGCGTCTTGCACCGTCCAGCAGGTTCTCCAGCAGGTGGGTAGTTTCCTGCAGCACCGAAAAGCCAAAGGTCGCCGCACCGCCCTTGATCGAGTGTGCCGCGCGGAAGATGGCGTTCAACGGCTCGATATCGGGGGCCAGCGGATCCAGCTCCAGCAGGTGTTGCTCCATGTCGGCCAGCAACTCGTCCGCCTCATCAAAGAAGGTCTGATAAAAATCGCTAATGTCCATGCTCACGGGGTCACCTCTGGCTGTGAGTCGCGGTTAGTCGGTGCGGGCGCAGCCGCCGATTGTTCCGGCGTTTGGCCGGCCGGGGCTATCGCCGGGGATGTCTGCGATTGGGCGGCAGGGTCCATCGCCGGCGGCGTCGCTTGATCGGTCGGCGTTACCGCCTGGGGTTCCGGCGTTTGGCTGGCCGGCGCAGTCGCCGACGGCGCCAGCTGCTTCAGGCTATCCGGCTGGGCGATATCCATCGCGTTGCTTTCGGCATTTTCGTGTTCGATGCCCTCTTGCGTTTGCTTGTTCAGCACCAGCACGGTGATACGACGGTTGATCGCATCATCGGCGCCGTGCTGTTTAAGGCTCATGGTGGCCGCCATGCCCACCACCCGCAGCACCTTGCCTTCCGCCAGGCCGCCGGCAATCAGCTCGCGTCGGGAGGCGTTGGCGCGATCGGCCGACAGTTCCCAGTTGCTGTAGCCGCGCTCGCCGGTGGCGTAAGGGATATCATCGGTGTGGCCGGACAGGCTGATCTTGTTCGGCAGGTCGTTGAGGATCGGCGCTATCGCCCGCAGAATATCGCGCATATAACTCTCGACCTGCGCGCTGCCGGTTTTGAACATCGGCCGGTTCTGGCTATCGATAATCTGAATGCGCAGCCCCTCATCCATCATGTTGATCAACAGATGTGGACGCAGCGCCTTCAGGCGCGGATCGGACTCAATCAACTCATCCAGCTTTTCGCGCAGCTTGTTCAGGCGCAGCTCTTCGGCGCGCGAGTCCGGCGAGTCGACCTGCTTTCTCACCAGGCCATGCTGTTGCGTCGGATCGTCGCCGCCGCCCGGGATTGGGCTGCTTTCGGAACTGCTCTTGTCGCCGCTGGTCAGGGCAACCTTGAGCGGCGTGCGGAAATATTCGGCGATTTGCGTCAGCTCCTGCGGGCTGGCGATCGCCAGCAGCCACATCACCAGGAAGAACGCCATCATCGCCGTCATAAAGTCGGCATAAGCGATCTTCCAGGAGCCGCCGTGATGGGCGGCATGATGCGACTTGCGCTTTCTGACCAGAACGACCGGATGATTCTGTTTCATGCTTCTTCTTCTTCCGTCGCCTGCTGCGCCGGCGCTTTCACGCGGCGCACGTGTTCTTCCAGCTCAACGAAAGAAGGACGTTCGGTGGTATACAGCGTTTTGCGGCCAAACTCGACCGCGATCTGCGGTGCGTATCCGTTCAGGCTCGACAGCAGCGTGACCTTGATGCACTGCATCATCTTGACGTTTTCGGCGCTCTTCTGGCGCAGCAACGTGGCCAGCGGCGAGATGAAGCCGTAGGCCAACAGAATACCGAGGAAAGTGCCGACCATGGCGTTAGCGATGAGCGCGCCCAGTTCCGCGGCCGGCCGATCGGCCGAAGCCAGGGCGTGTACCACCCCCATCACCGCCGCGACGATACCGAACGCAGGCAAGGAGTCACCCACCATCGCCAAACTGCCGGCGGGCACTTCGCTTTCCTGCTCGTAGGTTTCGATCTCTTCGTCCATCAGCGCTTCGATCTCGAACGCATTCATATTGCCGCTCACCATCAGCCGTAAATAGTCGGTAATGAACTCCACCAGGGTGTTATCGGCAAGGATGCGCGGATAATTAGAGAAAATTTCACTTTCTTGCGGATTATCGATATCGAACTCGAGCGACAGCATGCCTTGCTGACGAGATTTGGCCAGCAGGCGGAACAACAGCGCCATCAGATCCATGTACAGATCTTTGTTGTATTTGGAACGGCGCATCAGCCGCGGCAGCGCGCGCAGCGTGGCTTTGATTGCCTTGCCGTTGTTGCCGACGATGAAAGCGCCGACACCCGCCCCGCCGATAATCAGAAACTCCGCCGGTTGGTATAACGCACCGAGATGACCGCCCACGATCAGGTAGCCGCCAAACACCGCACCCAATACCACGAGATAACCCAAAATAACTAGCACACGCATTCCTTAAATTAACAATGTGGATGGAAGGTGGGGCAAACGCGCCCTGGCGCGACAGACCAGGCTGCGTGTCTGGGGGCGGCATGCCGCCCCTGCGTATCACACGTCGGTATTCATTGCCGAGAGCCGGCAACGTGGCGGCTCAAATGGCGCGTTTGACCTGCTCGTCCAGCAGTTGAGGAATAATATCGGCCAGTTGCGGCGAAAGTTTACGTCTTTTTACGGCGCGGGATGGAGGTTGGCATAAACTGCAGATGAAACCATTCAGCGGCTGATGCGCATGAGTGATAAATGCGCCGCCGCAGCAGCTGCAGGCGGAGAGCTGCAACATGCCGCTATCGACGAAACGCACCAGCGTCCAGGCACGGGTCAGCGCCAGCAGCGGCGCCTCGCCGGCCTGCTGCGGGCACTGTTCCAGGTAGAGGCGATAGGCTTTGATCACCGCCTCCACTCCGCTGCACTGCCCGCTTTTCATCAGAAACAGGTAGGCGTTGTAAAACATCGACGAGTGAATATTTTGTTCCCAGGTCATAAACCAGTCGGTTGAGAACGGTAACATTCCTTTTGGCGGCGGGCTGCCGCGTAACTCCTTGTAAAGTTTAATCAAGCGCCCACGGCTGAGCTGAGTTTCACTCTCCAGCATCTGCAGTCGGGCTCCCAGCGAAATCAGCTCCATAGCGAGCTGAATGTCCTTGGCTTCTTGAACGATACTTTTCTCAACCATCATCAGGCTCTTTTCTTCGTCGGGCTAGCGTCTTTACTCGATAGCTCTTGCAGTAAATGGCTTGATAGCAAAATGCCGGTATGGATTTGTTGCAGATCGTCGACGCGCGACTCTTTGGTCAGGCGTTCGATGGTCTGGCTTTCGTTAAAGCGGAAGTGGCAAACCAGCTGGTTGGTCTCGGCCAGTTTGACCATTTGCGGCAAAGTCAGCTGCGCCAGCGCATCGGCCATGGTTTCATCAATACCCAGGCGGAACATCGCAGACGCTTTTTCATCGTTGATCAAACGCTGTGCTAAAAGTAAATATGACAAATTGATGTCATAAATATGCTTAAGTAATTCAGACGTACCCATATTCCCCATCCCGACAGACTATGTTTAAAAACATACGCTGGGTGATAAATTTTATCGCCCGTGACTTGGGTTGTTTCCCAAAGTTGGCAAATTAATCTCTCAAAAACGACTGCTATAATTTTCTACAATCGCTAAATTCGACCACTGTTCAGTATTTGCTACGAGCGTAAACCTACGTGTATGGATGTACAGCATTCTGCTTCGATAGTGTTTAGTCACCATGAAACTATTTTTACAAATTTAATAAGATTATTCCTAAAGCAGCGCAACTCTACCCCCGAACCATTAGCACACACAATGTAAGTGAGAGGCAATTTTAAATACAATGTGACATAGATCACAAAAATAAAAAATAATTAAGCCAAATACCCCCAAATACGCTCACTTATTGACCGCCATTTTGTACACAAAACAACCATAGGTAAAAAAACGTCTTAAAAACAATGTTTATCCGCCAAAAAATTATCTTTTTTAGATCAATTCGAACAAAAGCATTACCAAACCAAAATAACAGAACAAAAATCTGTATATAGGCAACAAACTCAGTATAAATAACCATTTGAGTTACTAAAAAATATCCAAGCTGAAAAATAACCAGTGTAAACTATAAGGTTATTAGCTATCGGATTTGACTTAAGCCCCCAGCCTGAGGCTGTTTTAATTTTCAACATCAGGTGATTATGGCTTATCAATGATTCGCGGGCGTAGTGAACAAGCTCACAGACGTAACGATATGTTTCCGTATTAGCACGATGCAAGAATACTTTTTTTGCGTTAAATTCCGCCAAAACGATATATCGGCAGCACGCCATAAAACTTTAATGCTTTTTATTTCTTTTTTGTCGTCGTGATAATTTCCCCTCATCCCCAGATGATTATTTACATGGCTTACGATTTCATCCCCTGATGGTCATAAAATAAAACGCAGTTTTGTTTTACTCTTCATATTTCTCCATCGAGAAAAACGGCGTTTTAACGTCAGCGGCGGCGAAAAACACCACCCAATGCCGCGGCCGGGTGAAAAAATCACTGCAGAATGAGGCCTGGCACGGCAGCGCGTGCTTGTGCACAGCAGCGACGACGACGCGTCTGCCGTCAGCCGCCCTGAGACTTTCCCTATTTCTCCATTTATCAGCAGGATGAGATTGCTGACGGCGCACGGGCATATTATGATTTATCAAAGCGCCGCTACGGGCGGCGTGACATCATTACCCAGTGCAATTTATCTACTTGAAATGATTTTTGTCAGGTCGTACATCGCTACCTCGACGGCGTCGCCGTGAGCCGCCGATGTGTTATTCACCCGGCTTTAACTATTAACAGGCTATATTTTAATCATGACCGATACGCTCGAATATCTGCTGACATTCCGTAAATGCTCCTCTTTGGACAGCCTGGAGAAGGTGTACGACAAACTGAACTACTCCATTGAAAATGATACAGAAATGAGCAATATGTACCGCGCTGCCGACCACCGTCGCGCTGAGCTGGTTGCCGGTAAACTGTTCGATCTGGGCAAGGTGCCGAAAACGCTGTGGACGCAGGTGCTTTAATTCAGTGAAATTACGTGCGGCAACGGTTTTATCTTTTATTGCTATATAACCGGTGCAAATTCAGCTTTTATTGCCGCGCGTGATGCGAAACACATTTATTCCACCCACCAGGTTCTACCCTTTATCCGACGCAAGACTTCCACCAAGGCCACCGATGCGGCAGCCTGAAACACGATGGATACAACAAGGAGTAGGATATGGGGTATCAAAACGTTCTGGTCACCGTTGCCGTTGCCCCTGACAGCCACCGTCTGGTGGAAAAGGCCGTCTCCATCGTCCGCCCTTACAGCGGCAGCATCACCTTGCTGAGCACGCTCGCCAACCCGGAAATGTACAATAATTTCGCCGGGCCAATGCTGGGCGATTTACGCACGTTGATGGAGGAGGAAACCCGGCTGTTTATGGAGGAACTGCGTCAACGCGCCGGTTACCCGATCGCCGATACGTTGATCGTGCACGGCGAGCTGGGTGATAGCCTGGAATACGCCAGCCGCCGTCAGCCGTTCGACCTGCTGCTCTGCGGCAACCATCGCGACGGCATGATGAATAAGGTCTCCTGTTCCGCCGCCCGCTTTATCAATATCAGCCATATCGACGTGCTGATCGTTCCGCTCTAAGGCTAAGCACATTCGGTAACGTTGCCTTGCCGCCCCTGGACTAGGCTTAACGAATCTTGTTTGTCGCAACGCAAAGGAGCTTTCGATGTCCCCTTCTCAACAGAACCGCCGCTTCCTGCTGGCTTCGCGTCCTCATGGTGAACCGACGGCGGCCAACTTCCGTCTCGATACCGTCCCCGCACCGCAGCCCGCCGCTGGGCAGTTGGTGCTGCGCACCGTTTATCTGTCGCTGGATCCTTATATGCGCGGGCGCATGAGCGATGCCCCCTCCTACGCGCCGCCGGTGGAGATCGGTCAGGTCATGGTGGGCGGGACGGTATCGCGCGTGGCGGCTTCACAGCATCCCGATTTCAACGTCGGCGATTGGGTGTTGGGTTATGACGGCTGGCAGGATTACGCCCTGTCTGACGGCAGCGGCTTGCGCAACCTAGGCCCGCACCTGCCGCATCCTTCCCGCCTGCTGGGCGTGCTGGGCATGCCGGGATTTACCGCTTACATGGGGTTGCTCGACATCGGCCAACCGCAGGCAGGTGAAACGCTGGTGGTCGCCGCCGCCAGCGGTGCGGTCGGTTCGGTGGTCGGCCAAATCGGGAAGCTGAAAGGCTGCCGCGTCGTCGGCGTCGCCGGCGGTGCGGAAAAATGCCGCTATGTGGTGGAAGAGTTGGGTTTCGACGCCTGTCTCGATCACCGCGCCCCTGACTTTGCCGAACAGCTGGCGGCCGCCTGCCCAAAAGGCATCGACATCTATTACGAAAACGTCGGTGGGGCGGTGTTCGACGCCGTGCTGCCGCTGTTGAACACCAAAGCACGCATTCCGGTGTGCGGCATCATCGCCCATTACAATGCCACCGGATTACCTGCGGGGCCGGACCGCTTGCCCCTGCTGGAAGGGCTGATCCTGCGCAAACGCATCCGCATGCAGGGCTTTATCATCTTCGACGACTACGGCTCACGCTTTGACGAATTCTTGCAACAAATGAGCAGTTGGGTAGAACAGGGGAAAATCAAGTTCCGCGAGGACATCGTTGATGGGCTGGAGCAGGCGCCGCAGGCGTTTATCGGCCTGCTGCAGGGCAAAAACTTCGGCAAACTGGTGATCCGCGTCGCCGACGAATAACCCGTAGCAGGGCGTGGTACACCACGCCCTGCTTTTAATGTACGGCGCCGTCGCCGAATCGCACATCTTCCTCTACCGTCAGCGTCACCTGTACGACCGTGCGCACCGCTTCCACCATCGTCGCCAGCGCCATGCTCGGCTTGCCCGGATGGGACGCCGCCAGTTCATGACTGTACGGAATATGTACGAATCCCCCCCTGACACTCACGTGCTGCGTCTCCAGATAGTGCCGCAGACCGTAAAAAATATGGTTGCAGTTATAGGTACCTGCCGTATAAGAGACCGCCGCCGGGATCCCCTGTCGGCGCAGCTGCTGCACTGCGGCCTTCACCGGCAACGTGCTAAAATACCCTACCGGCCCGCCCGCCACCACCGGTACGTCGATCGGCTGTTTACCGGCATTGTCGGGAATGCGGGCATCGATCAGATTGATGGCCACCCGTTCCAGCGAAATCTCGGCCCGGCCGCCGGCCAGGCCCAGACAAATCACCGCCAGCGGCTGCAGCGCCTCAATCGCCGCGATCAATTGCTGATTGGCCACGCCCAATACGCAGGGCAGCTCGAGCACCGCGATCTCCGCGCCGGCAATATGTTCACCGGCCAGCGCCTGCGCAATTTGCCAGGAAGGATTCACCGCATCGCCATCGAACGGCTCAATGCCGGTGACCAAGACTTTGTTCATCATTTCCCCTGATTGAAGGCTAAATTTGTGTGCTTTCAGCCTAAAGAACACAGTATGATTCTGGAAATGGATTATCTGTATATAGAGTATTCATAAAATGAATTTAGCCAGCGTCGATCTCAACTTGCTGGTGGTGTTTGAGGCGTTGTATCAGACGCGCAACGTCACCGCCGCAGGCCGGCGTCTTAACCGCGCTCAGCCCTCCGTCAGCAATGCATTGGCGCGGCTGCGCATTCTTCTCAACGATCCCCTGTTTGTGCGCAGCGGCGGCGGCATGTCACCCACGCCGCGCGCCCACCAATTGATGCCGCAAATACAGCAGGTGCTTGAACAGATCCATCTGGCGTTGGCCCCCCCTGCCCGTTTCGATCCGGCCACCGCCGGGCAGCGGCGTTTTACGCTGGCGGCCGGCGACTATGCCGATATCTTGCTGCTGCCCACCCTCATCAGCCGGTTGCGTCAGACCGCCCCCGGCATCGATATTCGCGTTTCGCGTCTGGATCGCCACAATATTTATCGGCAACTGGATCGCGGCGAGGTGGATATCGCGCTGGGAGGACATCTTTCCGGTGCGGAAAGCCACTATGTGCGCACGTTGTTTGAAGAGCACCTGGTGTGTATCGCCAGCCGTTCACACCCCCAGCTGGCGGATGGCCGCTGGGATCTGGCACGCTACCTCAGCCTGCCGCATGGGCTGTACGCACCGGCAGACGATGGCTCTGCCAGAGGGCTGGTCGACCGGCGTCTGGCGGAAATCGGCGGTCAGCGGCGAGTCGCCGTGACCTTTTCACATATTGCCGCTCTGCCGGCCGTGGTCGCCGACAGCGATCTGATCGCCACGCTGGCCGCCAGCGCGGCCCGGCATTTTTCCGATCCGCAACGCGTACGCATTCTCCCGCTGCCTGACGAGTTGGCCATCGCGCCTTTCCCCATTGAGCTGATCGCCGGCCGGCAGGCGCAACGCGACCCGGCTTTAATCTGGCTCTGCGAGCTGGTAGGTCAACTCTCCTTCGACTCCTCTCCACGTTAACGACGGCATTCGCTGCATTTTCAACCGTTCAAACGCATGTTCCCAGGCCCGTCGGTGGGCCCTGGGACGCCCACCAAATAGGAATCATCCGAATTAACATTCGCCAAATTTATATATTTGATCATCTTTAACTGGCAAATGGTAAGGATAAAAAACAGTCAGTGACTTTTTTTACGTAAAAAAAGAGTTGTTTTATAAGCACGTTGACTTATGTGTTACACATTTATTCTTTGGTATTACCAATTTCCCAATAATTTGAGATAAAAAATGATCTGCTCGCATCTATATGTTTTAGATAATAAAAAACAAGATCGTGAGCAAGTTAACGAATTGAGCATTGATCCACAAGGCTATTTTGCAAATGCAGAGCTCTATTGTAGACTGCACAAATCGTGCCTTTGTGTAAACTTTGTTAAATCTTTCGTCAGTTCCTGTCTCTATTCGTGACAGATACGCCATCGGGATCGCGCGTCAATTCTCGTGCGGTAGCTATGCCTAAAGCGGGGAATAGTATGGATCGTCTTATCATTGCGCACACGCCCTTGCCCTCCCATCAGCTGTTGTTCAGAAGCCTTTCCGGCGAGGAAAAACTGGCCGGATTGTTCGAGTTCGACGTCGAGTTGCTCAGCCCCGACAATCGGCTCGATCTGAAAGCGCTGCTGGGACAAAAAATCACGCTGGAGCTGCGGGGCAATCCGTTGGCACCGCGTTATCTCAACGGCAATATCACGCGCATGACCCTCTCCGGCCGAGAAGCTGGCGGCAACCGTTACTATATCTACCGCGCCGTGCTGCGCCCCACGCTGTGGTATCTGACGCAAAACCGCGATTTTCGCATCCACCAGGAAAAAACCGTTCCCGACATCCTGACTCAGGTGCTGGGGCAGTATCAGGTGAAAATCGATAACCGCCTGAGTTACGACTACCGCATCTGGGGATACTGCGTGCAGTATCAGGAGAGCGATTTCGATTTCATCAGCCGTCTGATGGAACACGAAGGCATCTATTATTATTTCACGCACCAGCAAGACGGCCATACGCTGGTGCTGGCTGACGCGCCGGCGGCCCATCAGGAACTCGCCGGCTACGCCAGCATTCCCTACCAGCTCGCGGAAGGCGGCCTGGTGGAAAACAAGGACAGCATCAATAGCTGGAGCGTTTCTGACGCCATCACGCCCAGCCTCTATAGCCTGGATGACTACGATTTTCGTAAGCCGCGCGCGCGGTTGCTGGAGGCCCGGCAGAATCCCGCCTCGTTCGCGCAGGACAAAGCCGAGGTGTTCGACTGGCCCGGTCGCTATACCGATCACGCCCACGGCCAGTTTTACGTCAAGGTTCGCCAACAGGAGTTCGAAGCGCAGCACGAGCAGATGAGCGGCGAAGGCAATTCGCAGGGCATTGCGCCCGGCTACCGTTTTCAACTGACCCAGGCGCCGCGTATGGAAGACAACCGCGCCTACCTGGTGGTCAGCGCGCAGTACTTCATGCAGGAAAACAGCTACGCCAGCAACGATAATGATGTTGGCGAGCAGCGAACCGAATTTCAGGTCGTTCCGGCGGACATCAATTGGCGCCCGGCGCGCACCACGCCTTGGCCGAAAACCCACGGCCCGCAAACTGCCGAAGTAGTGGGCCCGGAAGGCGAAAGCATCTGGACCGATAAATATGGCCGGGTGAAACTCAAATTCCGTTGGGATCGCCACGGCAGCGGCAATGAAACCAGTTCCTGTTGGGTGCGCGTCTCGAGCGCCTGGGCCGGCTGGAAATACGGTGGGATCCAGATCCCGCGCGTGGGTGAGGAAGTGGTGGTCGACTTTATCAACGGCGATCCGGATCGCCCTATCATCACCGGCCGCGTTTACAACGAAGACAGCATGCCGCCGTGGGATCTGCCCGGCGACGCCACTAAAATGGGCTTTATGAGCCGCAGTAAAGGCGGCGGCGCCGACAACGCCAGCTTCCTGTTCCTGGAAGACTCGCCCGGCAACGAATCGTTCGACATGCATGCCGAACGCAACATGAACATGACGGTGGAAAACGACAAGAACGTCAATATTGACGGCAGTCGCACCACCACCATCGGGCGCCAGCAGGACGACACCGTCACCGGCGACGCCACGTTCCTGTACAAAGCGAAACGCACGACGACCGTCAATGGGCTGGACACCGCCAACCTGAACGCTCACCAGACGGTGAACATCAAAGGCGGCCGCGACCTGACGATTATCGACGGCGGCGATAAAATCGACATCACCGGCAATCAGTCTTTCAAGCTTGACGGCGCGCAGACGCAAAACATTACGCAAACCCAGCATGTCACGGTGAAAGGCAACCAGACCCTCGACATTACCGAAGGGCAACAGACCAGCACCATCAAGCAGGGGCAGACCGTCAACATCACCGCCGGCGGTCAGCACACCACCATTACTGCCGGCGGGCAAGTCCTGACGATTGAAGCGGGCGGCCAGACCGCTACCGTGACCGGGGATGTCACCGAAACCTATAATAATAACCAGAACACGACGATCACCGGCACGCTGACCATCAAGGCGAAAACCATTGATATCACCAGTGCGGACGGCGTCTCGGTACAAACGCCGAACTGGAAAGATAACTGCCACGGCTGGAAATGGGTGGCGACCGGGGCCAATTTTGCCTTCTACGGCTCCAATCTTTCGTTGACGGCGACCAGCCTTAAACACACGATGCTGGATATCTCGCATAACCCGCTGTCGATCAGCAAAACCAATTTCAAGCTCAGTAATGATCCCATGACGTTCACTCAGCTTGGCGCGCTGGTCACCAACGGCGCCTTACGGCTGAGCACCAAGGCGCTGGCGATCTTCTTGTAAAGGGACTCCCATGTCGAAGGCCAAAAATGTTTTCACCGTTATCGGGTTGATTTTATTGGCTCCCATCCTCAGTCTGGTGGGCTTTTTCAAATTCATCACGGTCGATATCTGGGGTTATTTCAAACATATCGGTTCTTCCCTCAGCGTGATGGAGAACGGTATTTCCGCCTCTGGGCAAATCGTCAGCATTCGCCAGACCAACCTGTGGGACGGAAATCGGCCGGTCTGCGAAGTCGAAGTCAAGTACATCGCCCAAGACGGGAAAAACCATACGGCCGTGGCGAAAGGCCCGATCAGCGTCGTAGATCTGCCTCGTTATCAGCCGGGCCATTTCACCGCGATAAAGTACGACCCGAAGAACCCCAAAAAAGCGGTGATCGAAGAGCTTTCCCGGCTTTAAGCGAAAAGGATCCCTCAATCACGCGATCCGATTTCAACGTTCTGCAAACGGCTTATCGTTCATCAGTTCGCTAAATCACCTTGCATAAGGAAGTGTCACGATGGGCGCGTTCATTGCCTTTTCGACGCAGGACAGCCTCTGGGGACAGATCCTGTTTACCGTCTTTGGCATCCTGGTCGGCTGCGTATTGCTCGCTGCGATCGGCAAAACCTTTTTGTCGGCAAGCCGAGCGGCCGCCTTACCCATGCGGTTGCTGATCTTTGTCGCGCTGATGCTGGCGCTCCTGAAATACAATCAGCAGGTGATGTCTGCAGTGAATGCTCCCGCAGAGCTGATCGGGTTCCTGATTTTGCCCGGTTTTTTGATGCGTTACCTCGGTGCGGCGACACCCGGCAGACTGACGCTGGCGATAGAGCTGCCCTGTTTTGCGGCGCTCGTCGCGCTGCTGGTTCTGAGCACCGCCGGCGTCGGATTTTTTGCGCCCTATCACCTGGAGAGCACCGGCCAATTTACCGCCAAGGCGATCGCCGCGTCATTGTCCGTCGCCGCCGTGCTGCTGGCTCGCGGAATAAACGGGAAGGACAACGCACTGTCCTCTTGATCATCCATTTCGAAGTGGGACTCTCCCCGCATTAGCGATCGGCGCTGAACGCCGCATCGTTTTCTTCATCTGTTGTGACATAGCCTGATATCTATTAAACCGAAAAACGGATTGTTTTTGAGCAAGCAGCCTGGCTGCCAGCTGATATCCACAGGAAGCTTTACACACACAATGAAAGTCGTAAAACCTCTGCGCCTCAGCGCGCTTCATCGCCCCTTCTCTTGGCAAGGGCAAAATCATCTGGGCGTTTCCGTTTTGGCCTTGGCCGACATGGGGGCCTCCCCGCGTCTGCGCCCCGAACCGGAACTGTGGCAGTTGGCCGCCGACGAACTTACGTTAAGTGGCGGCGTGCTCGATCTGGCTATCCCAAAAGCCTGTGCGGAGTTTCTCGCCACTGGCAACGCCTACACCCACCATCAACAAGACAAAACCGCCTGCGCCGTGAAGATCCAGTTTGATTCGCTGGAGAAAACGCTGGTGGTTTTCGGCGATCGCCATTGGATCAACGATCGTCCCTCCACGCCTCTTCCCTTTGCAGAAATGCGTCTGGACTGGCGCCGGGCTTACGGCGGCACCCAGTTCGCCGATAATCCGCACGGCATCGGCGCCACTCCCGAAACATTTCCGCAGGGCCGCATCCATCGCCTACCCAATGTTGAACCGCTGCAGGGACGCCTTGCGTCTCCTCGGCAAAGCGCCCTGCCGGCAAGCTTTGACGCGCTGGATATCACCTGGCCGCGTCGCTTCTCCCGCATCGGTAAAAACTACGACGCCGACTGGTTGAAACACGGCTTTCCCGGCTTCGCCAACGATATCGACTGGCGCCTGTTCAACATGGCAGAAAGCGATCAGCAGTTTCCTCAACGTGATAGCTTGCCGCCGCGGGCTGCCTATCGGATTTGGAATATGCACCCTTCAGAACCGGTGCAGCAAGGGCATTTACCGCCGTGGCGCGCGCGCTGCTTCATCAACCGACTGCGCGGCGGTGAAACGCATTTCGAAGAGATCGCGATGCGCCATACCACCGTCTGGTTCTTCCCGCATCGGGAACAGATGCTGTTGATCTATCAGGGTAGCGCGCGCATCAATGAGGACGATGCCGCCGACGTGATGCAACTTATGCCGGCCCTGGAAACCGAAGGGGAGCCCCGTTCCACCGCGCATTATCGGCAGGTGTTGGCCCAGCGGCTGGATAAAGAACAGGGTGCTTTGCACGCTTTTCGCGAACAAGAATTGCTGCCGGAGGCGTGCATCGGTGCCTGGCTGGATACGGAAACGCCGACGCAGCAAAGCCCAATGGCGGAAAATATCGCCGCCTACGAGCACCAGCAGCGCGAAGAGCATCGCCAGCGCCTGCTGCGTGAAGGCCAGGACATCGATGAACTGTTCCCGCTACCGTCGCAAGAAGCGCCGCCGAAGCTGGACCAACTCGCCGAATTCGTCGAGCGTCTGGAAAGCCAGGCCGAGGTGCAGTATCAGGACATGCTCAAGCTGGCGCACGCCGAGGGTATCGACCCGCTTAACCCCGGAGGGGATCACGTGTCGCCCTCCGGTGCGGAAAGCTACCAGCAGCAGCGCGATCTGCTGTTCCAGGAGGCGCGCCAGCATCCCGACGCGTTCAGCGAGAAGCAGCTGGGGGAAAGCGAGCGCGCGCTGCACCAAATGTATTTAATGTCAGCGCAGGCGCAAAGCCCTGCACTGCGCTTAAGTGGCGATCTGGCGCAAATCATTCGCCAACGCGTCGCCGCCGCCATGCTGCGCGATAAAGATCTCAGCGGCCTTGATCTCACCGGCGCCGATCTGTCCGGCATGGATCTCTGCCAGGCTAACTTACGCGGCGCTTTATTGGAAAACGCCAATCTACGCCAAACCCGACTGGTGGGTTGCGATCTTCGCGAGGCGATGTTGGCGCGCGCCGATCTCAGCGGCGCCGTCTTGCAGCAGGCCGATCTGAGCCACGCCTCTTTGGCCCTGGCGAAATGCGAAGCGACAGATTTCGGCGGCGCGCAGCTGCATGAGACCAATATTCAGCAAACGTTGTTTCAACGCTGCGATTTCACGATGGCGTCATTACGCGATTTGCTGGGATACGAAACCTTGCTCGGACAATGTGATTTCAGCCGCGCCACGCTGGCCAACATTACCCTGATGGAACTGCAGCTGGAGCAGCTGACATTCAGCCACGCCCGGCTCGACAAAGTCAGCTTCGTCAAATGCCGGTTGCTGGCGGTGAACTTCAGTCAGGCGCGGCTGGAAAGTTGCGCCTGGGTTGACACCGAGACGCAAAGCCTCAGCTTCCACGCCGCACGTCTCACAGCCTGCGCCTTTGCAGCGAAGACACTGTTGCCGCAGGCGGATTTCAGCGACGCGACGCTAAACCAGTGCAATTTACGCCAGATGCCGTTGCAGCGGGCCAATTTTAGCCGTGCGCGTCTCAATAATTGCGATCTGTCGGAAACCCGATTGAACGAGGCCGATTTCCGCCAGGCCAACGGCAGTGGCAGCCTGTTCATCCGCAGCGATTTGTCTCGCGCCAGCCTGCGCGATGCCAATTTCATTGCAGCTATCCTGCAAAAATGCGTGCTGTCAGGCGCCGACCTGCAGGGCGCCAATCTGTTCCGGGCTGACCTGTCGCAGTCGCAAGTGGATCAGGCAACCCGGCTAGAGAGAGCCTATACCGCCAGGGTGAAAACATTGCCTCGCCACAACGGGAAGGAAGTATGACCTCAAAACCAGAGCAGATACGCCAGCGCGTAAAACGCGGCGAGCCGATCGCCGGAGAGGACTTGCACGGCCTGTCATTCGCCGGTCTGGATTTGGCCGGCGGCATGTTCAACGAACTGAACCTGAACGGCGTGAACTTCTCTGACTGCGATCTGCGCGACAGCGTTTTCAGCGATTGCCAGCTCGAACACGCACAATTTACGCGGGCGGATCTGAAGCAAACGGCCTTCAATCAGTGCGCCATGTCGGCCAGCCGCTTCAGCGAGAGCCATATCGAACTGACGATGTTCAACGATTGCCGGCTTGAACAGAGCGACTTCAGCCGGCTGTCGCTCAACCAAAGTCACTGGATGTCGTGCCAATTGGCCGGCGCGAATTTTTCCGCCACTCAGCACGATCGCACTACCTTTTACGAAAGCCCGCTCGACGGCGCCATGTTGAATCAGGCGCGCTTATGCCTTGTCACGTTCTTTCGATTAAATCTCTGTAAAACGCAGTTTGAAGGCGTGAACTTCGACCGCGTCACGTTTTTCGAATGTGACCACCGCGGCAAAAGTTACGCCGGGCAGAGCCTGATCGCCTGCCAGTTTACCGATAACCAATTGGACGACGTCGACTTCAGCCAGGCGACGCTGCGCCAGAGCAATTTCAAGGGCGCTTCGCTGCGGCGCGCCAACCTGACCAGCGTACAGGCGCAGCAGTCGCTGTGGCTGGAGGCCAATCTGACTCAGGCGCAGTGTCGCGGCGGGCAGTTCGATCAGGCGATCTTCAGCGAAGCGACGTTGGATGCCGCCAACTTCAGCCAGGCGCGCCTGTATCAATGCGTATTTCAGCACAGCCGATCGGCGCGTTGTGATTTCAGCGACAGCGACCTGACCTACGCCGACTTCTGTTATGCCGACATTGGCGCCGCCGATTTCCGGCGCGCGCGCTTTATGCGCACCCGTATGCATCGCGCCCACCAGCAGCAAACGCGCTGGAGCGATCGCAGCGGGATCCTCGAGAGCGACGAAGAGCTGTACGCCGCCGAAACCTGGAGCGCACAGCGCCAGAGCCGAATCTGAATGCATTGACCACTTCACGAGGGGATCACCATGAGCGTTGCCAACACAACTCGCGCCGTCAACATCGCACCGCCCCAACAGGCCGCTGGCCAGGTCGTCAACCTGTTGCCGGACGGCAGTCTGGTAGTGGAATGTGAAGGTCGTGGCTGGCATTGTCGCCGGGCGGCGAGCTGCCTGCTGACGCCGGCCCTCGGCGATAACGTGCTGGTCGCCGGCTGCGGCCACCAGCTGTGGGCGATCGCCGTCCTCGAGCGGGCAGAGCCGCAAAGCACGGCGCGGCTCTGCGTCGCAGGCGATCTGCAGATTGAAACGCCGAACGGCTCGCTGTCGTTGCACAGCGCGCAGGCGCTGAAACTGAGCGGCGACGCCATGACGCTGCAGGCGAACAGCGGCGACTGCCACGTCGACAAGATGAAATACAGCGGCGAAGAGCTGTCGGCCTTCGTCAGCATCAGCCGTTTGGTCGGTAAACGCTGCGAGTCGCTGTGGCATTCGGTCAGCCAGATCAGCCATTCGCTGTTCCGCAAAGTGCGCCAAACCGAGCACGTGCGCGCCGGGCAGCTGGATTATCAGGCGGAAGATTACGCCCGCATTCATGCCCGCAACACGCTCATTACCTCAAAAGACATCACCAAGCTGGATTCGGAACAAATCCACGTCGGATAACCTGCGGAGGCCTTTTATGTTTGCCAACAGCCAAATGATCGGCGTGGACCTGGCGTTTCCCGACGTCTGTCTGACGCCAAGCCCGGCGCCGGTGCCCGTACCCTACCCGGATATCGCCCTCGCGCCGACCGCCATCCCGAACGCGTTCAACATTCTGTTCGTCGGTACCCCGGCGCACAACATGGCGACGGTAACGCCCCTGACCAACGGCGACAACCCCGGCGTAGCCACCGGTGTCGCTTCCGGGACGGTGATGGGGCCATCCCGCCACCTGACCGGCGCCTTTACCGTGTTGCTCAAAGGCACTCCGGCCACCCGGCTGACCAGCCTCAGCCTGCAGAATTCCACCAACGCGCTCGGCATGCGCATCGTGCCGAGCCAATTAAAAGTGTTGCTGCTTGCGCCCTGATGACGGCGCCTTATTACACAGCCATTCAATCAAGAAAAAGAGGACATTGTGAAAACACGGATTACCCTGACGCTGCTGACCGCCCTGACGCTTGCCGGTTGTTCCACCCCGCCGCCACCGCCGCCGGCGCTCAATAACGACGCCCTCATCAGCAGTGAAGTCAACGGCGTCACCCTGCAGCACCGCGCCGCGGTAAGCGCGCCGAAACAGTTCAAGCCGATCGGTGAGGAGTACCGCAGCCTGTATGCCGCCAGCATCATGAGTAGCCCGAATTATACCGGCACCGCCGTCGGCAGCCTGGACAACGCCGCCGCGTTCTACGCGCTGGGCGAAGTGGAAAACAACTGGCTGGCGATCTCCGCCATCCGCGGGGGCGATCTGATGGGATATATCCAGGCCAACGCCGGCGTGCCGGAAGCGCGCTACAAATCAACGCTGCGCAAAGATCTGCCGCGTCGCGCGCGCGCCGCCAAACAGGACTGCGTCAAAGTCGGCGGCGACAGCAAGGCGTGTAAAAACGCCGGCTCAGCCACCTGGATCCTCCAGTAGTCAGCACGCCTGCGGGCGACGAGATTCCTATGATGACGACCCCTATCGCTTCCCGCTGGTGCGGGATGCTGTTTCTGCTGCTGGGCGCGCTGGCGCTCGGCGGCTGCATGTCTTCCGCCAAAAGCGTGCCGTCGCGTTACAGTCTGGTGTTTGACGCTGACCGCCAGGTCAACGCCGCCGCCGGCGCTCAACCGGCGCCGATCAAAATTCGCGTGCTGCTGCTGCGCTCGGATGCGGAATTCATGGATGCCGACTTCTTCAGTCTGCAAAACGACGCCAAAAGCGTGCTCGGCAACAGCCTGCTGGACAGCGATCAGTTCTTCCTGACGCCGGGCCAGACCGGCAAGACGCTCGGCGGGCAAAGCGCGTTGGACGCACGTTACATCGGCGTGATCGCCGAATATCAAAATCTGGACGGCAAGACCTGGCGCATTTCACTGCCGCTGCCGGAACCTACCGAAACCAATTTCTACAAGGTATGGCAATTCTCGCCGGATGAGCTGGAAGCGCATATCGTCGCGGGCGTGAGTGGCCTGCGCCCCGTAAAAAAGGTCGACTGACCTACCGCTGCGCTGAAGCGAAGTAACTATAGGTGTGATGATGAAAGATGCTCATAAGGTTGTCTGGACTGAGGGGATGTTTTTGCGCCCTCACCATTTCCAGCAGGCGGAAAACTATCTCGAAGGCTATATGCGCAACTGGGGCCAGGCCCACAGCGGCTGTTTCTGGGGGTTCCTCACCCTGGATCTGGACCAAACGCTGCTGCGCCAGGGCAAGATTGCGCTCAACGCCGCCAGCGGCATCATGCCGGACGGCACGCCGTTTCGCTTCTCCGGCGCCCAGCAGGCGCCCGCGCCGCTGACCATCGCTGAAAACAAGACCGGTGAAAACGTGGTGCTGGCTCTGCCGACCTACCGCGCGGGGCGTGAAGACGTGATCTTTCAGGAAAGCCCGGAGGCGCTGGCGCGCTATCTGGCTTATGAGAACGAAGTCGACGATCTCAACGCCGTCTCGGTGGGCAGCGCGGCCTTGCAGTTCGGTCGCCTGCGCCTGCGGCTGATGCTGGAGAGTGAGCTCAACGCCGAATGGACGGCGCTCGGCGTTACCCGCGTGCTGGAAAAGCGCGGCGACAACAGCCTGCGTCTCGATACCACGCAGATCCCGCCGATGCTGAACTGCCAGGGCAACCCGGTACTGAAAACCTTCATCAACGATCTGCAGGGCCTGCTGCAACAGCGCAGCCAGCAGATGAGCCAGCGCCTGCTGCAGCCGGGCCGCGGCGGCAGTTCCGAAATGGTCGATTTCATGCTGCTGCAGCTGATCAACCGCCATCTCGGCCAGGTGAGCCACGCCTACCACCTCGATCATCTGCACCCAGAACGCCTGTTCGCCGATTGGCTGCAGTTCGCCACCGAACTCGCCAGCTTCTCGGCGCAGCGCACCCCGGAAGGCCGCCTGCCGGTGTATGACCACGACAACCTGGCGCTGTGCTTCGGCAAGCTGATGCTGTTGCTGCGTCAAGGGCTGTCGGTGGTGCTGGAAGACAACGCCATTCAGCTGACGCTGGTCGAACGTTCCCACGGGCTGAACGTCGCCACCGTGCAGGACGCCAAAATGATGCGCGATTTCGGCTTCGTGCTGGCGGTGCGCGCCGACGTGGCCGCCGAGGTGTTGCTGACCCATTTCCCGGCACAGATGAAGATCGCCCCGGTCACGCGCATCCGCGATTTGGTGCAGCTGCAGCTACCGGGTATCGGTTTACGCACCATGCCCGCCGCGCCGCGCCAGATCCCCTATCACGCCGGCTACACCTACTTCGAGCTGGAAAAAGGCGGCGACCTGTGGAAACAGATGGAAAAATCCAGCGCCTTCGCCCTGCACCTGGCCGGCGAATTCCCGGGGCTGGACATGGAATTTTGGGCGATTCGCAGCCATACGGACCGGTAACCTATGACTCAGGAAAATAGCATGGCGCCGGCGGCCAATCCGCTGGTGGACGCCGCCAACCCGCTGCTGAACGCCATTTCGCAGATCCGCCAGTCGGCCACGCACGCCAACCCGGCGCAGCTGCGCCAACAGCTCATTGACGAAATGCGCCGCTTCGAGATCCGCGGCCAACGCGCCAACCTGCCTTACGAGGTGATCATCGGCGCGCGTTATTGTCTGTGCACCGCGCTGGATGAAGCGGCGGCGCTGACCCCGTGGGGCAGCAACAGCGTGTGGTCCGGCAGCGGGCTGCTGGTGACTTTCCATAACGAAACCTGGGGCGGCGAGAAGTTTTTCCAGCTGCTGGCCAAGCTGTCGCAAAGCCCGCGCGAGCACATCAACCTGCTGGAACTGATCAATTATTGCCTGCTGTTGGGCTTTGAAGGCCGCTACCGGGTGATGGAAAACGGCCGCTCACAGCTGGAAACCATGAAGCAGCGCCTGCTGCAGCTGATCCGATCGGTGCGTGGTGGCTATGCCCCGCCGCTGTCGCCTCATGCGCTGGACCTGCCGGTACAGCAGAAACTGTGGCGCCCGCTGGTGCCGCTGTGGGCCTGCGTGGCGTTGACCGGCTTCCTGGCTTCGCTGCTGTTCATCGCCCTCAACTGGCGACTGGGCGACAACACCAGCCCGGTGCTGGCGGCGATTTACCAAACCAATCTGCCGCAGGTGGCGATCGGTAACCCGGCGCCGGCCGCGCCGCCGACGCTGAGCCTGAAAAGTTTCCTGCGTAAAGAGATCGCCGAGGGGTTGGTGGTGGTGCGCGACGAAGCGCAGCAAAGCGTGGTGATCCTCAAAGGTGACGGGCTGTTCGACTCCGCGGCCACCACGGTACGCGCCAACTATATCCCGGTCATCGACCGCATCGCCGCCGCCATGAACGGCGTCAGCGGCAAGATCCTGGTCACCGGCTACAGCGACAACGTGCCGATCCGCAGCGCCCGTTTCGCCTCCAACTGGGAGCTGTCGCTGGCGCGCGCCGAAGCGGTCAGCGCCCGCTTGCAAAAACACCTCGCCAACCCGCAGCGGGTCAAGGCCGAGGGCCGCGGCGAGAGCAACCCCGTCGCGCCGAACGATAACAAAGTGAACCGCGCGTTGAACCGCCGGGTAGAAATTACGCTGTTGGTCGCCCCTGAAAATACCCAGGCGGAAATCAACGGCTTGCCGCAAGGAACCGGAAAGTAATGCTCAGTACGTTATTCTCCATCATCACCAGCCGCCTGCTGTGGGGCTTTGTCGGCATCACCGCGCTGGCGTTCATCATCTGGACGATCGGCCCGCTGGTGGCCATCGGCGACTATCGCCCGCTGGAGCCGGAACTCAACCGCCAGATCGCCATCGGCGTGATTTACCTGATCTGGTTCCTGTGCCGCCTGATCCCGCGCCTCTACAGTGCCTGGTTCAACAGCCGCCTGCTGAGCAATCTGCGCGCCGCCGAAGCGGTGCCGGCGGAAGACGGCAAGCCCGAGGTCAAACAAGACGATCAGTTGGCGCAGCGTTTCGACGAAGCGGCGCAGCTGCTGAAAAAGGCGCGCTTCGCACCGGGCCAGGGCGACGGTAAACATCGCTGGATGACCCGCTTCAGCCGTCAATATCTGTACCAGTTGCCGTGGTATGTGATCATCGGCGCACCCGGCGCCGGCAAAACCACCGCGCTGGTCAACTCCGGCCTGCACTTCCCACTGGCGGATCGCTTCGGCAAAGCCGCGCTGCGCGGCGTGGGCGGCACCCGCAACTGCGACTGGTGGTTTACCAACGACGCCGTGCTGCTCGACACCGCCGGCCGCTACACCACCCAGGAAAGCCAGCGCGAAGAAGACGCCGGTGAATGGCAAAGCTTCGTCGCGCTGCTGAAAAAATACCGCACCCGCCAGCCGATCAACGGCGTGATGGTGACCATCAGCGTCGCCGATCTGCTGAGCGACAGCGCCGAAGCACGCGCCGCCCAGGCCAGCGCGTTGCGCAAACGCCTGATTGAACTGCACGAACAGTTGGGCATTCACTTCCCGGTCTATGTGCTGGTGACCAAAACCGACCTGCTCAACGGCTTTATGGCCTACTTCGGCAGTTTCGATAAAGCACAGCGCGACCAGATCTGGGGATTCACCTTCCCTTACGAGCGCTCACGGCAGCCGGACTTCAACCTGAACGCCGCCTTCGAACAACAATACGCCCTGCTGCAACAACGGCTGGATGCGGCGCTGCCGGATACGCTGCTGATGGAGCACGACGCGCGCCAACGCGCCGAAAGCTACCTGTTCCCGCAGGAGTTCGCCGCGCTGCGCCAGTTGCTCGGCCAATATCTGGAACAGGTGTTCGCCACCTCCAGTTTTGAAACCCGCTTTACCCCGCGCGGCATCTATTTCACCAGCGGCACGCAGGAAGGTCTGCCGTTTGACCGGGTGATGGGCGAACTGAACCGCTACCTGCAGCTGCCGACGGCCAACTCAGGGGTGCAGGCCAACGCGGCCTGGGACAGCGTGGGGCAGGAAACGCCGATCCCGGCAGCCAAAGGCCAGAGCTTCTTCCTGAAAGAGACGCTGGAATCGGTGGTCTTCCAGGAGTCCGGGCTGGCGGGCAGCAACCGCTGGTGGGAATACCGCAACCGCGCCCTGCACTGGGCAGGGTACATCGCGCTGGCGGTGATCCTGGCGGTGCTGGCGATGTTGTGGTTCACCAGCTACGGCAACAACAAGGCCTATCTGGCGGAAGTGGCCGCCAAGGTGCCCGGCGTCGAGCGACAGGGGCAAAGCCTGACCCAGTTGGGCAACGGCGACATGTTCTCGCTGCTGCCGTTCCTCAACAGCCTGCTGCATCTGCCGGACAGCCAGAACTTTTCGCTGGACGATCCGCCGTTCACCTACCGCATGGGGCTGTTCCGCGGCGATCAGGTGAGCGACGCCGGCAATGCGTTGTACCAAAAAGCGCTGAAAGAGCTGCTGCTGCCGCAGGTGGCGCAACAGATCGCCACCACGCTGCGCAACGACAACCACGGCGACGCGGACTTCAGCTACGAAGCGCTGAAGGCCTATCAGATGCTGTATCTGCCAAAGCAGTACGACGGTAAATTCCTGCGCGCCTGGGTGATGCTCAACCTGCAACGCAACCTGCCGCAGGGCAGCACGCAGAAACAGCTGCAGCAGATCGAATGGCACCTCAGCCAACTGCTGGATGCGCAGATCCAGGCCTCGCCTTACGCCAAAGACGAACAGCTGGTGGCGCAGGCGCAGGCCGCACTCAATCGGGCGCCGCTGTCGCAGCGCGTCTATGGCCGCCTCAAGCGCCTGCTGCTGAAACAGACCGACATCAAGCCGGTCAGCCTGGTCGATTTGGCCGGCCCGCAGACCGAACTGGCGTTCAGCCGCAAAAGCGGCAAACCGGTCACCGACGGCGTACCGGGCCTGTTCACCTCGCAAGGGTACTGGAAAGCGTTCAACGACAACATCGACCCGGTGACCGACACCTTGCGCAAGGAAGACGTCTGGGTGTTGAACAGCCAGACGCCGGAGCAGAAAAGCGCCGATCTGACCAAGACCATCCGCCAGCTGTACATGCAAGATTTCATCAGCGCCTGGGATGAGCTGCTGGGGGATATCCAACTGGCCAACATCGGCAACCTGACCCAGCGCATCAGCAGCGCGCGCCTGCTGTCCGGCAACCCGTCGCCAATGCGCAATCTGCTGGTCAACGTCAGCAAAAACGTCACCCTGCGCGACGAAAAAAACGACGCCGATTCGCGCTCGCTGCTGGCAAAAACCGAAGATAAGCTGAACCAAAATGCCAACCGCACGCTGGAAGCGCTGTTCACCAACCGACCGGCCAACGCCGACGGGGACGTGTCGGCCCAGCCGGAACAGCTGGTGATGGCGCACTTCGCGCCGCTGCTGGAGCTGGCGCAAAGCCAGGGCGAAGGCAATAAGGCGATCCCTTTCGACAGCGTGCTGAAACAGGTCGATGAACTGTACAGTTACCTGACGGCGGTGCAGGGCGCGGCCAACAGCGGCATGTCGGCGCCGCCGAGCGACATTATCCCGCGTCTGCAGGCCGAATCCGGCCGCTTGCCGGTGCCGTTCAAACAGATGCTGCTGTCGCTGGCGATCGGCGCCAGCAGCGATACCCAGCGCAAAGAGATGGAGAACGTGAAAAAGCGCATCAGCTTCGAGGTCGGTAGCTTCTGCCGCCAGGCGATCGCCGGCCGTTATCCGCTGGTGGCCCGGGCGCGGCAGGAAGTGACGCCGGACGATCTGGCGCGCATGTTCGCGCCGAACAGCGGGCTGATGGACAGCTTCTTCCGCGACAATCTGCAGGGCAAGGTCGATACCACCCGCGCCAACTGGCGTTTCACGCCCGGCGTGGACGGCAAGACGCTGCCCGGCGGCGAAGGCATCCTGCGGTCGTTCCAGCAGGCGCAGCGCATCCGCGACGCCTTTTTCGCCAACGGCACGGCGACGCCCTCCTACCGCGTGACCGTGCGGCCGGTGCGGATGGATAACGACATCCTCAACCTGACGCTGGATATCGACGGGCAGCTGTTCAAATACAGCCACGGCCCACAGGTACCGCTGGTGGTCAGTTGGCCGGGCACCCGCAATACCAACCAGGTGCATCTGCAGCTGGCGCTGGCCAACGGCACCACCGCCAGCCTGGTGACCAGCGGACCATGGGCGCTGAATCGCCTGGTCGACATGGCGCAATCGTCGGGCACCGGCGGCCTCGGCCGCCAGGCGACGTTTAATCTCGACGGCCACCGCGTCACGCTGGAGTTCACGCCCAACAGCATCCGCAATCCGTTCCAACTGCCGGCCTTCTCGTGCCCGTAGCCCCGAAAGGACATGACCATGAGCACTGATTCAAGCGCCCCGACGAGCATCGGCTGGTACGGCAAACTTCCTTCCGCCGGTGACTTCCTGCAACGCCGTTTGCCTGACCCGGTGGTCAACAACTGGGCCCACTGGTTCCATAACGGGCTGGTGAATTTACAGCGCGATGCACAGGGGCCGAACGGCCACCCGTTCAGCAACGCACCGGTGTGGAACTTCGTGATCCCCGCCACGCTCGGCAGCCCGTACGTGCAGATGGGTTGCCTGTTGCCGGCGCGCGATCGCGTCGGGCGGCGCTACCCCATCTGCGCACTGCGCCTGTTCAGCCTGCAAGAATGGCGCCCGCAACAGCTGAACATGGCGGCGAGCTGGTATCAACAGCTCGGCCATACCCTGCTGAACGGCGTGCGCAACGGTTTCTCCGCCGAGCAGATCGACCGCACGTTGCAGGCGATCCCGGTGCTGCCCAGCCCACCGGCGGAAGCGGATTCCGAGATATTGTCGATTATCGGTTTCCAGCATCCGGACGTACCGGGCCTCGGCTGGCAACAGGCCGCCGACTGCTTCGATCCGGCGCAGTACACCAGCTTCTGGTGGACCAATCAGGCCGACGGACATCCGCTCTACACCCACGTGCACAGCGGCAACCTCACCGTGCAGCTGTTTTCACTGCTGTTCGAACCCAACGGCTGGGCGCGCCCCGGCCGCGGCGGCCAGTACCCGCAAATGTTTGATTAACATCGTTCGTTGAAGGAAATTCTATGGCTATCGATACCGATACCCTGCTGGCCCCGGTTGACGCGGACAATCCCTGCGGCGACAACCTGGAATACGACGCCGACTTTCTGGCGATGGAACAAGCCGCCACCGGCAAGGCCGAACAACAGTTCGGCAGCACCATCATTCCGGAAGAAGCGCCGGATTGGGTGCAGGTCGAGCGCCTCGCGACCTCGCTGCTAACGCGCACCAAAGACCTGCGCGTCATGCTGTATCTCACCCGCGCCTGGACCCAGCTGCGCGGGTTGCCGGGCTACGCCGACGGGCTGACGCTGGTCCACCAGTCGATGACCCGTTACTGGAACACCCTGCAGCCGCCGCTGGAGTTCGATGGGGAAGCCGACCCGCTGTTTCGCATCAACGCGCTGGCCGACCTTGGCGACAAAGCGGCGCTGGCCGCCAGCGTACGCGCCGCGCCGCTGCTGAAAAGCGCCGCCGGAGAAATCTCGCTGCGCGATGCCGGTGCCCTGCTCGACGGCAGCAAACAGGAGTGCCCCAACTTTCCCGGCGGCCGTGCGCGGCTGCAGGATGAACTGGCGCAGCAGGATCGCCCCGAAGGCGCCCTGGTGACGCGCATCGCCAACACCCTGAGCGCCATTCGCAGCGAAGTGACCCGCCATCTGGGGGAAAGCGCGCTGCCGGAAATGAGCGCGCTGACCAAGGTGTTTTCTCTGGTGGCGCTCGCCGGCCAGAGCGATGCCCCGGCCGCCGACGAACCAGACGCGACGCCTGAAGCGGCTGCCATGCAGCAACCGGCCGCCGTACAGAGCGCCACCGCTCCACTCAACTGGCGCAGCGCGCAGATCCAGTCGCGCGACGACGCCCAACTGATGCTGGACAAGGTGAAAAACTATTTTCGTCTTCATGAACCGAGCCACCCGGCGCCGCTGATGATCGATCGGGTCCAGCGACTGATTACGCTGGACTTTATGCAAATCGTCCGCGATTTGGCGCCCGATGGGCTTAACCAACTGGAGACCATTCTCGGTCGCCCCGACAACGAGGAGAACAGCTAGCCGCCGACCTTTGTTCTCTTGACGCATCCGATACCGTCTGCCCTGCGCAGACCCGAATCAGAACCTGACTCTCCCAGCCGGACGAGGCGCGTTCCCAATCGCCATTAGATGGAGTAAATCATGTCAAACTCGAAATCCCGCAGCGGGCAGAAATTCATCGCCCGCAACCGCGCGCCGCGCGTACAGATTGAATACGATGTCGAAATTTATGGCGCAGAGCGCAAAATCCAGCTGCCGTTCGTGATGGGCGTGATGGCGGATCTGGTGGGGAAAGCGGTCGATCCGCAAGCCAGCGTGGAAGAGCGCAAATTCATGGAAATCGACGTCGACAACTTCGACGAGCGTATGAAATCGCTGAAGCCGCGCGTCGCTTACCAGGTCGACAACACCCTGACCGGCGAAGGCAAGCTGAACATCGATCTGACCTTCGAAAGCATGGAAGACTTCTCCCCCGCCGCTATCGCCCGCAAGGTCGACGCGCTGGACAATCTGCTGGACGCCCGCACCCAGCTTTCCAACCTGCTGTCCTACATGGACGGCAAGAACGGCGCCGAAGAGCTGATCTCCAAGATCCTGCAAAACCCGGCGCTGCTGCAATCCCTGACCGACGCGCCGAAGCCGGCGGTTAACGACGACAACAACGAGCGTGAGGATTAATCGATGAGCAACTCGCCTCAGCAACAGAATGCGTTGCAAACCACCGAGACTTTTTCCAGCGATGAGTTCAGCGCGCTGCTGAACAAAGAGTTCCGGCCGAAGACCGATCAGGCCAAAGAAGCGGTCGAGAACGCGGTGAAAACCCTGGCGCAGCAGGCGCTGGAAAACACCGTCACCGTTTCTTCCGACGCCTATCGCACCATCCAGGCGCTGATCGCGGAAATCGACGAAAAGCTGTCGCAGCAGATCAACCAGATCATTCACCACGACGACTTCCAGAAGCTGGAAGGCGCCTGGCACGGCCTGCATTATCTGGTCAACAACTCCGAAACCGACGAGATGCTGAAGATCCGCTTCATGAGCATTTCCAAGCAGGAGCTGGGCCGCACGCTGAAGCGCTATAAAGGCGTGGGTTGGGACCAGAGCCCGATCTTCAAGAAAGTCTACGAAGAAGAGTATGGCCAGTTCGGCGGCGAACCGTTCGGCTGCCTGGTGGGCGACTACTACTTCGATCACAGCCCGCAGGACGTGGAGCTGCTGGGCGAAATGGCCAAGATCGGCGCCGCCTCGCACTGCCCGTTCATCGCCGGTACCGCGCCGAGCGTGATGCAGATGGAGTCCTGGCAAGAGCTCTCCAACCCGCGCGATCTGACCAAGATTTTCCAGAACACCGAGTACGCCGCCTGGCGCAGCCTGCGCGAATCGGAAGACGCGCGCTACCTGGGGCTGGTGATGCCGCGCTTCCTGGCGCGCCTGCCGTATGGCATCCGCACCAACCCGGTAGACGAGTTTGACTTCGAAGAAGACACCGACGGCGCGACCCACGGCAATTACACCTGGACCAACGCCGCCTACGCCATGGCCGCCAACATCAACCGTTCGTTCAAAGAGTTCGGCTGGTGCACCGCCATTCGCGGGGTGGAATCCGGCGGTGCGGTGGAAAACCTGCCGTGCCACACCTTCCCGAGCGACGACGGCGGCGTGGACATGAAGTGCCCGACCGAGATCGCCATCAGCGACCGCCGTGAAGCCGAGCTGGCCAAAAACGGCTTTATGCCGCTGGTGCACCGCAAAAACTCCGACTTCGCCGCCTTTATCGGCGCGCAGTCGCTGCAGAAGCCGGCGGAATACTACGACGCCGACGCCTCCGCCAACGCCCAGCT
Organism: Serratia sp. OLAL2; assembly: GCF_002752475.1. Taxonomy (NCBI): domain Bacteria; kingdom Pseudomonadati; phylum Pseudomonadota; class Gammaproteobacteria; order Enterobacterales; family Yersiniaceae; genus Serratia; species Serratia sp. OLAL2. The sequence continues at coordinate 198,884 of NZ_MSTL01000002.1, read as the reverse complement.
TTCCGCGCGCCTGCCGTACCTGTTCGCCTGCTGCCGCTTCGCGCACTATCTGAAGTGCATCGTGCGCGACAAAATTGGTTCCTTCCGCGAGCGCGACGACATGGAGCGCTGGCTGAACGACTGGATCATGAACTACGTGGACGGCGATCCGGCCAACTCCTCGCAGGAAACCAAGTCGCGCAAACCGCTGGCCGCGGCGGAAGTGCAGGTGGAAGAGATCGAAGACAACCCGGGCTATTACAGCGCCAAGTTCTTCCTGCGCCCGCACTACCAGTTGGAAGGCCTGACCGTCTCCCTGCGCCTGGTGTCGAAGCTGCCTTCGCTGAAACAAAACGACGCGTCCTGATGGGCTGAAGTCAGGCCGCGGTAGTGCGGCCTGGCTGATGTATCAACCTCATCGTCAGCCTATCGCAGAAAACCCAGATCGCACGTGGAATCAAGATAACGCGAAATAATTAAGCATTGAGCCATTAGCACTTAATAGTGGCTCGGTAACCCGTACCGATAGTTTTCGGTATTTAAGAAGGTGCATGGCACAAGGATATAAATTGGTAATGCATTACCACACTTGCAATTCCTGCTGCTATTACCTGAGTTTTTCAACGTAACGTTAATACTACTGTTAACCCTTAATAAAGAGTGAAGAAACTATGGCTATTGATATGTTCCTGAAAGTTGAAGGTGCCAGCGGCGAATCCAAAGATTCGAATCACAAAGGCTGGACCGACATTACTTCTTTCTCCTGGGGCGCTTCTCAACCGGGCAATATGGGCGTTGGCGGCGGCGGTGGCGCCGGCAAAGTGTGCTTCAACGATCTGCACGTTAACGCGCTGGTCGACAAGTCAACCCCGGCGCTGCTGAAGCACTGCTCCAGCGGTAAGCACCTGACCAAGGTTGAGTTGTCTGTCTGCAAGGCGGGCGGTACTCAGGTTGAGTACGTTAAAATCACCCTGGACGACGTGCTGGTCACCGCCGTGCAGTACACCGGCGCAGGCGGCGAAGACACCGTGGGCGTCACCTACTCCTTCCAGGCGGCGAAAGTGAAACAGCAATACTGGGAGCAGAGCGACAAAGGCGGCAAAGGCGCCGAAAGCAGCGCAGGTTGGAACATCAAGGAAAACCGCGAAGCTTAATCTTCCCACACAGATGCCCCGACTTAGGGGCATCTATCAACAGAGGACGTTATAATGAGTCGCCCTTCATTCCAACAAGCGTGGCAACGATTTAGCGAAATCAACGTAGATATTACTGACGTTGGCAAAAAGATAGGTGGAAATGTAGGTCTTAACATTGAGCTTGGCGTCAATGACCCATTGCAAGGATTCACCAATGCCTGCGCAATACGCATGAGTTACACGCTCAATTATTCTGGTTTTAAAGTTGAACGAGGAGCATGGAAGACCGTTTCAGGCAAAGATAAAAATTGGTACATTTATCGCGTCAGAGATATTATTAACTTTTTGAATTATAAGTTCGGCAAACCTGATAAAACGATTAAAAACCCTACCCCTAGTGATTTTTCAAAAGACAAAGGGATATTGGTTTTCACTGTTCCAGGATGGAATGATGCCAGCGGACACGCAACATTATGGAACGGTACAACCTGCTCAGATCATTGTTACTTTCCAAAATCCAGCGAGGCATCTATATGGTTACTAAAATAAAATCCCTGTGTGTTGCAAGCATGATATTTTTGGGATGTATTCAATCGGCTCAAGCCAAAGAAACCTATACCCCCGAAGAGTACCTCAAAAACTACGCGCTTAGCGTTTGCATCGCCGAGGGATATTCAGCAAAAGAAGTCAAAAACGATGCCGCCGCCGCCGCTCGGGGTTACACGGAATTCGGCGATTATTCTCTGGAAGCGCATACCGCCGTCAGGGCGCTGGCAAAAGAATTTCTGGCAAAGCCCTATGACAGTATGTCAGGGGAGCCGATGACGATGGCCAAGTGCATCGATCTTGTACACAGCCAAGAGCTGCAAGCCATCATCAAGAAATACCAAGGAAAAGACGACAACTGATATCAGAGTTGCTCAAACGACGGCTCATATCAAAGGTTATCTCGGATGAGAAGATACACGTACTTTTTAATGTCTCTGCTGCTCGGAAGCCATGTAGTCCTTGCTGAAAACTCGCTCAATGCTTTATCGCAAGAGGCACTATATAAAAATTGGTTAACCAGCCGCTGCATTGGGAAGTCCACTGACTCAGAAAGAACCAAGCAAGACGCCTTCCGTTCCGCTTCCGCCTATTTAGAATTGAGTAAACTGCCGATGGATGCATTTGAACAAGGTGAAAAACTGGCTGAACAGTACGCAAATAAAAATAGCCAAGGCTCAGTTCAAGGGACTTACCATACTTTAGATTGTCTTTCACTGCAGAACGCCAGTGAAGCTGAAACCATTTTTGAACGTTACTCTAAGTAATAGTCAGGATTGTGAATCCAATTTCATAAAGTTATCAACTCAAGAGAATTAAAACTTATTGATTATTAACATGACTCCAGACGTCACGCTATCAACTTACTCATATGGATTCTTACCTTCCTATTTTTCATTGTCACTCATAACTTTAGTGGCATTATATTACTTAAAAAAATTATCGGCTCGCAAACACAATTATCCATTTTTTGTTTTCAACTGTCTCATTGTAGTTGTCATGGGCGTCATACAGCTCTCAATTTTTGCATACGGGAATGATTTTCTTAATCTCTTCTACCCACTAGGCAACTATGACTCTATACACTATGGCAGTTTGATATTCACCTTTATCTACTTAACTCAACTACCAAAAAACACCTATTACAAAAAAGAACAGAATAGAAGTTAGCCATCAGATTAGATGACTAAATCAACATACGCCCAAAGCAGTCTAAAATCCCCATCAGCAGGAATGCCTTATGCGATTTTCCATTGTAAAAAATAAAAGCGGCCAGGTTCCGCCGCAGAGCAGTTGCGATTTTCTGCCGCCGGGCGGCACCATCGGCCGCAGCGTGGACAACAACCTGGTGCTGCCGGACGAAGAGCGCGCCATTTCCCGCCTGCAGGCGATCGTGCACATTTCCGCTGACGGCGAATGCCGCATCACCAATCGCGGCAACGTTACCCGCGTGCTGCTGAACGACATTCCGCTGGAACGTGGCCGCCAGGTTGAACTGCAGGACGGCGACGTGCTCGGCATCGACGATTACCAGATTGAAGTCAGCGCGCTGCAACAGCACGCCGCGCCGCAGGCTCAACCGGTGGCCAAGGCCGTTGCCGCGGCTGCGGCCCCCGCAGCCGCCGCCAAAGAAAAATCCGCCGCGCCGATCCCCAACGAAATCTGGGACAGCCTGGTGGAAGAATTTACGCCGAACGCGCCGGCCGCCGTCATACCGCCGCCGATCACCAATCCGGACAATCATCCGCTGCTGGAGACCCCCGCTCGCGAGCTGAACCCGGCCGATCCGCTGGCGCAGCTGGCGGGCGAGGTCGATCTGCGCCAGCTGCAGCAGCAACAAACCGATCCGGCGGCGCTGTTCAACACCGACACCACCTTTGAGCGCGAACACATTCTGGCCGACACCACCCCCAGCGCGCTGCTGGCGGAGCAGGCTGCGCCGACGCGCCCGGCTCCCCCCGTCCAGAATGCGCAGCAACCGGAGCAAGAGCTGGATCCGCTGGCGCTGTTCGGCGGTTCATCCGCGCCCGCTTCGCCAGAGACGTTAAACAGCAACGATCCGCTGGGGCTGCTGATGGGCGGCGCCGTGCCGCTGGCTCAGCCGGAGGAAACGGTACAGCCGCCGTCCCCGCCGCCAGCACCGGCGCCGATCGCCGCACAACCGGCGGCGCCGCGCCCACAGCCGACGCCGCCGCCCGTGCAGACGCCTGAGCCACAGCCCCAACCTGCGCCGCAGTTCAGCCAGCAGGAACCGCCTGCACAGCCGCCGCGCCCGCGCCAGGGCAACCGCCTGGGCATCGATCCAGTTGCCTACCAGTCCGCTCAGCGGCAGCACGCCGCCGCGCCGAGTGGCGACGCATTGGAAGGGCCGTTGCTGGCGGCGCTGCTGCAAGGCATCGGTCTCGACGATCTGCAACCGCAGCCGCACTTTGACGAACAACAGATCCGCCAGGCCGGTCGCCTGCTGAGCCTGTTCTCGCAAGGCACCGTCGCCCTGCTCTCATCCCGCTCGATCCTCAAGCGCGGCGTGAAGGCCGAGATGACCATGATCCTCGACGAAGCCAACAACCCGTTCAAGCTGCTGCCTTCGGGAAAAACGGTGCTGATGCAGATGTTCGGCAGCCAGATGCCAGGTTTTATGCCGCCGGAACAGGCGGTGCGCGATGCGTTGATCGACCTGCAGGCGCACCAGTTGGGGATGATCGCCGGTATTCGCGCCATCATCGCCGCCATGCTGCAGTCGTTCAACCCGGAGCGCCTCGAAGAGGAAGCGCGCAAGGAAGGCGTGGCGCCGCGCCTGTCGCTGCCCGCCAACCGCAAGGCCGCGCTGTGGGACTACTTCGTGAAGAACTATCAGCAAACCTCCGGCGAGATCGAGGACGATTTCCACACCCTGTTCGGCGAAGCCTTCCTGCACGCCTATGACGTTGAAGTGAATCAATACAAAGACTCACAGACCAAACCGGACGCGTAATGAATATCACCATAGCCTCTACCTCCAACCAGGGCGGCCGCGCCTCCAACCAGGATCAGACCGGCGAGGTGCTCGGCAACCGCGCCGCCTGCTTCGTGGTGTGCGACGGCATCGCCGGTTTTCCGGGCGGCGATATCGCCGCCAAACTGGCACGCGACACCATTTTGCAAAACTTCGACGGCGAAAAGCACCTGAACGCCCAGAGCATTCGTCAGCACATCACCAGCGCCAACGCCGCCATCCACCAGCAGCAGCGGCAGTCGGACGAATACAGCAAGATGGGCACCACGCTGGTCAGTCTGTTTATCGATCGCGATTACCAGCTGGCCTACTGGGCGCACGCCGGCGACAGCCGCCTGTACCTGTTCCGCCGCGGCTACCTGCATACCGTCACCACCGACCACAGCCTGATCCAACAGATGCAGGACGCCGGCTACCAGACCAACGGCATCAACAGCAACCTGCTGTATTTCGCGCTGGGGCTCAACGAAGAGCGCGACGCCACCTACAGCGACGTGCTGCAGCTGGAAGACGGCGACGTTTTCCTGCTGTGCACCGACGGCTTCTGGCACAGCTTCAGCCAGGCCGAACTGGAACAGTCGCTGCATATGGTCAACTCCCCCAGCGAGTGGATCGCCCTGATGCAGCAGGCATGGAAGAAAAACAATAACAGCGATAACTACAGCGCTATCGCCGTCTGGATTGGCTCACCGCAGGAAACCACCCTGCTGCATTCGCTGGCGGATGCGGAGCGGTTTCTGAGCCGCGACTGAGCAGCGCACATTCACAGCAAGGTTCACTATGAAATATTGGATGCCGGGGCTCGTCGCCCTGATGGCGGTGCCGACCGCGCAGGCGATGAACTATCGCCTGGTTTACTCCCCCAGCCAGAAGCTGGAAGTGTTTATCGATGACGTCAAAAACAGCAATCCGGCAAGCTGGTGCGGCAAGAGCATCCCGCTGCGCATCGTCTCGGCGCAAAGCCAGGATCCGGCGGTGCTGAACGACTTCCTGCCGCGCGTCGGCAATCTGTTGGAAAAGCAGTGCCCGAAAGCCGGCCACCTGCCCTGGACGCTGACCGACAAGCGCGGTGAGAAGCTGGCCAGCGGCGAAGCCGCCAAAGCGCGCGGCTGGAAACCGGTGGTCAAACAGGAGGCCGTCGAGCAGCCGGAAACCCCGCCGCAGCCGGCTATCCCTGCTGCAGTGGCCGTGACTTCTCCGCAGGCGGACACCGCGCCGCCTCAGCGTTTCAGCCTGCCGCAGGGCTGCCACTTCCGCACCTTCTGGGGTGACGAAGCCAACGGCGGCGCGCTATTCATTCCCGCTGGTGAGGCGCTGCGCTGCGGCGAGGACGGCTGGCTGCAGGGCAGCGGCGCGGTCACGCTGCAACAGGGCGGCCAAACCCTCTCGCCGACGCTGTGGTTCCTGCAAGGTTACCCGCTGGCGAAGGTGAACGGCGGCGATCGCGCGCTGACCGTCGTCAGCGCCAACGCCCAACGGCTGGTTTTGGGCGGCAACCCGCAGGCGCCGGGCAGCTTCCTGCTGCTGAGCTTCGAACCGAAGCTGCACGCCTGGGCGTTCAACGGTGAAGCGATCGTTGAAATGCCGCGCGTCGATGCCGCCGACGAGAACAAGGTCAAACAGCGCGTACAGCAGGCGCAAACCGCCTGGCAGCCGCTGCTAAGCGCCCCCGCCTCGCTGACCTTCAAGCTGGTGGAAAAGCTGGCCGCAGACCGCGTCGATCCTGCCAGCGGCAGCTACCTGTCGGTTAACGGCGCCACTCACTGATTATAAGGAAAGCCTGTGAAATCATTAGCAAGCATGCTGCAAGGCCAGTCGATCGCCGCGGCCATCACCGCCGTCGAAAACGATATCAAGGCGAAACCGGCGGATGCCGACCTGCGCGCTGCGCTGGTGCAACTGCTGTGCCTGAGCGGCAACTGGACGCGCGCCAACGCGCAGCTGAAATCCTGGCAGGCGCTGAAACCGATCGCTCAACCGACCACGCTGCTGCTGATGCAGTCGGTCAACGCCGAGCTGCAACGCCAGGCGGTGTTTGCCGGCGCGGCCGCGCCGGCTCTGCTGCGGCAGGATCAGCCCTGGCTGCAACTGCTGGTGCAGGCGCTGCATCAGGATGCGCAAGGGGCGGCCGAACAGGCCCAGGCGCTGCGTGACGAAGCGCTGGAGGCCGCACCGGCCGGCGCCGGGCAGTTAACGCTGGCCGAAGGGGACCAAGAGCGGCAGCTGAGTTTCGACTGGCTGACCGACGGTGACGGCCGCCTCGGGCCGGTATGCGAGCTGGCGCTGAACGGCGTTTACTACTGGCTGCCGTTCGCCGATATCGCCGCGATCCAGTTCCAGGCGCCGCAGAGCGCCATCGATCTGGTGTGGAGCCATGCACTGGTGCGTCTGACCGACGGCCGCGAACAGGTATGCCAACTGCCCGCCCGTTACCCGCTGGCCGAAGGCAGCGACGACGCGCTGCTGCTGGGCAAACGCACCGAATGGCAACCGCTGGGCGACGGCACCCACTATGCGGGGCTGGGCCTGAAGACCTGGCTCAGCGAAAGCGACGAATTCCCACTGCACAGCCTGCGGCAGCTGAGCTTCGACGCGAGCGCCTGAACATGAACGATAAACGCCCACCCCACTACGACGGCGGCGATCTGCGCCGCCAGGGCTATCGCAATCGTCAGGACAGCGAGCGCCTGACGTCGCGCGACAAAATGCAGCCGGTGCTGCTCGACATGCTGACCGACGACGAACCGCAGAAAAAACAGGAGGCGCAGGTGCGCAACCTGGTGTCGCACAGCGAGCTGCGCCGCCGGGTATTGCGCGATTTGCAGTGGCTGTTCAACTGCGTCAACAGCGAATCCAATCTGGATCTCGGCGATTTTCCACAGGTGCGGCGCTCCACCCTGAATTACGGCATCGCCTCGCTGGCGGGCAAGCGCATGTCGGACATCGAATGGCTGGACATTCAGCGCGCGCTGACCGATTCCATCCTCCATTTCGAACCGCGCATTCTGCCCGAAGGACTGCAGGTGCGCTGCATCTCGGACACCGGCTCGCTGGAGCTGCACAACGTGCTGTCGATCGAAATCAAGGGCCGCCTGTGGTGCGTGCCCTATCCGCTGGAGTTTCTGTTCCGTACCGACGTGGATCTGGAAAACGGCCACTTCGATCTGAAAGACATAGGGTAAGGCGATGGACAGTAAACTGTTAGATTATTACAACCGCGAGCTGGCCTATCTGCGTGAGATGGGCGCCGAGTTCGCCGAACAGTACCCGAAGGTCGCGGGCCGTCTCGGCATGCGCGGCATCGACGTGGCGGACCCTTATATCGAGCGCCTGATGGAGGGCTTCGCCTTCCTCACCTCGCGCGTGCAGCTGAAAATGGACGCCGAGTTCCCGCGCTTTTCTCAGCGCTTGCTGGAGATCATCTACCCCAATTACCTGTCGCCGACGCCGTCGATGGCGATCGCCGAGCTGCAGCCGGACAGCAGCAAAGGCGACATCAGCAACGGCTTCGTGGTGCCGCGCGGCACCATGATGGACAGCCAGACGCTGAAGAAAAGCGGCATCACCTGCAGCTACACCACCGCCCATGACGTCACGCTGCAGCCGGTGCGCATCGCCGGCGTCGAGCTGGGCGGCATTCCGGCCGATATCCCGCTGGCCTCGCTGGGACTGCAGCACAGCGGCTGCGTCAGCGCGCTGCGCATTCGTCTCGAGTGCTACGAAAGCGTGACGCTCAACAACCTGCAGCTGGATCAATTGATGTTTTACCTGGCCGGGCCGGACATGCAGGCGCAGCAGCTGCTGGAACTGCTGATGCAGCACAGCGTCGGGCTTGTCTGCCAAACGGTGGAGGCGCAACCGCAGCGGCGGGCGCTGGCGCTGGACGGGCTGCGGCAGGAGGGCTTCGCCGCCGAGCAGGCGCTGCTGCCCAACGACCTGCGCAACTTTGAAGGCTACCGGCTGCTGCAGGAGTATTTCGCCTTCCCGGCGCGCTTCCAGTTTTTCAGCGTCAACGGCCTGCGTCCGCTGCTGCAGAGCGTGCGCGAAGGGAAAAAAGCGCTGCGCCAGTTCGAGATCGTGGTGCTGCTGGATCGGCACGACGCCGCGCTGGAACGGGTGGTCGACGTTGCCCATTTGGCGCTGCACTGTACGCCGGTGATCAACCTGTTTCCGAAGATCGCCGAACGCATCGCGATCAACGAAAAAAACCACGAATACCATCTGGTGGTCGACAATATCCGGCCGCTGGATTACGAAGTGTTCTCGGTGCAGCGGCTCGGCGGCAGCGCCAGCGAAAAACGCTACGAGCAAGAGTTTCGGCCGTTTTACAGCACCCTGAGCGCGGACGACGGCAACTATGGCGCCTACTTCTCGCTGCGGCGCGAACAGCGCACGCTCTCGGAGCACGCCCGCCGCTATGGCACCCGCACCGGCTATGCCGGATCGGAAGTGTTCGTATCGCTGGTGGACGAACGGCAATCGCCGTGGCACAGCGATCTGAAATACCTCACCGCCGACGTATTGTGCACCAGCCGCGACCTGCCGTTGATGTTGCTGCAGCAAGATCAGGGCAACTTCGTGATGCCCGACTCGATCCCGATCAAGCAGGTCTCGCTGCGCAAAGGCCCCACCCCGCCGCGCCCGGCGCTGGCCGAAGGGATGATCACCTGGCGGCTGATCAGCCAGCTGCAGCTGAACTACCTCAGCATGATGGACGGCGATCCGGAACAGGGTGCCGCCAGCCTGCGCCAGCTGCTGGGGCTGTACGGCAACCTGAGCGAACCGGCGATCGCCAAACAAATTCAGGGCGTGCGCCACTGTAACCTGCGGCCGGTCTATCGGCGAGTGCCTGAACCCGGCCCCATCGTGTTCGCGCGCGGCATCGCCATCGATCTGACGGTCGATGAGCAGGCGTTCTCGGGCAACAGCCCTTACCTGCTCGGCAGCGTGCTGGAGCGCCTGTTCTCGCGCCTGGTGGCGATGAACACCTTCACCGAGATGACGCTCTCCAGCCAGCAACGCGGCGAAATCGCCCACTGGCAGGCGCGCATGGGCAAAAGGACGCTGATATGAACGCGGAGATGATCGCCACCGAACTGGCGCCGCCGCAGATCAACGCGCTGTATCGCCTGCCGGACGACTTTTGGCCGCGGCTGCGCAGCGCGCCTTACAAGCACGATCTGTTTCAGCTGCTGCGCCGCATCGACGCCCAGGGCGGCCAGCCCTACCTGCTGGGACGCGCGCCGCTGCCGCGCCACGAGATGCTGCGCCTGGGGCAGGAACCTTCGCTGTCGTTCGCACCCTCCACGCTGGCGCAGGTGACGCCGCGCGCCAACAGCCCGCTGCACGACGTTTCGATCTTCAGTTTCGGTCTGTTCGGCCCCAACGGGCCGCTGCCGCTGCACCTGACCGAATACGTGCGCGAACGGGTGTATCACCATCAGGACACCACCCTGCTGGCGTTCACCAATCTGTTCCATCACCGGCTGACGCTGCTGTTTTACCGCGCCTGGGCCGACGCGCAACCGACGGTATCGCTGGATCGCCCGGACAACCGGCGCTTCGACGAGTACCTGTCGAGCCTGATCGGCCTCGGCCAGCCGGCGCAGCAGGAACGCGACAGCATCAACGCCCACGCTAAACATTTTATGGCCGGTCATCTGATTCGCCACAGCCGCGATCCGGAAGGCCTGAGCAAGATTTTGCAGCAGTATTTCAAGGTGCCGGTGCGCATCGTCGAGAACGTGCCGCACTGGCTGCGGGTAGAACCGCGCGAGCAGGCGCGGCTCAAGGCCGGACGCGGCGCGCCACGGCTAGGCGAGTCGGCTTTTCTCGGCATCGCGGTGCGGGATATCCAGCACAAGTTCCGCATCGAGCTGGGGCCGATGCCGCAGCGGGACTATGACCGCTTTCTGCCCGGCGCCGATCTGTGCCGGCAACTGCGCGACTGGGTGCGCCAATACCTGGGCATCGAGTTCGTCTGGGAAGTGCGCCTGATCCTGGCGAAGGAACAGGCGCACGGCATCCAGCTCGGCGGCGCGCAGCGGTTGGGCCTGAGCAGTTGGCTGGCCGACCATCGGCGACAGCGCGATCTCGACGATCTGATCTTCAGCCCTGAACCGCTGGAAAACCCGTTCTGACCCTATTTCGGCCGGCGCCCTGCGGCGCCAGGCCACTCTGAGACCTGAGGAAAACCATGTCTGAAATCAGCCGCTCGGTATTATTTGGCAAACTGGATAGCCTGTTATTCACCTCTCTGGAAAGTGCGACGGCGTTTTGCAAGCTGCGCGGTAACCCCTACGTCGAACTGGCGCACTGGCTGCATCAGCTGATGCAATCGCCGGACGGCGATCTGCAGCAAATCGTTCGCCACTTCGCGCTGGACGAGGCGCAATTGGCGCGCGACATCGTCGAGGCGCTCGATCGCCTGCCGCGCGGCGCCAGCGCCATTTCCGATCTGTCCGAGCACATCGACAGCGCGGTAGAACGCGCCTGGGTCTATGGCTCATTGAAATTCGGCGCGGCGCGCATCCGCGGCGGCCACCTGCTGCTCGGTATCCTGAAAACCTACAGCCTGCGCCATCTGCTGAAGGCCATTTCCCCGCAGTTCGAGCGCATCAACGCCGATCTGTTGATGGATCAGTTCGCCGCCATCACCGCTCACTCGGCGGAAAACGCCCAGGATGCGCCGGCGGAAAGCGGCGCCGAGAACGTATCCGGCGCGCCGCGCAGCGGTGAAAGCGTGCTGGCGCAGTATGCCCAGGATCTGACCGCCAGAGCGCGCAACGGCGAGATCGACCCGGTGGCCGGCCGCGATGAGGAAATCCGGCAAATCATCGATATCCTGATGCGCCGCCGCCAGAACAACCCGCTGCTGACCGGCGAGGCCGGCGTCGGCAAAACCGCGGTGGTGGAAGGCCTGGCGCTGCGCATCGTGGCCGGCGACGTACCGCCACAGCTGCGCGACGTGAAACTGTGCCTGTTGGACATCGGCATGCTGCAGGCCGGCGCCGGCGTCAAAGGCGAGTTTGAAAAACGGCTGCAGGCGGTGATCGACGAAGTGCAGTCCAGCCCGACGCCGATCATCCTGTTTATCGACGAAATTCACACCCTGATCGGCGCCGGCGGCACCCAGGGCACCGGCGACGCCGCCAACCTGCTGAAACCGGCGCTGGCGCGTGGCCAACTGCGCACTGTCGGCGCCACCACCTGGTCGGAATACAAGAAATACATCGAGAAAGACCCAGCGCTCACCCGCCGTTTCCAGGTGGTGCAGGTGCACGAGCCAAGCGAAGACAAGGCGCTGCTGATGCTGCGCAGCACCGTCAGTCCGCTGGAACAACACCACCGCGTGCTGCTGCTGGATGAAGCGGTGGACGCCGCGGTGCGGCTGTCGCATCGCTATATTCCTGCCCGCCAGCTGCCGGACAAAGCGGTGGCGCTGTTGGATACCGCCTGCGCGCGCGTGGCGGTCAGCCAACACGCCGAGCCTGCCCAGGTCGAAGACTGCCGCCACCGCATCGATGCGCTGCAAATAGAGTTGGATATCGCCCGCCGCGAGGCCAAAGTCGGCATTGGCGATCCCCTGCGCCCGCAGGAAATTGAAACCCAGCTGACCGCGCTGCGCCAGGCGCTGGAACAGCTGACCGACCGCTGGCAGCAGGAGCTGGCGCTGATCCAAGAGATCATCACGCTACGCGCCCAGTTGCACCAGCAGGAAGCGGAGCCTACCGGCGAAGAAACAGAGGCGGCCCCTGACGCCGACGCGCTGCGCGCCCAGCTGGGCGAACTTCAGCAGCAGCTGAGCGCGCTGCAGGGCGAAGCGCCGCTGATCTTCGCCGCCGTCGACGCCAACATCGTGGCGGCGGTAGTGGCCGACTGGACCGGCATCCCGCTGGGCCGCATGGTGAAAAACGAGATTGAGGCGGTGCTGCAGCTCTCCGACACCCTGAACCAGCGTGTGATCGGCCAACGCCATGCGCTGGATCTGATCGCCCGCCGGGTGCGCACTTCGCGGGCGCGGCTGGACGATCCGAACAAGCCGGTCGGGGTGTTCCTGCTGGCCGGGCCGTCCGGCGTCGGCAAGACCGAAACCGCGCTGGCGCTGGCGGAAACCCTGTACGGCGGCGAGCAGAACGTCATCACCATCAACATGAGCGAATTCCAGGAGTCGCACACCGTTTCGACGCTCAAAGGCGCGCCCCCCGGCTATGTCGGCTACGGCGAAGGCGGCGTGCTGACCGAGGCGGTGCGCCGCCGCCCTTACAGCGTGGTGCTGTTGGACGAAATCGAGAAGGCGCACCCGGACGTGCATGAGATCTTCTTCCAGGTGTTCGACAAGGGCTGGATGGAGGACGGCGAAGGCCGCCATATCGATTTCCGCAACACCATTATCATCCTGACCTCCAACGTCGGCACCGATCTGATCGCCGGGCTGTGCAGCGATCCGGAGCTGCTGCCGGAGCCGGAGGCGCTGAGCGGCGCGCTGCGCCAGCCGCTGCTGTCGGTGTTCCCGGCCGCCTTGCTCGGCCGCCTGCTGGTGGTGCCGTATTACCCGCTGACCGACGCCACGCTGGGCAACATCGTGCGCCTGCAGCTGGGGCGCATCCAGCGTCGCCTGGCGGAGAATCACGACATCGTCTGCACCTTCGACGACGCGGTCATCGAGCAGATCGTCAGCCGCTGCACCGAGGTGGAGTCCGGTGGCCGCATGGTCGACGCCATCCTGACCAACACCCTGCTGCCGCAGATCAGCCACACCCTGCTGACAGGCAGCGCCAACGACCAGCGCTATCGCCAGCTGCATATCGCGCTGCAGAACCACGAATTCATTTGTCAATTTCAGGCATAACGCCGCGGCCGCCGAGACGGCGGCCCTTTGAACACAGAGAGTCATCACTATGTCGGGAACCGGGATAACCAAACCGAATTCGAACAGCCTGCCGAGCGGCTATCGATTCAATGAATTCGAGATCCAGGAAGCGATCGGCGAAGGCGGCTTCGGCATCGTCTACCGCGCCTACGATCACCAACTGGAACGCACCATCGCCATCAAGGAGTACATGCCAACCTCGCTGGCGAAACGCAACGACGATCTCAGCATCGGGCTGCGCGGTGAACGCTTCAGCAAAACCTTCCAGGCCGGGCTGAACAGCTTTATTCAGGAGGCGCGTCTGCTGGCGCGCTTCTCGCACCCCGGCCTGCTGCACGTGTTGCGCTTCTGGGAAGAGAACGGCACCGCCTACATGGGCACCCAGTTTTACAGCGGCACCACGCTGAAGAACCTGCAGGCGCAGCAACCGGAGAAAATCGACGAGGCGTGGATCCGGCGGCTGCTGCCGCCGCTGTTCAGTGCCATCAACACCATTCACCAGGAAGGCTATCTGCACCGCGACATTTCGCTGGATAACATCCAGATCCAGGAAAGCCAGCTGCCGGTGCTGCTGGACTTCGGATCGGCGCGTAAAGAGATCGGCAACCTGTCAGACGAAACGGAAATCATGCTCAAACCGGGCTTCGCGCCGATCGAGCAGTACACCGAGAACAGCGACGGCGAACAGGGGCCCTGGACCGATATCTACGCGCTGGGCGCCGTGCTGCACACGCTGATCGTCGGTTCGCCGCCGCCGGTCAGCGTGGTGCGCAGCATCGAAGACAGCTACCAGCCGCTGGCCGAGCGCCGCCCCGCCGGCTACTCGCCGGAGCTGCTGCGCACCGTCGATCGCGCGCTGGCGCTGAAGCCGGAAGACCGCCCGCAGACTATCGATGAAATGGCCGAGCTGCTGCATCTGCCAATCGCCGATGAAAACGAAATCATCAGCACCCCTGCGGCTGCGCCGGAGAACCTGCTGGTCGCCGCCAACCCGGCTGCCGCTGCAGCCGCCGCCGGCGCCGTTACCGCGCGCAGCACCCAATTCTCGCGCCCGATGATGGCCGGCGCCGGCGTCGCGGCGCTGCTGGTGATCGGTGCCGTCGCCTGGCTGAGCGGCGGCGAGGACGATACCCAGGCCGTGGCCCAAAACACTGAGGCGTCGCCGGCGCAGAAAACCCTGACGGAGCAGCCGAGCGCGCCGCAAACCGCGCAGCCTGCAGCCGCGGAACCTGAAAAGGTGGCACCGCCACCGCAGCCGGTGGCGTTGGTGTACTTCAAACTGCAACCGGGCGAACAGGTCAGCCTCGACGGCAAGCCGCAGCAGGTGACGCCGGGCGCAAACGGCTTCGCCAGCCTGAACCTGGCGCCAGGCCGCTATCAGCTGGAAATCCGCCACGACGATCGACTCCGCCGCCAGCAGCTCAGCATCGACACCGCCGGCACCTGGCTGGTCAATCCGGCCACCGCCGGTTAATCCCGTTCTGAAACTCCGCCTCGGCGGGGTTTCCCTATTTCATGAGACTGACGCACCACTGCCCATCCTCATTGGCCGCGCGGCAAGGCCGCTGCAACGCCGGAGTATGCAGGGCATGACGTCAATCACAGAGGACGTTCTCATGTTGGACCGCATTATTGCGCACACGCCGCTGGGCCAGGAACAACTGTTGTTCCGCTCACTGGACGGTATCGAAGCGCTTTCCACCCCTTTTGACTTCTCTATTGAATTGCTGAGCACCGACGCGCGGCTCGATCGCAAAGCGCTGCTCGGCCAACCGCTGACGCTGGAGATCCCAACCCAGGGCTTCCTCAGCGCCCCGCGCTACCTGAACGGCAAGATCACCGCCATCGCCGTCAGCAGCGAAGAGATCGGCGGCACGCGCTACGCGGTGTATAACCTGCACGTGCAGCCGGATCTCTGGCCGATGACCAAGGACCGTAACTTCCGCATCTTCCAGGAACAGACGGTGCCGCAGATCGTCAAGACCCTGCTGGCGGAGCACAACGTGCAGCTGGAAGATCAGCTGACCGGCGACTATCGCCTGTGGGGCTACTGCGTGCAGTACAACGAAAGCAGTTTCAACTTCATCAGCCGCCTGATGGAGCTGGAGGGCATCTATTACTATTTCAAACACGAGATGGGCAAACACACGCTGGTGCTCGGGGACGCCCCCCACCACCACCAGCCCTATCCCGGCTATGAGATGATCCCCTACCACCTGACGCCGTCCGGCGGCAGCACCAGCGAGGAAGGCATCAGCCAGTGGACGTTGTCCGATCGCGTCACGCCGGGTATCTACAGCCTGGACGACTACGATTTCCGCAAGCCGAACGCCTGGCTGTTCCAGGCGCGGCAAAACCCGGTCTCGCCGACGCCGGGGCAGATCGACGTTTACGACTGGCCGGGCCGCTACACCGAGCATCAGCAAGGGGAGTTCTACGCCCGCGTGCGCCAGGAGGCCTGGCAGGCCGAACATCAGCAGATCCGCGGTACCGCCACCGCGCTGGGCATTGCTCCCGGCAGCACCTTTACGCTGTATAACGCCCCGCACGCCGACGACAACCGCGAGTACCTGACGCTGCAGGCCAACTACCATCTGAAAGAGAACCGCTATGCCAGCGGCGACGATCAGAGCAGCGAACACCGTATCGACTTCATCGTGCTACCGGCGGACGTGCCCTGGCACCCGCCGCAGCAGGCCACCTGGCCGAAAACCCACGGGCCGCAGACCGCCCGGGTGGTCGGCCCGGCCGGCGAATCGATTTGGACCGACAAATACGGCCGTATCAAGGTGAAGTTCCACTGGGATCGCTTCGGGCCGAAAGACGACGGCAGCTCCTGCTGGGTGCGCGTCTCCAGCGCCTGGGCCGGCCAAGGCTACGGCGGCGTGCAGATCCCGCGCGTCAACGACGAAGTGGTGGTGGACTTTATCAACGGCGATCCGGATCGGCCGATCGTCACCGGGCGCGTCTATAACGAAGCCAGCATGCCGCCTTGGGCGCTGCCGGCCGCCGCCACCCAGATGGGCTTTATGAGCCGCACCAAGGACGGCACCGCCGACAACGCCAACGCCCTGCGTTTCGAAGACAAGGCCGGCGCCGAACAGGTGTGGATCCAGGCGGAGCGCAACATGGACACCCAGGTGAAAAACGATGAAAGCCACACCATCGCTAACGACCACACGCATCTGGTGGGCGGTAACCAGATCAAACGGGTGGTGCTCAATCAGGCAACCGGCGTCAAAGGCGAATCCTCCGCGCTGACCGGCAAAACGCGCAGCGACGCCGTGGTTAACGCCTTTACCCTCGGCTCCGGCGAATCGCTGCGGCTCGAGTGCGGCGAAAGCGTGATCGAGCTGCTGGCGAACGGCCAAATCAACATCACCGGCACCAGCTTCAATATCACGGTGAAAGAGGACGGAGAGATCAATACCGGCGGCCAGCTGGATCTCAACCAGCCTAGCGGCGCCGCGCGCACCGCCGCACCGGGCGGTGGCCATCAGGCGGCAATCCAGAGCGCCGTCGATCAGCTGTTCCCGAAATCCTGATGCCGACGCGGCCCTGCGCCGCGTCCTTTCCCCTGATTACTTGCAAGGACATCCATGGATTACCTTTTCCAGGAAGGCCATTTCACCCTCCCCGCCATCGCCTGGCAGGACTGCACGGTCAATATTCTCAAAAACCCGCAAACCGGCGCCTCGCTGGTCATCACCCGCGGCATAATTCCGCAAGGTGCCACGCTGGAGGACGAATTCGAGAAGCAGTGGCAAGCACTGCTGCCACAGATCAGCGATTTGCAACAGTCGCCGCGCCGGCGCATCAGCGCCGGGCCGCAGGGCCATCTCAAGGCGATTGAAGTCACCAGTCGCTTTATCCGCGCCGGACACCACCATCATCAGCATCAGTTGGCGGTGCAGCCGGACGAGAGCCAGACGTTACTGATCGTCACCTATGCCGCCATGCGCCCCTTCACCCCCGAGGATGACGCTCACTGGCAGCAGGTGAAAGCGTCGCTGGTCTTGACCGAACACAGTGAACAATAGCCATGGCTGAGATCTGGGCAGCAAGAAAGGATGATGAACTGATCCACACCAGCGCGTTGGCGGACATCGCCAGCGCCGTCGCCGAAGTCGCGGTGTATGCGGTGGCGACCGCCGCCGTGTCCGCAGCAGCCGCCGCCGCAGCGCCGGCATTGGCAGGGGTGGCGGTGCTCGGCGCAGCGGCGACGGCGGCCTCCGGCTGCGTCGGCGCCGGGCTGATCGTCGGTTTTGCCACCAGCCTGACCGGCGTCGGAGAACATATCAGCAACGGCTGCGACGCCGTGGCCAACTGGCTCTTCCCGCCTTCCGTCTCCGGCGTCATTCTCACGGGCTCCCCCAACGTCTTCACCAACGCCAAACCGGCGGCACGCGCCGCAGGTCGTTTACTCACGCCCGCAGAGATCAAAGCGTTACCGGCGCCACAGCCGCCGCAAAGCTTCTGGGATTATGGCGCCGAGCTGCTGGCCGCCGGCGGTAATATCCTCTCGCAGCTATGGCAGCCCGGCGTCGCCGGCCCCAGCCAGCCCAGCCAACCGCTGGAAGAAGATAAAATCAGCTGCGACAAACACCCGCTTCCGCAATACCTGGCGGAAGGCTCCAGTAAAGTATTTATCAACGGCCAACCGGCCGTACGCAGCAATGACCGTTCAACCTGCGAGGCGAAAGTCTCGACCGACGTCTCCAAAAATGTGCAGATCGGCGGCGGCACGGTGGTGGTACGCGACATCAAGAGCGGCAAGCTGCCGGGTATCGGTTTGGCGCTGACCGTGCTGCCGCTGCTGCTCGGTAATCCGGCCAAGCTGGTTAAGAACCTGCCTTGCATGATCGGCGGCGGTCTGGCGGCGGCGGGCGTTAACGCCCTCGGCGAAGCGATCCACGCCGCCTTTAACCCGGTGCATGCCGCCACCGGCGCCAAGGTATTGAACGACGAAGAAGATCTGGACCTGTTGCTGCCGGCGCGCTTTCCGCTGATCTGGCAGCGCAATTACAACAGCCGCAATGGCTATCAGGGACTGTTTGGCCACGGCTGGCGCACGCCTTTTGAAATTTGGGTCGATCTTAACGACCGGGACGGCGTCATTGAGTGTTGCCTGCATGATGAAACCGGTCGTGAGCTACGCTTCCCGCTGCCTGAGGTGAACCAGCCGAGCTTCAGCGCCGGTGAAGGGCTGATGTTCCGCCGCGGTGAAGAGGGACAGCTGCTGATCGCCGACACCGACGGCAGCGTCTGGCGGCTGTTCGTGCCGCTGCCGCAGACCCCTTCCCGCCTGAGGCTGGTGTCGTTGAGCGATGAGTACGATAATGCGCTGCTGCTGAACTACGACGAACGACAGCGCCTGAGCCACATCGTCGACAGCGCCGGCACCATGACATTGCGGCTGGAATACGGCGATCCGCGCTTCGACGATCGCGTCACCGCCTTGCGGCATAACGACGAACCACGCGTGCGCTACCGTTATGACGGCGGCGGCGATCTGCATCAGGTGATCGACGCCGGCGGCTTGGTCACGCGTGAATTTCACTATAACGCCCAACATCTATTGACCCGCCACCAACAGGCCGGTGGGCCCAGCTTCGCGTATCGCTGGGCGATGTTCGACGACTGGCGCGTGGTGGAACACCGCGACAGCGCCGGCGGCGGCTGTACAATCGACTACGATTTGGCCGCCGGGTTAACGACGGTCACCGAGTATGACGGCTTGCGGCACCAGCACCGCTGGAACGCCCAACGGCTGATCGTCGAATATACCGACGAGCGTGGTGAGGTCTGGCATTACCAATGGAATGACGAAGACATGCTGATCGCCACGCGCGATCCGCTCGGCCACGGCTGGCATTTCCGCTACGATGAAGCCGGTAATCTGGTCGAGGAAGAGGATCCGCTCGGCCATATCCGCCTCACCGGTTGGCTACCGCAGCGCGCACTGCCGATCAGCGTCAAGGAGCCCAACGGCGCCACACAGCATTTCTACTACGACGAGCGCCATGCCTTGATTGCCGAGATCGATGCGCTCGGCCATACCCAGCGCTACCTGCGCGATGGCTATGGCCAGGTGGTGCAAGCCGTCGACGCCAACGGCGGCATCAGCCATTTCGCTTATGATGAGCACGGGCAATTATTGCGCGCCCGCGATTGCTCCGGCAAACAAACCCTCTACAAATATACGGCTCAAGGCTGGCTCAGCGAGGTGACCGACGCCGCCGGCGAACGCGTCCATTACCGCTACGATGCCGCCGGCCGCCTGACACAGCTGCAGCGCGCCGAGGGCTGGCAAGAGACGCTGAGCTGGAACGCGCAGGGCCAGCTGGATCGCTATCAGGGGGCCGATGGGCGCCTGACGCATTATCGCTATGACGCAGCCGGCCGCCTGCTGGCCACGCGCAATCCGCTCGATGGCGAGGTGGTGCGCCACTACGACGCCCGCGGCAGATTAACGGCGCTGCGCAACGAGAATGCCGAAAGTTACCTGTTCCATTGGACGGCCTGCAATCTGTTGCAGGAAGAAATCGGGTTGGACGGCGTCAGCACCCGCTATCGTTACGACGAATGCCGCCGGGTCGTCGAGCGCCGCTTCGCCGCCAATACCTCCGCCGCCTTCTCGCACTATTTCAACCATGACGGCGCCGGCCAACTGGTGAGCAAACAGACGCCCGATGGAGAAACCCGCTACCGCTACAGTCCGCTCGGCCAACTGCTGCATGCCGCCAGTGACCGCGGCAACGCATGGCATGACGAGCCGACAACGGCTCAGAGCGAGGTCAGTTTTGACTATGACTTGCTGGGGCGGGTAACCCGTGAACAAGGTGCCAACGGTACGCTGCGCTATGATTACGATCCGATGGGTAACCGCACGCAAACCACCTTGCCCGACGGACGCGCGCTGCGCGCGCTGTACTACGGCAGCGGCCACCTGCTGCAGCTGGCGCTGGACGATATCACCCTCAGCGAGTTCGAGCGTGACAATCTGCACCGCGAGCTGAGCCGTACGCAGGGTCGCCTGACCAGCCGAGTGCATTATGATCGGCTGGGGCGCAAAGACCGGTGGGAGATCTTCAATGACAACCGCCAGCGCCCGGCGCCGGCCAGCAGCTCGCGCCAGTGGTCCTACGACTATCAAAACAACCTGACGCGCGAAGAACACAACGCCAACCCGTTCTCCTACCAGCGTTATCAGTACGATGCCACCGGTCGATTGCTGAGCCGGGACGGCACGCTGCCGGATACCGAGCGCTACCGGTACGATCCGGCATCCAACCTGCTGGATGAGGGGCAATTCCGCCAGCGGCACAACCGCGTACTGCATTATCAGGGAATTGATTACCGATACGATGTCTTTGGCCGCACGGTGGAAAAACGCAAAGGCCACTACCGTTGGCAATATCTCTACGACGCCGATCATCGCCTCTGCGAGGTGGTGCGCTACAGCCAACATCGCAGCGAAGCCCAGCAGCATGTGCAGTTCCACTATGATCCGCTCGGGCGGCGCACGCAAAAGCGGGTGTGGCAGCAAAGTCAGGATCTGCGCCAACCGGCCGGCAAATGCCAAACCACCACGTTTTTGTGGGAAGGTTTCCGGCTGCTGCAGGAAACTCGCGACGGCATGCCCCTCACCTATGTCTATGCCGATCAGGGCAGCTATGAACCTTTGGCGCGCATCGACGGCCACACGCCGGCCCAAGTATTTTACTTCCACACGGCGCCGAACGGCGAACCGGAAAGCCTGACCGACAGCGACGGAACGCTGCGCTGGCAGAGTCACAGCAGCGCCTGGGGCCGCATAAAGTATGAGGAAAATCAGCAAGATCTGGATTATTCCCAAAACCTGCGCCTGCAGGGGCAATACCTGGATCGGGAAACGGGATTGCACTACAATTTGTTCCGCTATTACGATCCGGATATCGGCAGATTTACCCAGCACGATCCGATAGGTTTGGCCGGCGGGATCAACCTGTACCAATACGCGCCGAATCCGCTGGGTTGGGTGGATCCTTGGGGATGGAAGCCACGATGCGCAGCAACCAAAGCCAACGATCATAATCAGGCAGCTTTTGGTCGACAATGGCAAGGTCGAGGTATCTACAAAGGACGAGACTCTTGGTCAAATATCATGTTGAAAGAAGGTGACATTGTTTATGGCGGCGCTCCAGGGCAATCTGGTTTTTACTTCAACAAGGCGACGCTAGATGCTGCAGGTGGCAGTAGAGCCAAGCTATGGGAAAGTTTGCAGGTGCTTCCACATGAAAAATTTGGTTATAGATCTAAAATACAAGCATATAGAGTAAAAAGAGAAACGATTGCAGGAACAGGTAAAGCGATATCTCAAGACCCAACGAGATTCGGCGAAGGCGGAGGAACTCAATTTTTCCTTTCTAACTATAAAACTGTTCTTGAGCCAATTGATAAGCCTTTTGAAATTGGATTGTAAAATGCAACTAGATACTTATGACGGAACACTAGAACTCGCGGGAATAACGCTAGGTACAGCGACAACCCGAGAAATGCTAATAAAAGGCTCCAGATTGTGGGAGGGTTGGCCAGAAAAGTCAGATGGTAGGACTACATCATACAGAACAATAATCAGTACAAAAAAAGAAAAAGCCGGCGATATATATATAATTGCCGACTTCTCCGGGGCCTTCATTACAGATGCAGTGCTTTGCAGTTGGCGTTTTGCGCCTGAAAAACTCATGATGGGAATACAAAAAAAAGTAGAAGGTGCTATTACCAAAAATCTTCGAACATGGTTTTATGAAAAAACTCATATACAACTTCCAGTTAGTGGTTCATGGGGGCATATTGACGCTGCTTATGACCCACATAATTTAACGGGAACAATAGTGTGCAACTATCGCAGTGCATTTCATACTGAGGATGAATGGCGAAAATATTGCAAAAGGAATAACATAATTTATTAAAAAAGAGGAAACTCATCCACATTATTATATAAAAATTCACACACTCATTCCATAATGCAGAGTGTGTGTGATTTTTCACCCCCCCTCGAATATCGCAAATAACTACATCTTCACTTCGCACACTAACAATCAATAAAGGCATGAATCATTTATTCACTAGATCTATTTAAATATTATGAACAAAGAGAAAATTGTCATTACCCCATCAAACAGGCAACTATTTGATGGTAACGAAGAGCAGTTTCGTTTATTTAAAAAAGAAGTATCCATCCCTAACTCTAACGAAAAAGTACTTTATGATAACAGCTCTGCGATACCCATATGGGATATAGATGAAAACATCAGGAAGGCGATCGCAGAAAAAATAAGCGGGATAAAAGTCATAGAGTACCCATATGACCCAATACCTTCATATAAAAATGAAAATCTGGATATCTACATTCAGAATGTAGAGTCGAAAATGCACAAAAACAGAATAACAATAATCACGGCGACGGGTGAGTCACAACCAGCAAGATATAAGATAAAGTTGCTGGGTTTCATTTTTCACTAGCGCTCTCTTAGAGGCGACCCCACTGAAATCTTTATAACACTCTGAGGTAACAGATGATGAATATTTCCTGGGATATCGCCAACTTTAATATATCAATGAAAAGCCAGTACAGTGATATCTATGAGTTAGAAAATGATATCAGTAATTTCTTTGGAAGCAGTAATTTTAGTGAAATGGACTCCCTTGACTGGTTTTTAATCAACAAGAAAACAAACGAGCTTTCTTTTTTGTTGTTGAGCGTTCCTTCTTTTTTTAAAGCATCAAGCGAGCGTCATGCCCTTGATGTTGACTCATTACGAGAAATAAAATTATCAGAATGTATCGATAGCTTCGTATCTCACGTCACTATTCAAGACGAAGCAGTTTTCCAATCCAAAGAGAACATTTTAATTGTCGCATCGGATACATCGGCCATCGTTTATAAGACACCAATCAAAGAGGGTCTTTATTTCTTGTCGGGCTGTGATTTTTCGCATCATGGGTTTTTATTGCTCAGTGCGACCCATCATATCCCAGGGGAAACACCACCATCAGATGAGACAATTTCCGATTCGTTATTCTTAAGAATGCTAGATTTGTGCAACCAAGATTTTTATGATGCCATGGACGAGCAAGATGAAAGATGTTTATCCATAACAAACCAGTTAGAGAAGGATTGTTTGGCATATCAAAAGATAGACGTTCGCTTACTGCAAACAATAGATTTTATAAAAAACCTTAAATATACATTCTATGATATAGACATGGAATAATTATCTTATGACTGTTCCTCTTTTAAATGAATCTTTAAATATCCCATCAAAAGGCTCCCAAAGAGCCTTTTGATATGCTATCGCGCCGTTAGCCCCCTCACCACTTCTTCACCGTCTGGTAAATCTCGAGGTCGAAATAGCCGTCGGCCTCGCAGTCGTTGAGATAGTGTTCATAGCTCACCCCCTCAACCGGCTGGTAGCCGCTGGCCGGCAGCAGCTTCTGATAGAACTCGCCCCAC
Organism: Serratia sp. OLAL2; assembly: GCF_002752475.1. Classification (NCBI taxonomy): domain Bacteria; kingdom Pseudomonadati; phylum Pseudomonadota; class Gammaproteobacteria; order Enterobacterales; family Yersiniaceae; genus Serratia; species Serratia sp. OLAL2. The sequence continues at coordinate 174,858 of NZ_MSTL01000002.1, read as the reverse complement.
ACCCGCTCGAAATCGCCATCGCTGATGCGCACGTGGTAGACCGCATACTGCCCGGCGGGCAGCGTCTGCACGGTCACGCCCTCGCTGCCCGCCGGCAGCGCGAAATCGTCCGCCACGCTTATCACTACGTCGGCACGCAGCTTTTCCGGCGCCACTTCCGCCGGATCGTCCCAATACAGCACCAGCCATTTGCCAAACGGCACGCCGTGGCGTTTCCGCCATGCCAGCAGTTGCTGCGAGCCCTGCGGGATGGTCTGCGGATACGGCCCCACGACTCTCACTCCCACCACCTTCTCCGCCGCTTTATCGATAATCCTCACGCTCATCGCCCTTATCCTCCCACGTTATTTCAGGCACCGATTTCGGTGCGCACGTCCAGCAGCTCGGGGAAAAAGGTCAGATCCAACGCCTTTTTCAGGAAGCTGACGCCGCTGGAACCGCCGGTACCTGACTTAAAGCCAATGATCCGCTCCACCGTTTTCATATGGCGGAAACGCCACAGATGGAAACTCTCCTCGATATCCACCAGCTTCTCCGCCATTTCATAGGCTTCCCAGTAGGTCTGCGGGTTGTCGTAGATCACTTTGAACGCCGGCAGCAGATCCGGGTTGCGCTGGTAGGGCTGCGTCCAGTCACGCTCGAGGCACTCCTGCGGGATCGGCAGGCCGTGGCGTGCCAGGTACAGCAAGTATTCGTCGTACAGGCTCGGCGCTTCGAGGATCGCCTTCAGCGCGGCGTGCTTTTCCGCATCGCTGCTAAACACCGCCAGCATGGCGGCGTTCTTGTTGCCGAGCAGGAACTCGATCGACCGGTATTGGTGCGACTGGAAGCCCGACGAGCTGCCCAGCACGTCGCGAAACTCGACGTACTCCGACGGCGTTAGCGTTTCCAGCACCGCCCACTGTTCGAACAGCAGCCGCTGGATCTGTTTGACGCGCGCGAGGATTTTGAAACAGTGGCTGAGTTTGTCCTGTTGCACCAGCCGCACCGCCGCCTGCAGCTCGTGCAGCATCAGCTTCATCCACAGTTCGGAGGTTTGGTGCTGTATCACGAACAGCATTTCGTCATGATGTGGCGGGTTGGAGAGTGGGTGCTGGCAGTCCAGCAGCGAGTCCAGGCACAGGTAATCGCCATAGCTCATGCGTTTGGAAAAATCGGTGACAATCGCGCTTTCTAATTCCCGTTTGTTCATCTGTTCTCTCCGTTGCGCCCAGCGCCCCATCGGCCTGGAACGTGCCGCAAAGAGAAAACAATAGTACAGAACCCGCCGCCCCGAAGGGCGATAAACGAGAGGTGCTTCGCAGATCTCACTCATCTGCGTTAACACATTGCCCCTCTCCCCCTGTGTTGTTTAGTAAACAACACGGCTGCCGCCTGACGATTCTCACAAATGCGCAATCCCATGCGCGCAGCGCCCCGGTTCCAGCTTGCCTGCGGCCGGCTTCCCTTATAGATTGCAGGCTAACGGCAGGCAGCAAGGTATCGGCAAATGGCAAATATTCGTGATGTGGCGCGGTTGGCCGGCGTGTCCATCAGCAGCGTGTCGAACCTGCTGAACAATCGCAGCCACCAGATGAGCGCGCAGACCCGTGAGCGCATCGAACGGGCGATGGAAACCCTGGGATACCGGCCGGCCCGAGCGGCGGTGCCCGCGCCGCAGGCGAAGATCATCGGCCTGCTGCTGCCGTCGATCGTCAACCCGAGCTTTTCGGCGCTGGCGCATGCGGTCGACGGCGCGGCGCGGGTTCACCGTTACCGCGTTTTGCTCGGCAACGCCTACCGCCAGGAACAGGAAGAAGCCGCGTTTATCGACGATATGTTCCTGCACGGCGTGCGCGGCATCATCGTAGCGGCGAGCGACATTCGCCAGACTCATTTTGTTCGGGCCGCCGAGCGAGGCATGAAGATTGTCAGCTACGACAGCCCGTTCGCCGAGCCGATGGCCACCGATACCCGACTGTTCGACAGCGTGTCGATGGACAATATCGCCGCCGGGCGCCTGGCCGCGCAGCACCTGCTCGAGCGCGGCTGCCGACACATCGTGTTCGCCACCGAAGCGACGCTGACCGTCGGGCGCAGCCACAAGATCGACGGTTTTCTGAGCGCGCTGGGGCACAGCCTGAGCGAACGCCAACGGGTGATCGAAGGCAAAGCCAACAGCACCTACGGCGACACGGAAATGTTCGAATTGGGGCTGACGCTGGCGCCGCGCGTTCTCGCGTTGGCGCCGCGCCCGGACGGCATCGTGGCGATTAACGATGCGCTGGGCATCGGGCTGATGGTGGGCCTGCGCGCCGCCGGCATCCAGGTGCCCGCAGACATCTCGGTGATCGGCATCGATAATATCGCGCTGGCCGGCCTGGCCGAACCGGGGTTGACGTCGATTGGCCCACCGCTGGCGGAGATGGCGCAGCTGATGGTCGAACGCCTGATCGGCCGTATCAACAATGATTTGCAACCGCCCGGCGAGTTTCTCTTCCCGCCGTCGGTCATCAGCCGGCGCTCGGTCAAAGCCGCCGGTTAATACGGTAAAAAACGACTTTCCCAGACGATGCGCAGCCGGCATCGTCCGGATCGTCACAGCTAAAAGCAGAAAAAATAGAATCGTCGCAATAAATAAACGGCGCGACGCTTTTATGCACGCAACGTCGTTATTCAGCACGCCGCTCATGACTTTGAGCCGGGCCGCTATTATTCCGATTAACCACATGGGAAAAACCATGATGAAAAAAACAATGCCAACGGATATTGAACGCAGCGCTATCAGGAAGTTGACGCTGCATATCGTCCCCCTCATGATCTTATTGTATTTCCTGGCCTTTCTCGACCGCAACAATATGGCCTACGCCGCCAAAGCGTTGGAAGATAATCTGGGATTGACCGCCTCGGCTTTCGGCTTCGCCTCCGGGATTTTCTTTATCGGCTATTTCTTGTTTGAAATACCCAGCAACGCCGGCACCATTAAATTTGGCCCGCGCATCTGGTTCGCCAGAATATTAATTTCCTGGGGCATCTTCGCGACCCTGCTCGGTTTTGTGCGCACGCCGCTGGAGCTGTATATTTGCCGTTTTATGCTGGGCGTGTGCGAAGCCGGTTTCTTTCCCTCGGTGGTGTATTACTTCACGGTTTTCTTTCCGGAGAAATACCGCACCAAAATTCTCGGCATGTTTATCATCGTCCAGCCGCTGTCCAACGCGGTCGGCTCGCCGATTTCCGGCTTTATTCTCAATATTCAGCATGACTGGTTCGGGTTCGCCCCCTGGCAGCTGCTGTTTATCCTCGAAGGGCTACCGCCGATCGTCATCGGCCTGCTGATCCCGTTCCTGATCAAGAACTCCCCCAAAGACGTCGGCTATCTGAACGTGGAGGAAAAAGCCTGGCTGATGAGCAACGCCGGCCGCTCCAAATCCGGCTCTAAAATCACGCTGGCTGACTTCCTGAAGGGGATTAAAAACAAGAAATACCTGCTCTACGCGCTGCTCAACTTCGGCATGGTGTGCGGCATTTATGGCTTCGGCACCTGGCTGCCGTCGATCATCAGCGCCCTCTCCGGCGGCGATATCTTCCGCGTCAGCCTACTGGCGCTCATTCCCTACGGCCTGGCCGCGCTGCTGGTCTATCCGTGGAGCCTGTGGGCCAGCAAAACCAAAAAGCTCGGCGTATTTGCCGGCCTCAGCATGGTGGTTGCCGCCATCGGCCTGATGGGGGCGGTGACGTTTTTTAAATACGACCCGCTCGTCGCGCTGTCGTTCCTGTGCATCGCCGCCATCGGTATCTACACCGCCGTGCCGCCGTTTTTATCCATGCCCGCCAATATCTCCACCGGCGCGGCTGCGGCCGCCGGGCTGGCGGTGGTCAGCTGCATCGGCAATATCGGCGGTTTTGTCGCCCCCTATGCGGTGGGCGTGCTGAACGATCTGACCGGCAGCAGCGCGCCGGGGCTGTTTTTCCTGGCCTCGTGCCTGCTGGCCACCGGGCTGATCTGCATTTTCTACTGCGCCAAACAGCGTGAAGGCGTCATCAATTCTTAACGAACCAATAAGGAGTCAATCATGGGCGATCTTGCGGGCAAAAAGGTCTTTATCACCGGAGCGGAACAGGGCATTGGCCGCGCCACTGCGGAGCGGCTGATCAAGGCCGGTTGCGACATCTATTTTCACTATCACAGCGACGAAAGCGGCCCCAAGGCGCTGGTGGCGCTGGCCCATTCTCTGGGGCAAAAAGCCGCTTACGGCTACGCCGATCTCATCGATACCGACGAAACGCTGCGCTGCGTCGCGGCCGGCGCCGAGTTTCTCGGCGGCATCGATATTCTGGTCAATAACGTCGGCGGCATCGTCGGGCGCAAATGGCTGGGCGAGATCGACCGCGCCTTCTGGCAAACCGTGATCGACGTGAACATGACCACCATGCTGAACGTGACGCAGAGCGCGCTACCGTTCCTGAAGGCGGCGGCAAACGGCGCCAGCATCGTCAACCTGGCCTCGCAGGCCGGCCGCGCCGGCGGCCACTCCGGCTCGCTGGTCTATTCCGCCACCAAGGGCGCGGTGCTCACCTGGACGCGCTCGCTGGCGGCGGAGCTGGGCGAGCACGGCATCCGGGTAAACGCGGTGGCGCCCGGCCTGATCCTCGGCACCCGCTTCCATAATCGCCACACCACCCAAGAATCGGCGGAGGAAACCGTTCGCGCCATCCCGCTGGGCCGCGCAGGCACGCCGGACGACGTGGCGCGCGCCATCGCCTTTCTGGCAGCGGAATACGACGGCTTCATCTCCGGCGCCACTCTTGATATCAACGGCGGCATCTACCGCATGTAATTCAGCTGCGGGCGGCACGGCTGCCGCCCCCTATTCAGGTATCGCCTTATGATTAAATCCGCCATCACCCACCCGCCGCTGCTCGCCGCGCTGGCGCAATGCGGGCATAAAACCCAGGTGCTGATCGCCGACGGCAACTACGCCTGCATGACCCACGCGCCGAAAGACGCCACCGTGGTCTATCTGAACCTGGCGCCCGGCACGCTCGCCGCTCCGCCAATCCTGGAAAAACTGCTGGCCTGCATCAACGTGGAAAGCGCGGCGCTGATGGCCTGCCCGCCGGACTTCACCAACGCTATCGAAGCCGAATACCGGCAGCTGCTGCCAGAACATTGTCCGATCGAATACCTGCCGCGCGAGGCGTTTTACGCCGCGGTCAAATCGGATCGGACGTTGCTGGTGATCGCCTCCGGCGAACAGCGCCGCTTCGCCAACCTGCTGCTGACGGTGGCGCCGGTGGTGTGATGACGCCATTGCGTTAATGGCGGTTGTGCCCCAACCGCCATACCTGCGCTTTACGCCAGCTGCTGATTCACGATATCCGCCACTTCTTTCGGCTGATGATTGATGAAGAAATGATCCGACGAAACGGTGTGCAGACCGATATGCGCGCTTGTATAGCGCGCCCAAGCCGCCATGTCCGTCTTGGAAACAGTGCTGTCGCGGCTGCCGTGAATCAACACCAAAGGATAATTGATTGTCTTCTCCTTCAACGCCCGTTTCATATGAAAATTAATCGACAGCTCGTTGCGTATAATAGGGAAAAATAAGCTTCTGAAATCAACGTCATCCAAAATATCAGGTTGAGTTCCGCCATAACGACGCAATACTTCGGCCATTTCATCATCATCTGAATGCATCGGATCATGCTTAAAATCCGTAATGTGCGGCGGTGCTTCTGCGGCGATAAAAATTCGCGCCGGCGGTTTATCCTGAGCGATAAAACGACTCGCCAATTCAAAGGCGAATAATCCGCCATTGCTGTGACCAAGAAATGAGTACGGTTTTCCCGACATCAGGCTCGTGGCTTCTCGTTCCACCTCATCCAAAATTTTGTAGACATCATTGCACAACGCCTCTGAAAAGCGGCGCCCATTGCCGGGCAGTTGCATGGCGTACACGGACGTATTGCTATTGACGTAGTGAGAGAATGGCACGAATACCTCGGCATTTCCGGCAGCATAAGGGAAACAAAATAAAATATGCTCATCATCCCCACCGGTACCCCTTTTTATTTGCTCAAACCACATACGGCTTCCTCTGCTTTGCAAGAATATGACGCTATCCGCCACCGCGGAGAACGGGAGCGGCGTAATCAAAATCAATACCGTAGCGGGATCAGCGGGATAGTTTATCCCGCTGATTTCCCCTCAGGTATAGCGAACACGCTGCGCCATCAAGCCAGCGTCCAATGCCCTAACCACGAAGTCATTTTTTCCGCCATCATTGCCGCGCCTTCTCCCGCGTTCATCGTCAGGTGGTTCCCCGGAATTACCTGCACCTCGAAGCGGCCCAACACCCAGGGATGCCAGAACTTGCTTTGATTTTCAGGAAAATCTGCAATCACCTCACGGTGAGAGAAAAACAGCACATCACTCATCAACGCATGCGGGTGGTAACGCTGCATCATCACGTTATGCCGTTGCCAGGTGCTCAAGTAACGAGGTAAGAACGCCGAGGAAAAGAGCGTTTCGGCCGCAGTTCCTTTGGTGATCTCAGATAAATAATGGATTTTATCCGCCATTTGGGTCATCGCCTTCCAGGCATCCCAATCAATGTCCAGTGACACCAGGCCAAATGAAAGCAGGTAGTCCAAAATCTGTTCATCCGTCATGGCCGCAGGCAGATTTCCCTGTCCTGGGGAATCAATCATCACTACCGGCAGAGACACATGTTTTCCCTCTTGGTACTGCCGCGCCATTTCAAACGCGATAATACCGCCGAACGAAGAACCGGCCAGGCAACATTCGCCTCGCTCAAGATGCGGCTTCAGCAAAGCCAGATACTCTCCCGCCAATTGTTCGATGCTCTCGAAGGCGCCCGAGCCATTCAGCAGAGGTGAACGTATGGCATAAATCGTTCTGCTGCTTCCCAAGCATTGAGCCAACTCCCGGTAGAAATAGATGTCGCCGCCGATGGGGTGGATCAACACAAGTGGCATCATCCCCTCATCCTCACCGTCGCGCAGCTTCACCAAACCGCTTTCGCCCTGAGGCTTCGCTGTCGCATGAGCCTCCAGCGATTGCGCTATTTGCACGACGCTCGGCTGTTCCATGGCCATAAGCTCAAGACGTATACCGGTCATTTTTTGCAGGCGGCCAATCAGTTGCAATGCGCTCAGCGAGTCGCCGCCCAGTTCGAAGAACCCGCGCTGTGGATCGACCGACTCACACCCCAGAACCTCGTTGAACAACATTGCCACCCGTTGTTGCATATCTCCTTGGTGCACGGCTGCCTCCGCCGGAACCGGGGCCGGCCGCGAATGAGCGGGTGAATTCATCACACCGAACCAATGCCGCTGAGGCGCGAAAGGATATGCCGGTAGACGCAAAGACGCTTGCCCCGTACACCGCCAGAAACGCTCCTGGTTGATTTCCACACCTGACATATGCAGCACGCCAACGGAACGCCACAGCATCTGCGCAGCCTGCCGCTCATCCGTAGCGTTGCGCGGTGAAGAAACGACAACGGCCGCATTCCCCAATGCCGGATGGCGCGACGCCAACGTACTCAGAATTTGACGCGGCCCTACTTCCAGCAATACCCAGTTGTCATCGGCACGGCGTTCAAGCAAGGTACGCAGGCCGGCGTCATATTGCACCGTATGCCGCAGGTGCTGCACCCAATATTCGGGCTGACAAACCTGTTCCGCCGTTGCCCACTGGCCGGTCAAATTGGAGATAAACGGTAACTGCGGCTCGTTGAAGGCAATTTCTTGCAGTGCGGCCTTAAACTCTGCCAACACAGGCTCCAATAAACGCGAATGGAACGCGTGCGAAACCTTAACCGGATGGCAAGATACCCCTTGGGCGATCAAGCTCGCCTGCAAAGAGGCGATTGCCGACGCCGCGCCGGAAATGACACAGCTTCCCGAATCATTAACGACGGCGATATCGACGCCCAACGCGGCAGCCTGTTCGCTTACGCCCTCCGCCGACTGTTTGATAGCCAGCATCGCCCCCGGTGCGGTGTGCGCCAATAGCGCACCGCGTTTGAGCATCAACTTGAGCGCATCCTCCAGTGAAAATACGCCGGCGATACATGCGGCAACATATTCGCCCAGGCTATGACCAATCATCACCGTCGGCTCAACACCGAGGAAGCGATACCACTGCGCCAACGCATATTCATACACAAACAGCGCCACTTGAGTGATTGCGGTGTGGTGTACGCTCTCCCCGTTCGCCAATACGTCTTCCCGCGTTATTTCACCGCCCATCATCGGCTCGAGCAATGCGAGGCAACGATCGACCTCCACTCGGAATTGCGGTTCGGCGTCATATAACGCCTGTGTCATGCCGACGAATTGTGCGCCCTGGCCCGGGAACATAAAGGCCACCTGCGCCTCGAACGCAGGTCGGGCCATCGTTTCGCCCTTCTCGCGCAACCGCGCGACGACCGCTTCCCGTGAATCTCCGGATACCCACCGTTGGCATGCATAGCGGTGTCGCTGCGCCATCAGGGCATAGCCAACCGCCTCCATCGAATGCTCAGGATGCGTTGCCAAATGATCGGCCAAAGCCTCACTCATCCGTTCGAGAGCTGCGTCATCCGCCGCAGAAACGCACAGCATATTGCGCTGAGCGGACTGAGGTGCGGTTGTCGGCGTGTTCGGCGCCTGCTGAAGGATAACGTGCGCGTTGGTGCCGCCAATGCCGAAAGCGCTGACGCCGGCGGTGCGGAGCCCTGTGGCGCTTTCCCAGTTGCGGGTTTCAACATTCACATAAAACGGCCCTTCAGCCAGTTTTAATGCCGGATTCTCACGCTGCATATGTAGCGTGGGAACTAACGTGCGATGCTGCAGGCACAACGCCGTTTTAATCAAGCCGGCGATGCCTGCCGCGACATCCAAATGCCCCAGGTTACTTTTCACCGAGCCGATTGCGCAGGCGTGTTCCGCCTGTTGTCCGGCGAAGGCCGCTTTCAACCCGGCAATTTCAATAGGGTCGCCCAATGGCGTGCCGGTGCCGTGCGCTTCGACATAGGAAATGTCCGCCGGCGTGACATCGGCATCGGCCAATGCCTTTGCAATCACCGCCTGTTGACGGCTCTCGCTTGGCGCAGTGAATCCCATTTTATCCCGCCCGTCATTATTTACGGCCGACCCTTTCACAACGGCATACACAGCATCACCGTCCGCCAGCGCTTGCGCCAAAGGTTTCAGCACGACAATACCTACCCCTTGTCCTTCAATGGTTCCCGCCGCTTGCGCATCAAACGGACGGCAGTGACCATCAGGTGAGAAGATCATCCCTGGCTGGTACAGGTAACCACCGCGCGCTAATTGACCAATGGAGATGCCGCCTGCCAATGCGACCTGACAGTCGCCCGCCTGCAAGGCGCGACAAGCCTGATGAACAGCGACCAGCGAGGATGAACAAGCCGTTTGGATCGTCATCGCCGGCCCGGTCAAATTCAACTTGTACGCCGTTTTTGTCGCCAGGAAGTGGGATTGGTTATGAATCATCAACTGGTAATGATCGATCAAATCAGCCTGAGGCATGTTCGGTAGAACAACGTCTCTTTCGTAGTTGCTGTTGCCGATGGCCGCATAGACGCCGATATCACCGGCAAAGCGCTGCGGATCGCAGTTCGCATCTTCCAAAGCATGCCAGGCGCATTCCAGGAAAATTCGCTGCTGCGGATCCATCAGACGCGCTTCCTGAGCCGTACAGCCGAAGAAATCGGCGTCAAAGCGATCGATATCGTCGAGCATCCCCTGGGCGCGAACATAATGCGGATGATCCAGCAGTGCGGAGTCAACCGATGCCGCCAGCGCCTCGCGCGAGTAATGCGTAATAAACGCCTCGCCATCGCATAACCGTTGCCAGAATGCCGCCAGCGTTTGCGCGCCTGGGAAACGGCCCGCCATCCCCACAATGGCGATATCGTCCCGGGCATTGATCGGTCCAGTCGTCGGTGCCGGCGCCGCTTCATGTTGGCGACCTTCGATATGCGCGGCAATGCGGGCAATGGTCGGCAGACGGAAGAGATCTATCAGACCGATTTTTTGCTGAACCTGGTCGGGTAACATGCCATAGAGCCGGGTCAACATGATGGAGTTCCCACCCAGTTCAAAGAACGAGGTATTGACGCCCACCGCCTCGCAACCGAGCAATTCTTGCCAGATAACCTGCAACTGCTTCACCAGCGGCGTAGCGATTTCGCTCTGCGCCGCTGGAGATGCCTCACCGGCGTCAACCGACGGCAACGCACGCACATCCAGTTTGCCGTTAGCGTTCAGCGGCAAGGCAGACAACGCAATCCAATAGGCAGGCACCATATAATCCGGCAGTTGTCGACCGACGTGTTCATTCAACTGCCCGGCGTTAATTTCGCCCTGCGCCACATAATAGGCAACCAACGCCTGACCGACGTTCCCATCCCCCGCCACTTGGCATATTTGCACGGTAACCTGCAAGATCGACTCGTGCTGCAATATAACCTGCTCAATCTCGCCCTTCTCAATACGATGGCCGTGCAACTTGACTTGCTGATCCTGCCGCCCAAGGAATGCTATTTCACGATTTGGCAAAATGCGCGCGCGATCGCCGCTGCGATACCATATCCCCTCAGCAAACGACAGTGAGACAAAGCGTGAGGCGGTCAGCTCAGGCTGGTTGTGATAACCCTCGGCCACGCCGCTGCCCCCGATATAGAGCTCGCCGATGGCCCCGACAGGCAAAGGTCTGCCGGCCGGGTCCAACACCAGACAACGTTCTCCCGGCAAAGGGCGGCCTATCGTTAAAACGCGATCCGTCGCGGCATGCCGATAATGTTTACCGGTTGACCAAATGCAGGTTTCCGTCGGACCGTAGACATTGACGAGCGCCGTGAAAACAGCCAGGGCCTTCTGCGCCAAATGCGGCTCAAGCTTTTCACCGCCGACCAGAAGTAAACATTCCTCGTCCCCCTGCAATACCGGTAGGACAATTTCCAGCATGCTGGGCGTTGACTGGATGAAATCGAACTTACGGCAATCCAGCCCAGTGACATGGTGAGTTCCCAAGGTAACGCAGCCGCCGCTCAATAACGGCAAACCGTATTCAAGACCGAAAATGTCGAAAACGGGGTTGGTCATGCTGTACGTTTTCAGCGCTTCCCTGCCCTGGAAGTACTGCTGCCAGAAACCTCGCAATGTGGCGAGCAGCGCCCCATGCCCCACGCTAACCCCTTTGGGTTTACCCGTCGTGCCGGACGTGTAAAGTATGTAGGCGGTCTTCTCCGCCGCAGGTGTGAACGTCGGCATCGTGGCCTGTTTGCGCCACAGCGCTTCTCCCGCGGTGCCGAACAAGGGAATAGACGGAATACCGTACTCGGCCCCTTCATCCCCAGACATCGTCAATACGGCGATAGCCTGGCTGTCACGCAGAATGAAATCGATACGCTCCTGCGGATAGTCTTTGTCCAGCGGCACATAAGCTGCGCCCAGTCGTCCTATCGCCAACAAGGCCATGACCGTCAAGACTTTGCTGTGCAGTCGCAAGGCAATAGGCGCGTGCGGCGTCTTCTCAAGGCGGCCGGCGATGAGATTGGCGAGTTGCGTCACTTCTGCGTCAAGCTGGGCGTAGCTCCAGCTGCGCTCGCCGTCACTCAGCGCCGGAGCGTCTGACCGGCTGCATGCGTAGTGCGCCAACACTTGCGATAAGGTGGCGGCATTCCCCGGCGCAGGAAGCAACAAGGGTTGCTCCGGCTCACAATAAACCGGAGCTATCGCCACCGTCTCCGTACTCGCGTCTTTCGCCATGTGGCCGACGATGTCCTTTAACAGTGCCATCGCTTGCCGCATCATCGCCGCATCAAAGTACTCCGCCGCATATTCCAGCTTAATCAGCAGAACGTCCGGCTCCTCCTCCACGCTGACGACCAATGGATAATCCCTCTGCTCATTGCGACCGACGAATTGATGACGCAGTTCGCGGTGGCGGTCTTCATCAGGCTGCGGGTAATTTTCATAAATGAACAACGAGTCAAACAGGCGCTGGCCCGCAGGCTGCAGATGAGCCAGATCGACCAGGCATCGGGTATTGGCTTCATTAATATCTTGCTGCAACCGATGTGCCTGCTGAATCAGAGGCACATCGCTTTGATGCTCCACCTTCAACGGTAGCGTATTGAGGAACATGCCCAGCGTGTTTTCGATACCATTCAACGGCAGCATCCTTCCCGCCACCACGGTGCCCACCACGGTCACGGCAGCACCGGAGTAGAGTGCGAGCACCTTGTGCCAGGCGTATTGCAGCAAGGCGTTCAGGGTCATGCCTTGGCGCTGGGCAGCTTCGAGCGCGCACCGGCGCTCTTCGGCGCTCAGTTCACAGCGGCAAATCCCTGCAGCAGAGACGCTCTTAATGGCTGCTAACGCCGATGACTCCGCATCCGGACGGCGCCATCCGCTCAGATCCGGCGAGGTGTCGACCGAGCTCAGGTAGTCGCGCCAGAAATCCGTGTCCCTATCGCGATGCCGTTGAATGTAGCGCTGCACTGAAGCAAAGAGATCCGGTCTGTCCGCCGGCTCACGTCCGTGAGAAAACGCCAGGTAAGCGTCATGCAGCGCCCCCACCAGCAGCGGACTGCTCCAACCATCGAGGATGGCGTGATGTACACAGAACAGGCAAGCGAAGTGATCATCCGCCAGTTTGACCAGGCAGACACGGTACAGTCCGCTTTGTTGGAGATCGAAGCTGGCCTGCTGCTCACTTTCCTGCAGCCTGTGCAAGGCGTGTTCCCGCTCTTCAGGCGACAGATGGCTGATGTCATGGACGTGCCAAGGGAAGCGCCCTTCATGATCCACGACCTGCACGATTTCACCGCGCCAATCGAACCGCAACCGCAGGCAGGAGAACTGCTGTTGCACCCATTGCCACGCCCGCTTGAACGTCTCGGGCTCGATCGCACAGTGATAATCCCAGCGCGTAGCCACGCGATACACCCGATCGGCGTCGCCAAAGGCCAGCGAATGGTGCAACATCCCTTGCTGCAGACTATTGGCCATGAAGACCGCATCAACCGCCTGCGCATGTTGCAGCCGATCCAGATGGGGTTGCGGGAGGGCGAAATCGACATCCGATTCGGTTAACCAACGCCAGGATGGCCAATTCATTGATACCAGGCCATCTTCCAACTCTCGAATAAGCCGCTGCGTCAACCAGGCCGCGTCATGCTCCCGCAGCCGGCTTTCGACCCGCAATTCAAGACGATCGCCAACGTTCAACACGACGATATCGATCAGATGCGTCCCTTCCTGGGAGGCATGGCGATGCAGCCCCACAAAGTGGTGATCCAGCGCCCAGTCTCCCGCCGCCTCCATCTTGCCCAGGTAGTTGATGCTGATGCCGTCCTCTTTCACCACGGGCAAACCACACAGGACACCGAAGTTTTCCGCCCGCTGCGACCAACGTCTCAGATTATTTTTCACCGCGAGCAAATGCTCCCTGGCATCGCGTTGATAGCTAAAACGCACGGGATAACGACTGGTGAACCAGCCCATCGTCCTGGAGATATCCAGCGTTCGCTCATCCGCTTGCCGACCGTGCCCCTCAAACCATAGGCTAAAGGCGGTTTGTCCGGTCAAATCATACAAAACGCGGCCAACCGCCCAGGCCACCATGTCCTGCGGCTGCATGCCGAACATGGCGAGGTGCTGCATCAAGCGACAGGATGGCCCTTCTCCCCACGCAAGGGCATGACGCGTCGTCGCGGTTCCGCCCAGCGCTTGCAACGCATGAACTTCGCTGCCCGGCAATTGCCCCAGCCACTCTTCACGTTCATGAGAGGTAATTTGCGCACGTTGCCGCAGATGGTTCACCCATTGGCGATAGCTGCTGGCCTTCTCCGGCAGCGTTTCCTCTTGGCTCAGGCGTCGTAAATCGTCGACGATCACCTGCAGACTGACCGCATCGACAATCAGGTGATGGCAAGCGACGAACACCCTGGCCTTGCCGTCCGCGTACCCTTCAAGAACGGCGAACGCGGCCAAAGGCCCGCTCTGCAGATCGAACGCCTGCTGCCAGTCGGCAAAACGCTGCAACAGCGCGGCGTCAAAATCCGGGTGGTCTTCCGGCAGCGACAATGCGCGAATGTCCAAAGCGTGGCATGGCGGCAGCGCAGCCTGCGGCTGGTAGCATTGGCGCCATTCTCCCTGGGTATCTTTTTCGAAGCGCAGATTGAACGCGTCGTGCTGCGCCACGAGGCGCGGCAACAGGCATTGCAGACGGGCCATTGTCATGCCAGGCGCCACCAACAGCCCGTACTGGTTCCACTGCTGCGGATGCGGCAGATCATGTGCCAGGAACCATTGCTGGATGGGCAGCAGCGGAACTGCGCCGCTCAAGGCCCCCGTTTCGCGCTGCACGGTCTGGATGCCGCCAACGGTTTGACGGCCGAGCAGAGTGTCGTAGAACGATGCGATGGTGCGATACGTCAGCAACTCTTTCAGCGTGACATCCAGCTGCAATTCGCGCCTTAACCGCCCCGCCATTTGGATACTGGCGATACTGTCGATACCCAACTGGAACAAATCCGCCTGGGTACTGAGTTCCTCCGCCGGCACGTGCAGGATCTCGCCCCACAGCCGACACAGTTGATGTTCACGGTCGTCACGCGGCGGGCAATAAGTCGCCTGCTCTTCGGCTGCGGGTAGCGGCAAGGCGTTGCGATCCAGTTTGCCATTCGCCGTCAGCGGCAAGGCATCCAAAGCGATAAGATGCGCCGGTACCATATACTCCGGCAATTGTTCAGCCAGTCGCGAACGGAGCATTTTCTCGTCAGCGTTCGCTTCGCCGACGTAATAAGCCACCAGCATCGGTGCCGGCTGCGCCATCACCAGTGCCACGGCCTGGTGGATCCCGCCGCATTGCAGAAGCCGGCTTTCAATCTCCCCGAGCTCAATTCGATGCCCGCGCAGCTTGACCTGGAAGTCGTTGCGCCCCAGGAATTCGACATAACCTGCCGCATGCCAGCGCCCTAAATCGCCCGTCTTGTAGAGGCGTCCGTGACGAGGGTGCGAAATGAAACGCTCCGCCGTGAGCTGTGGATTTCGCCAATAATTTAATGCCACCCCCATCCCGCCAAGATAGAGCTCACCGGTCACGCCAACCGGACACATCTGTCCCTGCGGATCCAAAACATAAAGCGCCTGATGAGGCATCGCGGTGCCATAAGGGATGGAGCGCCAGGCCGGATCGATCGCCTCTATCGGGTACCAAACGGACCAAATGCTGCCCTCAGTCGCCCCGCCCAGACTGATGCAGTCAGCGTGCGGCCAAAGTGTGCGCAACGTCTCCGGCAGATTCAGCGGGATCCAATCACCGCTCATTAAAAATGCGCGCAGCCTTGGCAGTGAGCATCCCTGCCGTGCCACGGCATCGGCCAGCAGCCCGGCAAGCTGTGGAACGCTGTTCCAGACGGTGACTTCACGCTCAGCAAGCAGCGGCAACCACCGCTCCGGATCTTTTACGCTCTCTTGAGCCGGTAAGACGATCTCCGCACCGACGCTAAGCGCGCCGAAGATGTCATAGACGGAGAGATCGAAGCTCAATTCAGACAGCGCGAACAAGGCATCTTCAGCGGTCAGCGAGAGGCGTCGATTTACCGCTTGCAGCGTATTCACTGCGCCACGGTGATCGATGGTGACCCCTTTTGGCCGCCCGGTGGAACCGGAAGTGAAAATGACATAGGCCACATCGGCGGCGCTGACGTGCGGCAAGCCGAAACACGGTGGCAAAGCGGTCGCCTCATCCAGCATATCCTCGATGACCAGCAGTTGATAACCCGCTTCGCTCAGTGTCCGGATATCCACACGCGCCGACTGTGCCCGGGTCAGCCAGAGCTGTTCTACACCGGCCTGTTGTAAAATATCGGCGATGCGCCCCGCCGGCCACTCCACATGCAACGGTAGATAGCCCTTGCCGGCCTTCATGATCGCCAGACAGGCACAGACCTGGGCGTAGCTTTTTTCCGCCAATACGGCAATCAGCGGCGCAGATGAGCCCATCCCCTGCTGCGCCAACGCATCGCTGTCTTGTTTCAATTGGCCATAGGTCATGCCGATCGCCGCTTCCCCGTCATACACCGCGATCGTTTCTCGATGCCGTGCTTGCGTCGCCAACAGATCGAACGCGCTGAACAGGGTTTCTTCACTGAGAGGCTGAGTGACGGCATTTGCCCGCTGCATCATTTCTCTTTGCGCTTCAGGCAAATAGTTTTCGCATCCCACCGGCGTTTCCCAAGGCTGCTGCGCTAATAGCGAGATCAGACGGCAATAGGCGCGATTCAGATGCGCAATGGTTTCTTCATCAAACAGCTGGTCGACATAAAGCCACTTGCTCATAAAGCGGCCATCGACTTCAATAGCCTGCAGGTCGATCCAAGCCTGAGAGGTTTGCGCACACCAATATCGCTGCTCGCGCGCCTCGCTGTCTTCCAGATACGCCTGTTTATCCCAATCGCCGGTTTGTTGCCCTACGACGCCAGTGAAGACCAACGGCGACACCGCCGAATGGCGATCCAGGCCGTGCAGTTTCACCAGATCGCGCTGCACATCCAACCCGCTGTACAACGCATGCTGAATGTCGTCCCACATGCGCTTATGCGTCGTCTCGATGGTGGTGAACAGATCCTCGCCGGCATCGCGAAAGTGGAACAGGTTGGTCGAGGTAAAATCACCCAAAATGTCGTTTACGTCCTCGCAAACCGCGTAGCGGTTGAACAGCGTCATGGTAATGAGAAACTCGCTGTTGCCGGAATATCGCGCGATGAGGTAGCCATAGAGGCTCAGCAATACCGACGAGTATGAGACCTGATAATGCTGCGCTTGCCGTTTGAAATCCTGCCAAATTTGTTTGTCTATATATAGCGTATGCTCTGCAAAGTGCGGGTGTTCAACCGTGGCCGACGGTACCTTGAGCGGTAAGTTTGGCCGCAGCGGCATATCGGCCAGCTTGTCCTGCCAATAAGCGCAATCTCGTTGATACCAACGGGAGGCCTTCAGATGGGCCAGATGCTCCTGGTAGTCTTTGAAGTTCACGGTTGCCAGCGGCGGCAAGACATTTCCCCGATACAGCGCATTAAGCAGTTGATACAGCGCCAGACGGCTTTGCACATCCAGCAAAATCAGATCGAGACTGATATGCAGCACGTCGCGCTCGCGCAGCCGGCTGATTTCAAAAGTGAACAACGGGAAACGGTCGACCTGATAGACCTGATGGGACAGGCGCTTGCGCACGCGCGCCAGCGCGGTAGCCTCATCGTCGAGGCGCAGGTCATTCACCGCCAAGGCATAATGGCCGGCCTGCGACACCGAAATGAAGCGCTGAGTCATGCTTTCCGCGTCATACACGGTGCGCAGCACCGGACAGAGGGCGATCAATCGGTTAATCGCCAGCTCCAGACGTTCGTCATCAAGGCGCGGATACACGAACTCGTTGTAGATGTGGTTGGCGACGTTGCCGATCTCATAGTTTTCAAAGCGCCCAACCAGATAGGCTTTCTGAATCTCGGTCATGGCAAAGCAGTCGCCGTTTTCGGCACCGCCCTGCAGAGGTAAATGCTGTAAGTCGCGTTCATCCGCAACATTGATGAAATCGCCAAGGCCGTATTGGGTTCTTCCCTGCCGTTCACAGCACGCTATCAGCGTGTCTATAGCCGCCTCCCAGGCCTCCAGCAACTGTTGATTTTGCTCACCGGACAGACCGCTGACGACTTCGAGCTGCAACCGACCTTGCTCTATGTAGCTAAAGAGCGTAATACCGAAAGGCAAGCCGTTGTCAGGATGGCGCGTCTCACCGACCGGCGACATGACCAGCGCCCAATCCTTTTCATCCGGCGAAGTCAGCTGTCCCAGGTAGTTGAAACAAACATTGGGCAGCGGCAACCCTAGCTCACGGGCAAACGCGCCAAATCCTACGCCCTGATGAGGCACGCCGCGCAGTTGCGCTTTGGCCGCCTGCAAACGCATTGCCGGATCGGGAGAGGATGAGAGCGCACAGGGATAAAGTGACGTGAACCACCCGACGCAACGATGAACGTCCAGAGCGGCATCAATCTCTTCGCGTCCGTGCCCTTCAACGGTGACATGGGTCAGCTCTCCGTTAAACCAGTGAGCGAGCATGCCGTCTGCACACGCCAGCAAACATTCGTCGACTTTCGCATTGAAGGCACGTAAACCCTCGGTTTGCAGCGCCTGCGTCACTTTTATTGATAACGCGAGGCGGCTGCATGCCATCGTAGCGCCGCGCGCAGCCGGCAACGCAACGGGGCGGTAGTCCGCCATCCTGGCCCGCCAGTAAGACGCCTCTTCCGCGTGATTGGCACAATATTGCTCGAAGTGCTCAGTCCACTGACGATAACTCGTTCCCTTATCTCCAAGGCTTTCACCGTGGTAGGCGTTCGCCAGATCGCGGGCCAGAATGCCCCAGCTGACGCTATCGAGCACCAAATGGTGGCAAGCGCAGAAAATACGGGCTCGCCCCTCGTCGAACCCCGTGACATAACCAAAACGATAAAGCGGCCCGTCGGCCAGATCGATATCGCTTTGCCATTCGGTCAGCACGGCGGACAGGGCCTCTTGCCATTGCGGTGCCGAGCGTTCGACATGATGACACCGCAGTTCGATGGCGTCCGTCATCGGTTGATAGCCTTGGCGCCAATGCGACGAATCCTCAGACGTAAACGTCAGGCGTAGCGCATCGTGATGTTGAATCAATGCGTGCAGCGCTTCGCGCAGGCGTTCGACGTCCAGCGCCGGCACATCCAGCAGAAACGCCTGGTTCCAATAACTCGGATAAGGGAATGCGCAGTCAAAGAACCAGCGTTGGACAGGCAGCAGCGGCAACTCGCCAACCAATACGCCCTGCTCCCGTTTGCCTTCAATCATCACCTGCTGCTGATGCTGAGCGAGACGTAAATGGAGTGCATGCACGGTTTTGCTGGCGAACACGTCTTTCACCCGGATCGATACGCCCATCGCCTGGCGCAATTTGCTCACCAGCTTGATCGCCATGATGCTGTCCAGCCCCAACTGATACAGGTTAGCCTCACAGCTGAAATGCGCTTCATCGATCCCCATCATTTCCGCAACAATGGCGGCGATCTGCGCTTCCCTCTCCGACTGCGGTGCGACACGTTCCTGTACGACCGGCAGAGACGGTTCAGGAAGCGCACGCCGATCCAGTTTGCCATTCACCGTGACGGGCCATTCTTTCAACCAGATAAAGGTCTCCGGCACCATGTACTCGGGCAAGGCGGCGGCAAGAAAGTGTTGTAGCGTCGCCTCCGGCAACGGTGCCTGCGCCGTGTAATAGGCCACGAGGCGGGGATGGGGCTGTTGATAAACCAGCGCCACCGCCTGGCGCACCAAGTCAAACGCTTCGAGACGCTGGGCGATTTCACCCAACTCAATGCGATATCCGCGTATTTTCACCTGAAAATCATTGCGGCCAACATAAACGATTTGCCCATCATTCCGCTGATACACCAAATCACCGGTTTTATACAAACAGGCATAGTCATCCGCCCGCTCATCCCATTCGGTGCAATACGGATTGACGATGAATTTCTCCGCCGTCAGCGCCGCTTTATTCAGATAGCCGCGCGCCAGTCCGACGCCGGAAAGGTAGAGTTCACCCACCGCACCGGGCGGCAAAAGCCGCTGCCCTTTGTCCAGGACCAACACTTTCATGTTATCAATCGGCCGCCCGATCAGGACATTATCTATATCCGGATCGTTACAGTCGAAATACAGCACATCGATGGAGGCTTCGGTTGGCCCATAAAGATTGTGCAGGGCGATATGAGGCAAACACTGCTTAATCCCTTTGACCTGGGTCAGTTTGAGCTCTTCACCGCTGCAGAACACGTAGCGCAAGCTCGGCAAGCTGACGTTTCGATCGCGTTGAATGCCCTGTAATGTCTCGGTAAAAGCCGCCAGCATGGATGGCACAAAATGCAGTACGGTGATGGTTTCGCGCTCGATCAGCTCAATCAGATAATCCGCGTCCTTGTGGCCATCCGGATCGGCAAAAACGATGTTGGCGCCGTAAAGAGAGGCCCAAATCAGTTCCCATACGGAGACGTCAAAAATGTACGGCGTTTTTTGTAACACCCGATCGGCTGCCGTCAGCGGATAGGATTTATTCATCCATTGGATACGGTTGATCAAACCGCGGTGCGTGCACATCACGCCCTTGGGCTGCCCTGTGGTCCCGGAGGTATAGATGACATAGGCCAGATCGTTCGGTGATATCTGACGCGCCATGTTTTCATCGCTCAACAACTCAAGCTCGTGGCGCAGCGATTCATCATCCAACACCACCAGCCGCCGCCCTGGCGCCGCCACCCGGTGTCGGTAGGCCTGATGGCAGATAATTACGTCGGCCCGGCTATCCTGTAGAATGTAATCGAGACGATCGTCGGGGAATGCCGGGTCGACAGGCAAATAGGCGGCCCCCAATTTCAGGATCGCCCAAATACCGACCAACAGCTCGACGCTGCGATCCAGACACAGCGCAACGCAGGCGCCATGCCCCACCCCACGTGACGATAAGGCGGCCGCCAACTGATTGGCTTGTAGATTCAACTGGCGATACGTCAATTGCCGATGCCGATCCGCACAGGCGATATTGTCCGGCGTCAGCGCTACCTGCGCTTCCAATAAAGACGCGATATGCTCATCTTCTGAATAATCGCAGCGCGTGTCATTCCATTCAGACAGCACCTGCCGACGCTGGGCTGGCGTGATTAAATCGATTTGTTCGAGCGGCGTCTCCCAGGATTGCCGATCAAACTGGCCCAGCGCATAAACTAACGCCTCGAGAATATTGCGAACGTAGTCCTCTTCGTAACGATTCTCCGCCGCGGTTAACGTGAAATCGATTTGACCGTCTCGTTGAGCGGCAAATAAGGACATGCCAAACTTTTCCGCCAGATCGGGATAAGGCTCCAGACGATATTCCACGCCGGGGACGGCGATATCGCCGTTTTCAAAGTTATGGAAGGTAAATAGCAGCTGAACCAGTTCATTGATGCGCACCGCGCCACCGTCGATCTCCGGCGCCAAGTGCCCAATGTTCACCCACGGATGTTCCTGCAACTGCAAAATATCGTGCTGAATGCTTTTGACATTGCTCAACACGCTTTGGTCTGCGCGCAATGCGGCGATGACCGGCAGGGTGCTGATAAACGGCCCAATGGCGCGGCTGAACGCCTCGGGGCGATTCATCACTGTCAGTCCAATAGGGAAATCGCTGTCCTGGCCGCTAAAGGTCCGTAATACATGGGCGAACGTCGTAAACAACAGAGAATAGAGCGTCAGTCCCCGTTCGCCGCATGCCTGCGTCAAACGCTCGACAACCTCCGACGTCAATCCTGCCTGCACGGCAAAGGCACGATTCTCCACGCCAGAGAGATGGCGCTGTCGCAATGCCGGCGGTTCCGCCTGATTCAAACGGGCGGCCAACGATGTTCTGAACGCCTGAACATCATCTTGCCGCACCCGCCACTGTTGATATGCGGAGTAATCCAGGTACCCCGCTTCAGGCTGCGCCGATACAGACGGTGTGGCGTACGCACTCAACAGTTGATGAGCAAAATGCTGGACGGAAGGGGCATCAGACAGCATATGATGGTGAACGCACGCCAAAACGGCCTCTTGCGTCTCAGCCCGCACCAGCAGCACAAAGCGCGCAAACTGCCCTTCCGGCATAGGGAAGGTTTGTTGTGCCAACGCCCGTTTCTTACTTTCCAGCTCGGACCAGGAAATCCTTTCTACTTCCAGTGCAAACTGCTCAGGCGCCAGAAAAACGCGCTTCATATCGCTATCAATCGACTGACGCAACAGGGGCTGATGCCGTAAAAAGGTTTGCAGCGCGTTTCGCAACCGCGCGATATCCACCTGCGGCAATCCAATGAACAACGGTACCGTATAGGTATACGGCAAGCCGTCGATGTCGCTTTGCAGATACATGCCTTGCTGAATTGAGTCCAGCGCAAGTGGCCAGCTACTTGGCGGTAGCCTCAGAAAAGACGTTTCCTTCGCGAATTGTTCGCTGGTCACGCCATTGTCCTGTAACAGCGCCAACAATTCGTCTTTGCGTGCCGCCACTTCAGCCTTCAGATCGGCATCAAAGCCGATATCCTTGTCGACAGAAAAACCCAACCGATCGTCCGCTTTAGCCCACAATAAAATGTTATTTTTTTTCAGGTTGTTCAATAAATCCGTCAACATCATTACAGCGCCCCTTCTTCTCTGCCGTTGCCACAAGGTTGCCCGGCGACCCACGCCGCCATTTCCTGAATCGTATTGTTGTTGTAGAGGTCTTCCAGACGCATCTCGGTTCCCGTCGCGAGGTTGATCTTGCGTACCAGTCGCATAGCCAGAAGCGAATTCCCCCCTTGAGTGAAGAAGCTTTGGTCACAACCGATTCGCTCTTCACGCTTGTCCAGAAGCTCCGCCCAAAGTCGGCGCATCCGTATCTCATCATCGCTGCGCGGAGCCAGACATTCGCTGTGCTTGACGACTTTCGGCAAGCGTGATGTATCGACCTTACCGTTGTTAGACAAGGGGATTTCCGGGATCAAAGTAACGTGCTGCGGCAACATATAGTCCGGCAAACGACGCGCCAAATGCCGTCTGATCGCCTGGGTCATCGAGACAGTGAGCGCAGGAACGTCAAAGACCGGTTCATCCTCGGCCCGCGCATACCCTATCGCCATGCTGCACAACGTGTCCTCGGCCGGCGTGACGCCAAGAATGCAGCCGCCAATTCGCCGCTGGGCGGCGAGCGCGCCAAATCGCTGCATCATCCAGCCACTGGCCTGATAATGGCACGCGTTCTTAGCGCCATGGACCTGCAACAACACCTGAGACGACTGCAACACCCCGTACACGTCTGATGATTCGGCCAGCACGGAGGTCTCACCGAGGCAATAGTGTCGCCCTGACGCGCGAGCGACATAGGTTCCCCCCTCGTTTTCCATCACGCTGAAATCGACGCTGACTTGCGGTGGTGAAGTGACGGCGCAAACGCCGAGGTGGATCCGACACGCTAATGCCCCCTCGTCAGGTGAAACGGCGTCAGCGGGCTTGACGTAATAAGCGACGCCCAAAGACTGGAGATGCTCAGTCAGCAAGGCCAACATGTGGCCGACTTCTATCTGCGCCAAAGCGAATGCGCGCTCGGCATATAACGCGGTGATGGTTTCCCACCGAACCACCAAGTCCAGATAAGGCCCGGTGTGTTCTCCCGACGCTTCTGCCTGGTACAAATGCTGTTCCAGCGGATGGTAGTAGTAATAACCCGCGGCATATTCTCCCATCGCCGCCGGGAGCCCGAGATACACTTGCACCGCATAGAGGCTGCTGGCCGAAGGATAGCGATATTTTGGCAACGCGCGCTGCGGCGAACGGAAAGCGGCGCATACGGCCAACAGCCCGGCCAAAGACGCAGGCGGCAGCGCGCTTCCCTCTTGCGCCATCTGTTGCGTCAACCACCCCGGCAGCGCTTCGTACAGACTGCTGATGGTTTCGGCGGATAACGCCTCCGCGGTAAACTGGCGAGTGCTCTTGCGGGCACGGTAAACCGCTTCATCCAACGGATAGGGTATCGCTCGCGAAGGTTGCAGATCTTGACGTAACGCCGGCAGCGAAAGCACGAATGCGTCGCGGTTAGCAAAATAGAGCGGCACCGGCTGTTGCGCCTCGGGAACAACGTAAGCCATGAGGTCACCCTCGCTGAGCCGCACGATCGTCTGCCGGATCCCAGGTAATTGGCTCAAGTTATTCTCGATATCCTCCAGCTCCACGCGATAACCGTTAAGCTTGACCTGGGCATCTCTTCGGCCGAGGAACTCGATATAGCCTTCCGCCGACCAGCGACCCAGATCGCCGGTTTTGTACAGGCGTCCATAGGTTGGATGATAAATGAAGCGTTCTCGAGTCAGCGTTTCAGCCTGCCAATATCCCTGAGCAACGCCGAGCCCACCGATATGTATTTCTCCGGTTACGCCGAAAGGACAAGCACTCCCCCACTCATCCAGCACCCACATCTGTTGATTCGGCATGGCGACGCCATAAGGAATGCTTTTCCACCTCGCGTCTACCCGATCGATTTCATGCCAAATGGACCAGATGCTGCCCTCCGTCGCGCCCCCCAGGCTCACCATCTTGCTGTCTGGCGATTGGGTTTTCAGGCGATGAGGCAAATTGAGCGGCAACCAATCGCCGCTCAACAGGAACAGCCGTAACCGGGTTAGCGCCTGCGTCGCAGGTTCGACTTCGTCAACCAGCAGGCCCGCTAATTGCGGCACCGAGTTCCAGAGGGTCACGTTATGTCGGCGCAGCGCGGCCACCCAAGCTTGCGGCGCTTTGGTCTCACGCTGGGAAGGGATCACCACACCGCCCCCCACGGCCAACAAGCCAAACAGATCGTAAACGGACAGATCAAAGCTCAACTCGGACAGCGCCAGTATCCGGTCTTCCCGACCGACCGACCAACGTTGGTTAACAGCCAGGATGGTATTGACCGCCCCCTGGTGATCGATCGCTACCCCTTTCGGTTTACCGGTAGAGCCAGAGGTAAAAATAATGTAGGCCAGATCGTCAGCCCTGACGATCGGCCAGGCAACCTCCGTCGACGCACGTTCCTGCGCCGGCGCCACTATCTCGTCGAACACCAAAATCGTGATATCCGAAGGCAACGCCGACAGCTCATGTGCCAGGTCATGACGCTGCTGAGCAGAGAGCAGCAAGATATCGCACCGGGCTTGCTGCAGAATGTCGCGTATGCGCTCCCATGGCCATTCGATGTGCAACGGCAGATAAGCGCCGCCGCTTCTCATGATCCCAAGGGTTGAGACGGCCTGCGCATACCCTTTCTCCAGCAGAATAGCGGTAATACGTCCCTTTTCGCCCTTGGTATGCCGCAATAGCGCACGCCCCAGCGTGTTGCTGTCCTGTTCCAGCCTGGCGTAGGTAAAGTGGCGTTCGCCTTCGGTTTCGATCACCGCAATGCGCTCGGCCGTTTGCGGCGTTTCCAGACTGGAAAGGAACAACCCGTGCAGCGTTTGCTCCGACACCGTACTTTGCGTGGCATTCCAGCGCATGACCGCTTCCGCATGTTCCGCCGGCAGTTCAGGCTGCGGGAATGACATGGTTTCCCAATCGTGTTCTGCCACCCATCGAATCAGAGAACAATAGCCTTCGTGCATGGCCTTGATGGTTTTCTCATCAAACAATTGTTCGACATAATCCCACTCGGCAACGAACCCTTCATCGTTTTCGTAGGCTTTATGGTCGAGCCACACCTGAGACGTTTGGGAGATTGCGTATTGAACGCCGCGATATCCTTCATTAAGCGGCAATTCAAACATGCTCGCTTTATTGTTCATGCCAAGCACGCTGGTCAGCACCACCGGCGCGATAACCGTATTGGCGGGCAGATTCCGCCGCTGTTTCAACAAACGCTGTACGTCAATGCCGTCAAATAAATTATTATCGACGTCATTAAGCAAGGTGCGGTGGATAGCCGATAGCTGTTCGCTCATCGCAACGCCATTTTGACGTTGGTAATTGAACAGGCTTAAAACGGTAAAATCGCCAATAATTTGCTCGACCTGAGAATGTAACGGCAAACGGTTGAACAGCGTTAAATTAAGGCAAAGGCTCTCTTGACCAGACCAATAACATAACGTTCTGCTGTAGAGCTCAAGGATCAGAGCGGTCGGACTAATATTGAAGCGCTGGCATTTGTCGACGATCTTTTGCCAACTCAACATGGGTATCGTCGCAGACAAACGCCGGAAGCTCGGCTTATCGATCCTGGCGGGATGCGCGGCCAGCGGCAATCCGACCTCCAGCGTATAATCATCGATTTTCTGCAGCCAATATTGCTGCGCCCGCTCAAATAATGCGCTGCCGCGCAGGCGCTCGTACTGCAGCTGATAATCGCGGTAGCTGATATCCAGCGGCGGCAGCGCCAGATTTTCGTCGTGATATAACGCAATCCACTCGCCGAATAATATTTCAAAACTGGTCATGTCAATGATAATGGCATCAAAGCTGACATGCAGAAGGTATTTCCCTTGATACTCGCTCAGGAAAATATCGAACAGCGGATAACAATCCGGTTTGTAAACCTTGTGCGAGTACTCGGCGCGCAAAGCCAATAGCTCGTCTTCATTTCTCAGGGGGTGGTAGCCTATTTTGTAATGCGCTGCCGCACTTAAAAATCGCTGTTCTCCCTCTTCAAATACGGTGCGCAACGCAGGATGGCGTGCAATAAGTTGATTATAGGCACGCTCCAATTTTTCGTGATCAATATGGTCGAAAACAAATTCATTATAAATATGGGTAGAGACCTCGCTGAGATCGAAACTTTTCATTCGTCCCAGATAATAAGATTGCTGAACATTATTCAGCGGGAAAGGATGGTACAGATGGGTCTCATCACATTGTGCAATCTGGTAGTCTTGGTAAAGAAAACTGCCGCGCCCGGCGGCCACCAATGGCGTTAACCTGGCCACATTTTTTCTTTCGAAAATATCTTTAACTTTCAGATCGCACTGAAGCGTACCGTTTATGCGATTTACCAAGCGAATGGCCGACAGGCTGTTGCCTCCCAAAGCAAAAAAGTCGTCGGTAATGCCGATTCGTCCGCTTTCGCTCCCCAATACATCCTGGAATAGCTGGCACAGGCATCGCTGGAACTCGTTTCCCGGCGCTACGTAATGCGCTTTATCTTGCGCTTGTACCTGCGGCAAGGCTTTACGATCCACTTTGCCATTCATATTCAAGGGGATCTCAGGCAGGTACATATAAGCGCTGGGGAGCATGTAGTCCGGAAGCAGCGTCACCAGATAATCCTGCAGTTGCTGGCGTGCCACCGGCGATTTGGCCTGATAATAGGCAACCAGGAACGCCTGTTGTTCTTCCTTGGCCGGCTGTAAATTTACAACAACCTGCTGCATCCCGGGGTAGGTTCGCAAAACCGACTCTATTTCACCCAGTTCGATCCGATGTCCCCGCAATTTTATCTGGTTATCCCATCGGCTGAGGTATTCAAATCTGCCGTCGGGCAAACAACGCACGCGATCGCCCGTCTTGTACATGATGCGACCGAACCAGGCTGACGGCGTGCTGGAACATATGTTCGGCAAAAAGCTTGCTTGCGTCTGACGCGCATTGCCGTAGTAACCGCGCGCAACGCCCAACCCCGAAATATACATTTCCCCGATCACGCCGGGAGGAAGTAAACGCCGCCGTTCGTCCAAGATAAAGCACTGGGTATTCGCCAGCGGGCGCCCAATGGTGACGCTATCAACCCCAGGCAACAGTTCATCCGCGGTAGACCAAACCGTCGTTTCGGTTGGCCCATACACATTCCACGCACGCTCGGTGTTTTCTGACAACCAACGCGCCACCGCATGCGGCACCGCTTCCCCACCGCACAATGCCCGAACGGGTAGCGTTGTCTCGGCATATTGCTGCGCGACCTGATGCCAAAAAGAAGGCGTCCCCTGCATCAGGCTCACGGAATGACTCGCGATAAAGTGCGGCAAGTCATTATTCGCCAACAACGTCTTCTGGTCGGTTAATACCACCGTGGCGCCAAACATGAGCGGCATAAATATTTCCAGAGTTGAAATATCAAATGCCAACGTCGTGATCGCCAGAAAACGATCCTGATGCGTCACAGACATGCGTCGAGAAATATCGCTGGCGATATTCACAAAGCTGCGATGTTCTACGGCAACCCCTTTAGGCTTACCTGTCGTTCCCGAGGTGTAAATAATATAGGCCAATGCTGAAGCCTCAGCCTGGGAGGGGAATTCGTTGCAACCGTCGGCCCCAGCGAAAGGAGAAGCGGCATATTCACGCCAATCCAAATAACTCAGCCCTTGCGGCAGGCTGCCAGCTGACTGAGCATGCGCACCGATGATTAACGCCGGCTGGGCATCGGCCAAAATAGAATAGGTCCTCACTACGGGCGCATTTTTGTCGATCGGAATATAGGCGCATCCCAGCTTAAGCACGGCCATCAGGCATACTGCCAACTCCGCCTCACGCGGCATCATCAAGGCAATTTTGTCGCCTGCCGCTACCCCATATTGCCGTTGCAGATAGTCGGCCAGGCGACTGGCCTGTTGCTGCAGCATTCGATAACTGAGCGTTTCATTTTTCGTTATCACTGCAGGGTGATCGTTAAGCGCCCTTGCCTGTTGTTCAAACATCCCGACGATAGTCTGTCTCGGATATTCACATTGCGTGGCATTAATTTTCGCATAATAACGTTGGTAGCTATTTTCAGACACGCCGGTCAACGCATCTATATCCCCTTCATTACGCATGAATGTGGCGAGCGCCGCCATAAACTCATCGATATTTGCGGCTACAACGTCGAAAAAGGGGTTTTCGCCGTAAAATTGCAAACTGAGCGTACAGCGCGTGCTGTTCCATACGATCCTGATCGGGGCCGCTGCCGCGTCGACATCCCCCTCATCCATGATGACATCTACGCCAACCACAGATAAAAAACGGCCGTCATGATGGGATTCGTAGAATGGGTTCGCCGGGTCCCCCTGCAGTACCCGCACTAACCAAGGAGAGAGCTCGGCGTATGTTTCCGTTCCGTTGAGTAACCGTAATACTTTGCTGCTGCGTTGCCTATCTTGCAATTGCAGAGCATAAAGCCCAGGCCGCCGTGCATTGAGCAGAAACTGCAACTGGAAAGCCAACAGCAAAGCCTGTTGCGGCTGCGCAACGCCATCGATGGTCCGTTGAACCACTGCAGCATCGTTAACGGCAGACACTTCATCCCTCAGGTTGAAGCAGCCATAACGCGGTTCATCGTTTTCCAGCGCTCGCTGCTCTTGCTGTACCCTCTGCTGGGCAACCAGCCAATCCGTAACTCGGTTTGGCCCTTCGGGCAGAGCAATATCCAGATCTTTCGCCTCACGGCTGAGCATGACCACGCCATCGATGAACAACTCGCCCAACACCGTCTGCGACAACGCTCGGCGGGCTTCCCGCCACGGCAGCTCACGCTCAGCTAACGCCCTGATATTCCCGTCTTCTTCAGCATGAATCTGGAACAACACATTTTGTCGATCGGCGAAAACGGCTAACCGGACGATGGGGCCTCTCACCGAGGCGCTTTCTTCGAGACAGAGCTCATAGTCGATACGCTGATCGCCAACGTCGGAATAGCAAAAGAGGTTGTGCTGCGAACCTGTCCAGCGCGTTCGCTCAGCGTCGCTCAGACCGATTAAGTAGACAAAGTGGCCGGCATCCAGCAAGTAACGGACAATATGGCTGCGCAACGGTTCTACGGTGTGGTTGACAAGAATGTTCAGAATCTTCATGGATATTACTCTTTTGGGTTATCAGGGTTTTACCGCCACGAGGATCGGCAACACGCCGCGTGAGCTGTAGTTGATATCTTTAACCGTGAACCCTGCCTGGGTTATCTGTTGCCTGATCTCTGCTTCTGAAGTGAAATTAAGGTAGGTAGCCTGAATAATGTCGCCAAAGATCGCGAACTCCTGCAAAAGGTCCGCCATTGGCGTTTCATATTTATCCCACTCACCGGTGGGCGCGTTCTTTTCCGGCGGTGGCGTGAGGAAACTGAGCAACAAGGTTCCCCCTGGTTTTAATGCCTCGAAGAACCGACGATACAAAGCCACCAGCCTGTCCGGGTCAGACTCATACATATTCAGGCCGTTACTGGTAATCACATCGAAAGCGTTTTTTTCTTTTAACTCCCAGGCATTCTGCTGCGAGAATCGGCAACGGTTCGCCATGCCAACGCGCTTGGCCTTTTCGTTGGCGTGATAAAGTGACTCCGGGTCAAGATCAATGCCGGTCAATTGCACCGCGCCATGGCCGCTGTAATCCAAATCCAATAAATCATCCATCACCCCGCACGGGATTGAAGCCAGCGTCTCCGCCTGCGTAATCAACTCAGCCAGCAAGGTCTGATAACGGTAGTAACGCTCGCGCGCCCGGCACAGCAACGAGCGATTCAGAAGCCAGTCTTCCAAAACATGTTCGGCGGGTTTTCCGGCGGGATGCTGGAAAATGTAAGACGTCCAGTAGCCATTGAGGCCGCGGTTATGCAGGAGGAAACGACCAAGCTCAAACTCCGTCAATTGATCGACCAGTTCAAGATTTCTCTCTAATGGAAGAATAAGCGAATTGCTATTCCGTAAACGCGCTTTTATTTCATCGGCCAACATCTTTGTTTCAGTCAAATAGGCCAGTTTAGAATGTGTTTTATGCGAGGCGAAACTATCCATACCCATCTCCATGATTAAATTATCCAACCAATATTTTCGAATCCCTGGCGCACTATCGGCGAATTCAGAATGCCGGTTCGTTTCAAAGCCATTAGCACGTTTTTAACAATGGGGACATCAGGCGTCACTTCAAAACCGCGATAAACCTTATTGATTGACTCCCGGCTGGCTTCGCAATCATGAGTTATCTTCGATAACAGCTCAATGTTAAACTGTTTCTCTGATTCAACATTCAAATACATTTTTACGAAATCAGCGATCTGCCCGCCGATCATCGCCTGATCGTTTTCATCCAACCTCGTCCAGATATAGCCAAGTAATTCGAGAAAGAAAATATAGTGTCTAGACTCATCGTTCATATGGTCATTAACATAGTATTTAATCGATGGATGAACGCCGTCACTATTAAAGAACTCCACCAGCTCTCTCACCAGGGTCGTTTCGAAAATGCACACCGCAATGATCTCGAAAATGTCATGGCAGCGCTCAGGTAACCGTTTCATCACCTCTGTAACGGCCACATAGGCGTCAGAATCCGGGTAACTCAGCGCACCGAGATCGGCATCATGCTCTCTAAGTTGATTGATCATATGTCTGGCGATATAAACATGATAATACTCATCGATGATGACGGTATAGGCATTCAATTTAATCTGTTCGTCAAATTTGACAGCGAGATCGCCGTAGATAATTTTATTGCATGCTGAGTTAATGAGTTTGATCTCAAGATTAACGATATCATTGAGGTATTTAAACAATGACTGAGTAAGTATTTTTGACTTCCTCTCATTGTCCATGCCGCTCATCATGTCAGCCAAAAATATCGGCTGATTCTCCTCGGGGAAAAATGCGCCAGGAATAGTAAAGTCGATAAATTTACCGGGGCGGGTTCTTATTGATGCGCGCTGTTCCCATTTATCAGTATAGGCGGCAGACAAACCGCCCTTCGAAACCATGGTTTCGTTTTCCATAGATATTCTCCAGATGAAGGAATACATGTATTTAAAAAAGTCATGCCGATCCCGGCCAAATATAAATATTTAGCCGGGGGTCACGCGAAAACGATTATTTATTCTTCAGCTTTGCTTGGGGATGCCACGATACTCAACATAGACAACAACACGACAACGCCTATCACACTCGCCATCACATAGCTCATTTCCTCCGGCCGCCCGATAAAGACGTAGCTGGCCATCCCCGTGATAGCCACAACCAGCAGCGAGCGCATGCTCATGATATAGGAGGCCGCCACACCATAAATTTCCGGGTAGACACTCATGGAACGTGCGAACAGCGTCGGATAGCAGATAGAAAAACCGAAGCAGAACAGGCTCATCAGCAGGGTAATAGCCCAAGGCGTTGTCGCCGTCAGTAGAGCGAGAATGCTGACGATGGCTAACGCCATACCGATTTTCTCAGCGCGCCGATCGCCACCAAACGCGGCGATAATACGGGCGGAAAAGAGGCTGGGGATTGAAAATGACGCCACGATAATAAAAAAGTGAACGACAAATGCCGACAGCGAGAACGCAAAGGTTTCACGGTAAAGAAAAGCGCTGGAGGCGATGAATACCATATAAGCAGCAAAGAAAAGTGAAGGAATCAACGATAATCGCATGAATTGGAAACTCGCCGTCAGCCGGGCATAGCTTCCCACAATGGCTTTGAGATCGAATGGCGTTTTTTCTTTCTTCGTTTCCGGCAGGAACAACAATTCCAGCAGTACCGCCGCTGCGGTGATCACCGCGACAACCGCATAGTTTCCTCTCCACCCCCAATGCTCATTAATCCAACCACCGGCGATCGGCGCTAGCGACATGAAAATCGAGATACAGGCATTAACCAGACCGATCATGCTGTACATGGCCGCCCCTTGATAACGGTCTGCGATGATCGCGTAAGCCACTACCACCGGCGTGCAAGCCCCCAACCCCTGAATAAAGCGGGACAACATCAAAAGATCGATTGAAGTGGCGTAGGTACATCCCAGAGCACCTAACAGCATGATAGCCCCACCGATCAACATGGTTTTGCGTCGACCAATCGACTCTGACAGTGGGCCATAAATCAACGCGCCAAACACAAATCCCAAGAAGTTATAGGTGATCGTACGCTGAATATGCCCTTCAGAAACACCGAAACTGGCAGCCATATCCGGAAAGCTGGGAACGGACATATCCACTTCAATACACCCAGCCAATAAGGAAACCACAAGGATAAAGGGCAGAGGCACCCACTTTCCTGTCAACATATCCATACTCCAACAGAACATTAATCCGAATGTTAATAACCATGAACAAACTAGGAGAACAATTGTTATATGTAAATATCGCTAATGAATAAAGGATGATAAATAGTGTTTTACGTGAAGAAAATCACATAACAGGAAGAAAAATAATGAAATTATCCGATGACGGGGAGATGGCTACATAAGACGAACTACACAGATAAAAAATCATCAACTTAAGAACTACATGAGACATGCTAATGCATTGTTCAGGGCGCGTTCATACCCCATAAAAGAGGGGGCATGCCCCCCTCTTCTGTCATGAGCTTGTTACATCTCGAGGATGAATTTTTCCAGTTCTCCTGCAAGGGCCGCATCGATATAGCTGGTGGCCCAGCCAAACAGGTAAGCGAAGGCGAAAATGCCCACCGTCGACGACACCAGCGTCGGCGCGAAAAACGCGGCGATAACGGAGAGCGTATACCCTGCGCCGATCGACAACCCGAGCGCTTCGAGCTGGTTGCGGAACGCTTTCCAATTGCCGGTAGAGAAACCTTCAATCGCGGCGTTTACCAGATCCGCGCCCTTGATCGCCCAGTCCACCCCGGTGAAGACCTTGCCCAATACCCGCGCATTGCGGGCATACTGTTCCGCATCGATCATTTTCAGCCAGGCGACAATCGCCGCTTTGTCCTGCGCCTTGAGCTTTTTGTTCAGGCCCTTCGTCAATTGCTCGTAGGTTTTCTCCGCATCTTGCACGTTGCGGATATATTTTCCTTGAATTCCCGCCTCCAAATCCTTGGCGAGTTTGGCGTATTTCGCGCCGATCTTTTCCGCGATATCTTTATTGATACCTGCGGCCAGGCTGACGCCATCCTTGATGGCTTTTAATTCCGCATTTTGATATTCGACGAAGTCCTTAACGATCGTTTTTACCGAGCCGGGCGATTTTACCGGCTTGCCGTTGGCATATTTCACCTCCATGGCATTCAGGTTATCCCCTCTCACCACGGCGATAAACGCGGGCCGGTTCTTATTGGCCTTATAGTAGAGGCTGTAGGTCGCCACTCCGTCTTGCTTTTCCACCTTCAAATGATGAAAACCGTAGTAACTCCCGGTCGTGCGGGTCGTCGAGAATTCGCCGGTTTTGCCGTTGCCATGCCAGCCGCTGACGGGCCGATCGCGATGCGAGTCTGTCACGAAACTGCCTAACGAAGAGGCGCCGATCTGCCCGGCATTCAGGCCATTGTTGCCGCCTTTGCCAGGGGTTGAGGGCTTGCGCGCATGGCCGGTTTCGATATCCCCGATCGCCACTGTCACCCCCTTGGCGTTGACCCCCATCACCAGTCCCCCCAGGCCAATGTGCTTCGCCTGATCGGCCGTCAAACCGGTGGCGGAAAGGCTCAGCGTGCCGGATGGGCTGACGCTTTCAATATGCAATTTCGCATCCGGGTTAATTCTGCGCGCCGCCTTAATCACCGCCGCCAGCTTCATGCGCAGCGCCGGATCGTTTTGGATCGCCGCTATCTGTTGCTGTTCCGGGCTGCTGCCAACGCCGGCGCCGCCGCGATCGCGATCGCCGGAATGGCCTTTATCGCCGCCCCCCGGCTCTGGGCCCGTACCGCGTTCAGAACTCCAATTAGTTCCATCCCCTTTACCACCATAATTAAATCCAGGCATATGCTTTCATCCTTATTTCGTTTTATTTTTAAGATGCCGATATCCTCGTTTAGCGTTCACTAACGCGTGCCTGAGTAATATCGGCAAACCGTTTTTAGCTGCCCGCCATTTATAAAAAACCGCAGAAATAAGGACAACGGATGACGGCTGTCTGGTCGGTGAAACAAATAGGCTCCCTTCCGCAGAACCTGAATATACCGCCGCAGGTCACGCCTGGACGGCGGCGGCCTGTTCAGAAGTCATTGGCATACGTCATGAATTGCAATTACAATCATCGCACTTGCAACTAAAAAAGGGTACTCCGCATGTCGCCTCAACGTATAACACTGCCCGCCGCCTCGGCCAGAACCAAAACCCTGGCCGAAGCCTGTATCCGCAAGATGACCTCCGTCAGTCAAAAAGCCGGCGCCTCGCGCCCTTCTTCCAGCGCCTGGACGGCGCAAACGCTGGACGAACTTAACGCCAGCGGCGACATCTGGCTTATCGACGGCAGAAGGCGCACCGAGCCACCGAGTTCCCACTACGCCACCGCCTGGCCGCTCTGGTTTGGCCATCAATCAGAGCGTTATGAGAAGCCGCTGTTTTACTTCGTCAACACGCCCTCGGTGGACATGCTTCGCGGGCTTGAGCCGGAAACCAATCGTAAAGGGATTTTCATCAGCGATGCGGATACTGGCAGTGCCGATTTGCCCAAAGGCGTTCAGGCCTGGTTCCCGCTTCAGCTCACGGCCATGCCGGGCTGGTTGCCTTTCGATCCGGCCAATGCCCGAGAAACCGGCGCGATACTCCATCACGCCCTCCACGCGCTCTATCTGGAGGGAACGAGGAAGATGGTGTATCTCGCGACCAACGCAGACAATGGCCCCCTCTCTTCAGGGGAACCGTTTGTCGCAGAACAGGCGTTCAAGGGAATGTATCGTGTCGCCGCCGCGGCAGACTCGCCGTTGCAGGTTCGTCTGTGCGGCGCCGGCCGAGCGCTCGCCCGCGTTCAGCAGGCGGCCAAGGTGTTGAAAAACTGGGGGATTGTGTCTGAAATCTGGAGTTGCCCCAGCTACACACGGTTGGCGCAGGACGCCGAACTCGCCGACATGCAGCGCCAGGACAGCGGCGGCGAATGCCATCTGAAAACGTGCCTGGGTACCGGGAATGCCCCCGTCGTCGCCGTTACCGACTACTCGCACCTGATTGCCAATCAGCTCAGGCGATTCATTCCCGCGCGCTTTGCCGCGGTGGGCTCAGATTCACGGGTGCGCGGCGAAATCCACTACCCGCAGGCGGAATGGATTGCGCTCTGCGCCCTTAAACTGCTGGCCGACGAGCAGAAAATCCCTTCGGCGCTGATCGCCGATGCGCTGCGCGTTCTGCACATCACGCCCGATGCCTGATCACTCTCTGGCCAGCTGCATCGCATTGTTCAACGCGTCGGAGAAGCGTGCGACCTCTTCTTCGCTGAACTGGTTGAGAAAGTGGGTGTTGACCACCGAACGGTAGATCTCCCACATCTTTTTCCGCAGGGCCTTGCCTTCCTCGGTGATAGTCGCGAAGGAGGCCCGGCGATCGTCATCCGATCGAAAACGCGTGACCAGCCGCTCTTTTTCCAGGCGATCCATCAGGCGGGTCAGGTTGTAACGCTCAATCACCAACACGTCCGCCAGCTCATGCATGCGGCGTGTGCCGTTTTCCCCGCTTTCCAATCCCCATAACACGTCATACCAGGCGTAAACCGGCAGCCCCGCTTCCGACAACTTCGCCTCTATCTTTCTGATCATCGCCCGATGCGCGCGCACAAAGGAGAACCACAGGTCGGGTTGTTTATCTGTCATGTCATTTTTCTCGTCAAAACCGGTGAGTTGCAATTGCAATTGTAAAGGGATAGAGTGGCTTTCGCCATTGTTGCATTTGCAACTCTTGCACTTGCAATTCACTGAATCCCTGTATCGCTCAGCGCCTTATCAGGTAAGTACATTTGGAGCTTTTATGAACCAACCTGCGGTAAAAGCAGATCTCGACCCACAAGAGACGGCTGAATGGCTTGAGGCATTTGAAGGTGTCACTGACATCGACGGCCGTGAACGCGCGCATTTTTTGTTGGAAAGAATGGCCGAAGCCGATCAGCGCAAGCACGGTGATTTCTTCAGCATGGTCACCACGCCCTACGTGAATACGATCCCGGCCTATAAGCAACCGACGTATCCCGGCGATCTGGCCGCTGAAGCGCGCATCAATGCGTTTATTCGCTGGAACGCCATGGCGATGGTGCTGCGTGCCGGCAAACATTCCAACGTCGGCGGGCATATCGCCACCTACCAATCGGCCGCGGTGCTTTACGATGTGGGGTTCACGCACTTCTTCCGTGGGCGCACCG
Organism: Serratia sp. OLAL2; assembly: GCF_002752475.1. NCBI lineage: Bacteria > Pseudomonadati > Pseudomonadota > Gammaproteobacteria > Enterobacterales > Yersiniaceae > Serratia > Serratia sp. OLAL2. The sequence continues at coordinate 138,263 of NZ_MSTL01000002.1, read as the reverse complement.
ATGATTTCGCCGGCGACATGGTGTATATCCAGGGCCATTCCGCCCCCGGCATTTATGGCCGCGCCTATCTCGAAGGCCGCATCGACGAGGAGCTGCTCGACAACTTTCGCCGCGAATCCGCGCGCCGCGGCCTCTCCTCCTACCCGCACCCGCGGCTGATGCCGGATTTCTGGCAATATCCCACCGTTTCGATGGGGCTGGGGCCGCTGACCGCCGCCTACCAGGCGCGCTACATGCGCTATCTGGAATACCGCGAGTTGAAACCGCACCAGGGGAGAAAGGTGTGGGCGTTTCTCGGCGACGGCGAGATGGATCAGCCGGAATCGCTGGCGGCGATTGCGCTGGGCGGGCGAGAAAAACTCGATAACCTGATCTTCGTCGTGAACTGCAACCTGCAACGGCTGGATGGCCCCGTGCGCGGCAACGGCAAGATTATTCAGGAGCTGGAAGGCACCTTCAAAGCCGCCGGCTGGCAGGTGATCAAGGTGATCTGGGGCAGCGGCTGGGACAAACTGCTGCAAAAAGACCGCTCCGGGCTGCTGATGCAACGCATGATGGAGTGCGTCGACGGCGATTACCAAACCTTCAAGTCGCAAAGCGGCGCCTATGTGCGGGAGCACTTCTTCGGCAAGTATCCGGAATTGCTCGAGCTGGTCGCCGACCTGAGCGACGATGAGATCTGGGCGCTGCACCGCGGCGGCCACGATCCGCAAAAGGTGTACGCCGCCTACCATCAGGCGGTGCATACCCCGGGCAGGCCGACGGTGGTGCTGGCCAAAACCGTCAAAGGGTTTGGCATGGGGGAAGCCGGTGAAGGACAGAACATCAACCACCAGCTGAAAAAAATGAGCCAGGATGCGGTGAAAGCCTTCCGCGACCGTTTAGGGCTGACCATCTCCGACGCCCAACTGGCAGAGATCCCTTACCTGAAGCCCGAACCCGACAGCGCGGCGGCGAAGTACATCACCGCGACGCGCACCGCGCTGGGCGGCTACATCCCTGCCCGCTTCGGCCAATCCGCTCCGCTGGCGATACCGGAACTATCGCGCTTCGACGGCCTCCTGAAGGGCAGCGGCGAACGCAACATGTCGACCACCATGGCTTTCGTTAATATCCTCGGCACGCTGCTCAAAGACGTCAACATCGGCAAACTGATCGTGCCCATCGTGCCGGACGAGTCGCGCACGTTCGGCATGGAAGGCCTGTTCCGCCAGATTGGCATCCATTCCTGGCTCGGCCAGCTGTATACCCCGCAAGACGCCGGGCAGCTCAGCTACTATAAAGAGGCCAAAGACGGCCAGATTTTGCAGGAAGGCATCAACGAATCCGGTGCGATATCGACCTGGATCGCCGCCGGCACCGCCTACAGCAACCACGATGTCGCGACGATCCCGTTCTATATCTTCTACTCCATGTTCGGGCTGCAACGGGTGGGCGATCTCGCCTGGGCGGCGGCCGACGCACGCACCAAGGGTTTCCTGCTCGGCGCCACCTCCGGCAGAACCACCCTGATGGGCGAAGGCTTGCAGCATGACGACGGCCACAGCCACGTGCTGTCTTCGGTGATCCCCAGCTGCGTCTCCTACGATCCGACCTATGCCTATGAACTCGCGGTGATCGTCCAGAGCGGCATGCGCAGGATGTTCGTTGAACAAGAGGATATTTACTACTACATCACCTTGCTCAACGAGGGCTACCCGCAGCCGCCGATGCCGGCGGGCGTGGAGGACGGGATTATCCAGGGCGCCTATTTGCTCAAACAGAGCGAAACGACAAACCAAGAGAGCCCGCGCGCTCAGCTGGTCGCCAGCGGTGCCATCATGCGCGAGGCGCTGGCGGCGGCGGAGCTGTTGGCGGCGGACTTTGGCGTCGCCAGCGATATCTGGAGCGCCACCAGCCTGAGCGAGCTGCGCCGCAACGGCATGGCGGCCGAACGCTGGAACCTGCTGCATCCGGAAGATCCGCCGAAAGTTCCTTATATTCAGAGCCTGCTGGCGGCGCATCCCGGCCCGGTGGTGGTGGTGACGGACTATATGAAGATCGTCGGCGATCAGATCAAACCGTTCTTGCCCGACCGCACCTTTATCGCCTTGGGCACCGACGGCTTTGGTCGCTCGGACACCCGCGAGGCGCTGCGTGAGTTCTTCGAGGTCAACCGCCATTTCATCGCGCTCGCCGCGTTGAAACTGCTGGCTGACGAAGGCCGTATCGCCCGCAGCGAGGTCAACCGCGCCATGGCGCTGTATGGCATCGCCCCCGATAAGCCGGATCCGGCGGCGGTGAAGTAACACTCAGCCTACCCACGCCGCCGGTTGTCACCCGCGGCGTTTTTCTTCCTTCGATTCGGCGGAGCACGGCGCCCGCTCCCCCAGCCGCACCACCGGAATGTCCGCCAGCCGGGTGGTGTAGGCCGGCGACAGCATGTCGCGCTTCATTTGCCACGGCTTGACGATCCCCTGCCCGGCGAACCACACGCGCCCGCGCCCTTCCTGATTCAGGCGATCGAGGGTCGCCATCAGCCGCTCGCTGTTGCGGCGCGGCGGGCAGTCGTCGAACAGATCGATCTGTGCCATGGCGGCGGCGCTGAAATCTCCCAGCACCACGCCGCCCTTCAGGTAACGTCGCCCCTCCTGCCAGATGCTTTCCAGCGCACGTACCGCCATGGCGATGATGTCGCGGCTGTCATTGCTCGGGGTTTGCAGCCGGGCGGTGCCCATATTGCTGTAATACCCTTCGCCCGCCGAATGCGGGCTGGTTTTGATAAATACCGACACGTTGCGGCAATAGCGCTTTTCCTGCCGCAGCTTTTCGGCGGCGCGTTCGGCGTAGCTGCAGATCGCCTCGCGCATGTGTGGGTAGTGCGTCAGCCGCTGGCCGAACGAGCGGGAACAGATGATCTGCTCTTTGGCGGCCGCCTCATCTTCCCACTGCAGGCACGATTCGCCGCGCAGCTCGCGTATCGTGCGCTCCAGCACCACGCTGAAGGTTTTACGCGCCAGCCGGGTATCGCAGTCCGCCAGCTGCAGCGCGGTGTGAATACCCATCGCCTGCAACTGGCGAGTCAGGCGGCGCCCCACGCCCCACACCTCTTCCACCGGGAGCAACGCCAGCAGTTTGCGCTGGCGCGCCGGATCGGATAAATCCACCACGCCGCCGGTGCCGCGCCATTTCTTGGCAGCGAAGTTGGCCAGCTTGGCCAGCGTTTTGCTCGGCGCAATGCCGACCCCGACCGTCAAATGCAGCTCGCGCCGGATGCGATCGCGCACCCGCTGGCCGAATGGCTCCAGCGCCTCGCAGTGCGCCACGCCGTCCAGCCGCAGAAAGGCTTCGTCCAGCGAATAAATCTCCACCGCCGGCGCCATCTCTTCCAGCGTGTCCATCACCCGGCGGGACATGTCGGCGTACAGCGCGTAGTTGGAGGAGAACACCGCAACGTTGCGGCGGCGCATCTCCTCTTTGATTTTGAAATAAGGCGCCCCCATCGGCACGCCCAATGCCTTCGCCTCGGCGCTACGGGCGATCACGCAGCCATCGTTGTTGGACAGTACAATCACCGGCCGCCCCCGCAGATCGGGCCGAAAGATGGTCTCGCAGGAAGCATAGAAACTGTTGACGTCTACCAGGGCGAACATGGCTACTGCCCCTTCATCGCCAGAGGCCAGACTGGCGTTATCGTCAGTGGGTTGTTATTCATAACGGCACCAGGTTACTGTTCATGCATACAGTATTTGTATTTTTCTGGCGACGATCAAGTAGAAACCATCTCATCGCTGCTATCCGTTTGATGCACTTTGGCTTTTAACTCAGCCCTCCGTTTACCTGGAGCCGAGTTTTTCATTAACGGCGAACTTCACGCAGATCGAAACGAATCGGAATGGTCACGCTGAATTCCGCCTGCCCCGCTGCGATCTCGTTGCCGGGTGCGGGCAGTGGAGAAGCGCGCTGCGGTAACTGAAGCGCCTCCCGATCGAGCGAAGCAACGCCGCTCGATCGCAATAGCTTCACGCCCAGCACGTTTCCCTGTCGATCCAACGTCACGGCAACCTGAACAATACCCTGGCGCTGCTGGCGTACCGCCAGGGCGGGATAGCGTTTGAAACGGCTCAAATGCGCCAACAGCAGGCCGCTCCAGACCGAGGCATCCTGACTCGGCTGCGACGCCACGCTGGTTTGCGGCGCGGCAACACGCTTTCCGTCCATAGACGGCGGCGCGCTGGTGCTTGATGCTCTTGAGTTTGCAGACGCCATTTTTTCCTGTTCTTCTTGCCTTGGGCGCGGCGGTTCCGTCTTCGGTTTGATGGGGTCGTTCCGTTGCCCTTTGGCCTTGCTCTGCCGCTCCGTTGCACGCGGCGCATGAATCAGCGGAGGCATCGCCGCCTCCGGTTCCCGATTGGCCTGCCGTTGCGCCACCGCCTGCACCTGGCGCACGCCGGTTGGCATCGGTTCCGTGTTGGGTGTCGATTCAGCCGGCTCGGCAACCATCATCAACACCATCGGTTGTGCCGCAGGCAGCAACGGTGGCATCAGGTGATAACCGAGCCCAAACCACAACGCACCATGCAGACCCAACGCCAACACATTGGCGGTAGCCCAGCGCCATCGCCCGCCTGTAGGGGGTAAAGAGAAATCGCCAGATAATACGTTGTGATTGAACATAGGGAACGGTACTCAGGTTAAGCGTAAAACAGACCAACGTACGCAGCGGTCAACGGCAGTCGGGGTATGTCAGAAAGGTCGTTTAGGCACGCGGCACCGGGCAGGTAACGAAAAAGAACAGGTCAATAGAAAAGGAAATGCCCTAATGGCAGAGTAAAAAACTTTAGGATACGGTGATGAAGTATTTTGACAGCATATTTACCCTAACCGGCAACGCGCCGGGCAGTGCCGCGATGACGCGCTCGGGGTCAGCCAGCGGGAACGCACCGGAGAGCCTCAGGCCGGCGACCTCCGGCCGGCAGCGAATAACGCCCTGACGATAACGCCCCAGTTCCATCAGGAAGTCGTCCAGCCGCATGTTGTCGGCCAGCAGCATGCCTTGCCGCCAACCGGGCTCTTGCGTCACGCGATACGGTTCGCCAATGCCTTGCCGGCTTAATCTGCCGCCCTGACCGGCGTTGAGCACCGCGTTCCGATGCGCTGGTGAAAGGATCGTGACCCGGCCAAGATAAACGGCGATATCACTGTAAGTGTCCCACAGGCGAATGCTGAAGCGAGCAGCCTGCACCATGAGCTCGCCCTGCGGCAATCTCACCGTCAACGCACCGCTTTCCGGCGGCAGATTCACCATCATTTCGCCTTCCAGCAATGTGGCCTGCTGACGGCTGACGTTGACCGCCGTTTGCGTGTTCAGCATCAACTGCGCGCCATCCGCCAACGCGACGGTTTGCTGTTCCCCCACCGCCGTACGGTAATCCGCCAGCCAGGGGCGCCATGGCAGCGCGCCCGAACCGACACCAACCGTCCCCACCACGCCGATGGCCGCCAGGCTTCTCAATAACCGGCGACGTTGCGGGTTCGGCAACTGCGACAGACTACGCTGCGCCGCCGCCCCGTTAAGCAGAGAAAAACGGGATGAAAACGCGGCGATATGCCGCCAGGCGCGTTCATTTTCCGGTTTCGCCTGATACCAACGTCGCCAGTTTTCCCTATCCGCGTCGCTTGCCTCTTCCGACATCAGCTGCGTTAACCACGCGGCGGCCTCTCGCGCGCTCTGCCGATCGATATCCGATTCCATCATGGGTTCCGCACCTGCCGTTACGCCGCCAATGCAAAGAAACAGTGCAAATTAGCGCGCTGCAGATATTGTTTCACCGAGCTGGTCGACACCCGTAAACGTTCAGCGATGTCGCAATAACGCATGCCCTGCAGGTGCGCCAACAGGAAAGCCTCGCGGACGTGCGCCGGCAATCCGTCCAACGCCTGATCCAACTGTTCGAGCATTTCGAGGGTTTGTTGACGAACTTCCGGCGAGGGCGCCTCGATCGCCGGCAACTCGCTCAAGGCCTGCAGATAGCTCTCTTCGATTGTTTTACGCCGGTAATAATTCGCCACCAGCCGGCGCGCTACGGTCGCCAGGAAGGGGCGTGGTTGCCGAATGGCGAGCAACTGCGGGCTCAGTAAAATACTGATGAAAGTATCCTGCGCCAGGTCTTCGGCGTGATGCGCACACCCAACCTTCTGTCGCAGCCAATGGCATAGCCAACTGTGATGCTCAAGGTAAAGCTGTTGAGCAAACCCGTTGGCTGCCGCGGCCTCTTTCCTTGCCATTCGGTGACACCAATTGATAATGAGATTGAAAATGATAATTATTATTATTTTAAAATTGTAACTTCTGTGTCAAGCGATTGCTGATGATTTATAAACGGCGAAAAAATAGGGAAATACGGGGGAGGAAACGTGAAAAGGGGCCTAAATGGCCCCCTGCAGACAGGATCGTCAAAAACGCTGACTGACGCTGAACTTGATGTTGCGCCCTACGCCAGACACCGATTCGCCCAGGTAAGGGTAATAATCGCGGTTGAACAGGTTGTCCACCGCCACGCGGGCTTCGAAGCCGTGCAAACCGCTGGGCTGCCACGAGGCGAACAGGCCGTGCAATGCATAACCCGAGGTTTTCGGCAGGGCCCAGACAACGGCCATCGGATCGCCGTCGGCCGGTGAACGATCCTGTTTACGTACGAAATCGCCGGTCCAGCCGAAGGCCATGTCCCACTGCGGCACTTTCATGCCCAGCATCGCGTGTGCCGTAACGGGTGGAATTTCGGCAATCCAGGTTTCGTTGCCCCACGGATCGCGCGGTGAAGCGTCGCGTTTGCCGCGGATCGAGGAGAACGACAGGCTGCCGAACAGGCTTTCGCTGTCATAAAACGATTCGAGCTCCACGCCCTCAATGGTATAGCCCGGCAAGTTGCGATAGTTCGACAACGGTTGCCCACATTGGCCCCCGTGCCGTGCGGCGTCACACACTACGCCGCGACGATAGAAAATCTCGTCCTTGCCGCGATTGCGGAACAGCGTAGTGCGGATCTGCAGGCTGTCCCGCGCCATCAACACATCGTTGAAGTCCAGCACCGCGCCGAGACGAACGCCCGTCATGCGTTCCACCTGCAGGCCGCGGCTGGTACCGGGCACGCTGGAAGCGGCGTATTGCACTTCGTACTGTTCGTCGATCACCGGGGCGCGCCAGGTGCGGCTAACGTCGGCAAACAGGGACAGATTCGACGTCGCTTTCCACATCACGCCCAAATGCGGCGACCAGCCGGTATAGGTCACGCTGCTGTAATCATGGCCCACGAGCGGATCGCTGTCGTTATAGCGCGGCGCCCGGTTCGGTTGCCCGGTATTGGTCACATGATCGTAACGCACGCCCGGCGTCACGGTCAGGCTGCCGAAGCTGACCGCATCCTGCAGATAAACGCTGCGGGTTTCCTGTTCGCCCGCCGGCATGTAGTACGGCTGGAAATAGCCGTAGTTGTAACTGGCGTTTTTCACCTGCGAAGGGTAATACATCAGGGTATCGCGCTGATGTTTATGCCAACGCGCACCGAGCAACAGCTTGTGCTCCAGCGGACCGCTGGCGAAACGGCTTTCATTGCTGACGTCAAACTGCCGATCGGTATAGTTCACCCAACTTTCATTGCCCAGCGTACCGAGATAGCTGAACTTTGAAGCGGAATCCGGCCGCTTGTCATGCTGCTCGGTCTTCGAATAGGCGTAAGACAGCGTCAGATTCAGCAACGGCTGCGCTTCCGGCGCCAGATTCCATTTCACCGAGTAATTGGTGTCTGTCTGGTCGCGATACACCAGAATGCGGCGCCACGCTTCTTCCCGGCCATATTTATCGATATCCGCCTGGCTGGGCGCGGCGATATCGTCCCGCTTGGCGGCAAAAGGCTGCCAGCCATCGGAATCGGATCGCATCGCCGACAGCGTCAGCGTTTGCGCCTCGCTCAGATAAATATTGGTTTTTAACAGGTAGGAAGCCTGATCGTTGGCAGAATAGGCAAAACGCGTGCCGTCCGGCCGCTTCAGGTTGCCGCCGTCACGCTTGCTCATGTAGAGCAAACCGTCGGCGGATCCTTCCGGCGTACGGCCGTACAAGGCACCGCTGTAAATGCCCTGACGATCGTTGGTGTGGTAGCTGTACTTCAGCAAGCCGCCAAAATCTTCGCCCGGCAGCAGCATGTCCCCAGCATCTTTGGTCTCCAGCGTAATGGTCCCGCCAAAGCCGCCATTGCCGTTCAACAGATTGTGCGGCCCCTTATCGACCTCAACCTTTTTCAGCAGTTCGGGTTCGATGAATACCGAGCCCTGCCGATATTTCTCAAATCCCTTCGGCGCCCCGTCCAGCACGACCTTCACATCTTCCATGTCCCCCATGCCCCAGATATTCAGGCTTTGGCCGCCCGGGCGCGGCGAGCCCGCCATCCCTACGCCAGGCAAGCGATCAAGCAAACTGGCGATATTGTCAGCCTGCACGCGTTCGATGTCTTCTTTATCCAACACCGAACGGCCGGCGGCGACGCTGTCGGACAAACCGCCGACCACCGACAGTTCCGGTATCGTCAACGGCTGAACCGGCCCGGCGTCGACCAACCGATATCCCTGTGCGGTTTGCTGAGCGCGCAATCCGCTGCCCGCCAACAGCGTATCGAACGCGTCGGTGAGGCGATAATGCCCCTGCAGGCCCGCGGTGTTTTTTCCACGCGTCTGTTCGGGCGTGAAAATCACTATCACGCCGGCCTTAGCGGCCGCCGTCTGCAAGGCGGGCGCCAGGTCACCGGCGGGAATGGCGAAAGGCAGGATAGCGGACTGCTCGACCGCCGCCGGTGGCACCGACGCACCGGGCGCCGCCATCGCGGAGGTGAGCATGCCCGATAATGCGCACCCTACCCCGATAGCGACCCGCTTCCCGGCGGTACGTTTGGCTGATGTGAACGTACGCCCTGCGCCGTTCTTGTTTTTTATGGCCATGAAGGATTCCCCTGAGTGTAATGAACTGGAAACTCAGTAGAGAGGTCACGCCAACGAAAAGATCGGGCAGAAAAAAAATGAAAAAAAGGGCCGAAGTCACCGGGCCGCGTAGACGATAAAGGTCACCACGCCGAAGATCTCCAGTTGCGCTTCGTCGTCGAACACGATCGGCGCGTAGGCGGGGTTCATCGGCAACAGCCGCACATCGGGGTGACGCTGCAGTTTTTTGACGGTGAATTCGCCGTCCACCGCGGCGATCACGATATTGCCGTGCTCCGGCGTCAGGGCGCTGTCGACAATCAGCAGATCGCCATCCCGGATATTGCCGTCGATCATCGATTCGCCGCTGGCGCGCACGAAATAGGTGGCGTTGGGGTGCCGCACCAGCAGCTTGCCGATGTCCAGCCGACCTTCGACATAGTCTTGCGCCGGGGAAGGAAAACCGCAGGCCACGCGATCGGCAAACAGCGGTAACGTTAGGGGTTCACCTGGTGAAAAAGCATACAACCTTGAATTACTCAGCATAATCACAACCAAACTGTATATTTATACAGTAAAGCATAAACAAAACGCGAACGCGTGCAACCCCCTATCCCCCTGCGGATCGCGCTTTGCCGCGTAATATAATAATTTTCTGAGCGATTTTTTTTTACGCCTGCTAAGTGTTTTACTGCCCCTTGCACACACGTTATCCACCAAAACTGTGGATAATGCGGCACTCAGACCGTTGGCGTATCGATGGGCAGGATGAGTGAGGGGTTGTCATTGCGAACGGCGCCGACGGCGGGCGATACCGGTTGCCAGACGAAATCCTCTGCCTGCAGGCTGCACACGTCAGCCTGCATTTGACCAGAGGGCGGGACTAAGCGGGTGTCGAGCCAGTCGCGCGCGGCCGTCGGTCTCTGCTGCGTACAGCGCCGCAAAGAACAGCGGCAGGCCTTGCCTCAGCAAGAGCCCACAGGAGGAACGGCGGACGGCCTTACAAAATGACACCAATAAAATTGCGACTGGCAATGGCATCAATGGGACGGCCAGAGACGAAAGTCAGTACGTTATGCCAGGAGCTTGGGATAACCCGACAAACGCTGTACCGCCACATTTCCCCTGATGATCCACTGCGAGCTGACGGTATAAAGCTGCTCAACCGGGGATAATTTTAGCGGACGGAAAAATCTGGGGTTCCGGCGTAGAACCCCGAATAAGGAATAATCCTTAATTCATTTCAGGATTATTAATTCCATCTAAAACCTCTCGGCAATATTCTTTTTTATAGGCTTCATCATTACTTAATGACTTAACCAAAAAATCAGCATTTTTCCAACCATTATCCCAATGCGTATCGAATCCTGACTGTTCATACTTTAATGTTCTAGTTAATGAGTCTTTTATTTGTTTTTTATATTTATCAATTTTCTCATTGGTTGCCCCACAAACATCATGTGCAACACGAGCATTTGAGCCAGAAAAACCTATTGCTGAAATTGCCATCGCTTCATTTGATTTGTCGAAATCATTCGCATATGCCACAGCATTAGATAAAGCGAATATGACAAGAGCAGGTATGATTTTTTTGTATGAAATCATCTTTCACCTCTAACTCATTGATTGTTCATGGGGTCAGTTGGGATATCGAAAATTATTGTACATTAAGGCTGCTTTTTAATCAGTCTCAACTTCTTTATAGAAGGCCTGAATGCGACAAACTTGGGAAGTACTGTAGCCTGTCGCGTCTGCTGTTTCTCGGATGCTCAGTTTCTTAATCTGTCGGTAGTACAGGACTTTCTGATGTCGTTCCTGATCTGCCTGCTTTCCCCGGTATCTACCCAACGTATGCGCCCGTTCAATTCCCTGCTTTTGCCGTTGGCGGCGACTCAACCAGTCCTTATGTGACATCGCGGCCATCAGGTCGATTAGCATGTTATTGATGGCGGTTATTACTGCACGGGTGATCGGGCCCGCCTGTGCAGGATCTTTCTCTGACAGCGCCTGCCATGAGGTAGGGACATCCAGGCTGACAATCCGTAACTCATGCTGCTCAATCTGCTTTTTCAACGTCATCCAGTCACTGTTGCTGAGACGGGTCAGGCGGTCTATCTGCTCAACCAGCAAAATATCAGTTACCGTTTGGGGGCGGCCAGCACAATCAGCATCCGTCGCTGCAGCGGCGACGGCCGGCGGACGTTAACCGTTGCCACGATGTCACTCCTCTCTCTTATAGATGAGGACATGCAGGCGCAGCCGGTCGGCATCAACACGTTCATCCATTATTGTGCCCGGATAGCCCTGCAGCGCCAGACCGTACCAGAAACTCAGAATGACAGAAGCCTTACCCAACTCTAGGGTGTAACCCATCCCGCCCTGGTTCAGATTGCATTTTTTAATCGCATCTTCTGCTTCCCGGGTCAGCTGCGCATAGCTGAGTGAAAAATTCAGTGCCTGATCCATCCTGCTCGCTCCATCTCTCCGCTGGCGCGCACGAAATAAGTGGTATTAGGATGCCGCACCAGCAGTTTGCCGATATCCAGCCGGCTCTCGACATAGTCCTGCGCCGGGGAAGGAAAACCGCAGGCCACGCGATCGGCAAACAGCGGTAACGTCAGGGGCTCACCTGGTGAAAAAGCATACAACCTTAAAGTACTCAGCATAATCACAACCAGGCTGTATATTTATACAGCAAGGCATAAACAAAACGCGAACGCGTGCAACCCCCTATCCCCCTGCGGATCGCGCTTTGCCGCGTAATATAATAATTTTCTGAGCGATTTTTTTTTACGCCTGCTAAGTGTTTTACTGCCCCTTGCACACACGTTATCCACCAAAACTGTGGATAACCTGGCACTCGCCCCCACGGCATATCGATAGCCATGGTGAGTCATGCACTGTCATGGCGAACGGTGCCGAAGACCGTGATATTCAGCGATTAATCGGCGTGTTATCCCGTACCGCGCCCTTCTTCGTAAGCCACGGTGCGAGCTGCTCGGTTATCCAATCCATGAATACGTTAACTTTACGGGACAAATTATGACGATGCGCGACGACGAACCAGAACTTCATCGGCTCAGGCTCACAATCAGGCAGAATCTGCAGCAGCTCGCCACGCTCGACGTGGTTATGCACGCCAAGCATCGGTGACTGGATTAAGCCAATCCCCGCCAACCCAGCAGCAATAAACGACTGCGCATTGTTCAGCTTCAGCGATCCTGGCAGATTTAAATATTCATATTTACCGTTTTTCAGGTAGTCCCAGCCCATCGGCTTACTACCAATATTCGGCGTATAGTGCACGGCCACATGCTGATACTTGAGAAGGTCATCGATACTGTATGGCGTGCCTTTTCTCGCCAGATAATCCGGGCTGGCGAGGTTGAATACGGGCATTTCTCCAATCAGTTTCGCCACCAGGTTCTTATCGTAAACGGCACCCGCCCGGACAACGCAGTCGAAGCCTTCCTGTACCAGATCCACCCGCCGGTCGGTGCAAGATAATTCCAGCGTAATGCCGGGATAGCGGGAAAAAAAATCGGGGAGTTTAGGGATAATAATGCTGTTGGCTATATCCGTAGGCATATCCACCCTCAGCTTGCCTTTCAGTTCCGTCCTTTCGACAAACATCGTCTGCAGGTCATCTACCGAAGAGAGTATTTCTACTGCGCGTTCGTAAAACGCCAAGCCGTCTTCCGTCAGATGCACTGCCCTGGTGGTTCGATGTAACAGGCGTACGCCAAGCACGTCTTCCAGCTGGCGGATAACAATGGAAATTCGACTCTTATTCACCCCCAGATCGTCTGCCGTTTTTGTGAAGCTGCAGGTCTGGGCCACACGCAAAAAAATCCTCAGATTTTCCAGGGTATTCATGCGATATCTCCTAACGTTTTGCATATTCATGGGGAGGTCCAGACGTTATGCCACCGCAAAATATTATCCAGAACGACTATTCCGTCACAACCAGAAATAAATATATTAATTGAATAACAAAAAAAAGAAAGAAAAGCACCGCCAAAACGAGCGATGCCCTAGGAGAATTCCGTGAAATAAAAAGGTGATGGTGAAATGCAGTTTTTATAACTCCATGTGGACACACTCACTTATTCATCACATTAAAAATAAATACTGCTTAAAAGATCCATTCACCCTCAGTTCATGTAATTATTGAACCAGTCCAACATCAGCTTTGGCTCGCGTTGGAAGTACAGATAACCATCCCAGCGGTGGGTGGTATTACGGATCCAGTGCAGCTGTTTCTCTTTAACCGGCATGCTGTCGAAAATGTTCTGCACATCGGATGGCCGGGTCATCACGTCGTCATGTACCTGATAGATGAAAGTGGGAACACTGGTGTTGGTCCGCGCAGGCACGGAAGGATCCATGTCATCCAGATGGAAACTGGTGACCATCGCCAGACGTTCGTCAATTTCATCAAGACGGTCCGGGATGCCGGCCAATTCCGTCGCGACGCCGACGGCGGCACGCATGGAAATCGGCTGTGGCATAACCACACAACGGACATCATTGAACTGCTCCGGATATTTCGCCATCGCAAAGAACGTCGCGTTACCGCCCATGCAGCGACTGAACAAACCGATTTTCTTTCCTTTCAGGTCAGGACGGCTGCGGACATAGTTCAATGACCCCACGACGTCGCGCGCTTCCAGCACGCCGATGCTGCCGATACCGCCGTTAGCTTCGCCGCTCAGACCCAGATTGCGCAGGTCGTAAGCCAGTACGTTGTAGCCTGCATCGTGCAGAATTTTATAGTCCGGCAGGAAGCTGAAAGCAAAATCGTTACCGCCTGCAGCGCCGATGGAACGCCACGGCTCGCGGTCGGCAGGCAGGCCAGTCCGGCTGCACCACACAGGGTGGTTACAGATGATGACCTTGTCGGAACCTACGCAAGGGATGAACCACGCTTCCAGCGGCACGCCGTCCAACGCTGGGAAAAAGACGTCTTCATACTGCAAGCCGAAGTCAGTGGGTTTGCCGATGACCGGAGAACGGATAGGTTTACTGAAAATAGCAACCATGCTTTCAACGATGGCATCGGCTTCTTCACGGCTTGGCGTAGACGTTGTCTGTGTCATGATATTGTGCTCCATTTATAATATATTGGTTAAAGTGTATATTAGTTAATCAATAGTTCGCAGATGCGCTGTATTGCTTAGCTGAGATGGATACTAGTAAGGATATTGTTTGCGATAAATAGCAAAAATATAAACGTATTGTTTCACTAAACAACAACAATAGGGGGCGATGAGAAAAAGACAGAAGCAGCAATCAAACAGAGGCTGACCTCAGCGATAATAAAAAAATCACTTACACCAATAACAAGTCACAAGTCACAAGTCACAAGTCATTATTAATAACGCCAAAAAATTCCATGACGTAAAAACCCACATAAAATGCCGACAACGTTTCAATTTGATAAGTCAGCGGCTCATTTGAAATCACGGTGACTATATCGATAGGGTTATGTTCACTCTGGTGGCTTGTCAGAAGAAAAAGTGCTGCGGCTGTTCAAGCGCAGACTCGCCGCAATGCCGCATCGTCGAGTACCAATTTTGACATTTTTGCACTGGTGCTTAATCACGTAAGGCTCATTGCCAGAGCAAACGACGACAGGATAAACCTGCTGATTAAAAAATGCGCCTCTTCTCCATGCCCCCTGACTTTCTAAAGCACTGTATTTTAATACCGTCATTGTGTTCGTGGCGCAAAGCGGCATCCATCGCCAAAAGTCGCCATACGCTGCAGTCCTCTGCGTAATATAATAATTTTCTTAGCGATTTTTTTACGCCTGCTAACGGTTTCACTCTGCCTTGCACACACGTTATCCACCAAAACTGTGGATAACCTGCAGGGCGTGATTCCCTACGCGAGCGGGATCAGAATCCTGTATAATCCCCACACCTGCTAATAAGAATTCATCCCCGTCGGCGCCTCGTCACCGACAGTCACGAGAACGTTATGAACAAGCACCTACTCCTCGCAGAAACCGACGATATCAAACAGGAATGCCTGACGCGCCACGCGGTCTGGCAGCGCAACGATCTGGCTCAGGCGCAACAGGATTGGCTGGCGGAAGAAGTACCGGTCGCCCTGGTGTACAACGGCATTTCCCACGTGGTGATGATGGCGACGCCGAAAGATCTGGCGGCCTTCGCCATCGGTTTTTCGCTGTCCGAAGGCATTATCGCCTCCCCCGACGACATCTACGACATCCGCCAGCAACCGGCCTGCAACGGCATTGAAGTGCATGTGGAACTCTCGAGCCGCCGCTTTATGCAGCTGAAAGAGAAGCGCCGCAGCCTGGCCGGCCGCACCGGCTGCGGCGTCTGCGGGGTGGAACAGCTGCAGGAGGTTGCTCAGCCCATCGCACCACTGCCTTTCACGCAACGTTTCGATTTGGCGCTGCTCGACCGGGCGTTAGCGCAGCTGCAGGAGGTGCAAACGGTAGGAAAACTGACCGGCTGCACCCATGCGGCGGCCTGGATCCAGCCGGACGGCGCGCTCAGCGGCGGATGTGAAGACGTCGGCCGCCACGTGGCGCTCGACAAGCTGCTGGGCTACCGCAGCCAACAGGCGTGGCTGCAGGGTGCGGCGCTGGTGTCGAGCCGCGCCAGCTATGAAATGGTGCAAAAATCCGCCATGTGCGGCGTCGAGATCCTGTTCGCCGTTTCCGCCGCCACCCGCCTGGCGGTGGAAGTGGCCGAACGCAGCAACCTGACGCTGGTGGGCTTCAGCAAACCGGGGCGCGCCACCGTCTATACGCATCCGCAGCGGCTCTGGCAATCGACAACGGCGGCCTAACGCCGCCGGATAAGAATCGACTATTCTCAATAGCAGGACACCAGGAAGCACCCACGTCATGATAATTCGCCCGAATCAGAACTGGTTTTTTCGCCTGTTCGCCTGGCACGGTTCCGTGCTATCAAAGATCACCTTTCGCCTATCGCTGAACGTGCTGATGTCGATAGTGGCGGTGATCAGCTACCAATGGTACGAACAGCTCGGCGTGCATTTAACCATCGCACCGTTCAGCCTGCTGGGCATCGCCATCGCCATTTTTCTCGGCTTTCGCAATAACGCCGGCTACAGCCGCTTTGTCGAAGCGCGCAACCTGTGGGGCTCGCTGCTGATTACCGAGCGCTCCCTGCTGCGCCAGATCAAAAGCCTGCTGCCGGACGAATCGGCGGTGCAGCAAAAGGTTGCCAAGCTGCTGATCGCCTTCAGCTGGAGCCTGAAGCATCAGCTGCGCGGCACCGACCCGACCGCCGATCTGTACCACAATCTCAGCAGCCAAGAGCTGGCCGAGGTGATCGCCAGCCCGATGCCGACCAACCGCATCCTGCTGATGCTGGGCCAGGAGATCGGCAAGCTGCGCCGACAGGGGCTGCTGAGCGACATCACTTTCGAGCTGCTCGACAACAAGCTGAGCGAACTGTCCCACGCCCTCGGCGGCTGCGAACGGCTCGCCAGCACGCCGGTGCCGTTCGCCTATACCCTGATCCTGCAGCGCACCGTTTACCTGTTCTGCAGCCTGTTGCCTTTTGCCCTGGTGACCGACCTGCATTACATGACACCGTTTGTTTCAGTGTTCATTTCCTATACCTTCTTATCCTGGGACTCACTGGCCGAAGAGCTGGAGGATCCGTTTGGCGTGTCGGCTAACCATCTGCCGTTAAACGCCATCTGCAACACCATCGAGCGCAACCTGCTGGAAATGAACGACCAAAGCCCGCTGCCACCGCCGATGAAACCCGACGAGCACTTTAATTTGATCTGACCGATTTCACCCGAACACACTGGAGCCGAATGCAATGAATGCAAATAACCCTCTGCCGCAAGCCGTATTCACACCGGTGACGCGCCATGCCATCTTCATCGTCGCTACCCTGTCGCCCGTTCCCGCCCATCTAGCGGCGGTGCGCGCCTGGTGCGGCGACATTGCCGCCGTGGTGCGTTCGGTCGGCAAACGCGCGCCGGCAAGCAATCTCACCTGCGTCTGCGGCTTCGGCTCCGAAGCCTGGGATACGCTGTTCGGCGCACCGCGCCCTCGCCAGCTGCATCCGTTCAGCCCGATCGGCAGCGGGGAGCGCGTCGCCGTCGCCACGCCCGGCGACATCCTGCTGCACATCCGCGCCGATGAAATGGATCTGTGTTTTGAACTGGCCTCTCAGTTGACCGCCAAGCTCGGCGACGCCGTGACGGTGATAGAAGAGGTGCACGGCTTCCGTTATTTCGATCAGCGCGCCATGATCGGCTTCGTCGACGGCACGGAGAACCCGGAGGGGCACGAAGCCTTCGACTACACGGTGATCGGCGACGAAGACGCGGCGTTCAGCGGCGGCAGCTATGTGCTGGTGCAAAAATACCTGCACGACATGCAGGGCTGGAACTCGCTCAGCGTGGAAACGCAGGAGAAGATCATCGGCCGCCATAAGCAGTCCAACATCGAGCTGGATGAAGCGGTCAAACCGTCGTCGTCGCACAGTTCGCTGACCACCATCACCGACGAGCAAGGCAACGAGGTGAAAATTCTGCGTGACAACATGCCGTTCGGCCGCCCCGGCCTGCGCGAATTCGGCACCTACTTTATCGGCTATGCACGCTCCCCGCAGCCGATCGAGCAGATGCTGGAAAACATGTTCATCGGCCGCCCGGCCGGCAACTACGATCGGCTGCTCGATTTCAGCCACGCGGTGACCGGCACCCTGTTCTTCGTGCCTTCTGCCCCGCTGCTGGAAGCGCTGGCCGACCGCAGCGGCGCCGAACTGCACTGATTGAATGAAATACGGGGCCACAGCGATTAGCCATTGGTTATCCTGTGGCCCTGCGCATCAATCACCGGCTCTCCGTCCTCTTTGCTGAAAGCGCCACGCTGCGGATCCGGCAGAATCTCCAACACCGCCTCCGACGGACGGCACAAACGCGTACCAAGCGGAGTCACCACAATGGGGCGATTGATCAGGATCGGCTGTTGCAGCATGAAGTCGATCAGTTGATCATCGTTCCAACGAGTCTCGTCCAGTTTCAACTCGGCGTAAGGCGCGACGTTTTTACGCAGCAACGCGCGCGGCGTCATGCCCATCTCGGCCAGCAACGCAATCAACCGTTCGCGGCTGGGCGGCGTTTCCAGATACAAAATCACCTCAGGCTCAGCGCCGCTGTTGCGGATCAGCGCCAACGTGTTGCGCGACGTGCCGCAGGCCGGGTTATGGTAAATCTTGATACTGCTCATGACGGTTTCTCCGGTTAGGACAAAACGGACAGCCGCAGCGCCAGCGCGGCCAGGGTGACGAACAGGATCGGCAGCGTCATCACCAGTCCCACGCGGAAATAATAGCCCCAGGTAATGACGATGTTCTTTTTTGCCAACACATGCAGCCACAGTAACGTCGCCAGGCTGCCAATCGGGGTAATTTTGGGGCCGAGATCGCTGCCGATAACGTTAGCGTAAATCATCGCCTGTTTGATGACGCCTTCCGCACTGCTGCCGTCGATAGACAACGCCCCCACCAATACCGTCGGCATGTTATTCATGATGGAAGAGAGAAATGCGCTCAGGAAGCCGGTGCCAAACGTCGCTGCCCACAGCCCCTGCCGCGCCAATGCGTCCAGCACACCGGAAAGCCAATCGGTCAAGCCTGCGTTGCGTAGCCCGTAGATCACCAGATACATGCCCAGTGAGAAAATGACGATCTGCCAGGGCGCTCCGCGCAACACCTTACCGGTATCGATCGCTAGCCCGCGTTTCGCCACCGCCAACAGAACCAGCGCGCCGCAGGCAGCGACCAAACTTACCGGCACACCGAGCGGTTCCAGGGCGAAGAAGCCAATCAGCAACAGTGCCAATACCGCCCAGCCGGTCCGAAACGTCGCGCGATCGCGAATCGCTTCCCGTGGCACAGGTAAACGCGTCAATGCGTAGCGCTGCGGAATATCCTTGCGGAAGAACAGATGCAACATCACCAGCGTCGCCGCGACGGCGGCAAGGTTGACCGGCACCATCACCGCCGCATACTCCGTAAAGCCCAGCCGGAAGAAATCCGCTGAAACGATATTTACCAGGTTGGACACCACCAGCGGCAGGCTGGCAGTATCGGCGATAAAGCCCGCCGCCATGACGAAAGCCAGCACGGCAGCAGGACGAAAACCGAGCGCCGACAGCATGGCGATCACGATCGGCGTCAGAATCAACGCGGCGCCATCGTTCGCGAACAGCGCCGCCACTACGGCCCCCAGTAGAAGCATATAGGTAAACAGCCATCGACCTTTGCCGTTGCCCCAACGTGCGACATGCAAGGCGGTCCAGGTGAAGAAGCCGCTTTCATCCAGCAACAGGCTAATGATGATGACGGCGATAAAGGTCGCGGTCGCATTCCAGACTATCTGCCACACCACGGGAATATCGCCGACGTGCACCACGCCGCTCAATAATGCCAATCCCGCCCCGAACGACGCACTCCAACCGATGCCCAGCCCTTTCGGTTGCCAGATGACCAAGATCAACGTCAGAATAAAGATCGCCCCTGCCACTATCATCGCTGCTCTTTCGCCCTTTTAAGTTTACATATTCGATTTTTCATATGTATTTACGTAAATTTTTTTACCCTTACGGACAACCTTTCGCCACACGTTGCGCTAACTTCGTCATCTGTTCTGGCCGACACTGATAAGCCTGCTCAATAATCGCCGCGGCCCAAGCCGGCATATGTGGCGACAGGCGATAATGTATCCATTTACCATCGCGCCGATCGAGCAACAGCCCGCTTTCGCGCAGCATCGCCAGATGCCTTGAGATTTTGGGTTGCGGCAGCGCCAGTGCGCCCGACAACTCGCAAACGCACAGCTCGCCGGCGTGGCGCAGCAACAGCACCAGCGTCAGACGCGTCTCGTCAGACAGGTTTTTAAACAGCTTCAGCGGCGTCAATGGCGTCATGTCGCACTCCCGTTAACCTTTATCTTCTCCACAAATCGCTCGTGAAGATACCATCTTCATATTCGAAAAAACAAATATAAAATGCAAAACGTTGCCCTCCTCACCGAGACATATACTTATCTTTATGCCGTTCTTGCAGGAAGGAGGTACCATGCCGCTCACATTCAAACGTTCGGAAAGGCTCTCCATCGGCACCGAAATAGAGTTACAGCTGGTCGATGCCGAGCACTACGATCTGGCGGATCGGGCCGACCGGGTGGTCAGCGCGGTCGGCGACCGCCGGCGCGTCAAGCATGAGCTCACCCAATCGATGGTGGAGCTGAACAGCTCGGTGCACCGCGATCTCGATGAGCTGCACGCCGAGCTGCGCGCCCTGACCCATACCGTCCGGCGCAGCGCGCAGCGCCTGGGCTGTGACGTCTGCGGCGGTGGTCGGCACCTGAGCAACGACTGGCGCAAGCAGGTCATCAGCGACAGCGCGCGCTACAGGCAGCTGGCCAGCCGTTTTGGCTATCTCTCCAAGCTGGCCTGCGTATTCGGCCAACACATTCACCTCGGCGTCAACGACGGGGACGAGGCGATGTACCTGTGCCATGCGCTGACGCCCTATTTTCCGCAGCTGATCGCGCTCAGCGCCTCGTCGCCGCTGTATCAGGGGGTCGACACGCGCTTTGCCAGTTCCCGCTTCAGCGCCCAGAATTCTTTCCCCAACTACGGGTGCCTGGAACACATCTACAGCTGGCGCGAATTCAACGCTTACTACGAACGCTTGAACGCCGCCGGCGTGATTGAAAGCGTCAAGGATATTTACTGGGATGCACGGCCGAAACCGGAGCTGGGCACGGTGGAGATCCGCATCTGCGATACGCCGCTTCGCCTCGCGCACGCCGTGCTGCTGGTCGGTTACTGCCGTCTGCTGGCCGATTTTCTGTTGCAACGCCGGACGCCGATCGCGCCGGAATACGATGCCTTCACCCACTACAACAAGATCAACGCCTATCGCAGCGGTTTCGCCGCCGAATACGTCGATCCCACGACGCTGCGCCGCAGCAGCCTGACCGCCCACATCCTGCACACCCTCGAGGCGCTGAGCGATTTCGCCGAGCGGCGGGAGGATCGGGCCGTGTTACAGGCCGTCGAGCGCCATGTCCGCCAGGGCATCAGCGATTCGGAGCATATCCGCCAGATGTTGCACAACGGCCTGCCGCAGGCTCAGGTGATCAAACGCCTGTGCGATGAGCTGTTGCAACCGGCAAGTTAAGTTTCGGCTATCGATTCCATACGCCAAAGCCACTGTTCATTATGTGCTCTTTCGCTACAATCGTGAGCACTGACATTCACCGTATCGAGGACACCATGTACAACTTCTCCCGCTATCAGGCAAAAGAACTGGCGCTGGCTTACATGAGCGGCAAAAAACACGATCTGTCGCCGCAGGAGTTTTTGCAACAGCTGAAAAGCAGCGAACGATCGTTTGAGCACCTGCTGAAGCACGGCAGCGAAATGCCGCGTGAAGTGCTGGTTAAAAGTTTCTGAACGGCCGGTTGCCGGCCATTTTCCCTCTACGCCGCCGGTGGCGAGCCTGACAGGCCCGCGCATTCCCGGCCGTTCGTCCCCTTTCCTCACGCCACCGCATTTCGTTCTCACAGGCGAATTCCCTACAAATTCGTATCCAAAGACGAATTATTGACATATTCGTATCCAGGTGCGAATTTATAGTCATCCCTCGGTAAGCAACGGAACACGCTATGTCGACGCCAATCAGCGTAATCAGCGGCGATCTGGTCGATTCTCGCCGATCAGATACCGTCAACTACCTCAACGAGCTGCACAGCCTGCTCGATCGGCTGCAGCGCGACGGGCAGCTTCATCAGGTGGAAATCTTTCGCGGCGACGCCTTCCAGGCGCAGGCCGCCCCGGAGGACGGGCTGCTGCTGGCGGTATATATTCGCCTCGCGCTGCGAGCGATGGGCGCCGCGCACTGGGATGCGCGCGTCGCCGTCGGGCTGGGCAGCCAACGGCCCGACGCCGCGGGTTACGGCAGTGCCTTTATCAACTCCGGCAGCGCGCTGGACGCCATGGCGAAAAATTGCCGCCTGGCTCTGAAAACCGACAACGATCGGACAAACGCCATTGTCAGCGATCTGCTGCCGATGTTAGATCATGTGATTGGCCGCCTGTCGCAGACCGAAGCGCGCATCGTCCAGATGAGAATGTTCGCCGACAGCGGCGCCGCCGTGGCGGACCAGCTGCAAAAAGCCGCCTCCACGGTCTCCGCCGCACTGAAACGCGCGGCCTACGAGGAAATCATGCGGTTTATTCACGCCATTAACAGGATCGTCTGACTATGGATCTGACCTATGCGCCTTTGCTGGCCTGGCTGTTGCTCGTCCATCTGCTGGCGGATTTTCCGCTGCAGCCGCTGAGTTGGGTGGAAGACAAAATCCAACATCGCGCGCGTTCGCGTTTTCTGGTATTGCACGCGTTGCTGCACGGGGTGCTGGCCGCCTGGGTGGTGGCCGGGTTCGGCCTGCTGCACGGCGGGCTTTCTTCACTTCAGGTGCTGGTCAGCCTGCTGGTCATCGCCGTCAGCCACTACCTGATCGATTTGCTGAAAGTCACCGTCATGACCCGCCTGAGCCCGGCCCGCAGTTTCCTGCTCGATCAGGGGTTGCATCTGGCGGTGATCACCTTGCTGTGGCTGGGGCTGACGCCGAATGCCGGTGAACTGCTCGCCGCGCTGGGGCAGCAGTTGGGGCGTTGGCAAATTGGCCTGGTGCTGGTGGCCTACAGCCTGATTTATCTGCCGATGAGCCTGCTGATCGGGCAACTACTGGCGCACTGGACGCCGCAAATGCCGCCTTCGGCCAAGGCCGACAACGATTCGCTGCTGCGCGCGGGCAAACAGATTGGCTATCTGGAGAGAACGCTGATCCTGACCTTCGTGCTGCTGGGGCAAATTCCGGCGATCGGTTTTTTGCTGGCGGCCAAATCTATCTTCCGTTTCGGCGATCTGCGCCAGAGCGACGATAAGATGCGCACCGAGTATGTGCTGCTCGGCACGCTGTTTTCCTTCACGCTGACCATCATGCTCGGCCTGCTGGTCAACAAACTGCTGTAGTAGTGCAGGGGCGAAGAATTTCGCCCCCGAAGTGAACGCCGAGGCGGCTTACAGCCACTCGCCGAAGCGGCGGATGTAGAAACGCTTCATCAACTGCGCGACCACGCAGTAGCTGACCAGCGTAGCGGCCAACCACGGGAAGTATTCCCACGGTAGCGGCTGCAGGCCAACCAGGGCGCCGAGCGGCGAGAACGGAATGTAGATGCCGAGCGCCATCACCAACCCGGTGGTCAGCAACACCGGCAGCGCCGCGGTGCTCTGAATGAACGGGATCTTCTGGGTGCGCAGCATATGCACCACCAGCGTTTGCGACAACAGCCCCTCAATGAACCAGCCGGACTGGAACAGCGCCTGGTGTTCCACGCTGTTGGCGGCAAACACGTACCACATCAGCGCATACGTCGTAATATCGAAGATCGACGAGGTCGGCCCAATCCACAGCATAAAGCGCCCGATGTTTTTGGAGTCCCACTTGCGCGGTTTGCGCAGGAACTCTTTGTCCATCTTGTCCCACGGCAGCGACAGCTGGGAAATGTCGTACATCAGGTTTTGAATCAACAGGTGGATCGCCAGCATCGGCAGGAACGGGATGAAGGCGCTCGCCACCAGTACCGAGAACACGTTGCCGAAGTTGGAACTGGCGGTCATGTTCAGATACTTGATGATATTGCCGAAGGTCTCGCGCCCTTTGATCACCCCCTCTTCCAGCACCATCAGGTTCTTTTCCAACAGGATGATATCCGCCGATTCCTTGGCGATGTCGGTGCCGGTGTCGACCGAAATGCCGACGTCAGCATCGCGCAGCGCCGGCGCATCGTTGATGCCGTCGCCGAGGAAGCCGACGGTATGGCCGTTGCTCTGCAACATTTTCAGCACCCGCGATTTCTGCAGCGGCGTCAGCTTGGTGAAGACCGTGCGCTGTTCAACTTCGCGCGCCAGCTCTTCGTCATCCATCTGTTCAATCTGCAGCCCGGAGAGTGGTTCGCCCGGCTCCAGGCCTACATCGCGGCAAATCTTACAGGTGATCACCGGGTTGTCGCCGGTCAGCACCTTCACCGTCACACCGTTTTCCTGCAGCGCGGCGATCGCCTGCTGCGCGCTCTCCTTCGGCGGGTCGAGGAAGGTCAGCAGCCCTTGCACCACCATGTCGCGCTCGTCGGCCACGCTTAGCGGTTCGGCCGGGCGCTGCGCATCCAACTCACGCGTCGCCAGCACCAGCACGCGGAAACCGTCTTCGTTGTACTCGCGGGCCAGCGCCTGCAACGCCGCACGGCGCGCGTCGTCCAGCTCCAGCATCTTGTCGCCTTCACGCACGTGGGTGGCGATCTCCAGCATCTCCTCCACCGCGCCCTTACAGATCAGCTGCTGCTTGCCATTCTCATCCGCCACCACGATCGACAGACGGCGGCGCACGAAATCGAACGGCAGCTCATCCACCTTGCTGAAACGCCCCAGGGCTTCAATCCCCGGTTTGCCGCGCCCGAAACGGATCACCGCCTGATCCATCAGGTTCTTCATGCCGCTCTGATGGAAGCTGTTCAGCCAGGCCAGGTGCAACACTTCGTTATCCCTGGCGCCAGTGACGTCGATGTGGTGCTCGAGAATGATGCGGTCCTGGGTCAGCGTGCCGGTCTTGTCGGTGCAGAGCACGTCCATAGCACCGAAGTTCTGAATGGCGTTCAGACGCTTCACCACCACCTTGCGACGCGACATGGCGATCGCCCCTTTCGCCAGATTGGAGCTGACGATCATCGGCAGCATTTCCGGCGTCAGGCCGACCGCCACCGCCAGCGCGAACAGCGCCGCCTCGCTCCAGTCACCTTTGGTGAAACCGTTGATCAGCAACACCACCGGCACCATCACCAGCATGAAGCGAATCAACAGCCAGCTGACGCTGTTCACCCCGCGATCGAACGCGGTTTGCGCCCGCGAACCAACGATTGACTTGGCCAACGAGCCGAAGTAGGTGCGCCCGCCGGTCGCCACCACCACCGCCGTAGCGGTGCCGCTGGCGACATTGGTGCCCATCAGGCAGATGTTGGAGAGCTCAAGCAGCGCGTTCTCGCTGGACACTTCCCCTTCGCTCGACTTCTGCGCCACGTTGCCCATGGCATCGTATTTCTCGATCGGGATCGCTTCGCCGGTCAAAATCGCCTGGCTGATGAACAGATCGCGCGAGGCGATAAGGCGTACGTCGGCCGGCACCATATCACCGGCGGAGAGCTGGATGATATCCCCCGGCACCAGTTCGCGGATCGGCACTTCCAGCGTCAGCGGATGCGCGCTGTAGCTGCTGCGGCGCAGCACCGTGGCGGTGGTGCGCACCATCGACTTCAACGCTTCCGCCGCTTTGTTGGTGCGGTATTCCTGCCAAAAACGCAGCAGCCCGCTCAGCGTGACCATGGTCAGGATGATAATGACGCCGGTGAGTTCAGTTTCTTCACCGCTCTGGCGCGGCAGCCAATAATCGGTAAAGAAACTGATCGCAGCCAGCACCATCAGCACGAAGATAAACGGGTTGTTGAAGGCCTTGATCAGCTGGATCAGGGCATGCGGCGCCTTGTCATGGGCGACCTGATTGGCGCCGAACTGTTCCAGCCGCTCATCGGCGTCGTCCTGGGTCAAGCCGTTGCGGTTGCACTTCAGGTTCGCCAGCGTTTGAGCGATGCTGTTGGTCGCCTCTTGCGCAATGGCGTAGGTCACCGCGTCTTTATCACGGCGACGCGTTCTTTCATTAATCTGAGTCATAACGCTATTCTCTTATTTTCGTTCTGCGCACAGCGAAGCCCCGCCCGATAAACAGGTGACTCTGCGCAGCTTGGAATTTTTTATTAGCGTGACTAAATGGCGGAATTACCCTGTCAGCCACGCTGGAATCATTTTCCTTCCGGGGTCATCGTCCATAATGCCTCCTTAATGCTCCGCGTTATTCAGGCGAGCCCGAATAACCTGAGCATATAATCAAGTTAATAAATATTTATATAATTAATCAGACCGGTAATTCGGACGCGACGCGCCAGCGAACGGCACTCACGCTTTTCTCCAGGCTGACGCGGCAGACAATACCCTCAATTTCTTTTTGCGCGGCCGGCGTGGCGGTAATTTCCGCGCACACTTCCAATTGCCCCGGGCTGGAGATATCGGCGCTGCGCAAGGATTGCAGCCGCAAGGCCACGCCGTTCAGCGCCTGCAGAATCAGGGTGCGCACCAGAATTTCGTCCTGCTCGCCGCAGGTCACCTGAATGCGATAGCACAGTTCCAGATCGGTTGCCTGCTGATGCGGCTGCAGATTGATACGCTGCGCGGCTTCGCGCAGCAGGATATTGGCGCACAGGATCACCAGCGTAGCAACCACCGCATCCCAATGCTGGCCCAGGCCGCACAGGACGCCGATCCCCGCCGAACACCACAGCGTAGCGGCGGTGTTAAGGCCGCGAATGTTCAGCCCTTCACGCATGATAACGCCGGCGCCGAGGAAACCGATACCGGATACGATCTGCGCAGCCACCCGGCCGGCGCTGGCCGGATCGGTGGACATGGAGCTGAGAATAAAGACCGCCGCACCGGTCGCCACCAGCGCATTGGTGCGCAGGCCGGCCATGCGTTGGCGCCACTGGCGCTCGGCGCCAATGACCGCGCCCAGGCACATCGCCAGCAATAAATTTAAAACGAAAGGAGTCATAGCCATGACTGTCCCCTTAATTAACCGCAGGAGATAAAATCATGTGCTGTTTAGCACACGCGAAAGCGCGCTGAAAATAAATCAGCGAATCAGCGTGTCGTGCCTGGAGGGAAAAGGCTGTGGCTGCAAAATACCATAATAACGTCCAACTCGATTCACCTGAAACCGTCAGGCATCAGGAAACGTTTATTACTCGGGTATGCACAGCTCAGAAATAACTGGAGAGGGGTGCTGCCCGCCGATAACGGCAAGCAACAAATCAGAAGAGAATTGGTCAGCTTGCCTTATTTGTTTTATTACAACTACAACTGTCCAATTGGGTTTCTCCACCGAAATTTTTGCTGAGTATAGTGACGTCGGATAATGAAGTAAAGGCTAATTTATTAAACGAAAAATAAACTGGAATACGGCGATTATATTTCGATGTCACAAATAGAAGGTGCCAACATTGGGCGCCGACGCCGCCTTCCGGCCGCTGCATCAGGCTCTATGGGACAAAGCGTTGTTGGACTTCCGCTGGCTCGATCGGGACGGCTGGGTGCAGCAGACGACCTTCAGCGACGGTTCGACGCTGGCCGCCAACTTTACGCGCAGCCTTTCACTGTCATCGCGGCCCACAGCCTGCGCGCCAAACTGGCCGACGGCCGCACATTCGACGTTACGCCTTAGCAAGGTCGCCGGCGGTGGGCTACGCTAGGCTATATTTCCGACAACCCGTAAGGAGTGGCCGATGACGCCTCTGATCCACACTCTGCTCGACGAGATTTGGCGAAGCCTGGGACAGCGCCCCGCCCCTACCGACCGGTTAACCATTAGCGGCGTCGGCGCATTGCCTTCGGCTTTTCCCGTCACAGAATTGGCGACCGCCGCCTGGAGCGCCGCCGGTTTGGCCTGCGCCGAGTTGCTTCGCTGCGAGGCCGCCGACGCGCCGCAGGTCTGGATCGATCAACGCCTGGCCTCGCTCTGGTTTGGCTGGACGCTGCGGCCGCTGGGATGGACGCTGCCTGCGGCCTGGGACGCACTGGCCGGCGACTACGCGACGGCGGATGGCTGGATACGTCTGCATACCAATGCGCCGCACCATCGGCGAGCGGTGGAACAGGTGCTGGGTTCGGCATCGGATAAAGGCACGCTGGCGGAACGTGTGCTGGACTGGAAAAAAAGCGAGCTGGAGGAAGCCGTGATCGAGGCCGGCGGCTGCGCGGCCCAAATGCGCTCGGCGGCCGCGTGGCGACAACATATTCAAGGCAAAAGCGTAGCGCTCGAACCGCTTATCCACGCCTCGCTGCAGCCGGAAGCGCCACCGCCGGGCTGGGCGCTACCCGTCGCCCGGCCGCTGCACGGCGTGCGGGTGCTGGATCTGACGCGCATTCTCGCCGGGCCGATCGCCACCCGTTTTCTTGCCGGTTTGGGCGCCGACGTGCTGCGCATCGATCCCTACGGCTGGGATGAACCCGGCGTCGAGCACGAGGTGATGCTGGGCAAGCGCAGCGCACGCCTCAACCTGACCAATGCGCGCGATCGCCATACGTTTGAACATCTGCTGAAAAACACCGACGTGCTCGTGCACGGCTACCGTGCCGGTGCGTTGGAGAAATTGGGCTATGGCGCGGAGGAAAGACGCGCGCTGGCGCCGGGCCTGATCGACGTCTGCCTGAATGCCTACGGCTGGAGCGGGCCGTGGCGGACCCGGCGCGGTTTCGACAGCCTAGTACAGATGAGCTGCGGGTTGGCGGAGGCGGGTATGGTTTGGCGCAGCGCCAGTTTGCCGGTGCCGCTGCCGGTACAGGCTCTGGATCACGCCACCGGCTATTTGATGGCGGCAGCGGTGCTGACCGGTATGACACAGCGCCTGAGCCGCGGTACCGGCTACCACGCGCGGCTGTCGCTGGCGCGCACGGCGCAACTGCTGCTGGCGCACCCCTGTTCGGCAGATTATCGACCGGAACCGCTGGCACCGGCCGGCCCCGCCGACGAGAACCCGGAAACAGAACTGACTTACTGGGGGGCCGCGCAACGCCTGCGCGCCCCGTTAAGCCTGCAGGGTACGGCGCTGCAATGGGCGCTGCCGGCGACTACGCTCGGCACCTCGCAACCGGAATGGCTACGCCGCTAAATCGCCGCCAACTGTCGCTGAAGCCACTGCAGCAAGCGGGTAACCGCCGGCGTCAACCCGGCGGTCTGCGGCCACACCAGGTAAACGTCGTCATCGCTCAGACGACGGGGCGCGGCCAACGCCACCAGTCTCCCCGCGTCAAGCGCATCCTGCACCAGCAGCTTTTTCGCCAACGCGATGCCAAACCCTTGCTCCGCCGCGCGAATCAGCAATCCGGCATCGTTGAATAACGCCTGTTGTCGCCCGCATAACGGCCGCCCCTGCGCGTTGAACCAGTCGCGCCAGGGACTGACGTCGTGCTCGAGCAACGGAATATCGCCACCGTTCTCGAACGCCGCCCTCCATTCTCGCGCTATATCCGGCGAAGCGACCGGCAGCACGTCACCCGACGCGATGCGCTGCGCCTGCAGCCCCGTCCATTGACCACTGCCGATACGGATCGCCGCATCGAACCCTCGCTGCGACAGATCCTGCAGCGCCAGCGACGCATCAATATCCAGCGCAATATCGGCGCAGGCCTCATGAAAAGCAGGCAGACGCGGCAACAGCCAATAATGGGCAAAAGACGGCAACACGCTGATACGCAGCGTCTGGCTTGTCGCCGCACGCCGGGCGCGGGCGACGCCCTGCTGCAGTGCCTGCAACGCCGGCTCTACCGCCGCCAACAACTCTCGCCCGGCGGCATTCAGGCGTACACCGCGCCCGCGCCGTTCAAACAGCGGATAGCCGACCGCCTGCTCCAGCAACTGAATTTGCTGGCTGACCGCGCCGTGCGTCAAATGCACCTGTTGCGCCGCAGCGCGCAAATTTTCCAACCTGGCGGCGATCGCAAAGGTCGGCAAGACATGCAAGGGAATGCGTTCATTCATCATTGGTTAACCAGGCTATCCAAAAAGGTTATTTTTCATCGATTTTGACCGGCAGGCAAATGCTCTATGTTTACCCCATCATCCCTGACGCTTTCGGAGCCACCATGCACCCACGTTTACAACAGGACCTCGCGCAGTTTCCGCAGATCCTCGACCACACCCGCCAGTTGGCGGAGGATTTCCTGGCCGGGCTGCAGCAACGCTCGGTCTGCCCACCGCTCGAGCATCAGCAGCTGCAACCGGGCGACGATCGGCTGGAGGAAAACGGCGAAGGCGCCCTGGCAGCGCTGGAGCGCTTTTGGCAACGTTATCAGGCCGGCATTTCCGCCAGCGCCGGCCCGCGTTATTTCGGCTTCGTCACCGGCGGCGGCACCCCGGCGGCGGTCGCAGCGGACTGGCTGGTTAGCGTGACAGACCAAAATAGCCTGCTCAGCCATGATACCATTGCAGCCACGATCGAGCTGGCGGCCGTGACGCAGTTGAAATCCCTGCTGGGTCTGCCGGAAACGTTCAGCGGCAGCCTGGTCAGCGGCGCGACCATGGCCAATTTCACCGGGTTGGCCATTGGCCGGCAGTGGCTGGGACAACAGCAAGGCGTGGATATCGCCCAACAAGGCCTGGCGGCGCTGGGCCCCATCCGGGTATTGGCGGCCAATCCGCATTCCAGCAGCGTGAAGGCGCTCAGCATGCTCGGCATCGGCCGCGAGGCGTTGACGATCGTCGCCAGCCTGCCGGAGTCTGAAGCCATGGATATGGAAGCGCTGGCGCGGCAGCTCGCCGCCGGCGCTGGCCAGCCAACGTTGGTACTGGCCAGCGCCGGTACGGTCAACACTGTCGCTTTCGACGATCTGCCGCAGCTGCTGGCGCTGCGGGAGCGTTATCCATTTTGGCTGCATGTCGATGCGGCATTCGGCGGCGTGGCGGCCTGCTCACCGCTATACGCCTCAAAGCTCGAGGGCTGGCAGCATGCCGATTCCATCACCGTCGATGCGCATAAATGGCTGAATGTGCCTTATGACAGCGCGATCCAATTTACCCGCCATTTGGATCTGCAAATGCAGGTATTTCAGAACCATTCGGCTTACCTGGAAGCACCGACGCTGCGGCCAGACAACTATCTGCATCTGACGCCAGAAAATTCGCGCCGCTTCCGCGCCTTGCCGCTTTGGCTGACGCTGAAAGCCTATGGTCGCAGCGGTATACGAGATATCGTCGAGCGCAACGTCGAACTGGCGCAGGCGCTGGGGGCGGCGTTAGCGGCCGATGACGGTTTCCATCTGCTGGCGCCGGTGAATTTGAACGTGGTGTGCTTCGCCCTCAGTCATCCACAGGGTGAGAGCGAAGCGGCGCGCGATCGCTTTCTCGAACGCCTTAGCCGGCATGGCGTGGTGCGTTGCACCCCTACGCGTTACAACGGCCAGCCGGGGATCCGCGCCGCGCTGGTCAACTGGATGACAGAGGAACAGGACATCCGCTTGACGTTGGACTCGCTGCGCCATTGCCTGGCGGAAACGGCCTAACGCGCGCGGCGATTACCCGAGTTGGAAGGCCTGCAAACGACGTTCTTGCCGCCCGTCTTCGCTGATGTTATCCGGCGACAGCCAGGCGGCAAACGCCGCGTATCGTGCCGGCCATTCTCCATCAACGATCGACAGCCAGTCGGTGTCGCGCGAGCGTCCTTTAACAACGACGGCCTGGCGGAACGTGCCTTCATAGCGGAAACCCAAGCGCTCGGCGGCCTGGCGTGAAGGCAGATTGAGGCTATCGCATTTCCATTCGCAGCGCCGGTAGCCAAGATCGTCGAAAAGATGCCGCAGCATCAAGAAAATCGCCTCGCTGCCCAGCGCACTGCGCTTCATCAGCGGCGACCAGTTGATGGTGCCCAGTTCGGCCACGCCGTTGCCAGGATCGATGCGTAAAAAAGCGCAGGTTCCCACGGCGTGCCCGTTCGTCTGATCGATCACCACCATCGTGTTTCTGTCTGCGCTGGACACCTGCGCCTGAAGATAACGCTGGAAATCTGCGTGCGACTGCGGCCGTTCCCAAAACAGATAGGTCCAGTCACGATCGTCCTCAGCGGTTTGGTAAGCCTGATAAAGCGCATCCCCCCAGCGCGCGAGGTTAAGCGGTTCGAGGCGGCAAAACCGCCCTTGCAGCGGCGTGTGCCCGGGTATGCCTGCCGGCTGCCAATGAGGAAGGGCCTCACCTATCGGCTGCCCATACTGATTCTGTCTCACCGCGACATCCTGTTTTTGAAAGGTGGAGAGGCAAGTTAAAACCAACGCGGGCCAGAGACAACTCCGACCTGCCATTCCTCCCCGTGGATCGGACTGCAGGATGATAGTTTAGAGAAATCACTCAATCACCGTTAAACATTCACGAAAACTATTTCATGCGAAATAAATATCTATATAACTCATTGTAAAACGGTGATTTATAGCAACAATTAAGCTACACATTCCGGTCATAATGTTAACTTTTGTTTGTTGTTATGATAAAAAAAGAAGTGCTTATCATTAGCATGGAGAGCAAAAATATCTATAAGATAATGATTTTTATATGTAAAAAGTCAAAAACACCAGGGGGAGCGCTTTTTGACCACTCAAAAAACGCGCTGAAAGACATCAAAAAAACGACACATGAATTTTTTTTAAGACTTTTCCTAGCAAACTAAAATTTTGTTTCGTGACATGATGAACAGATTAGCGGCAAGCAATGCAGACAGGCACGGGCGCCAAGCGCAAATCAGGCTCAACATGCCTAAGCTGGACGAGCAGCAGATCGCCCTGACTTAAGCCAAACTTATAGATTCATGCAATTAATAAGTTTAGTATGAAAATATCATTGAGTGCCGTCGTGTTTATTGATAGAACACTCGCTACACTGAATTATTGTTCCATTTTGCCTTTCGGCTTTTTAGGCTTTTTCTCATATTACCGCAGTAAAACGGATTTAAGTGGGGGTGCGATATGCCAACGATTATCATGGATTCATGTAGCTATACCAGATTGGGGTTAACCGACTATCTGACTTCGCATGGCGTGAAGAGGCGCCATATTAATGCCATCGAGGACATTGACAGCCTGCATGAAAAATGCAGCAAGTTAAATCCGAGCCTGGTGTTTATTAACGAGGACTGCTTCATCCACGAAGCAAACGCCACCGAGCGAATAAAACGGGTGATTTCACTGCACCCGGATACGTTATTCTTCATCTTCATGGCCATTACCAACGTACATTTCGACGATTATTTATATGTTCGCAAGAACGTCATCATATCGTCAAAATCCATCAAACCAGAGACTATGAATCAGCTACTTAGTCACTATCTCGAGAGAACGTCCCTCCGTACGGAGAAATCCTCTCTGGATCAAACGCCGGTAACGCTGAGCCAGACTGAATCAAACATGCTACGCATGTGGATGTCCGGTCAAGGTACCATCCAGATATCAGACCAGATGCAAATAAAGGCCAAAACGGTCTCTTCCCACAAGGGAAACATCAAGCGGAAAATAAAAACGCACAACAAGCAGATCATTTATCACGTTGTTCGTTTGACCGATACATTGACCAGTGGAATATTCGTCAATAGCCGCTGAACCACAGAGAACGCCCCCGCTCTGTTTTACCAGCCGTTAAATACCCGGTGATAATGTCATCTGGATAGCAGCCGCTGGAACCACAAAAAAATACCTGCTGCGTTATCCCCCGCTAGCGCAACGGGTATTTTTTTGCCGTCGATAAAAAAAATCTTACCGCAATGAAATAATCTCAAAATGGACAATTTCATTAGCAAATTAATGAGATTAACCTAAGTTACTGCCCGTGCTCGCGGCAGGGCTCCACAAACGTGCCGTCACGGCTGTCGATTTCATTAAAAAACCATACGCCCGCCGGGTAGTCGTCAAGAGAAACCAGATACATGGTGCCTTCGTTGAACACCTCTACGGCCAAAATCACGCCTTCACGCCGCGGGCCTCCGTCTGTTTTTACCGTCACTCGATCGTTAACCTGCATACCCTTCCCCATTATTTGCGATTGCCGTCAGTGTATTACAAAAGCGAGGGCGATGGACACCACTCCAGCCCTGCCGGCCTCTGCTATCAGCGTAGCAGCCGCCTGGATTTTCACTTTCTTAACGGTTTGGCCGCAGAATCTTAAGCCGGTCTCGCGTAGCCTGTCTTCAGGCGTTTCCCCCCCAGAGAAGCGCTCGCAAATGAAGTAACAAGGAACTTTTGCCCGCAGACTTGCGGGCTTTTTTTTGATCTCCTTGTGGATGTAAGGCGCTGAAGGTGAAATTCATCACTTTAAAATCAATTAATTACTAAAATCACATAAATCAATGAAACGAATCTAAGCGAACCGAGAGCAATCAGGCTCAACCTAATTTTGGCAAAATGTGGACACTATCATCCTGGTGATATTCCAGCGGGTTGAATCTCACGGCATCGAGCAGATAATCAGGCGCAAAGTGCGCATAGGTCATAGTTTGCTCAATGGTGGCGTGCCCTAAAATCTTTTGTAGGGCAAGAATATTGCCGCCGTTCATCATGTAGTGAGAACCGAACGTGTGCCTGAAAACGTGCGTTGCCTGCCCGTTCGGCAAGTCGGGGATCAGTTTTTTCAGTAACTGACGCACCCGTGTGTAACTCAACTTAGGGAACACTCGACGCTCAACAATGGAGCCTTTGATGTCCTTGAACAACTCCGGCGAGATAGGGACGGTTCTATCCTTCCCGTTCTTTGTGTCCACATAGGTGACGCGATTTTTAATGATGTGTTCGTCGAGCAGGCTTTCGACTTCGCCGAAACGAGCACCAGTAGCCAAAGCAAGCCGAACGGCCCGTATGTCATTTGGGTGCGTTTCCTGCAACAGCTGCGCGATCTGAGGCTTGGTCAAGAACGCCATTTTAGAGCGCTTTGTCTTCGCCCGCTTCAAGCCTTTCATCGGGTTTTCGCCATGAAATTTACCGGCGGCCGTCAACGCGGTAAAAACCCCACTTAGTCGGATCTGCATATTGTTGATAGTCCGAGGGCTAATCCCTTCCGTGAGACGGGCAGCGCGATAATCAGAGAACAGCTCATGCGTGATCTGATCGGCTCGCGGGTATTTCATGTACGCATCAAAGGCAATCAGTGCCAAATATGTGCAGCGGCCCGCCTTGAGCGTTTGGCCGTAGTGCAACCACCATAGCTCTATCAGTTCCGAGAGCGGCCGGCGATCTTTGGGCTTATCCATCCACCCCTTATTATGCTGGGTGGCAATCACCCAGCGTTCGAACGCCTGCGCCTCTGCTTTCGTTGGAAATTTCTTGCGAACGCGCGGCCCGTCACGCCCTTGTGGACGAACATCTACCAACCATTCGCCACTGCCACTGGATTTTATGCTCATATCTACCTGTCATAGTCATCAGGCAACTCACCAGTTGCGACCAGGGATAAAAACTCGTCCTCCCTTAAAATGAGAGTGCCTTTTTTTCGGGCTACCTCTAATTTTTTCGGGCCGGCGTTGTAGCCGCCGCAAAGGAAGTGAAGGTTTACGGTGACGTCGCTTCTAACGATCATTCCATGCTCTGAGGCAACAGCGGCAAGCCGCGCCTTGTCATCCTTCTTGAATCCGGTAAAGCAGATTTCCATCGGCCCGCTGAAGTCAAGCGGCCTAAGCATCGCGGGGGATTCATAACGTTTATATTGTTTTTGCTCCCGCAGCTGAGCAAAAATCGGCAACTCTTCAGCGTCGGGGGACTCAAGCAGGAACTGGCGTACCTTCTCGGTATACTCTTCGGCTTCCTGCATGTCGCCGAAAAAGCCGATAAAACGGTCTAACCGAAATGTTTTATAGCTGGCACTACGCATGCAGATGCCTTGGATATAGTCGCCAACTCGTTCAGGTGATGACAGGCCGTAAGATGAAACCTTCTTGCTCGCTGTGATGTAGGTAAAAAATAAATCTTCCACTTAAAACTCCTTTTATGGTTATTCCCAGAAATACGACTCTTTACAAATTCCGCCCGCACCCCAATTTGTCCATATTTTATATATAGTTAGCCAACCTTCCGGCCGCTTTGGTGGTTGGGTGTGCTGTTTTGCCCATCAGGGGAGAGAGCCGGGGAGATTTGCCCAACTTCGGGCATTGTCTTCCCGGTCATGATCCACATCGTGTATTTTTCGAACTGTGGGTGTTTAACAATCTTATCCAGAACGCCAAGCCCAACCTCTCGCTGGCCGGTTTCATAGTTTCTGATCGCGCCCAGACTTACCCCCGTTAGTTGCGCTAGCTCCGGCTGCGTTAATTTCTCTGCATTACGAACCGCTTTAAGTTTTTCGCCGTACCCGCTTGACATCATCCTCTCCTGAAGATTATCCTCACCCAATACATCCTCAATTGAGGATTATTTAAGTGAAGCGAAGTTAATTTAGGTTGATCTGCCGAGGATAACGCATGAAAGGCCAAGCTCAAAGAAAGGTAAACGAAGTTAATCAACCGCGATCACAGGTCCGTGTCGGGCGTCATGCCGGGCGCTCAACCTCAGAAAATCGCGCTACCGAATTGGCGTTGGAGTACATCACGAAGAACGGCATCAAGCCGCGTATGACCCTCAAAGAATTCGCCGAATTCTTCAAGATGCCGCTGGAACAGGTGCAAAGCGATGCGCGCCGCAACTACCTGCCGTTGATGCCTCGCACGACCCCAGGCCGCCGCGAACTGTTGCAGGTGAACATGGTTGCCTACTACGCCCACAGCCTGGCGGCCAGCGGCAACTACATCGCGAACGCTACGGCATTTCAATAAGCCGGGAGGATAGCCATGCACGCATTAATTAAAGTTAGCCGGCATTCATCGAGTTATCGCGGATTCGTCATTACCCATAGGCCACGCACAGCCGTAAACAAGATCACCAGATATGAAGTAAGCCAAGGCGATCAGTCTTATGGCTTATTCGATGCGCAAGCACAGGCGACCGGCTATATCGACCAACTTTACTCACAGCACCAGGCGGCAGCATGAAACAGGCATATATCACATTAGTGGGCGACCTGCTGGCGCAGTACCACGCCAAAGCCAACAACATCAACGCCGCCTCGGCGATCGCGCCAGCTGTACGCGCTGTTTCACTGAACGATTACGCATTCCGTCTGTGCATCGGCCTAACTGGCCTGCTGAGTACAGCAGAAGCCGCCGGCCACGCCCCGGACGCCGCCGTTATCGACTGTCTGATCATGCGCTGCAACAACGGCGATATTCCTCACCCGCGAGCGGTTGAACAGTCCGCATGAGCCGGGAAAGCCCGGCCCTATCTGAGAGCGCACCCTCCCATCAACGTGTGGGGGATTGGCGTCCGGGGTGTGCTTCCAGATAGGCAATGAAACCCGGTTGCGTCCTTACAAAAGAATGGGCTGCTTAGATCGGACGATTGCCTTCTCATGCGCCGGGCATGGCTAAAACCCGGCATATATTTCAGTGGGCACATTAAGCGCTTACTGAAATATATCCACCACCCGAAATAAAAAATGCCGCCTTTTTGGTGGCGGGTTTCCTACATCCTGAATTCAGGGGGGGTTTTATGAACGAAGCCGAATTAATGAAGTTGCTTGCGGATGCCCGCTGCGTTTCACGGCTGCAACTTCTGGAGTTGTTGAGCACGAGGATTGAACGCCTTGAGGCCGACAACGCCACCCGCGATCAAATCCTTTCCATGCTGAAAAGCTGGATTTCCGCCCGCCAAAAGGTCGGCACTCAACAAGAAGGTGCCGCGAAATGATGAAGTTATGTTTTGTCATCGCCGCCATCTGGGCCGTCGTTGCTTTCGGGCTGGTCGGCCTGCTCACCTACCGTTACTGCAAATTCTGTCGTGCCTTCAATCGCCAGTGTTTGCAGCCTGAAGAACGCAATTACGACTAAGGACGCCCAATGGCCGATCAGATCGACATGGCACAGGAACGGCATCAGCTAATCCTTGACGCCCAAATCAAAAACGCCCGCCCGCAGCCTTGCGGGCCTTCTGCATTTCACTGCGAAGAATGCGGATCACCCATCCCTGAGCAGCGCCGCCGCCTGATTCATGGCGTCAGCACCTGTGTGCACTGCCAGGCCACCAGAGAAGCAAAATCACGCCATTTCAAGGGGTAAACCATGACCAGAACAGCCCTTAAGTGGCTGGGCAGCAAGGCCGGCATCATTGACACCTTGCGCCCGTACCTGCCAGCCGGTAAGCGACTGGTTGAACCGTTCGTCGGCAGCGGCGCGGTGTTTCTCAACACCGACTATGAAAACTATTTGCTGTGCGATATCAACAGCGATCTGATCAACTTCCACAACGTCGCCAAAAACCTGCCGGACGTCCTGATCCGCGAAGCGCGCAACCTCTTCAGGGAGCACGCCAGCGAGGCCGGATATTACGCCGTGCGAGCCGATTTTAACCTGCGCTGCGACACTAATTTCCTGTACCGCGCCGCGCAGTTCCTTTACCTGAATCGCCACGGCTTCAATGGTGTTTGCCGCTACAACCTGCGCGGCGAGTTTAATGTGCCGTTCGGTCATCGAAAAGCGCCCTATTTCCCCGAAGACGAGATCCGAGCTTTCTCTGAGAAGGCGCAGGCCACAAAGGCGATTTTCCTGTGCTGCGCATTCCAGGAAGCGATCAGGATGGCACAGGTCGGCGACGTGATTTATTGCGATCCGCCCTACATCCCGGCCAGCGCCACAGCCAATTTCACCAGCTACCACACCGACGGCTTTACCTGCGAACAGCAGAGAAAGCTGGCGCGCATGCTGCGCATTGCGGCAA
Organism: Serratia sp. OLAL2; assembly: GCF_002752475.1. Classification (NCBI taxonomy): domain Bacteria; kingdom Pseudomonadati; phylum Pseudomonadota; class Gammaproteobacteria; order Enterobacterales; family Yersiniaceae; genus Serratia; species Serratia sp. OLAL2. The sequence goes on along the minus strand of NZ_MSTL01000002.1, from coordinate 99,777 downwards.
AACGCGGCAGCCACGTCGTAGCCTCGAACAGCGAAACCGAAGCCGCGCGGGCGCTGTACTCCGATTTCACCATCACCACCGCCACCGCACGCCGTTCTGTCAGCGCCAAAGCTGCCAGCCGCGCAACAGCTGGCGAGATCATCGCAACTTTGAAGGCAACAGCATGAAAAAACACGAACTAAAGATCCTGCCGGAGCATTTCGCGGCAGTAGTCAGCGGTGAAAAGAAAGCAGAGTTTCGCATCAACGATCGGGGCTATTCCGTCGGCGATCTGCTGTGCCTGTTCGAATACGGATGGCTGAAGGATTGCGATGGTCTTGAAGGATTTTCAGGTCAGCACGTTTGGGTGCGAATCACCCATGTTACCGATTTACACCCGTGGAAACCGGGTTACGTCATGTTGAGCATCGAACGAGGGCCATTCAAATGCTGAAAGTGAGCGATCTCTTTGCCGGCCTAGGTGGTTCATCTACCGGCGCAAAAATGGCAGGTGCTGAAGTGGTTTGGGCTGGTAATCACTGGCCCGCCGCCGTCGAAGCCCATAAGGCGAATCATCCCGACACGATCCACGTTTGCCAAGACCTGCACCAGGCTGACTGGTCAATGATGCCTCAGCACGATCTGATGATGGCCTCACCGTGCTGCCAAGGCCACAGCAAAGCACGCGGCAAGAAGGTAGGAAACCCGCAGCACGACGCCAGCCGTTCCACGGCGTGGGCGGTGGTATCTGCTGCCGAATTCCACAGAATGCCGAAAGTCATCATCGAAAACGTGCCGGAGTTCCTTCAGTGGGGGCTTTACCCAGCATGGGAAGCGGCAATGCAAGCCCTGGGATATTCTCTTGCGCCGCACATCGTGGATTGTGCTGATCTTGGTGTTCCGCAAAACCGCGTGCGACTGTTCATTATCTGCACCCGTAGCAAAAACCCACTGTTCCTGAAGTTACCAAAAATGCCGCATGTGCCGGCCAGCACCTTTATCGACTTCGACGCCGGTAAATGGCAACCGATTGAAAAACCGGGGCGCGCCGCTGCAACGCTGGAGCGCGTTAAAAATGGCCGCGCACAATTCGGCGATCGATTCCTTTTCAGCTACTACGGCAACACCAAAACAGGCCGCTCTATTTCCCGTCCGATCGGCACGATCACCACGCGCGATCGATGGGCGGTTGTCGACGGCGATCGCATGCGCATTTTGACCCGCGACGAAAACTTGCTGGCAATGACGTTCCCGGAGGACTACATCAAACCGCCATCGCACAAGTTGTGCGTTCACATGGGAGGAAACGCCGTTCCACCGAAAGCCATGTGTGAAATTATCACTGCGTTGGAAGCGCAAGCGTGAGTAAAGCGTCACGTGGCCGCTATGAACCATCACCGCCGTTGCCATACCCTGGCAGCGGCGCGCCTGCTTTTGAATGGGCCTTTCCGTGGAACGCCCCACGCCCGGCGATCGAGCCACCTGTAGACCTGCTGGCCGAAAGCCAGAAACAGACCGAAGAACAGATCTCCGCCACCCTGCGCGCGCATCATCTGCTTGAGCAACAGCCGCAACTGATCCAGCGCGATGTGCGTTACCACGTCAGCAAGTTGGAAGAATCCCAGGGCATCCGCCGGGGCAATGCGTACTTGACGAAAAACTTTGTCGAGCGCGTATTGCCACGGCTTGATCTCGTCAACAAGAAATACCGCATTTCAGAAAACAACATCGACGCCGATCTGTGCCAGCGGTTCAATCGGTTGCCAGATGCCAGCCGCGCCGACGTCGAGCTGTTAGCCAAGGATATCGCAATCACCATCAAGCGCGAGTTAAGCGTGATCGATGAAGATGCCGGCAGTGCTTCAGAGTTCCTGAGCGTGTTGGAACTATACCTGGGCGCTGCCGCCCTGACCCGCCGATTCAAACAAACACCGCCGCTGTGGGATACCTATCAGTCTGACAGCGAAAAAATGACGGTCGAGAATACCGGGCCGGCGGTGCGGCGCATGCTGTCCGAAAACTGGTGGCTGCGCCGCCTACGCCGGCATGCTGACCGATGGAAAGAGCACTTGCATATCGCGATCGGCCACGTCAGCAAGAAGGCGACGCCATACGCCAGCCGGCCAACCGTCGGAGACTGGCGGGAACAGAAGCGGCGCACGCGCGAATTTCTCAAGTCGATGGAACTTGAGGACGACGAGGGCAACCGCATTTCGCTGATCGACAAATACGATCACAGCGTGGCGAACCCAGCGATCCGCCGTTGCGAGCTGATGGCGCGCATCCGCGGCTTTGAGAATATCTGTAATGAAATGGGCTTTGTGGGAGAGTTTTACACCCTGACGGCCCCTTCTCGCTTCCACGCCACCAACAAGCACGGCCACCGCAATAAAAAATGGCGCGGAGCCAGCCCGGACGAAACGCAGCGCTACCTGCGCGGCGTCTGGGAGCGCGCCCGCGCCAAGCTGCACCGCGAAGACATTCGAATTTTTGGGATCCGCGTGGCCGAGCCGCATGCCGACGGTACGCCGCATTGGCATATGTTGCTGTTCATGCGTCCTGAAGCCGTGGAACAGGTGCGCAGTATTCTGCGCAGCTACGCCTGCGAGGAAGACGTCGGCGAGCTGTACAGCGAGCGCACCAGAAAGGCCCGTTTCCACGCTGAAGCCATCGACCCGGAGAAAGGCAGCGCCACCGGCTACATCGCTAAATACATCAGCAAAAACATCGACGGTTACGCGCTGGACGGCGAGCTTGACGACGACAGCGGCAAAGAGCTGAAGGAAGTCGCCCCGGCGGTGTCTGCCTGGGCGGCCCGCTGGCGTATTCGTCAGTTTCAGTTTATCGGCGGCGCGCCGGTAACGGTTTACCGTGAGTTGCGCCGCATGGCCGATCATGAAACCGCCGTCGGCCTGAGCGTCGAATTCGCTGCCGTGCACGATGCCGCCGACGGCGGGCTGTGGGCGGAGTACGTCAACGCCCAGGGCGGGCCGTTTGTCCGCCGCGATGATCTGGTCGTGCGCACCTACTACGAGCCGGCAGAAACACCCAACGATTACGGCGAAGACGTGATCCGGATCCGTGGGGTTTTCTCTCCACCAGTCGGCATCGACACGCCAATCATCACCCGCACGACAGAATGGAAGTTTGTTCCGGCGCGTGCCGTTGACCTGGCCGTTGACCTTAAGGGCGCGCCTGCGCCCTCTCGGAGTTCTGTCAATAACTGTACGGCATCGCCGGAAAGGTTAAAAACCAAACAGCTACCGGAGCCACCGCCACCACCTGAAAACCTCAATTTTGAGCAATTAACCGACAAAGAACGGCGGTTGTTGCTCCGGCGGATACGCAGCACACCACCAGAAAGAGTGAAAAACCCATACGCGGCAGTCGCCGAGGGCTTCGCCTTACCTGATGAGGGGGATTATCTGCCCCAAATCCGGGCAAAACAGCCAGATCCGGACAGCCTAGCACGCTGGCGCGAACAGATTCGCCAGGAACAGCAGCAGCGTGCGCTGGCGTATTTCTACCTGGGCGACATTCAGGATGCAGAAGCTGACAGACCGGCGGGCGCGAGCGAGGGGATCGGCACGCTACACCGGCCACTCAGTCCGCAGGAACGCCGGATAGAAAGCTTCGCTGAGTCGATAGGCTTCAGCCTGGACGACAACATTTTGAAGGCGGCGGCCAAAGGAGCAACGGTGATCGTTGATGGGAAGCGATATAGAGCGCGGGCTGACGGTTGCTTGTACCTACAACCGACGCCAGCGGCCACACCAAGCGTGCTGACTCGCCTTACTGCGCTATGGAAACAGCAGGTATCCGAGAAGGAAAGGCTTATCGGCAATCATTTGAGAAGAGAAGCGGTAAAACAAAAGGAATCGGAGGAATAGTATGACTACATCAGCAGAACGTAAACGCAGCCAGCGCCAACGCGACAAGGCCAACGGTATCACCACAATAACCCTGCGCGTCGATAGCCAGGAAATGGCGATGATCCTGGAAGGTTGCCGGCAGCGCCGGATCGCGAGGGAACCTTACGAGGTGACGGAATACCTGATCGGTCTCATACGGCAAGACAACAAGCTGTTGCATAAACAGCTGGCAGAGTTGCGTAAAAGTAGCTGCGGGAAATGCGGCGACACCTTGCCAGGTGAGCCAAACGGATGTTGCATGCAGGGTGATTCCCAGTGTTGGCAGACGACCGGCTACAGAAAGTTGATGTTGACAACACTATAGCACTATCAGCAGACATCATATTGCAACAGAGGAAAAATGAGTGTAAAAACTGAGATTTGAGGTATGGAACTATGCGCTATAATTAACCCCCTCATGTTAAAAAATATTATTATTAGGTTTGAAATGAATAGACAACTTATAGAAAAAATTAAAAATGAATGCCTTCGCATTGAAGAGGATGCGCTCTATTCGTCGAAGTCACATTATAATGCCTCTGTTCCATGGGATAAATGCAATTTAATAGTTGGCGTGGCTATAGCAATATTAGCTGCACTTACTGGATTAAGCGCTGTAAAAGATATGACAATAGTAACAATAGTTATATCCATAATACTGACGATTTTGACTGCAATAAATACTGCTTTGAACCCAAGCAAGAAGGCGAGTCAGTACAAATCCGCAGCAGGAGAATATAATAACCTTAAAAATAATGTACGGATATTTCGCGAGATCGAACTACATGAAACAAACTTGCCAGATAAAGAATTGAAAGAGAAAATACAAGTACTTTCTGATTATAGGAATCAGTTAAATATTACTTCACCAACGATCCCTCGCTGGGCTTATAAAATGACCCAATCTGACTTCAAAAATGATTTTGTTACTTACGACGTTGACAAGGAAAATAAATGAGCGTTCAATCATATTTAGATTCTATAGCTAGAAATGCGATTTTGAAAGATAGCTCGGTAACAACATCGATAGCTACATTAAAAGCAAGACTGAATTTATATTTTAATGCTACAGATGTGACTAATCATTTTACATTTGGTTCAAACACCAGATATACGATGCTGCCAAGAAAATACGATCCTCAGTCTGATGTTGACTATATGATTGTATTTAACAATACCGGCTACCAACCACAAACCTATCTCAATAAATTGAAAAACTTTGTTGAATATTATTATACATCATCAGAAATAAAGCAAAGCCACCCAACTATAAGGTTAAACCTTAATCATATTACTTTTGAATTAGTCCCAGCAATATATAACATATTTTATGGATATCAAATCCCCGCCCCTGCTGATAATTTCCAATCATGGATAAATACAGATCCTAATGCTTTTAATCTTAGCTTAACAGAAAAAAACAAGAATAATTATCACCTAATAAAACCATTAATAAGAATTTTAAAATACTGGAATGCTAATGCCGGATATGTTTTTGAGTCTTATGAATTAGAAAAAAACATCGTGAGCATGAACTTTTTCTTTTGTCATAACATAAAAGATTACTTTTACAGTGCGGTAGAATCAATTTATTGCTCCTATTTAGCGCCACAATGGAAACAAAACGCCGTAAACAAGCTAAAGAATGTGGTAGCAGAAACGAAGTTGAACGAAGCTAATGGATGGAACTTCTTAGCTGAAGCAGAAATAAAAAAAATACTACCTGAAATTTGAAATAAATAGAAATCTAAAACTATAAGCACAGATAAAAAAACTGTGCTTATTTATGTGCTGCATCTGTAGTTTATAAAGTTAGCGTAATTATACTCGTTTACACCAGCCGTATGAAAACACGAGAACACCGACAATAGCGTATTTTACTGTGCGTTTTCTCATATTTAACTTTACTCTCACACATTATGCCCCAAACTAAAATCTGTGGTAGTAGATAGTTGCGGTGAATTAATATTCAAAAAAGTGAATAACACCAGCCCGGCGACATAAAAACCCGCACATTACCGCCTCCACCAAAGCGCCTACACGCCACACAGCGAGGCGCTTTTTCTTTGCACCAACGATCGCACATCAAATCTGATCGCCTCGCAGCGATGCGCAGGTGAATGCGGTGCGGGGTTTGCGGCGGATAGGCAGGAAAAACGATCCCCATCGATCCCCTGTTCCGTGCCGTCCCCCCCGCCCCCACGCTGCATGCTTAACAATTCACTTTTTATGCAGTAGGAAAAAGGCGCTAAAGCCTTGTCTGGTGCGGTTTTGAGGGGTGATTAGGTATGCAATGAACTATGCGGATTGTTGCACTTAGGATATGCGGCGTTTTTTTGGCAAAGAATCACTTTCGATCTCTGCAAAAACCGCGTTTGCGGGTTGAGTGCCGACATTGAGCATGGCAGGCGACTTGGCGTTATCCTGCCACGTCACATTTTAATTTTCAACAGCTGTGTGACGCGACATTTTAATGAAAAAAAACGCCTGTGACATGTCACAATAGCGCACGGATAATGAATGCGATATGAATAGCGCCGCATAAGAATGCAAAAACCGCCTTTCGGCGGTTCACATTACATACATCAAGCAAGCAACTTAATAAGCTAGTAACTCATTATTCATTTTTGAGCAGTTCATACGGGTTGAAGCTGATCACTTCCTCCCCTACCCAGTCGTTTAGCTCGCAAAGGCGCTCTTGCAACGGGGCCAGCTCATTAATCGCAAATACCCGCGCGGCCTTTTCCACATCCCCGAATCCGCCGGTGTTATTTGGCAAAATCCCCATCAACTGCGGCGGCGTGCGCTGGGACGCCAGCTGATCGTCGCGCGTCACGTTCTTGATGTTCAAAAACTCATCTTTCGCCGCCACCTCGGCCAGCGGGATAAGCTGCAAGCCGTCCGGCTTACCGCCAGGCGCATACATGAACAGATTGCGGAAGTTGCCAGGCCCTTTCGATTCCTTCAGCGCTTTGCGCAGGTTGTCGATATCCTCCTGTTTGTGCGCGGCATCGTTCATGTACAGGATAAAGCCGGCATGGCTGCCGTTGAGGTAGTATTTCCGGCGAAACAGCGTTGCGGCCTCGTTCAGCCAGATGGAGTTAAGCGAGGAAAGATATTCAGGAACGCCGTAGATCTCCTGATTAATGTCCGGGTCAAGCAGGTGGAAAATGGTGCCATCTTCAAACTGATGCGGCTCCGCCCACGATTGAACGAACCAATAGGAGTCCGTATTGACGCCACGGCGGGTATATTTCGCCAGGCTGGGAACCAGCTTCATTATCCCGCCGAGGCGGTTGTAACGCGACTCCATAAAGCTGTTGCCGAACACCATAAAATCCTGCGCATAGCGGCTGAAATCCTGCTTTGACAGCAGTCGGTGGGGCTTGAACATGCTCACTAAGATGTTGCGCTTCATCGTGATCGGTGAACTGTGATGAACCGCCGCGCGGAACGTCTTCGCCAGGCCGTTGAACGAGATAGGCGGTTCATACCAGCGATCGACGACGCAGCACTCCAGATAATCCAGAATCTCGCGCCGATCCAGCATCGGGATCGGGTCGCCGAAGGTGAACGCCTCGACGTGTTGCGCGCCAGTCTGTTTCTGTGTCGTCGGCTGGGCGTGCTTGCGGCCCCGGTTGCGCTTGCTCATTTAGTAGATCTCCATAAAACCTGTATTGCTACCGGTTGCCCCTTCGAGCGGTTCATTGAATAAGGCGTGCATGACGGCCCAGGCCACATCGCCGTGGCTGACGCCTTCGGCGCGGCTGGTGACATAGGTTGCCCGGCGGCCGGTGGCCGTCATTTGCTTGCGGATGGACATAAACGCCTGGGCGATATCCAGCGCGCCGGCATCAAACTCCAGGCGGCCGGAACGGATCACGTCGCGGGCCTTCAGCACGAGGTCGGTTTTCATTTCCAGGCTGTAGTTGATGGCGTTCACCGCCGGGAAGAATTGGCGCACCAGTTGCGACACCGCACGGCCCAGGCCGGTGTTGTCGATACCGATATAGCTCACGTTGTAACGTTCGGTCAGCGCCTTGATGTTGCGGGCCTGCGCCGCAAAATCCATCCCGCGCCACTGATGGCGCTCCAGCACCCGGAATTTTCCGCCGGCAACCAGCGGCGGCAGGATGACCGCGCACCCGGCGCTGTCGCCATCCTCAGAACTGGCAGGGTCATAACCGAGCCAGACTTCGCGCGACGCTACCGGACGCAACGCAAACGGCTTGACGTCCGTCCAGTGCTCCCAGCTGTCCACCATGCAGCGCTGCATTTCGCCCATCGGGAAGACGGACGATGTATCGTCGATGAAGTTGCACATGAACAGGTTGTCAAAATCTTCATCGCTGTTTTCCTCTCGCAGCTCGTCAAGGTCAAACAGGTCGCAGCCGCCGCGCAACGCATCTTCAATGTTGACGATCTGGCGGAATTGCTTGTCCTCGCAGAGCACGCCGCCGGCCAGGCGTTTATAGCTAACGTCAATTTCACGGCGGCGATCCTTGGATTTCCCCTTGTTGAAGAACGTGCCATTCCAGAAGGCATAGGCCTCATGCGTCATGCTCGACGGGGTGGAAAAGTAGGTCGAACGGTAGCGGGTTTGCGACGCCATACCCGATGCGGCGCGGCGCAGTTTCTTGAAGCCGGGGATCCAGAAATATTCGTCCAGATACAGATTGCCTGGCCGGCCCTGTGCGGTGTTGGAGTTGGTGCCGAGGAAATGCAATTCCGCCGCGTTTGGCAGGATGATGGTTTCCCCGCGCAGCTCCACATCGACCTCTTGCGCAAATGCCATGATGTAGTTTTTGAACTGGTGCGCCTGTGCTTTCGAGGCGGAAACAAACATCTGATTGCGCCCCGTGTCCAGGGCGTCGATCAGGGCTTCTCGTGCAAAATAGTACGTCGCGCCGATCTGGCGCGATTTCAGGATGTTGCGGATACGAAAATCTTTTGACAACCCCGCCTCGTACCAGCGCCGCTGATAGGCAAACATCTGTTCGAGAAAGATTTCTTTCAGCCGGGCATGCTGTTCGTCGGTGAAAACGTTCTTTTGCGTGCGCCGGCGCGGCCCGGCGTTTCGGCTCTCAATGTTGGGGTTGAGATCGGCCTCATTGCCGCCGCCGTTGTATTTGCCGATGCGCGCGTGCCGTTCCGCCTGGCGCGCCAGCAGGTCAATTTCCTTGAGGTCGCGCCCTTCTTTGTCCGGCTTCAGTATCAGCTGGCAATAGCGGGCGGCGGTGGTGATCTGCATCTGATCGAGCGGGCCGTAATCGTCCCACTTGTCGCGGCGTTTCCAACTGTGTACCGTGACGGGATTCTCCCCGATCATCTCGGCTATGCGAGTGACGCGAAGCCCCTGCCAATACAGGTACATGGCCTGACGGCGGGGATCAAGATCGGTGCTGATAGTAATAGCGCTCATGCTTTATCGGCCTGAATTTCAACGTTTCAATACCGAAAGGCTACCTACGCGCCACAACCAACACCCCTAAAGCGCCTTGTGCCATCGACCACACAAAGCCGCCGCGTTGTCCCGCCATCCCGCCCCAGCCAACATAGGCCAAACACGGCCAATACCGGCCCATCTGCTGACTGATCGGGGCTTACCCATGCCAATATCAAAATTTTTCCGCGTCGCCGTTGAAGGCGCGACCAGTGACGGCCGCAAAATCGAACGCCGGCATATCGAAGAAATGGCGGAAACCTTCTCGCCAGCATTCCGCCCGGCGCGTGCCAACCTTGAGCATTACCTGAGCATTTTTCCAAACGGCGACTTTAAGGCCCAGGGCGATGTTGTCGCACTGAAGGCGCAGGAAATCACCTCCGGCCCACTGAAAGGCAAGCTGGCGCTGCTAGCGCAGGTTGATGCGACGGATGGGCTGGTGAAGCTGAACAACGATCGGCAAAAAATTTACACCAGTATCGAGTATTACCCGCAATTTGCCGACACCGGCAAAGCCTACCTGACCGGGCTGGCGTTTACCGACAATCCGGCGTCGCTGGGTAGTGAACCCATGAAATTCACCGCCAACAACCTGGCCGAAACCAGCGGGCTGCACTTCGGGGCGATGGAAGAAACCGTTATGGAATTTGACGCGCCAGAAACCGAAAAACCAAACCTTCTGACCCACATCAAGGCCATGTTCAGCAAAAAACAGCACTCCGATGACGGGCGTTTTTCCGACGTTCATCAGGCGGTGGAGTTTGTCGCAGAACGTCAGCAAGGGCTTGAAACCAAAGTCGAAGCATTTTCCGGTCTGAAAACCACCGTCGAATCGCTGGAAAGTCAGCTGAAAGACGCGAAAACAGAGCTTTCCGAGCTGAAAACCACCCTCAGCACTACCGACCGATCGACGCACCGCCGAGACCTGTCAACCGGCGGCGGCGATGAAGTTTTAACCGACTGCTGACGGACTAACGGCGAAAACAGGCACCGCATCGACATAAACGACCGGAACAAGGAACAATCAATGAAACCGAATACCCGCAAGCAATATAAAATGCTGCTGAGCCAGGTCGCGAACCTGAACCACATCGAACCTGAAGACGTAGCCGCAAAATTCACCGTTGATCCGACGGTAACGCAGCGTCTGGAAGACAAGATTCAGGAAAGCAGCAGCTTTCTGAAACAGATCAACATCATTCCCGTTGACGAACAGAGCGGCTCTAAAGTCGGTCTGGGCATTGACCGCCCTATCGCCAGTACGACCAATACCGACGACAAAGAACGTGAACCGATGGATCCAAGCAGCCTGGACGAAGTGGGCTATGTGTGTACCCAGACCAACTTTGACACCGCGCTGAAATATTCCAAGCTGGACGCCTGGGCCAAGTTCAAAGACTTCCAGATCCGTATTCGCAACCAGATCGTGAAGCGCCAGGGCCTCGACCGCATTATGATCGGCTGGAACGGCATCAGCCGGGCTAAAACCTCGGATATCACCGTCAATAAGCTGTTGCAGGACGTTAACATCGGCTGGTTGCAGAAAGTTCGCAAAGGTGCGCCAGAGCAGGTGATGGATAAGGTGCTGGGCGAGGACGGCAGCGTTGTGTCGGAAAAAATCCGCATCGGTATCGATGGCGACTATCACAACCTGGATGCGCTGGTGATGGATGCCGTCAACGAGCTGATCGCGCCCTGGTTCCAGGACGACACCGAGCTGGTCGCCGTTGTCGGCCGCTCCCTGTTGGCGGACAAATATTTCCCGCTCGTCAACCAGGAACAGCCGAACACTGAAGCCCTGGCCGCCGATATCATCATCAGCCAGAAGCGGCTGGGCGGCTTGCAGGCGGTGCGTGTTCCGTCCTTCCCTGACAACACCATTTTCATCACCCGACTGGATAACCTGTCGATCTACTGGCAAGACGGCACGCGCCGCCGCCATATCATCGACAACCCGAAACGCGACCGCATCGAAAACTACGAGTCCGTCAACGAAGCCTATGTCGTTGAAGACTACGAGGGCGTGGCGCTGATCGAAAATATCCAGATCCTGAAAGCGAAAGCGCCAGCGCCAGCCGGCCAGCAGCCAGTGCAGCAACCAACGGAAAATCCGGAGGGCTAATCCATGAGCAGCCCGGCACGCAGACACAAGCACTACATTGCCGCGCAGCAGTCCGCCTCACTGGATGAGGCGGCCAGCCTGAGCCATCTGGGCAACTACGACCTGCTGCTGTTCAAGATGCAGCAGGATCTGGCGCGGCTGAGCGGCGTCGAGTCCCACGAAACCAAAGCCGAGTTGAAGCGCGGCATGCTGCCTACTTACATGCCGTGGGTAGCCGGTGTGCTGCAAAGCGACGCAGGCCGGCAGGATGCGATCCTGATGCGCGTGCTGGTATGGTTTCTGGATATTGGCAACCTGGAATATGCCCTTGATATCGGCGAGTACGCCATTCGGCACGATCTGGTTGCGCCCGACGGTTTCGACCGCTCGACCAGTTGCCTGCTCGCCGAAGAGATCGCCGCCGCTGCACAGCGCGATCTTTCCGCCGGCCGGCCGCTGAACACGGCGCAGCTGCAACGCGCGCAGCAACTGCTGGCAAATCAGGACATGCCCGATCGGGTGAAAGCCCGTCTGTTCAAGTTTGTTGGCTATGCATTGCGCCAGGACGGCGACGCCGTGCTGGCACTGGACATGCTGAAAAAAGCCCTGCTGAAAGATGAAAACTCCGGCGTAAAAACGGATATCAAGCAGCTGGAAAAAGCCATTCAGGCAGGAAGTTAACCGAATCGCCCCCGGCGAGGGCGGCACGGGAGCCGCGACAGGTTTAAACCGCATCAACGCTCCCGTCCACCGCCCATCTACAGGAAAACGTATGGTCAGCATCGCAATAGAACCCGCGCCCGGCGACAAAAAGCCCGGCAACGCGCTGGAAATCGACATCGCCAAGCAGCCGACGCCGCCGGCCAGCACCGTCATCAAAAATACGGACTTTTGGCCGGATATCGACCTGAAACAGTACCGCGAAGACATGCGGCAGGACGGCACCATCACCCAGCCGCGTCTGCTTGAGGCGGCGCGGAACGCCATCAACGAAGTCAACGATCGGCTGGCAGGCTGGCGCAAGCAGCAGCAACGCGCGGGCTACAGCGAACTGGAACAGGTTCCCGCCGATCACCTGGACGACGAGAGCACCCGCCTACAACTTTATCGCCGTGCTGTGTTCTGTCTGACTCAGGCCAGCGTTACCGAGCGTTTTCGCAGTTTCGACGCCACGGCCTCCGGTTCAAAGCGCGCCGACGCTATCGAACCGTCGATCGATGATCTCCGCCGCGATGCAGATTGGGCCATCAATGATCTGCAATCGCTGCCGCGCATGACGGTCGAGCTGATCTGATGAAGGTGTATGCACACCAGGGCGACACCGTTGATGCGCTGTGCCAGCGCTACTACGGCAAGACGCAGGACGTGACCGAGCAAGTATTGCTGAATAATCCAGGTCTGGCAGACCAGGGGCCGATATTGCCGCACGGCTACCCGGTCGATATGCCGGACATTGTTCAATCCGAATCGGTTCAGACCCTGCAACTGTGGGATTAATCCCAGCGCGCGGGAGGTGGAGAATGAAACTCATGACTGAAAAGATTGCCGCCGGTATTAACTATTGCATTGCCGGCGGCTTATGCACTGGCGGGCTGATCGACTGGTTTCGCCACGTTGACTGGAATCAGGTAGCCGTGATCGGCGGTTTTCTCCTGGGCCTGATCACCTATCTCACGCAGACCTATTTCGACTGGCGGCGCACGCGGGCCTATGAGAAAGGCGTCAGCGCCGGGATCATTACCGAGCCACCGGCGAAACGCGGGCTTTTTAATAAGGAAGCCGATTAATGGCAATGTCATCTGCCCTGCGTAAAAAGCTGTTCGGTGCGGCCGGCACTGGCGCGCTGGCGATCGCCACGTTGATGATCCCTGAGCTTGAGGGCGTCAGATTTGAACCCTATCGCGACGTGGCCGGCGTGCTGACCGTATGTTACGGCCATACCGGGGCCGATATCGTGCCGGGCAAGCGCTACACCCAGGCGGAATGCAAGGCAATTCTGGACAAAGACCTGATCCCCTTTGCGCGATCGGTCAATCGTTCGGTAAAAGTGCCGGCGACAGAGTACCAAAAAGCCGCCCTGATCAGTTTCAGCTATAACGTGGGCGTCAGCGCCTTTGAGCGCTCGTCCCTGCTGCGCAAGCTGAACGCCGGCGACTATGCCGGCGCATGCGACGGCCTGCGCCAGTGGATTTATGCCGGCGGTAAGCCGTGGAAAGGCTTAATGAATCGCCGCGATATTGAACACGAGGTCTGCACCTGGGGGCAGAAATGACCCGCCTGACCGCCTGCGCCACGCTGATCGCGCTTTGTGCGCTGGCGTTTCTGGTTTACAGCAATCAGGGGCTGCGCCAGGAACGCGAAACGTTGCAACGCGACAACAAAAGACTGGCCGGCCAGATCGAGTGGCAGAATAAAACACAAATAGCCGTCGCCACTATCGACGAAAACCGAAGCCGAGAGCTGACCGATGCAAAAAATAAAATTGATGATCTGCAACACGATATTGATGCTGGCCGCCGCCGGCTGCGCCTCAACGCCTCATGCCCGACCTCCGGCACCGCCGGCATGGTTGATGCAACCGCCGCCCGACTTACTGACGCCGCTCAACGGGATTATTTCACCCTCAGAAAGCGAATAGAAACCGCCAATAGCCAGATCGCCGGGCTGCAAGACTACATTCGCGACGTCTGCCTGACGCAACCGTAGGAACTGCCATGTTAAAACCCGACTCCCTGCGCGCCGCCCTGGGCGACGCCGTCAATCACATCAGAGAAAACCCTGATTTCCTGCATATTTTTATTGATAAGGGCACGATTTACAGCACCTTCGCCCCGTCGCTGTCGTTTGAGTATCAATACACCCTCAATATGATCGTGACCAACTACGCCGACGACGCCAATCTGTTGATCGTCCCTATTCTGCATTGGCTACGCACCAATCAGCCGGACATTATGGCGAACCCGGACAAGCGCGGCGACGGCTTCACCTTCGAGGCGGATTTCTTGAATAACGGGGTGAGAGATATCAGCATTGATCTGAAACTGACGGAGCGCGTGATCGTCAAAGAAGAGAACGGCAAGCTGCACGTCAGCCACGTCGAGGAACCGCCACCGCCACCGAACAACGTCACCGAGTTTGAAATCTGGATGCAGGGCCGGAAGGTGGCAGCATGGGCCGCTTAGACGATTTCCAGACGCTGGACGATACCCTTTCTGTCTTGCTCCAACAGCTTTCCCCGCAGTCGCGGCGCGTATTCACCCGCCAGGTGGCGAAAGAATTGCGCCAGCGCCAGCAAAAGCATATCCAAGAGCAAAAAAACCCGGACGGCTCCCCCTACGTTCCGCGCAAACACAAGCGCCGGGACAAACAGGGCCGCATCCGCCGAAAGATGTTCACGCGCTTGCGCACCGCGCGCTTTATGAAAACGGAATCCGGCCCCGATGAAGCCGCCGTCACCTTCGCCGCCGGCGTGACGAATTTGTCCGCCGTCCACCATTACGGCCTGCGTGATAAAGTCAGCCGGAACGGCCCAACAGTGCGTTATGAGCGCCGGCAACTGCTCGGCTTTACTGACGACGATATCGAATGGATCAAGGATCTGGCGCTCAGTCACATAGCATCCCGATGAATACCGTTTTTCTGATAATATTTCCTATTCCACGGATATCAGTAACAGGTGAAAAAATGCTGAAGGAAGAGTTTGCTCAGGCACTACGTCAAAAATTATCTCAAATCCCCTTAGAAACGCGTCGAACTTGGGATGAAAACAACCTTTTCGCTTGGTATATGAACGCCATCCGCGAAGACAGTTATTTGCGTTGGGAACGTTGCCCAGGCGACCCATGGCAATGGGTTAAAGGCTTCTGTGAAAATAGTTACGGCTCAAAAGCCTGGTAATATCTAACTCCCACAACTCTCCGTCGCCTTGTGCCAGCGATGGCACAAAGCGCATCGCATGCCCCCCGCGCCCGCCCGCGTCACACTGGCGGTATGAATGCAATCCTCACTGAACTACGCCGCCGCCTGGCTAACATCGTGCGCATCGGCACCGTGTCCGACGTGGATACGGCGAAAGGCTTATGCCGCGTATTAACCGGCGCGAATGAAACCGACTGGCTGAACTGGCTGACGCTGCGCGCCGGCCGGGTGCGCTTCTGGTCGGCCCCGTCGGTGGGCGAACAAGTGATCGTGTTGAGCATTTTCGGTGAGCTGACCACCGGCTTTGTGCTGCCGGCTGTGTTCTCCGATCAGCACTCTGCGCCATCCGCTTCACCTGACGCCGTCCGCATTGATTTTCCCGACGGCGCGGTCATTGAGTACGAGCCGGAAAACAGCACGCTAACGGCGCGTGGCATGAAATACGCCGATATCCAGGCCGCTGAGAAAATCAGCGCCACGTCAAACGTCGTCGTCGTTACCGCCAGCCAGATGATCACGCTGGATGCGCCCGTCGTGGAATGCACCAACAAGCTGATCGCCGGATCGCTGCTGCTGAAATACGGCGGCGAAATGTACGGCAATATCACCCACACCGGCGGAGGCTTTAACTCCAACGGCGTAATCGTCCATCTGCATTATCACGGCAACGTGCAGAACGGCGGCGGCAACACCGGGGGGCCAACATCATGATGTATCTCGGCATGAACCGTAACAGCGGCCAGGCTATCAGCGAGATCGACCACATCCGCCAGTCTGTCAGCGACATTTTGATCACCCCCGTCGGTAGTCGCGTCATGCGCCGCAAATACGGCTCGCAGCTGTCGGCCCTGATCGACCAGCCGCAAAATCCGGCGCTCAAGCTTCAAATGATGGCCGCTGTTTATGGTGCGGTGCTGCGCTGGGAAAACCGCATATCCCTGACCGCCGTCAACATCACATCGAACATGGACGGGGAAATGGTTGTTGACCTGGTCGGCAACCGAACCGATACCGCCGGCCGTGTTCAATTTTCATTACCGATCAGGGGGCAATAATGGCGACGATTGACCTGAGTCAGCTACCCCGCCCCAATGTCATTGAAGCGCTGGACTATGAAACGCTCTTTGATGCGCGCAAAGAGCGATTGATCAGCCTGTACCCGGAGGAAGAACGGGAAGCAGTGCGCCGCACGCTGGGCTATGAGTCCGAGCCGATCGTCAAAGTCCTGCAAGAATCCGCCTACCGTGAGGTGTTGTTACGCCAGCGCGTCAATGAGGCAGCGCAGGCCGTAATGGTGGCCTACGCCATGAGCAGCGACCTCGATCAGTTGGCCGCCAACAACGACGTGAAACGATTGGTGATCGATCAGGGTGATCCGGGTGCTGTGCCACCCGTACCGCCGACGATGGAAAGCGATGCCGACCTGCGCCAGCGCATCCCCGCCGCGTTCGAAGGTATGAGCGTCGCCGGCCCGACCGGGGCCTATGAATTTCATGCGCAGAGCGCTGACGGCAAAGTCGCCGACGCCTCAGCGATCAGCCCTGCGCCGGCAGAAGTCACCATCAGCGTGTTATCCCGCGACGGCGACGGCACGGCATCGCCGGAGCTGCTGGCCGCCGTCAGCGCCGCGCTGAATGACGAGGAAGTCCGCCCGGTTGCCGACCGCCTGACCGTGCAGTCTGCAAAAATTGTTAACTATCAGATTGATGCCACGCTCTACGTTTACCCCGGCCCGGCGATTGAGCCGATCATGGCCGATGCCGAGCTGCGTCTAAAAAACTACATCAACGAGCAGCGCCGGCTGGGCCGCGATATTCGGCTATCAGCCATCTATGCCGCACTGCATACCCAGGGCGTGCAGCGCGTTGAACTGGCCGCGCCGCTCGCTGACGTGGTGCTAGATCGTACCCAGGCCGCCAACTGCACCGATTACCACATCAGGATCGGCGGTTCAGATGAATAGCCTGTTGCCGCCTGGTTCATCGCAGCTTGAGCGGCGAGCAGCGGAGGCGTGCGCCGGTATCAGCGATCTAAGCGTCCCGCTGCGTGACCTGTGGAACCCGGCGCGCTGCCCGGTAAAATTTTTGCCCTATCTGGCCTGGGCGTTTTCAGTAGACCGCTGGGACGAGAAATGGACGGCGGCAGAGAAGCGCAAGGCCGTGACGGATGCATTTTACATTCATCGCCGCAAGGGAACGGTTGCCGCCATCCGGCGTGTCATTGAGGCAATGGGTTTTTCAATGTCGATCGCTGAATGGTGGGAGGTCGCCGACCCGCGCGGCACGTTCCGTCTCACCATCGACGTGAACGACGTCGGGATCACTGACGAAATCGTCAGGGAGCTGAAGCGATTGATTGGCGACGCCAGGCCGGTTAGTCGCCACATTGCCCAGTTGAACATTGCGACCGCCGTCACTGGCGTTATCTACTCCGCCATTACGGTACATGACGGCGATATCGTCACCATTTATCCGGCCGACTACGAGCCGGACGACAGCATCAAATATAACGGCGTTGCGGGTTTCAGCGGCGACTACCACTATTCCGGGGAGTGATATGACGAAAATTAATGAAAGCGGCCAATGGGTAGATAGCGTTTATCAAATCCAGCGCGGCGACAAAGTGATCGGGGGCCGCGATGGAGTTGCAAATATCCAGCCGCAGCAGCTGGCGAACCGCACGCAGTATCTGAAACAGGCGATCGAGGGATTATCCGTCGGCGAACAGCCTTTCGACAACGTGGAAAAGGCACAGGCAAAAATCAATGAAGGTAGCATTCCGCTGAATGCGCGTTTTTCCGTGCGCATTGAAAGCACCGACGCATGGCTAGCCGAATATAAAAATATGGGTGGCGTCGCCACGGCAACGGGAAAAACGTTACCGACTGGCGAGCTGGTTAAAAAAATAACAGATTACTTTTATTTAAATGATGCGATCGGTAATTTGCTGGTTGATATGGTTGATGAAGATTATTTCTCTGTGTGGCGCTTATTCGATAATGGCGCTTTCGGTACGATTAAAAGTCTGTTATCGCCACAGGGTATATTTTTGGACGACCTGAAAATTACCCACGTCGGCGATCGGCCCGGCATCACTTATCAGGACGTAGATGATTTTGTCGTTGAAATCGTCGGGCGCGATGGAGTACCAGCGCCAAAAGCGCTACAGGGGCATGGCAAATTTTCCACCCTCGAAACGTCGGACGCCTGGCTACGACTTGAGGACGTGGACGGCTTTTACCGGGACTATATCGATCTGGATGGCAACCCGCTAAACGCTGGCAGCGGCGGCGTGAGTGAGTTCGATTTAGTGGCGCATGATGCGCAGAACAAAGCCTATTCACAATCTGTACGCGACAGGTACAACGCCGATATTCAGCGCCTTGTGTCTGCCCTGAATCACCTGGTTATGTACAGCCAGAGCCTGGGCACACAGCAGGAAGGCTGGCCCTCGCTCACCAAGGAGCCAACGGCAGACTATGACAACCTGATGCTGGGCGACAGCGTGCGCCCTAAAAGCCGCACAGCTGCTGAGTTTGTTCCTGTGGGCGATGCAGTGCTTAAACCGCTGAAAGCTGTAGTTCAGTCTGGCGACGGAAGCACCATTCTGACCGATGAGCAAGTTGCCGCTCTTGGGGTAGGTGCCGGGAATGAAGGTGAAGGCGGTGCGGCGCTGACAAATTTCCTGCGTAAGCTATGGCTGCAAAAAAATTGCCTGGAGCGCGATCCGGGGCGACGCTTTGTCGTATCAAGCACTGGCGTTAACGGCCGCACTATCGAAGAACTTTCAAAAGGCGCTAAACCGGAGTTATACCAGCGCCCGCTGCAAGCAGTGAAACAAGTCAAAGCTATCGCCGATGGGCTTGGCGTCAGTTATGCCATTGCCGCATTCATTTTCATCCAAGGTGAATGGAACTACAACGGCACACGCGGCGGCGTACAGACCAAAGACGGATATAAGAAAGAGATGGGGACATTATTCCCTGACATGACAAACGATATGGCGAGCGGTATTGCCGGGCAAAAATCACCGCCTGCGATATTTATGTACCAAACCGGGGCCGGCTATACCGTCGATAAATATGACCTTGGCATAGGTATGGCGCAATGGGAATTCTGCAAAGAAAACGCAAACGCCTACCTGGTGACGCCGGCTTATCCCTTCCCAGATAAAGGCGGCCACCTGACAAGCAATGGCTATCGTTGGATGGACATGCAATTCGCCAAGGTGATGCACCGCGTGCTGAATGAGGGGCAAGGCTGGGAACCGCTCGGCCCTATCCGCATCGTGCGTATCGGCCGCGTGGTGTATGTGCTGTATCACGTCCCCAGCCCGCCGCTGCAATTCCGCCCGGCATATGTCGGCCGCGTGCCGACGATATATGCCGATAAGGGATTCCGTATCACTGACAGCACCGATAGCACCGATAGCACCGTGCCGATTCAGTCAGTGGAAATTGCCGCCGACACCATTATAAAAATCACGCTGGCAGCGTTACCGGTAGGTGAGGCAAAACTGTGGTATGGCGATAAAGCAGCCCATAACGGTAACGGTAACGTTTTTGACAGTGACAATTTTGCATCACTGGCAAATTACGAGTATCGGGCGGGGAGCGGCCAATATGCGGATGAAAATATTCCTGAGCTGGTCGGCAAGCCCTATCCATTAAATAACGCATCGGTGCAATTCTGCATGCCGATTGAAATCGGAGAGTAATATTATGGTCATGGTCATTAAATCAAACGTTGCCGGCGCGTCTATTTCTAAACCAGACGGCTGGAATCCGCCATTCAGTACTGAAGGGCTGACATATGCCAATATCTTTGGCCGCGGAAATTTGACGGCTAACCTCGCCCCCGGAGGCGCGCCAGCAGTCCCACACGGGAACCCCATTCAGAAAGGCGAGGCTTTCGAGTTTTCGACAAGTAATTACATCGATACCCGCGTGCCGACAAGCGAAAAGGCAACGCTGATTTCTATTGCGACCGCGCCGTCGACAGCGACAAGCCGCTGTTTCCTGATTTCCAGCTTCAAAGGAAGCACTGATGCGGGTAAATCGCTGTTGATGCAAGGTGCTGCACCGCCTGCAATCTATGTTTACTCGCATTACAAAGGCACTGATGCGAGCGGAAATCCCTTCAATAACGCCTACAGTTTGGGAATGAATACCAGAAGCACAGACAGCACCCCCGCTTTCTTCCATGGCCGTGATGTGGGCAAGGGGCTATTAATCGGAGACATGACCAACGACCAGGTCAAAACTGTTACCCCTGGCTGGCCTGTGGCGTCGTTCGCAAATCCAGCCCTCACATATCTTATTGGGCAGAGTTGGGCAGAAGGATCGGCCCCACATCTTAACTACGCCTCGCTGATTTATGACCGCGCACTGAGTGATGACGAAATCGCGCAAATTTATCAGTACTTCCAGGGGTATTACAGCCGCCGCGGGATCACCATTTAATGAGCGGCAACGACCTGATTTAGGAGGGCTGAGCGTGAGCGAGAAAAAATACAGCGCAATGATCACCACCGCCGGCGCAGAGAAGCTGGCAAATGCAGCTGTTACCGGCACGCCGATAGCCATCAAGGAAATGGCCGTCGGCGACGGAGGCGGGCGTCTACCCCAGCCCAGCACCGCCAACGCCGGGCTGATCGGTGAGCGGTATCGCGGTGAGCTGAATAAGCTGGTGATCGCTGACAGTGACGCCAGCGTCATCGAAGTTGAAATGATCATGCCGCCGCAGGTCGGCGGCTTCTGGCTGCGTGAGCTGGCGCTTTATGCCGACGATGGCGAATGCGTCGCCGTCGGCAACATGCCGGAGACGTATAAGCCGCTGCTGGCAGAAGGTTCGGGCCGCTTCCAGATCATCAGGATGCAACTGAAGGTCAGCAGCACGGCAAACGTGGAGCTGATCGCCGATCCGTCGGTGATTTTGGCAACCGCCGAGGATGTCAAGGGAGCGGAAGACGCGGCAAAGGACTACACGGACGAAGCGATCGGCGAGCTGGGCGAAAGCGTAAACAAGGCGATCGCCGCCGCAGTAAAAACGGCAATCCGTGACGCCTGGGAGCAGGACAACCCCGTCGGATCGTCGCGCCTGTTCAATCAGAACGTGAACCCTAACACTAAATGGCCGTGGTCAACATGGGAGTACGCCGGCGAACACCTGACGATCAGAACGGCAAAAGCGGACGGTTCAGACGTCGGCACTTTGGGCGGCAACGATACGGTAAACATCACGCGAGCCAATCTGCCGCAGTCGGTGCTGAATGTGTCGGGAAGCACAAGTGAGCAAGGGGCGCAGACGCTACAAACAACGCCGGCGGGTAGACACCGGCACCAGGGAGGAATGTCCGCGCCCGGCGAGGCGTGGGATGGCGATTATATTGTCGGCTCCGACAACGACAGCCACAGAACGCGCAACTACACCAGCGAAGCTGAAGACCATATCCACTCCGCCACCGTGCCGGCGCACACTCACACCGTTTGGGCGCAAACCGAAGCGCTCGGCCAGGGCCAGGCGATCAACGTTGTCGAGCGCCATAAGCTGCAAATGCTGTGGCACCGCGTAGCCTAAGCCCCATGCGGGGCTTTATTTTTACGGCAAATAGCGTCATTGTAATCACCGTCCATCTTGCCGCGCGCTGATTTCGCGCCGCCTTGTGCCAGCCACCACACAAAGCCCACCGCATGCATTAACCGCGCACCGCCGCCACCATAGGGGAACACCGTTACAGGAGATCCGCCTAATGGCTCAAGACTATCACCACGGCGTGCGCGTGCAGGAAATCAACGAAGGCACCCGCACCATCACCACTGTCAGCACCGCCATCGTCGGTATGGTCTGTACCGGTGACGACGCCGACGCAAAAGCATTTCCGTTAAACACCCCTGTGTTAATTACCGACGTCCTGACCGCCAGCGGCAAGGCTGGCGAAACCGGCACCCTCGCCCGCTCGCTGGATGCCATCGCCGCTCAGGCCAAGCCCGTCACTGTCGTGGTGCGTGTCGCCCAGGGCGAAACCGAAGCCGAGACGACAACCAATATCGTCGGCGGCGTGACCCCCGAGGGCAAGAAAACCGGCATGAAAGCCTTGCTCGCCGCACAAAGCCAGCTTGGCGTTAAGCCCCGCATTCTGGGTGTGCCGGGCCATGATAACGAGGCAGTTGCCTCCGAATTGCTGGCCGTGGCGCAAAGCCTCCGCGCCTTCGCCTACCTCAGCGCCTATGGCTGCAAAACGGTATCCGAGGCGATCGACTACCGCAAAAACTTCAGCCAGCGCGAAGCTATGTTGATTTGGCCGGATTTCCTGAGCTGGGATACCACGACCAATGCATCCGCAACCGCGTTTGCAACAGCCCGCGCGCTCGGGCTGCGCGCCAAGTTGGATCAGCAGGTCGGCTGGCACAAAACCCTGTCCAACGTCGGCGTTAACGGCGTGACCGGCATCAGCGCCGACGTCTATTGGGATTTGCAGGATGCGACCACCGATGCCAACCTGCTGAACCAAAACGACGTTACCACGCTGATCCGAAAAGACGGATTTCGCTTCTGGGGGTCGCGCACCTGCTCCGATGATCCGCTGTTCCAGTTTGAAAACTACACCCGCACCGCGCAAGTACTGGCCGACACGATGGCCGAGGCGCAGATGTGGGCGGTAGATCAGCCGCTGCACCCTTCCCTTGCCAAAGACATTATCGAGGGCATCAACGCCAAATTCCGCGAGCTGAAAAACGGCGGTTACATCGTTGACGGGAATTGCTGGATTGATGAAGCGGCCAACCATAAGGACGTCCTGGCATCCGGCAAGCTGGTGCTGGATTACGATTACACGCCTGTGCCGCCGCTCGAAAACCTGCTGCTGCGCCAGCGCATCACCGATCAGTATCTGATGAACTTCACTCAGAACGTGAACAGTTAAGGGGGACGCGATGGCCTTACCACGCAAACTGAAGTATCTGAATCTGTTCAATGACGCCAACAGCTACCAGGGCGTTATTGAAGAAATCACCCTGCCGAAGCTGACCCGAAAGCTTGAAGCATTCCGGGGCGGCGGCATGAACGGCAGCGCCAGCGTTGATCTGGGGCTGGATGATGGCGCACTTGACGCCGAGATCACTCTTGGCGGCATTGAGGCGCAGATTTACAAGCAATGGGGCATCGCCAAAGTTGACGGCATCCTCCTGCGCTTTGCCGGTTCATTCCAGCGTGACGACACCGCCGAGATCATTGCCGTCGAAGTGGTCATGCGCGGGCGTTTCTCCGAGTTTGATCATGGCAACTATAAGCAGGGCGACAACACGCAGACCAAGCTGAGCGCCAAAAACACCTATTTCAAGCTGACATGGGACGGCAGCGTCCTGATGGAAATCGACACCGTGAACATGGTCGAGATCATTGATGGCGTTGACCGCCTGGCGGAGCACCGCCGCGCCATCGGCTTGTAATCGCCTGCTGACAGGTATTTCATGCGGCCCGCAGGGGCCGCCTAAACAGCACCAATCATTAGGATAACGTGATGAAAGAAAAACAGACGACAGACGGCGCAGAACTGGCGACCTACCAGCCGATCACCCTGGACGTTCCGATCGTGCGCGGCACCACGCAAATCACCGAGGTGACAGTCAACAAGCCGAATTCCGGCGCGCTGCGCGGCACCCGTTTGCAGGCACTGATCGAAACCGACGTCGATTCCCTGATCAGGGTATTGCCGCGCATCACCACGCCGAACCTGACGGCGGCCGAGGTTGCCAACCTCGATCCGGCTGACCTTTATCAGCTGTCGCAAGCTGTGGCGATTTTTTTCTTACCGAATTCGGTCAGGTCAGATTTCCTGAACAGCTGACAGTAGAAGATCTGACGGCGGATATTGCCGCCGTCTTCCATTGGCCGCCGACCGTCACCGACTCAATGCCGCTGGCCGAGCTGCTGGAGTGGCGGCATAAAGCCATAATCCGCA
Source organism: Serratia sp. OLAL2 (assembly GCF_002752475.1). Classification (NCBI taxonomy): domain Bacteria; kingdom Pseudomonadati; phylum Pseudomonadota; class Gammaproteobacteria; order Enterobacterales; family Yersiniaceae; genus Serratia; species Serratia sp. OLAL2. The sequence continues at coordinate 75,464 of NZ_MSTL01000002.1, read as the reverse complement.
GTGGGGCAAGTGATGAGTGACAAAAACCTCCGATTGCAGGTTTTACTGAGCGCGGTCGATAAAGTCACCCGCCCGTTTAAATCCATGCAGGCCAGCAATAAAGCGCTGGCCGCTTCTGTTAAAGCCACCAAAGACCAATTAAAACAGCTGGATAATCAGGCTGGGAAAATTGACGGTTTCCGCAAGACAAAAGCCCAGGTAGCCGCCGCCGCGCAGGCGCTAAGCACTGCCCGCGATAAAGCGCGCAATCTGGCTATCGCCATGAAATCAACGGAAACCACGACGGCCAGGCAGGCGCGCCAATTTCAGAAAGCCAGGGAGGAAGCGGCCCGCCTTCAGCAAAAATATTCCGATCTCCGGCTGTCACTGCAAAACCAGCGCACCGCACTGCAAAACAGCGGCATGGCGACTAACCGACTTGGTGAGGCCCAGCGATCGCTGCGCGCCAATATCAGCGGGACAACCGACGCACTTGCAGCACAGCAGCGAAGACTTGAGCAGCAGGCCCAGCAGCAAAAACGGCTGAATGCTGCGCGCCATCAATTCGACGAGAGTAATCAGCGAAAAGTCATGGCTGCCGGGGTGGGTTATACCTCGATGGCCACCGGGCGCGCGATGGGTCGCGGGCTGGCAAATGCCTTGCACGTCGGTTATGACTTTGACGCGATGATGAGCAAAACACAGGCTGTAACGCGCATCCCGTCCAAGTCAGACCCAGCAATGATGGCCCTGCGCCATCAGGCGAGAACCCTGCCGCTATCGTCAAAATTTACCGATCTCCAGGTTGCCGAGGGGCAATACTTCCTCGGAAGAACGGGTTATTCACCGCAGCAGGTATTAAAAGCCATGCCGGGGATGCTGAATCTGGCATCGGCCGGCGACATTGACCTGGGCACGACAGCCGATATTGCGTCAAACATTCAAACCGCGATGGGGATCCCGGCGGAAAAAATGGACAGAGTGGCGGACGTGCTTACCGCGCTGTTCACACGGAACAACGTTGATATTCCGATGCTGGGCGAGTCATTGAAATATTCCGCCGGCGTCGGCCGCGAATATGGGCAAAGCCTGGAAACCGTTTCAGCCGCCACGGCGATCATGGGGAACGCGGGCATTCAAGGTAGCCAAGCTGGTACAGCAATGCGCGCTATTCTCAGCAGAATTGGCAACAGCCCCACCGTCAGAAAACTAGGCGTCGAAACCAAAGACAAAGACGGCAATATGCGCGACTTGGTCGATATTTTGAAAGATATCGACAAGAAGACGTCAAAAATGGGGAACGTCGATCGCGGTAAGATTTTCAAAGATATTGCTGGCATGTATGCGGTCACTGGATTCGGTGAGTTGATGCGTGCGGTATCAGATGGCAAGCTGCAAAAAATGCGCGGCGCGCCGGGTGAGTATGATGGCGAGGCCGCGCGCGTATCCGGCACCATGCTGGATAACATGAAAGGCGACATGACGATGCTGCATGCTGCCCTGGAAAATATCAGCGTTGAACTGTTTGAAAAAAACGACGCCTGGCTACGAAAAACGGCCAAAGGCATCAGCAACGTTTTGCACGGCGTTGCTGAGTTTTTAAAAGCGCACCCCAACATAAGCGCCGCCATAGTTAAGATAGGGGCAGCAGCCGCTATTGCAACGACCGTTTTCGGTACGCTGGCGATCGCCGTAGTCGGGCTGCTCGGCCCGTTTGCCCTGCTCCGGTTCAGCACCCGCATGTTAGGTATTCGCCTGCTGCCTAACCTCTCACTCAGCATGCTGAAATTCGCCAGTACGACGCCTATCACTAAAAAGCAAGTCGGGAGCTTCAGCCGCTCATTACTTGAAGCAGGGAAAAGCGCGCTGACATTCTCCAAGCAAGGGTTAGGTAACGCCAGCCGCGCAGTAATGACATTTGCATCATCACCACTACAGACAGCCGCCAAGGGGATGAAAGGAGTTGGGCGCGTATTTACCTGGCTGGCAACCTCACCACTGAGATTCCTCCGCTTCGCCCTCGGCGGATTGGCGAGTATGTTCGGCATTCTACTCAGCCCGCTGGGACTGATTGCGGCCGCGATCGTTGGCGCTGGCGTGCTGATTTACAAATACTGGAAGCCTATCAAGGCGTTTCTCGGCGGTGTTGTCGAAGGCTTCAAAAGCGCCGCAGCACCGATCAAGGACGCTTTTGCGCCATTGATGCCGGTATTCAACTGGATAGGCGACAAGGTTAAAGCGTTGTGGGGCTGGTTTACAGATTTGCTGACGCCAGTGAAATCGACAAAAGACAGTCTGGACAGCGCAGCAACGGCCGGTAAGACGTTCGGAGAATTTCTGGCAGCAGGCATTGAGATGGCGCTAACCCCGCTGAAACTGCTGACGGACTCAATCAAGTGGGTGTTGGATAAGCTGGACGAAATCAAGGTACGGTCGGCAGAAACGCGCAAACTGGCGCAGGAAAACCCTGCCGTTGCCGATGCGGCCCGCCGCGCCGGTGTCATGATGACGCCAGGGCCGACAGGAAATTCAGCTGATGCAATACGCTATCGCTACACAGGAGAGCATGATAAAGGCGGCCGTATCCCGCTGGGTAAATTCGGCATTGTCGGAGAGTATGGGCCGGAAATCGTCAGCGGGCCGGTAAACGTCACCAGCCGCCGAAACACCGCAGCAATGGCCGCCGTTGCCGCCCTGTTCATGAATGGTGCAACAGCAGCAGACGCCCCGCTACATCCACACAGCCTGGCCGGGAACCAATATCGCTCAGCCGGCAGCGCGTCATATCAGCGTACCAGTGCGCCAATTGTCGAGATCCACGCGCCGATAACCATCAATCCGCAGCCTGGACAAAGCGCGTTAGATATCGCGCGGGAAGTCGCCAGACAACTTGACGCGAGAGAACGGCAGGCGCGCGCCAAGGTGAACAGCAGTTATAACGATTTTGAGTGAGGATTCATTATGATGATGGCATTAGGCATGTTCGTGTTCATGCTGCAAACCGTTCCATACCAGGAATTTCAGCACCAAATGTCATGGCGACACCCGACAAACAGCCGCGTCGGGCTTCGACCTCAAAGCCAGTTTTTGGGGCCGGACGATGAAACGATCACATTGAGCGGCGTCCTATTGCCGGAACTGACCGGCGGCCGAGTGTCGCTAATGGCGATCCAGCTGATGGCGGAAACAGGCAAGGCGTGGTCGCTTATCGAGGGCAGCGGCGCGATTCATGGCATGTTCGTGATCGAGAGCCTGACCCGAAGCAAAACCGTTTTCTTTCAGGACGGTTCGGCCCGGCGCATCGAGTTTACCATCACACTGAAGCGCACGGATGAAGGGTTAAAAGACATGTTCGGTGATTTATCCCAGCAATTTGAAGATCTCGCCTCTCAGGTATCTGACACCGTTGGGGGACTTTTATCATGAGCCTGCTCGACACCCTGGACAAGATCGGCGGAAGCAATACGCCGGCCTATACGTTGAAGATTGGCGGCGTCGATATTACCGGGAAAGTGAACGAAAAATTGCTGAGCCTGACTCTAACCGATAACCGAGGCTTTGAGGCTGACCAGCTGGAGATCGAGCTTGACGACAGCGACGGCAGCCTGATACTACCCCGTCGCGGCGTCAGCATCGCCGTGGCTATCGGCTGGAAAGATACCGGCACCATCGACAAAGGGCTGTTTGTGGTGGATGAAATCGGGCATTCCGGCGCGCCGGATAAGTTGACGATCACGGCACGCAGCGCTGATTTTCGACAAACGCTAAACGTGCAGCGCGACAACTCCTATCACAAGAAAACCCTGGGCGATATCGTGAAAACCATCGCCACTCGCAACAAGCTAACGCCGGTCATCAATAAAAATATGGCTGATATCGCCATTCCTCATATCGACCAAACCAACGAGTCGGACGGGAGTTTCATCACCCGTATAGCGAAGGAAAACGGCGCTGTCGCCGCTGTTAAGAATGGTAATCTGCTGTTCTTCAAACAGGGGCAAAATCAGACCGTCAACGGCAAACAGATCCCTGAAATGCTAATCAATCGCCAGTCGGGCGACAGTCATCAATTCACGTTGACCGATCGCGGGGCATATACGGGCGTGGTGGCAAACTGGTTAAACACCCGCGCCGCGAAAAGCGAGCCGGTCAAGGTCAAGCGCCGCCGCAAGAAAAAGCCAATGGTTGAGGAAGAAAAACAGGGGGAATATTTAGTCGGCAGCGATGAAAACGTCCTGGTGTTACGCCATACCTACGCGACAAAATACAACGCCCAGCGCGCGGCAAAGGCCAACTGGGAACGGATACAGCGCGGTGTCGCCACTTTCTCGATCCAGTTGGCGCGCGGCCGTGCAGAGCTTTACCCGGAGGCCCCCGTTACGGTCAAAGGCTTTAAGCGTGAGATCGACGAAGCAAAGTGGACGCTGGTTACAGTAACGCACAGTTTGAACGGCAGCGGGTTTACGACGTCGCTGGATCTTGAGGTAAAAATCGACGAGCTGGAAATGGAATAATGTGCATTAATTCAGATTTTGTCTAGCACCTTTACGACTCAGGGCTATGCCTAATATGACTGCCAGCCCTGAGCCAAAATCGGAGATTGCTCACATCATTACGATGCCCACAGATAGAAAAATATAGCCCCCCATTTTCAGCAACAGTCATTTTATAATTGGATAACTTACACAAGTGTGACCATTACTAATAGCATACATTTGATTGCCACTAAGACTTACAAAAGGAAAAGTTGTAAATTCATAGTTCCTTGAAGTCATATTAAATGTTAGGAACTTGTCTGTAAGGCATAGTTTTGATGAATGGGCTGGAAAAGTCCCTTGATTTTTTACTGTAACCATAAATCCGATAGGAAAAAAATGAAGAGCACATATAAATGCAACATGTCCGTCATTCATGAAACCAACACTTTGAGCCGATATGTGCATCCTGTGCGGATAAAACCAGTAGTAGATATCATGCGTATCCTCAAAGCTTGGTTTATTACCTAACACATAATTTTTCAAAGGTGTATAGAAGGGACTATCTACTGGTTCCTTTTTGCAGTCCTCAACTGAAGTAGCTGATAGTATGTGACCAATCATTGCTCTGGTGAAAGATACACTGTCAAATGGAATTCTGATGAAAGGAAATGCCACTGTACCAGTCATATACTTACTCAACTGGTCTTTAAAAGACATAGTGACTTGTTCAATCGATTTATCAAGTCCACCTAAGACATCGTTATTACAATGACTGCAAATTGTTCGGAAATAGGCACCATTTTTAGCATTTATTGGCTTTACAGGTTCCTGTACGTGAAAAAACTCACTAACTGTTTTCTGAAGAACAGGCCCTAATGTTATAGCGCACTTTGGTGGAACATGATCCTTAGTAAGCACACCATATATCCCACAAATGTTGCAGTAACCTTTAACAATTCCATTATGCTTCCATCTTTCGCTAATTTTTGCCATTTTCTGCCTTATGTAAAATAAACTATCTATGCTATATCGAATTCTATCAAAGGACATTTTAACATCTGATGAGTCAACATGTGGAGCAACATAGGTAATATTTTAGAAGGCACTAGAATTTAGACACTCTCATGCCATTTCTACTGTCAGCAAAGAGTCTACTGCAAGATCAATACCGATACCTAACTTGATCGCGTACCGAGCAAAAAACCGTCAGAACAGATTTTAGCTAATGCAAACGCCCCTTAATCGTGCATAATTACCAGCAATACTGGCCTTAGCCGGGAACATGACGGAGAACCCCGCCATGATGCATTGTCCTGAATGCGGCCAAGCCGCACACACCAGATCATCGAGCTACATCACCAATACGACCAAAGAGCGCTACAACCAGTGCACAAACATCAACTGTGGATGCACGTTTGTCAGCCATGAAACCTTTACCCGCGTCATTTCAAAACCGCATAACGTTAATCCGGTTCCCCCTCACCCACAAAGCGGCGGCCAGGCTTCGCTGATTTTTGGGTAGGTACAAGAACAAGAGCCAAAATGTGGACAAATAAAAAAATATAAACAATAAAAAACAATAAGTTAAATCATCAATAAAGATTTAACAAGGAACTTTTGCCCGCAGACTTGCGGGCTTTTTTTACGCGCTGCCAAATTGCAGGCATAAAAAAACCCGCCGCAGCGGGTTCTTTTCAATCAGCGGTAGACGCCAATTAGATAGCGGTAACGTTAGCCGCAGATGGACCTTTCGCACCGTTCTCGATAGAGAACTGTACGTTCTGGCCTTCAGCCAGGGTCTTGAAGCCTTGATCCTGGATAGCAGAGAAGTGTACGAATACGTCTTTGCTGCCGTCTGCTGGGGTGATGAAACCAAAACCTTTAGCTTCGTTGAACCACTTCACTTGACCTTTGATCATGTTGGACATGTCTAATTTCCTTCAATAATAATGTTAGCCGCCATGGGCGAGATAGCCGGTCATCAGTTACTTATGGAGGCACTGGAAAGGAAATTCGTCAGAGAAGGGCTATCCGGGATAACGCTTTAAATTTGAACTACTTTACTCAAAATGTCGTGCATAAATAGGTCTGTACCACAGGCCGACATCATTAACTCATGAGCGAGCGGCAATAGCAACCTTTTTCGCCGTGATGGGGCGTGAATCTCGGCTAAACGCACAGGATTTGACCCTGTCGGACGATGGAATCACCGCCTGCCCCCCCGTAACAGCCAAGGTAAATGATAGTAATTCTCGTTCTGCTGTTTTATAGTTGCCTACAGAAATCATTCAGGGAGATTCATCATGCCGAGATGGCTTACCTTACCAACTGCCAGTGCCGCCGCCCTGCTGGCCTTTGCCGCTTACAGCGCTCCGCAGAGTGCACTGGAGCTGAATTATCAAGCTCCAGAACCCAGCGTGACTCCCGCTCCCAAGCCGACAGCACCGTCAGGGCCAGCCCCTAAGGCGGCGAAACCGCCGATTACTTGGGCAGAGGCACGCGACAAGAACGGCTTTCGCGTCGATATCGAATGCGATCATCCGGGCTGCAGCAAACCGCGCACCAAACCTTATCCCGCGTATGAAGGCCCGGTGAAGAAAACCGATCGCCGCCGCCAATCCGATCCTTACTCCACCAACCAGGATCCCGATTACAACATCCAGTTGGGCTATGAGTGGTAGCGCCGCTTTCGGAGTAATACCTATATCAGCCGCCCTCGCCGCTGCATAGAATAGCGCCAGTTCACCACTCCTCCTGGTGTTGAACACAACAAGCTGTGTTGCAAATCTTTATGCGCCTCCCTATAGGCGCTTTTTTTTTGCTCCTCCCTCATGCCAGTTTCCCGATTACAGATTGCTCTCATTGCCCCGTAAAGTGATGAATGTCACAAATACGCCTCCTTGCCATTCTTATTCGGAGGTGATGTTCATGGCCACAGGATCCCTTGCCCTCTTGGCTGTCTTAGCCGGCATTGCGGGCTATTCGCTCTATAAGCATTTCAAATCTCAGAAAAAAAGCACATTCGTTCGCCCGCACGATCGGTAATCGATAACGCATTTTCACCGCGAAGGCGCGGCACGCCGCACGCCGCACCTTCGTGGACCGTCATGTTTTCATCACAAAATTGTCACACTATGGCCATATGATGATTCGCGATTATCCGCTCTGGCTTAACACCAAGGATTTCGCCCATGACCATAATTAAAGCTGCAAACCATCAGGAAGCAGAAAAGCTCATCCGCGCCGGCACAGCCAAGAAAATCGAACTGGCCTACGATATCGGCAGCGATGACTTCTTCCAGCTTGCCAGCCTGTGGTGCGATAAAGGCGCCAAGATCTCCAAAGGGAAAGAACATTTTATCGTCTCGTTGAAAGGCTTCCGCATCCCCCCTAACGATTGATATCCAGCCGCCCATCGCGGCGGCGTCCTCTCCTCCTCGCAAAACCGCTCTATTCGACCACGCGCACCTCCTTCGATTTCGCTAAGCTAACAGCAGACTTTATTGCGGGCGTTCAGCCTGATAACCACGTCCGCCACGATGAGGAGAGTGACCATGTCAACAAATGCAGCGCAGCCCGGCACGATGAAAGCGATTGAGATTAGCCAACCGGGCGCCCCCGAGGTTCTGGTTGTCACCGAACGCCCGGTACCCGAGCCACAGGCGGGCGAACTGCTGGTGAAAATCGCCGCCGCTGGCGTTAACCGCCCCGACGTGCTGCAGCGCCAGGGGAACTATGCGCCACCGCCCGGCGCCTCGGATATCCCCGGCCTGGAAATTGCCGGCGAAGTGGTGGCCATCGGTGAAGGCGTGACCCACTTCGCGCTCGGCGATCGGGTTTGCGCCCTTATCGCCGGGGGGGGCTATGCGGAATACTGCACCGTGCATGAAAGCAATGCGCTACCGGTACCGGCGGGTCTGAGCCTGACCGAGGCCGCCGCACTGCCGGAAACCTTCTTTACCGTCTGGGTCAACGTGTTCCAGCGCGGTCATCTCAAAGCCGGCGAAACCGTGTTGATCCATGGTGGCACCTCCGGTATCGGCACGGTCGCCACCATGCTGGCGAAAGCCTTCTGCGCCCAGGTGATCACCACCGTCGGATCCGAAGAGAAACGTCAGGCCAGCCTGGCGCTGGGCGCCGACGTGGCGATTAATTACCGCAGCGAAGACTTTGTCGCACGCACCAAAGACGCCACCAACGGCAAAGGCGCCGACGTCATCGTCGACCTGATCGCCGGCGATTATGTCGCCAAAAACTATCAGGCTGCGGCGATGGAAGGCCGCATCGTGCAAATCGGCACGCAAAACGGCGTGGTAAAAGAGCTCAATCTGATGCCGCTGCTGTTGAAACGCCTGACCCATACCGGGTCGACGCTTCGCTCACGCAGCGTGGCGGACAAAGCGCAGATTGCCGCCGAGCTGCGCGAGAAGGTTTGGCCGCTGCTGGAGCGCGGCGTGCTGAAACCGCAAATTTTTAAAACCTTCCCGCTTGAGCAGGCCGCCGCCGCGCATACGCTGATGGAGTCCAGCGAGCACATCGGCAAGATCATGCTGACGTTCTGAGGCCATTCCCCGCAGCCTGTGCTGCGGGGAGACCGATGCCACGCTCAGGGAATGATGCGGCGGCGGCGGAACTCCTCGAACAGCGAGAAAAACATGGCTTCGGTTTCGACAAACTGATGGAAACCGAAACGCCGCGCCTTGCTGCCATCCGCGAACATGTCATAGTCCCAGGAAAAGACGAAGTCGGCGAAACGCCAGCCGGCCACCGCGCGATAGTCAGGCTCGGCCAGTTGGTGCCGTTGCACCAGCTCTCGCCACAGCGGCGCTTTGTCCGCCATCGTGCTCTCCAGCGGCATCGGCAGCGGCGGCGCGCATTCCAGCCCGAAGTAAGCGGCGATTTTCGGCCACATCTCGCTCCAGCGAAAGAGATCGCCGTTGTTGATATTAAACGCCTGATTGGCCGCCGCCGGCTCGGTCGCCGCCCAAAGCGTGGCGCGCGCCAACAGCCCGGCGTCGGTCATTTCCAGCAGACTGTGGTAAGCGCCTGGCTTACCGGGAAAGCGCAGCGGCAGCCCGAGCGCTTTACTGATTGAGGCATAAACCGCGATGCTCAACGCCAGGTTCATCGGATTGCCAAGAGAGAAGCCCCCCACCACGCTCGGACGAATGGCGCTCCAACGCCATCGCTTGCCGGCCTGCCGCTGCGCCAGATACTGCTGCTGCGCCACGTTAAACTCCGGCGGCATATGCCCGGCGTCGCTTTCGCGCGCCGGCGTTTTAAACGGCCCCAAATGCGCGCCATACACTTTGTAACCTTGCATTAGGCTGATATGCTCCAACGCCGGCGCGACCGGCTCCAGCCCCTCGACGACGTGTTGCAACATCTGCAGATTGGGCGCCACCAGCCCCGCCCAGTCCGGCGCATCCTGATAGGCGGCATAGAAAACGTGGCTAATCGCGCTCAGCGGCCGCAGCGCGTCCCGCGTCGCCGCCGCATCCAGCAGATCAACCTGAAGGTGGCGCACCCCAGATGCCGGTTCGCCCCCCCGGCGGGAGACGCCCACCACTTGCCAACCTTGATCAATCAGCTCCTCAATCAATCGGCGCCCAATCACGCCATTGGCGCCGATCACCAATGCCTGTCGCTTTGCATTCATCTTGCCACTCCTCAGGTTATCGATACCCTGAGTGTTATTGATTAGTAATGCTTGCGGTAGAAGAGGATTTTCACTAACACTTATAAGAAAAATCTATAGGCAAGATCGACATGGATAAGCTGAACGCAATGAAAACCTTTATGCGAGTGGCCGAACTGGGCAGTCTATCGGCCGCCGCTCGCGATCTGCGTTTGACGCAGCCGGCGGTCAGTCAGCAAATCGCCAGCCTGGAGCAGCAACTGGGGGCCCAGCTGCTGTTTCGCAGCACCCGGGCGGTCACGCTGACCGATGCCGGCAGCGGTTATTATCAGCGCCTCAAACCGATTCTGGCGGCGGTCGACGAAGCGGAAGACGCACTGCACGACCAGCACCACCAGTTGCAGGGCAATCTGCGCATTCACGCCCCTACCGGATTCGGGCAGTTGCACGTCACACCGCTGGCCATCGCTTTCCAGCAACGTCATCCGAACCTCGCCATCGAACTGCTGCTGGACGATCGCCGCGCCGACGTGATCGGCGAAGGCATCGACGTGGCGCTGCGCTTCGGTGAACTCCATGCGCCCGGCATGGTGGCGAAACGTTTGGGCGAGCTGCAACGCCTGCTGGTGGCATCGCCGGCCTATCTGGACAAGCATGGCACGCCCCGTTCGCCGGCGGAGTTGGCGAAACATGCGCACATTCGTTACAGCGGCTTGAACGACGGCGATACGCTCACTCTGTTCGGGCCGCACGGCCCCGAGATGGTTGCTCTGCGGCCCACGTTCCGCGCCAACAATACGCTATCGCTGCTGGCCGCCATCGAGGCTGGAGCCGGTATCGGCGGCGCCCAACGGCCTTTAATCGCCGAGCAGCTGGCGACGGGGGCGCTGGTGCCCGTTTTGCCGGAATACCGCTACCCGCCCATGGCGCTGCACGCGGTCTATCCCGCCTTACGATTTATTCCGGAGAAAGTGCGCGCCTGGGTGGCGCATCTGCAGCAAGCGTTGACGGCGATCGAGGGAATTAGCGGAGTGAATGCTCCCGGCCAGATGCCGGGAGCCTAATCATTATTTGAACAGTTTGCCGACCATGTCGCCCAGTTCGTTGCTGTCTTGCTGCACTTCACCATTTGGCGAGGCGGCATCCGCGACCGTTGGCAAGAACTGTGCAATGGTGCTGGAGGCTTGTGCAGGATCGATGCCCAGCTTTTCAGCCAGTTGGTTGATCGCATCGCTACCCAACGCCTGCTGCACATGATCGCCGGTAATCTGCTGATTTTCGCCATTGCCGAGCCAGGAACCGACGATATCGCCGAACTGCCCCTGACGGAATTTGTCCAAAATGGCCTGTAGGCCGCCTTGTTGCTCAACCCACTGCATAATGGCGATGTAGTCGATGCCTTTACCGTTGGCGCCGCCACCCAGAATGTTACCCAATACGCTATCGAACAGACCCATGATATTCCCCTTTCAGCCGGTACGGCCCGCGCCGCACCGCCGGATTGATTTCACGAAAAAGGGCCGCCGCGGCGACCCTGTTGAGCAACGGCTGCTTAGCCTTTGATCTTCCTGTAGACAAAAAGCACCACCAGGGCACCGATTACCGCCACCACAAAGCTGCCCAGGTTAAAACCGTCAACGCGGCCCATACCGAAGAAGGTGCTGATATAGCCGCCGACGACGGCGCCCACGATCCCCAATATAACGGTCACAATAAAGCCGCCGCCGTCTTTGCCCGGCATAATCCACTTGGCCAGGATACCGGCGATTAAACCAAAAATGATCCAGGAAATGATGCCCATCTTTACTCTCCCTATTACCTTTTGCCTAACAGAAATCCTATTACCAGGCCCACGACGGCGCCGGCGCCTATCCCCGCCCAAGGGTTATCCTTAAGGCAGGCACATGATTGCTCGAGCGCCGCTTTTACACCGCTGCGCACTTCGCAGGCGGTGGCTTTCACGTAGTCGCTCGGTTGCTCAACACCGTTTAGTTCGTCATTTTCATATGACATGTCAAATCCTTACAGACCAACCCTCTGAGAATCTCGTCACATGTTTCGCGCCAGGCGCCGTCCGCTCCGCGATCTTGCTCTGGGCAACCTGCCCGCTGCCGCTCAATGCAGAGGCGTACGCCGACAAACGCACAACTTCACACTATGACTATAGTAAAAAATCAGCGGTTTACCCATTTCCGTCCGTCTGAATTTCACCGTACAAAAAACGATCTAACTTCATCCTACCGTCATCTCGAGAGGCTAAACTTTAAACAAATCCTCATGGAGGAAACATCCATGTTCAATGCCCCCTTTGTCCTGATTCTCGCGCTACTGTACGCACTGGCCGCCGTTTGGGACGGTTCCGTCGCGTTACTGTTTCATTAAGGTTACATAGCAGTTGTCACTTTTGCGATGCGCTTAATTGTGTCTTTATTTTTCAATTGCACCAGCCGGTTGAAATAGCGGAAAATATCTTCCCTTCCCTCGGTAAAAATCCTATCTCACTCCATTTTTCGCCTGCGCTTAAATAAAGTGAAAAAAAAGCATTAATGGAAAATCCTATTTAGCACGAAATGTTCTACTATTCGCCTTATAAAAATTTGGGTTAAGGTCCCATTGGGAAAGAAAAGGAATCATAGAAAAAATGCTTTCTAACCAACGCTTTGAGCGCAAATTCTTGCGCCCTCGTTATTGGTTGCTGTGGATAGGGCTGGGAATACTCTATCTCTTGGTGTTACTGCCCTACCCGCTCATTTATCGACTCGGACACGGCCTTGGCAGAATAGCCATGCGCCTGATGAAACGCCGGGTACAAATAGCACGCCGCAATGTAGAACTCTGCTTCCCTGAGATGCTCGCCGCCGAGCGCGAGGCGCTGATTGTCAAAAATTTTGAGTCCGTCGGCATGGGCCTGTTCGAAGTCGGCATGGCCTGGTTCTGGCCTGACTGGCGCATCGCCCGTTGGTTTAAGGTGAGCGGCATGGAAAACATGCAGTTGGCGCGTCAGGACGGGAAAGGCGTGCTGCTGATCGGCCTGCATTTCCTCACTCTGGAGCTGGGTGCGCGCATCTTCGGCATGCAAAACCCCGGCATCGGCGTGCATCGCCCGCACAATAACAAACTGATGGAATGGGTGCAGACCCGCGGCCGGCTACGCTCGAATAAATTCATGATCGATCGTAAAGATATCAAAGGCATGATCCGCAACCTGAAACAGGGTGAAATCCTGTGGTATGCGCCGGACCACGATTATGGCCCGCAAAGCAGCGTGTTCGTACCGTTCTTCGCCGTGGAAAACGCCGCCACGACGACCGGCACCTATATCCTGGCGCGCATGGGGCGGCCGTCGATCGTGCCATTCGTGCCGCGCCGCCTGCCGCATGCGCAGGGTTATGAGCTGATCGTACAGCCACCGCTGACGGACTTCCCGCTGGACGATGAAACGCGCGCGGCGGCTATGATGAACCGCGTGGTGGAAGAACAGGTGCTGCTGGCACCCGATCAATACATGTGGTTGCACCGCCGCTTTAAAACCCGCCCACCCGGCGAACCTTCGCTGTATTAACCGCCTTCGCGCCTTCGCCCGCCCTGCCGGCGGCGAAGGCGCTCACCTCGCACGAGCATTCTGCGTCAGGGGAACTACACTAATAAGTCACCGACGGCAATTATTGCCGCCAGCAACCATTTCTTCCTGCCCGAGGGCCGGTCGTTGCCTGTCGGGCCACAACCGAGGTCAATGTCATGCTGGTACAACCCTATTTGTTTTTCAGCGGTAACTGTGAGCAAGCGATTAACTTCTATGTACAGCAGTTGAATGCCAAAATTGAAATGGTCATGCGCTTCAAAGACATGCCCGAAGAAGCCCGCCAAGGCGGGCCGCAGGACGCCAATCCTGAAGCGATCATGCATGCGCGTCTGCTGATCGGCGACGGTGTACTGATGGCCTCCGATGGCTGCCCACAAGATGACAGCGGCGGCGCTTCTCACAAAGGCTTCTCGCTGTCGCTGAACCCCAGCGATGCGGAGCAAGGACGCAAACTGTTCGACAATCTGGCGCAGGGCGGCCAGGTGACGATGCCTTACCAAGCCACCTTCTGGGCCAAAGGCTTTGGTATGCTGACCGACAAATTCGGCGTCAACTGGATGATCAACGTCGAATAACCCGTCATGGCGCCGCTAGCTGTAGCGGTGCCAGTCATACGCCACCTTGGCGAACAGCACGAACAGCACCGTCAACAGCACCAACCCCAACCGCCAATAGGGCGACCGGCGCCGCCGCCAGGCGAAGAACATCATCACCGCCAGCCCCCCCAGCGTGAGGGGGTAATACACCGCCAGCGTCAGTAAAGCGATAATGATGTAATCCGACATGGCCCTTTTACTCCTTCGCGTTCACGCCGCCGCAAATGCGGGTTGCGATCGCCCTTTCGCCTTATCGCCTCGTTAAGGGCTAGAGGTCTGGCGCGTTTATGCATAAAATATAAGATTGCTCTTAACTCGAACTAAATAGTAATCAAACAACAAGGGTGACATGACTCAGCAGCAACCCATACAGGATGCCGTGCCGCCGCGCAGCGTTAAAAGCTCCCCATTATTATTTCAGGCCGGCGTGTTTGTCATCATCGTTGCCGCCACGCTGATCCTCTTTAACAGCTGGCAAATCTGGAGCGCGCACCAGCGCGATCTGCGCAGCGCCGAGCATGAATCCGCCAACCTCGCCCGTTCGCTGGCGCAGCATGCCGACGATACTTTCATGCAGGTGGACGGCAATCTGCTCGATCTGACCGAACGTCTCCAGAACGACGGGCTGGGTCCATCGCAGCTGACGCGGCTGCAGCGCGTCATGCAGACGCAGGTCGGCAACCTGCCGCAGCTGCATGGGCTGTTTCTCTACGATGCGCGCGGCCGCTGGCTGGCGACCTCCTCGGGCAAATTCATCAAGAACGCCAACAACGCCGATCGCGATTACTTCAAATACCATCAAAACCGCGACGGCGGCGGCCTGTACATCGGCAAGGTGATCCGCAGCCGCACCACCGGCGATCTGATCATTCCCGTTTCGCGGCGCTTCAACCACCCGGATGGCAGCTTTGGCGGCGTGGTGCTGGCGACGCTGTACGTCGATTATTTCCGCCAGTTTTACGACAGCTTCGCCCTCAACACTGACGCCTCGCTGAACCTGCTGCTGGCGGACGGCACCATCCTTTACCGCCGCCCCTACTCGGCGGCGTCGATCGGTAAAAACATCGCCAAGGGCGTGCTGTTCAGCGAAATTTTGCCGCATTCGGAATTCGGCAACGCCACCATCACCTCGCTGTACGACAAAGTGGAGCGCATCTACGGCTATTCGCGGGTCAACCGCTTTCCGCTGGTGATCGCCGCCGGGCTATCGAAACGCGACGCGCTGGCGGACTGGCGCACCGACGCCGGGCTGTTCGCCGCCGGTGGCCTCTCGCTGCTGATGATCCTGTTGGCGATGGGCATGGTGCTGCTGCGGCAAATCAAGCACAGCATGCAAACCGAAGCCGAGCTGATGCGCACCCGCGATCAGCTGACCAGCATCAACCAGATGCTCGAAGAACTGGCGCTGCTGGACGGCCTGACCGGGCTGGCCAACCGCCGCCAGTTTGATATCGCGCTGAAGAACGAGCTGGCACGGGCTTCGCGCAACTACCGCAGCGTGGCGCTGCTGATGCTGGATATCGACTATTTCAAACAGTACAACGACAGCTATGGCCACGTCGCCGGGGACCAGTGCCTGCAGCAGATCGGCCAAACGCTCAAAGGGTTGGCGTGCCGCAGCAACGACGTTTTAGCGCGCTACGGCGGCGAAGAGATGGGGATTATCCTGCCGGATACCGACATTCAGGGCGCACTGATTTTCGCCGAACGCGTCATCCAGGCGGTACGCGATCTGAAGATCCCGCATCAGGGCAACCCGCACGGTATCGTCACCATCAGCATCGGCATCTGCGCCAAAGTGCCACATATGTATAACGATACGCCGATCAGCTTTATCAATGAGGCGGACAGCGCGCTGTATCAGGCCAAGAAAAAAGGCAAAAACTGCATTTACGGTGCTTAATCAATAATCGGGTCTCCAAATTTGGCGGCCCGATTTATTCCCGACAAGATGAAATAATTCCACTCCGCAACATTATTTCCCCGGTTTGCCCTGCTATTTGAATGAAATAACGCCAATAAATAAGCAGCATATTTATTTCCATTACAATTCAATAAGATAAAAAACACACCATTCCGCAGACAATTCGTGCCATTTTTGATTATTCGTGCCTACACGCAGCCCCGTTTAGCCCTCGTTTACTTTTCATTGGTATTGCCGGTGATATCCTTATTGGGAATATTCTCTCTATCAGGAAGCCATCGCACGCTTCGGCGCACTGCGCCCTGCTGATACATCCATAATAGAACCCACAAATTTCACGTTGCAATTGAGCGGCCTGCTGACGCCGCTCCAGCCAGCCACTGCGCAAGCCAGTGCAGCCAATCACGCGGCAACCTGAAAGACGGGAATAAAGCGATATAGATTTGCGAGGAGATCTCATGCCTACTGGCGATATTATGCGTGAACAGGCCGTCCTGACGCTGCCGTTGCGACAATGGGCGGCAGCGGAAGCATCCAGCGCGGTCAGCGAACTGGAACAGGGCAAGGTACTGTTTCTGCCCGAGCTGGCCTTCACCCTGTCTGAACAGGAAATGCCACTGCTGGATCCGACGTTGGTCGATCCGAAGCGCAAAAACATCAGCTATCAGCCGCTGTCCGGCAAGCTGACCGGCGTCGCCGTCGCGGAACGCCGGCAGCAGGTTCAGCAACTGCTGGAGCGCTATTACCAGTCGTGCCGCCAGCTGATCGCCGGGCTGTTGCCCGAGTATCAGGAGGCGCTGCACCATCCGACCGGCAGCCTGCGTTTGCACCCGGTTTCCGCCTGGCGGGCGACCAGTTCCTGGCGCAAAGACGACAGCCGCCTGCACGTTGACGCTTTCCCGTCGCGCCCGAACTACGGCGAACGCATTCTGCGCATTTTTACCAACATCAACCCGCACGGCGAGCACCGCCAATGGCGCGTCGGTGAACCGTTCCCTGAGCTGGCGGCACGCTTTATGCCGCGCCTCGCACGCTACTCCGCCCTCAGCAGCTGGCTGCAGCATCAGGTGCGCATCACCAAGACCCGCCGCAGCCATTATGACCACCTGATGCTGCAGTTGCACGACGCCATGAAGGCCGACGGCGATTATCAGCAGCAGGGGCCGCAGCTGGCGCTGGCGTTTCCGCCGGGCAGCAGCTGGATTTGTTTCTCGGATCAAACGCCGCACGCCGCGATGGGCGGCCAGTTTATGCTGGAACAGACCTTCCTGTTGCCGGTGAACAAGATGCAGGATCCGCAGCGCTCGCCGCTGAAAGTGCTGGAACAGCTGCGCGGTCAGCCGCTGATCTGAATAGATTGCCGCCGCCGGGGCTGCCGGCGGCGGCAAACGCGTATTACGCCTCGAAGTCCCCCTGCTGGCGCGCCACCAGCGTCAGGATGCTGTACAGCGCCACCGGCTGCTGTTCCTGATTCAACACCTGCACATCCCACACCACCACGCCGTGCGGCCGATCCTCGGCGGTTTTTTGCGGCTTGCGGATTTTCTTCTTGCAGGTCAGCCGCACCTGAATGGTGTCGCCGATCTTCACCGGTTCGATAAAGCGCAGATTCTCCATGCCGTAGTTGGCGATCACCGGCCCGACGGCGGCATCGACAAACAGCCCGGCCGCGGCGGACACCACAAAGTAACCGTGCGCCACTCGCTCGCCGAACAGGGAATCGGCGGCGCCGATCTTGTCCATGTGCGCGTAGAAATGATCGCCGCTCAGGCAGGCGAAGTTGACGATATCCGCTTCGGTCACGGTGCGGCGCGCGGTCAACAGGCTGTCGCCCAGCTGCAGCTGCTCGAAGTATTTACGGAACGGATGTACCGGATGCTCGGCGACCGGCGCGCCGCGCACCCATTCACCGCCGATGGCCGCCAGCATCGCCGGCCTGCCCTGGATCGCCGTGCGCTGCATATAGTGCTTCACCGCACGCAGTCCGCCCAGCTCTTCCCCGCCACCGGCGCGCCCCGGGCCGCCGTGTACCAGCATCGGCAGTGGCGAACCGTGGCCGGTGGACTCCGCCGCCGCCTGTTCATCCAAAATCAGCATTCGGCCGTGGGCGCAGGCCGCCGCGCGAATGAAGCGCTTGGCCAACGCCGGATCGGCGGTCACCAGCGATCCCGCCAGGCTGCCCTGCCCCAGCAACGCCAATGCGATCGCCTGCTCGGTATCCGCATACGGCATCAGCGTTGCCACCGGCCCAAAGGCCTCGGTGCCGTGCACCGCCTGATGGGTGAACGGATCGGCGCAATACAGCAGGGTCGGTGGATAAAACGCCCCACCGCGCGCGCCGTCGCCCAGGATCTCCAGCTTATCCAGCGCCGCGCCACAGAGCGGTTCGCAACCATTGCGCAGCAGGAACTCTACCTTGCTTTGCACATCCTCACGCTGCTCGTGGCTGACCAACGCCCCCATGCGCACCGGCTCCAGCTGCGGGTCGCCCACCGTCACCCCCGCCAGGCGCTGCAACAAGGCCTGACGCACCGCCGTCACCTGCGCCGCCGGCACGATGATGCGGCGGATCGCAGTACATTTCTGCCCCGCCTTGGCGGTCATTTCACGGCACACTTCTTTGATGAACAGCGCAAACTCCGGCATCTCGGGCGTCACGTCCTCCGCCAGCACGCAGCAGTTGAGCGAATCCGCCTCCATGGTGAAGGCGATCGATTTTTCCAGCAGGCGCGGATGCGCACGCAGCCGCTGCCCGGTCTGCGCCGAGCCGGTGAAAGTCACCGCATCCTGATAATCCAGGTGCGCAAACATGTCGCCGACGCCGCCGCAAACCAACTGCAGCGCCCCTTCCGGCACCAGCCCACTGTCGACGATCAGCCTGACCATCGCCTGCGTCAGCTGCGCAGTAGCGGTGGCCGGCTTGATGATGGCCGGCATGCCCGCCAGCCAGGTCGGCGCCAGTTTTTCCAGCATGCCCCAGCACGGGAAGTTGAAGGCGTTGATGTGCAGCGCCACGCCAGGGCGCGAAGTGAGCACGTGGCGGGCGGCGAACTGCGCCTGTTTCGACAGCGGGATCAACTCGTCTTCCGGCCACAGCGTATCATCCGGCAGATCGCGGCCGGCCATGCCGGCATAGGCGAACAGCGTGGCGATGCCGCCTTCGATATCGACCCACCCGTCGCTGCGCGTCGCACCGGTTTGATAGGAAATCTGATACAGCGCCTCTTTATGCGCCAGCAGGTGTTTCGCCACCGCTTTCAGCATCTGGGCGCGCTGCTGGAATGTCATGTTCGCCAGCGCCGGGCCGCCGTGGCTGCGGGCATAGCTCAGGCTCGCCGCTAACGGCAGGCCGTCGGAGCAGACCTGGTACAGCGCTTCGCCGGTCACGGCGTGACGGATCTCGCGGCCCTCTCCCTGCCCATACACCCAGGCGCCAGATAGATAACTGTGTAACTGCTGCATGTGCCCTCCAAAATTCATAAATTTTCACCCTACAGCTTAATTACGTATCACATAAATGCCAGTCAACGCCAAATCAAATTTTAACAAAAACAGAACAAAACCCGTTTTCAAGCCGCTTACCCTGTCATTAATACGGAATTGATGGTTTTATTTATCAAATTAAATCAACAAAATAACAAAAAACCTTGTGAGTGAACTCGCAAAACCACATGAATCTCGTTTGATCTTTTTGTTATCAGTTTGTAGCCTTATGGTTAGTTAAAGTGATTCACATTTTTATATCTAATGTGAAAAACACGAATCACCAAGAGGCGAGCATGACAACTGACGCACAATATCAGCAGCATTTCGACGACAAGATCGCGGCGGATATCGCCATTGAGGCCAAAGACTGGATGCCGGACGCCTACCGTCAGAACCTGATTCGGCAGATCGGCCAACACGCCCACTCGGAAGTCATCGGCATGCTGCCGGAAGCCAACTGGCTGACGCGCGCCCCCACGCTGCGCCGCAAGGCGGTGCTGCTGGCCAAAGTGCAAGATGAGGCCGGCCACGGTCTGTACCTCTACAGCGCCGCCGAGACCCTCGGCTGTTCGCGCCAGGACATCTACCAAAAGATGCTCGACGGCAAGATGAAGTATTCCTCCATCTTCAATTACCCCACGCTCAACTGGGCGGATATCGGCGTGATCGGCTGGCTGGTCGACGGCGCCGCCATCGTCAACCAGGTAGCGCTGTGCCGCGCCTCCTACGGCCCCTATGCGCGGGCGATGGTGAAAATCTGCAAAGAAGAAAGCTTCCACCAGCGCCAGGGCTACGAGGCGGTGATGGCGATGGCCAACGGCAGCGACACGCAGCGTGCCATGTTGCAGGACGCTATCGATCGCTTCTGGTGGCCGGTGCTGATGATGTTCGGCCCGAGCGACGCCGACTCCCCTCACAGCGCCCAGAGCATGGCGTGGAAAATCAAACGCCACAGCAACGATGAGCTGCGGCAGAAATTCGTCGACAACACCGTGCCGCAGCTTGAGGCGCTGGGCATGACGGCGCCAGACCCGAGTCTTACCTGGGACGAGGCCGCCGGCCACTATCGCTTCGGCGAGATCGACTGGAGCGAACTGCATGAAGTGATCAAAGGACGCGGCCAATGCAACCACGAACGCCTGCAGGCCAAACGCCGCGCCTGGGAAGACGGCGCCTGGGTGCGCGACGGCGCCATGGCCCACGCCGCGAAAAACGCCGCTTCCGCCGCATAGCCAACATAAGGAACCGAGATCATGAGCCACGTTGAATGGCCGCTGTATGAAGTGTTTATCCGCAGCAAACAAGGGTTGGCGCATCGCCACGTCGGCAGCCTGCACGCCGCCGACGACCAAATGGCGCTGGAAAACGCCCGCGACGCCTACACGCGCCGCAACGAAGGCTGTTCGATCTGGGTGGTGCAATCGCGCCATCTGATCGCCTCGCAGCCGGAAGATCGCGGCGCGTTCTTCGATCCGTCCGAAGACAAGATCTACCGTCATCCGACGTTTTACACCATCCCCGACGGCATCAAGAACATGTAGAGGCGACCATGACGGTTAACGATCCGCGCATCAGCTATTTGCTCCGCCAGGGCGACACGCCTCTGATCCTCGCCCAGCGTCTGTGCGCCTGGTGCGGCCACGCGCCCGAACTGGAAATCGATCTGGCGTTGGCCAACATCGGTCTCGATCTGCTCGGCCAGGCGCGCCACTTCCTGGGCTACGCCGCCGAACTGGCCGGGCCGCCCTGCAGCGAAGACAGCCTGGCCTTCGGCCGTGACGAGCGCCAGTTCCATAACCTGCTGCTGGCGGAACAGCCGAACGGCGGTTTCAACGACACGCTGGTGCGCCAATTCCTGCTCGACGCCTACCACGTGCAGCTGCACCAGGCGCTGAGCCGCAGCCGCGATGCGCAGATCGCCGCCATCGCCGCCAAATCGTTGAAGGAGGCCGATTATCACCTGCGCTTCAGCCACGGCTGGATGATCCGCCTCGGTGACGGCAACGACATCAGCCACCGCAAGATCCAACAGTCGCTGGATAACCTGTGGCGCTTTACCGCCGAGCTGTTCCACGCCGACGCGTTGGAACTGGTGTTGGCGGAACAAGGCATCGCCGTCGATCCGCGCACGCTGCAGGCCCCCTGGCTAGCGCAGGTGGAAGAGACGCTGCGGCAGGCGACGCTGGCGCTGCCCGCCGAGCAGGCGTTCCGTCACGGCGGCAAGCAAGGTCAGCACAGCGAACACCTCGGCCCGTTGCTGGCGGAGATGCAGTTCCTGCAGCGCGCCTACCCAAACAGTCAGTGGTAGGAGGCCGCGATGAACGTCACTCGTTTGCAACCCGCCGAAATCCCGCAGATTTGGCACTGCCTGCAGCAGATCAGCGATCCCGAGCTGCCGGTGCTGTCGATCACCGATTTGGGCATGGTGCGCGACGTGGTACGCGACGGCAGCGGCTGGCGCGTGACCTTCACCCCAACCTATTCCGGCTGCCCGGCCACCGAATTTTTGCTCAACGCTATCGAGCAGCGGCTGGCGGCCGCCGGTTTCAGCCCGGTGCAGGTGGACATTCGCCTCAGCCCGGCCTGGACCACCGACTGGATGAACGCCGACGCCCGCGAGCGGCTGCGGCAATACGGCGTAGCGCCCCCGCAGGGCCACACCTGCGATCGGCCGCATGCCCACGGCCCGGTCGCCTGCCCGCGCTGCGGCAGCACCCACAGCGAGAAGATCAGCGAGTTCGGATCCACCGCCTGTAAAGCGCTGTACCGCTGCTGCGACTGCCGGGAACCGTTCGACTATTTCAAATGCATATAGGAGCGCTGACACCATGACGGTCTTTCATCGCCTGAGCGTCGCCGCCATCGAGCGCGAAACGCCTGACGCCGTAGCCATCACCCTGCGGGTGCCTGAAGAGCTGCAAAACCAATACCGCTATACCCCCGGCCAGCACCTGACGCTCAAGGCGCTAGTCAACGGCGAAGAACTGCGGCGTTGCTACTCCATCTGCAGTTCGCCGCAGGAAGGCCTGCTGCAGATCGGCGTAAAAGCGATTGATCAGGGCCGTTTCTCCGGCTTCGTCAACCGCATGCTGAAAGTCGGCGACGCACTGGAGGTGATGGTGCCGCAGGGGCGCTTCGGCTACCAGCCGCAGGCAGAGCGCCACGGCAACTACCTGGCGATCGCCGCCGGCTCCGGCATCACGCCGATGCTGTCGATCATCAAGGCGACGCTGCTGCTCGAACCGGGCAGCAGCTTCACCCTGATCTACGGCAACCGCAACAGCCGTTCGATGATGTTCAAAGAGGCGCTGTCGGATCTGAAAAACCGCTACCCGCAGCGTTTTCAGCAGCTGTACCTGTTCAGCCAGGAGAGCCTCGACAGCCCGCTGCTCAGCGGCCGCATCGACCGTGAACGCCTGACGGCGATCGGCGGCACGCTGCTGGATTTCCGCGACTATGACCACGCCTTTATCTGCGGGCCGGAATCGATGATGGACGACGCGCAAACCGTGCTGGAACAGGCCGGCGTCCCGGCCAACCACATCCACAGTGAACGCTTCAACACCAGCGGCCTGGTCGCCCGCCCGCGCCACAGCGGCGATCGCAACGCTACCCGGGTGGCGCTCCTGCTCGACGGGCGCCGGTTGGATATCGAGGTCGGCGAACAGGACGACAGCATTCTCGACGCCGCGCTGCGCCAGGGCGCCGACCTGCCCTACGCCTGCAAAGGCGGCGTCTGCGCCACCTGCAAATGCCGTCTGAAGGCCGGCCAGGTGGAGATGGGAGTCAACTACAGCCTGGAGCCGGATCAGCTGGCGGCGGGCTACGTATTGAGCTGCCAGTCGTGGCCGAAAGGCGACGGCGTGGTATTGGACTTCGACGTCTAGGAGCCGCGATGGACACCCCCTTTATTTTGCATCAGCAGCAGCACCGCGTGGTCACGCTGACGCTGCACCGCCCGGAGGCGCGTAATGCCCTGAGCACGCCGTGCCTGGAACAGCTGGTTGCCCGCCTGGAGCAGGCCGACGCCGACAGCGGCGTAGGCGCCGTAGTGATCGCCGGCGCGGCGCGCTTCTTCGCCGCCGGCGCCGATCTGCGTGAACTGCAACAGCAGGATCTGCCGGCCGCGCTGGCGGATCGCCGTCCGCAGCTGTGGCAGCGTCTGGCCCAGTTCAGCAAGCCGCTGCTGGCGGCGGTGAACGGTTATGCCCTGGGCGCCGGCTGCGAGCTGGCGCTGGCCTGCGACATCGTCATCGGCGGCGAAAGCGCCCGCTTCGGCCTGCCGGAGATCACCCTCGGCCTGATACCGGGCGCCGGGGGCACCCAGCGCCTGATCCGCTGCGTCGGCAAGGCGCGCGCCAGCCAGATGGTGCTGACCGGCGAGCCCATCGACGCCCGCACCGCGCTGCAGGCCGGCCTTATCAGCGAAGTGTGCGTCGATGCCCTGACGCTGGAACGCACGCAGCAGATTGCCGATCGCATCAGCCGTCAGGCGCCGCTGGCGCTGCGCGCCGCCAAACAGGCGCTGAAACAGGCCGAGGAGATCGGCCTTAGCCAGGGGCTGGCGATGGAGCGTCAGCAATTTGTCACCCTGGCCGCCACCGACGATCGCCGCGAAGGCATCGCCGCCTTTTTCGAAAAACGTACGCCAAACTATCAGGGGCGCTGATTTATGGATAACGCATTGGTTCTCAGCCATCTCGACGCCGGCGTGTTGACGCTGACCCTCAACCGGCCGGATCGGCTCAACAGCTTTAACGACGAGATGCATCGCCAACTGAGCGAAGCATTGACGCAAGCCGAGCGCGACGACAGCGTGCGCAGCCTGCTGATCGCCGGCGCCGGGCGCGGTTTCTGCGCCGGGCAGGATCTCAACGATCGCAACGTCAGCGCCGACCAACAGGCGCCGGATCTCGGCCTGTCGGTCGAACGTTTCTACAATCCCCTGATCCGTCGCCTGACCGCCCTGCCGAAGCCGGTGGTGTGCGCGGTCAACGGCGTGGCGGCCGGTGCCGGCGCCGCGCTGGCTCTGGCGTGCGATATCGTCATCGCCGCCGACAACGCCAGCTTTATTCAGTCGTTCTGCCGTCTGGGGTTGGTGCCTGACTCCGGCGGCAGCTGGTTCCTGCCGCGGCTGGCCGGCCACGCCCGCGCGATGGGTATGGCCTTGCTGGGTGACAAAATCAGCGCCCAGCAGGCGCTGGAATGGGGCATGATCTGGCAGGTGGTGCCGGCGGACGAGCTGGTCGACCGCACGCAAACGCTGGCGCGCCATCTGGCCACCCAGCCGACCTACGGCCTGGGACTGATCAAGAAAGCCCTCTACAGCTCGGCCACCAACAGCCTCGATCAGCAGCTCGATCTGGAGCGCGATCTGCAGCGATTGGGCGGCCGCAGCGACGACTACCGCGAAGGCGTCAGCGCGTTCTTTGCCAAACGCACGCCAAACTTCAGCGGGAAATAGCCATGAACGCGCCCCTTCTTAACGGCCAGGTGGCGGTGATCGGCGCCGGCACTATGGGCATCGGCATCGCCCAGGTGGCCGCTGCCGCCGGCCATCCGGTGCGGCTGTTCGATATCGCGCCCGCCGCCGCCCAGCGCGCGATCGACGATCTCGCTCGCCGCCTGCGCCAGCGGGTCGACGGCGGCAAGGCCGACGCCGCGACCACCGAAGCGCTGCTGGCGCGCCTCGAACGCGCCGATTCGCTCGAGCAGCTGGCCGACTGCGCACTGGTGATTGAAGCGGTGGCGGAAAATCTGGCGATCAAGCAGAGCCTGTTCCGCGATCTGGAAGCGGTCTGCTCGCCCACGGCGCTGTTCGCCAGCAATACCTCCTCGCTGTCAATCACCGCTATCGCTGGGGCACTGCAGCGCCCGGCGCGCATGGCCGGGCTGCACTTCTTCAACCCGGCGCCGCTGATGAAGTTGGTGGAGATCGTCAGCGGTCTGGAGACCGGCGCCGAGACCCTCGCCGCGCTGCAGGCCCTGGCGCAGCGCTGGGGTAAGCAGAGCGTTGTATGCCGCTCGACGCCGGGATTTATCGTCAACCGCGTAGCGCGGCCATTCTACGCCGAAACCCTGCGCGCGCTGGAGGAACGGGTGGCCGACGCAGCCACCCTGGATGCAGTCATGCGCGACGCCGGCGGCTTCGCCATGGGCCCGCTGCAGTTGACCGATCTGATCGGCCAGGACGTCAATTACGCCGTGACCGACTCGGTGTATCAGGCCTTCTACCAGGATCCGCGCTTCACCCCCTCACTGGTGCAGCAGGAGCTGGTGGCCGCCGGACATCTCGGCCGCAAATCCGGCCGCGGCTTCTACCGCTACGACGCGCAACGGCCCGCCGCAGAGATGATCGCCTTTGCGCCGCCGGCGCAGGCCGCGCCGCCGCAACGCGTCACGCTGCACGGCGACTGGTCTTCGCTGGCCGATTTGGCGGAACTGTTGATCGAAAATGCGGGGGCGATCAAACAACCTGGCCAGACCAGCCCGTACCTCACGATCGACGACGTTACAATGATGTTAACCAATGGTAAAACCGCCGGCCAACTGGCCGACGAACGTGGAACGCCCGTGGTGCTGTTCGATCTCTGTGCCGACTATGCGCATGCCTCCGCCATCGCCATCAGCTGCGCTGCGCAAAACGGCGCGCAACACAATGCCAACGCGATTCGCCTGCTGCAGTCCCTCGGCAAGCAGGTCATTCAACTGCCGGATTATCCCGGCCTGCTGACGATGCGCACTCTGGCCATGCTGGCCAACGAAGCGCTCGACGTGGTGAACAAAGGCGTCGCCGGCGCCGAAGATACCGATCTGGCGATGCTGCGCGGCGTCAACTATCCGCGCGGCCCGCTGGCCTGGGGCGCCGCACTCGGCTGGCGCCACATTCTGACGACGCTGGAAAACCTGCAACGCTATTACGGCGAAGCGCGCTATCGCCCGATGCCACTGCTGCGCCGCTACGCTTCCCCCGCCTCTTTCTCAGGAGCCGAACGATGAACGCCAATACGCCGCGCGCGCTGGCTCAGCGCTGTGCCGAACAGATGTTCCAGCAAGATACCTGCGCTCAGGCGATGGGGATGCATATCGACGCCGTCGACGCCGGGTACGCACAAGTCAGCATGACCGTCGGCCCGCAGATGCTCAATGGCCACCAGACCTGCCACGGCGGCCAGCTGTTCAGCCTGGCGGATACCGCCTTCGCCTACGCCTGCAACAGCCAGGGATTGGCGGCGGTGGCCTCCGGCTGCAGCATCGATTTCGTCCGCCCGGCACTGGCCGGCGATCGCCTCACCGCCAGCGCGGCGGTGCGCCACCAAGGCAAAGCCACCGGGCTGTACGACGTCGAGATCGTTAACCAACTGGGCAAAACCGTCGCCTGGTTCCGCGGCCGCGCGCACCGCCTCGGCCACAGTATTTTAGGAGATCAGGCATGAATCAGGCATTTATCTGCGACGGCGTGCGCACCCCGATCGGCCGCTATGGCGGCGCGCTGGCCCAGGTGCGCGCTGACGATCTCGCCGCCCTGCCGCTGCGCGTGCTGCTGGAGCGCCATCCGCAGGTGGATTGGGCGCAGCTGGACGATGTGATCCTCGGCTGCGCCAACCAGGCCGGGGAAGACAACCGCAACCTGGCACGCATGGCGCTGCTGCTGGCCGGAGTGCCGATCGGCGTTTCCGGCACCACGGTGAACCGCCTGTGCGGTTCGGGCCTGGATGCGCTGGCGATGGCGGCGCGCAGCATCAAGGCCGGCGACGCCGGGTTGCTGCTGGCGGGCGGCGCGGAATCGATGACCCGTGCGCCGCTGGTGATGGGCAAGGCCGACAGCGCCTTCAGCCGCCAGGCGCAGCTGTACGACACTACCCTCGGCTGGCGCTTCGTCAACCCGCGGATGCAGGCCGAGTTCGGCACCGATTCGATGCCGGAGACCGCCGAAAACGTCGCGGCGCAGTTCAACATTAGCCGCGCCGATCAGGACGCCTTTGCGCTGCGCAGCCAGCAGCGTGCCGCCCGGGCGCAGGCGCTGGGCCACCTGGCGCAGGAGATAGCGCCGGTCAGCCTCACCGGCAAAAAAGGCGCGGTCACCCTGTTCAGCCAGGATGAACACCCGCGCGCCGACACCACCTTTGAGCAGCTGCAGGCGCTGAAAACCCCGTTCCGTCAGCCCGGCAGCGTCACCGCCGGCAACGCCTCGGGCCTGAACGACGGCGCGGCGGCGCTGATCGTCGCCTCTGAAGCGATGGCAGCGCGCCAGGGCCTGACGCCGCGCGCGCGCATCGTTGCCACCGCCACCTGCGGCGTGGAACCGCGGCTGATGGGCATCGGCCCGCTGCCGGCCACCCGCAAGGTGCTGGAGATCGCCGGGCTGAGCCTGGCGCAGATGGACGTCATCGAATTGAACGAAGCGTTCGCCGCCCAGGCGTTGGCGGTGATGCGCCAGCTTGGCCTGCCGGACGATGCCCCACAGGTTAACCCCAACGGCGGCGCGATCGCTCTGGGGCATCCGTTGGGCATGAGCGGCGCGCGCCTGGCGCTAGCCGCCCTGTTTGAACTGGAACGGCGAGCCGGCCGCTACGCCCTGTGCACCATGTGCATCGGCGTAGGCCAAGGCATCGCCATGATCATTGAGCGTGTCTGACCCCTGAGGCTAACCATGACAATAAATCCACAGCCCCTCGAAACGATCGAATTCGCCTCGCGCGATGAGATTGAAGCGTTGCAGTTGGCGCGTCTGAAGTGGACGCTGCACCACGCCTACGACAATGTGCCGATGTACAAACGCAAATTCGACCAGGCCGGCGTACACCCCGACGATCTCAAACAGCTGAGCGATCTGGCGCGCTTCCCCTACACCACCAAGCAGGATCTGCGCGACAACTACCCGTTCGACACCTTCGCAGTGCCGATGGAACAGGTGGTGCGCATCCACGCCTCCTCGGGCACCACCGGCCGCCCGACGGTGGTGGGTTACACCCAGCGCGACATCGATAACTGGGCCGATATCGTCGCCCGCTGCCTGCGCGCCGGCGGCGCCACCGCCAAAGACAAGGTGCACGTCGCCTACGGCTACGGCCTGTTCACCGGCGGCCTCGGCGCGCACTACGGCGCGGAGCGGCTCGGCGCGACGGTGATCCCGATGTCCGGCGGCCAGACGGAGCGCCAGGCGCAGCTGATCCTCGACTTCAAGCCCGACATCATCATGGTGACGCCGTCCTATTGCCTGACGCTGATCGACGAACTGGAGCGCAAAATGGGCGGCGATGCGCGCGGCTGCTCGCTGCGGCTCGGCGTGTTCGGCGCCGAACCCTGGACCGAAGCCCTGCGCCACGAGATCGAAACCCGCATGGGCATCAAGGCGCTGGATATTTACGGCCTGTCGGAAGTGATGGGGCCGGGCGTAGCGATGGAGTGTCTGGAGAGCGGCGGTGGCCCGACCATTTGGGAAGACCACTTCCTGCCGGAGATCATTTGCCCGGAAACCGGCATTGCCCTGCCGGACGGCGAACACGGCGAACTGGTGTTCACCACCCTGACCAAAGAGGCGCTGCCGGTGATCCGCTACCGCACCCGCGATCTTACTCGGCTGCTGCCGGGCGACGCGCGCCAGATGCGCCGCATGGGCAAGATCACCGGCCGCTCCGACGACATGCTGATCATTCGCGGTGTCAACGTTTTCCCGTCGCAGGTGGAAGAGCAGATCATGCAGTTCGAGCAGTTGTCGCCGCACTACCAGCTGCAGGTCAGCCGCAGCGGGCATCTGGACACGCTGGCGGTGCGCGTCGAGCTGAAAGAATCGGCGCTCAGCCTCAGCCACCAGCAGCGTTGCGATATCTGCCACCAGCTGCGCCACCACATCAAATCGATCGTGGGCGTCAGCACCGACGTCAGCATCGCCAACTGCGGCGATATTCCGCGCTCGGAAGGCAAGGCGCAGCGCGTGGTCGATCTGCGGCCGCGCTGAGGTGCACGGCGTCACGGATGACGCCGCCCCAAATTAGGCGTAATGTTATGGCTCATCGAAAGCTAACCCATGGAAAAATATGGAACATAAACTGGATGAGTTCATTCGCCATGCCGTCGACGCGCAGCCGATCAGCGGCACTTCGCTGATCATTTCGCTGTACGGCGACGCGCTCAGCCACCGCGGCGGCGAAGTGTGGCTCGGCAGCCTGAGCGCGCTGCTGGAGGCCTTCGGTTTCGGCGATCGCTTCGTGCGCACCTCGGTGTTCCGCCTGCAGAAAGAGGGTTGGCTGGCGGTGGAGAAAATCGGCCGCCGCAGCTTCTACCGCGTGACCGAGCAGGGAATGCGCCAGTTCCGCCACGCCGAGTCGAAAATCTATCTGCGCGAGCAGCCCGCCTGGGACGGCAAGTGGGAGCTGTTGCTGCTGGAAAGCGCCGAAAAAAACGCGCGCGCACGGCTGAAAAAAGAGCTGGGCTGGCTCGGGTTCGGGCAGATCGCCAACAATCTGATGGCCGCCCCCACCCATGCGCAAACCGACGTGACGGCGCTGCTCGGCGAATTGAACGCCAGTGAGCAGGTGATCTACTTTCGCGCCGATTACCCCTACAACCGCTCCGAGCAAACGCTGCAGAAACTGGTGGCCGACTGCTGGTCGCTCAGCGATGTGGCGGCCGGCTATCACGAGTTTATCGTCTCCTTCCGGCCGCTGATGGCGCTGCTGCGCGAAGTCGACCCGGCGGCGCTGACGCCGCTGCGCGGTTTCCAGATTAAGCTATTATTGATTCACTTCTTCCGTCGCGTGGTGTTGAAAGATCCGCTGCTGCCGGACGCGCTGCTGCCCGCGCAGTGGGAGGGCCAAATCGCCCGTAATCTGTGCATCAATCTCTATCAGCAGGTCGATCGCGCCGCGACGGAGTACGTCAGTGCGCTGGCGGAGACCACCATCGGCGCCCTGCCCGCGCCGGCCGCCGGTTACTATCGGCGCTTCGGCGGCCTGCCGCGCGACCCTACATATTAAGGAACTCACGCTATGCCTGTGTATCAGATTGACGGCCTGACGCCGGTCGTTGACCCCAGCAGTTACGTGCACCCGACGGCGGTGCTGATCGGCGACGTGATCGTCGGCAAACACGTGTATATCGGCCCGAACGCCAGCCTGCGCGGCGATTTTGGCCGCCTGGTAATCTGCGACGGCGCCAACATTCAGGACAACTGCGTGATGCACGGCTTCCCGCAGCAGGACACGGTGGTGGAAGAAGACGGCCATATCGGCCACGGCGCCATCCTGCACGGCTGCCGCATTCGCCGCAACGCGATGGTGGGCATGAACGCGGTGGTGATGGACGGTGCGGAGATCGGCGAGAACACCATCGTCGGCGCGATGGCGTTCGTCAAAGCCGCGGCGGTGATCGAAGCCAACAAGCTGGTGGTCGGCAGCCCGGCGCGCGTGCTGCGCGATCTGACCGAACAGGAGCTGGCCTGGAAGATCGCCGGCACCCGCGAGTATCAGGATCTGGTACAGCGCTGCAAATCCTCGCTGCACGAAGTGGCGCCGCTGACCGAAATCGAACCGGGCCGCCAACGCCTGAGCTTCGGCGACCACCTGATCCCGAAAAGCCAGCTTTAATCCCCGGGGCTGAGATGCGCCTCAGCCCCTCCCCTTATTACTCCACCTCCGGCGCCTTGAACGGCGACGGTGTAGCCGCGCGGCGGCTCTGGAAGTGATAAGCCACCACCAGCAGCAAGGTGAACGGAATACCGAACCACAGCGTCATGCGGAAGAATTCGGTAAACGCCGTCGAGATCATCAGCGCCGCCATCAGCCCGGCGCCGAGCAAGGTGGTATAAGGAAAGCCCCACATGCGGAACTTCAGGTGGGTCTGCCGATGCCGGCGGCGGAAGAACAGGTGGGTGACGAAAATCATCAGCCAGGTAAAGCAGGCGCCATACACCGAGATAGACATCATGGCGGCGAACGAGGTTTCCGGCGCCACCAGGCTCAGCACGATGGACACCACGATACCGATGCACGACATCGCCAACGCATTGACCGGAATGCCGCGCCGGCTGACGCGCCCCAATGCCGCCGGCGCCTGCCCGGCACGCGACAGCGAGAACATCATGCGGGTGGTGATGTACAGCTGGCTGTTCATTGCCGACAGCGCTGCCACCAGCACGATAAAGTTGAAAATACCGGCGGCGGCGGGCAGATGGATCACGTTCATCGCCATCAGGAACGGGCTTTCGCCGGTGCCGGACTGGCGCCAGGGCACGATGGCCAGCATCAGGGCGATCGACAGCATGTAGAAGATGAACAGCCGCACGATGGTGCCCTTGAACGCCGCCTTCACCGCAATCACCGGATTTTTCGCCTCGCCGGCGGCCACCGCAATCATTTCAATGCTCAGGTAGCTGAAGATGGACACGATCACCGCGAACCACATGCCCTTGACGCCAAACGGCATGAAGCCGCCGGCGGTCAGGTTGCGCAGGCCGTAGGCCGGGTTGCCCGAGAATGCCAGAATGCCGATGCCGATCAGAATAAACGCCACGATCGCCGTCACTTTGACGGTGGACAGCGCGTATTCCACCTGGCCGAACGACTTCACCCCGATCACGTTGACGACGATCACCGCCGCCGAGAACAGCAGCACCCACGGCCAGGTCGGCGTCGCCGGGAACCAGAACTGCATGTACATGCCGATGGCGGTGACTTCGGTACCCACCGCCAGCACCACACAGGACCAGTAAGAATAACGCACCAGAAAACCGAACAGCGGGCCGAGATAGAATTCGGCGTAGTCGCCGAACGAGCCGGGCGTCGGGTGTTCGGAGGTCATCTCCGCCAGGCTGCCCATCAGCAGCAGCGCAATGACGCCGCCGATCAGGTAGCTCAACAATACCGACGGCCCCGCCATCTGAATGGCGTAGGCGCTGCCGAGAAACAGCCCGGTGCCGATGGCGCCGCCGATCGCCAGCATCGACATCTGCCCGGCAGTAAGATGCTTGTTCAACCCGCCCTGACGGCGGGTGATATGCTCAAAATCATTCATCTGTGGCATGGCTGGGTTCCCGAGCGGAGTTAGGCGGTACGGGTGACGTCGAGAATGGCGGCGGTCACGTAGTCAATGTTGCCGGGATTGAGCCCCGGCAGGCACATGCGGCCGGGCGAGACCAGATAGATGGCATAGCGCTGCCGCAGGGTCTGCAGCTGCGCTTCGTTCAGGCCGGTATAGCTGAACATGCCGCGCTGATCGCGAATACGCCGGTGATCCAGCGAAGAGCCCCCCTGCGCCAGCCCGGCGGCCAGCTGTTCACGCATTTGCTTGATGCGAGAGCGCATTTCTGCCAGCTCATTGCGCCAAAGCTCGCCAAGTTCGGCGTCGCCGAGCAGGGTTTCCACGATCTGGCTGCCGTGCGTCGGCGGGCAGGAGTAGCTGCGGCGGATCAGCGTTTTTAACGCCCCTTTGACGTTGGCGGCATTTTCCGCGTCGGCGCAGCGCACCGACAGCGCGCCCAGACGCTGGCCGTACAGCGCGACATTTTTGGAAAACGAATTGCAGACCAAAAACGGCAGATCGGTTTTCAGCGCTTCGCGCAACGCAAAGCAGTCCTCCTCCAGCCCGTCGCCGAAGCCCTGATAGGCGATATCGAACAGCGGCAGCAGGTTACGCCGCTGCAGCACGGCGAGCGTGGCGCGCCACTGCTCCGCCGTCAGATCGGTGCCGGTCGGGTTATGGCAACACGGGTGCAGCAAGACCACGCTGCCGGGCGGCAGGCTGTCCAACGCGTCGAGCATGGCGGCGAAACGCAGGCCGCCCGCCGCTTCATCAAAGTAGGGATAGGTATTCACCCGCAGCCCGGC
This sequence comes from Serratia sp. OLAL2, assembly GCF_002752475.1. Lineage (NCBI taxonomy): Bacteria > Pseudomonadati > Pseudomonadota > Gammaproteobacteria > Enterobacterales > Yersiniaceae > Serratia > Serratia sp. OLAL2. Next base: position 41,954 of record NZ_MSTL01000002.1, on the reverse strand, counting down.
GCCTTCGAAAATCGCCCAGTGATTGGCCCAGGTGGGATCGGACACCCAAATTTCACCCCGCGCCAGAAAGTGGCGCAAAAAATCCGCCGCCAGCTTCAACGCGCCGGAGCCGCCGACGGTCTGCACCGTGGCGATCTCGGCCGCCTGTTGCTCACCGAACAGCAGCGCCTGCACCTGGCGGGCGAACTGCGGCGAACCTTCGATCGGCGGATAACCGTGCGGGCGGCGCAGCGCCAGCAACCGCTGCTCGGCGGCCTCGACCGCCTGCATCAGCGGAATATTCCCCTGTCGGTCGTAATACAGACCAATGCCTAAATTCACTTTTTGCGGATTGGGGTCCTGCAAATAGGCTTCCATCAGCGACATAATAGGATCGGCCGCGGAAGGTGCAATCTGTTTAAACATGACACATCCTTAACTCGTTATTGAATTAATATAAAGGCGAACTTAATAAGAAATTAAATCAGGCGATGGCGCTGACGGTAATTTCTATTTTCATTCCCGGCACCACCAATTTTTCGACAATGACCGTGGAGCGATTGGGATAAGGATAATTAAAGTATTTCCGGTAAATATCATCGAGACATTTAACGTCGTTGACGTCGGTGAGATACACGATCACCTGCAGAACCTTATCGCTGTGGCTGCCCGCCGCCTTCAGCGTCTGCGCCAGATTATCGAAGGTCAGCGTAATCTGTCGCTCCGGCGCGCCGGTGTCGATGCTGCCGTCCGCCCGCACCGGGCCGTGAGCGGTAAACAGCATGCCGCCGCCCCGGGTGGCCCAGGAAAAAGGCTGGCCGATCTCCGGCAGCCCGGTATCTACGATCTCGCGCATGTCAGTGGTTCCCGTGGTGGTTAAGTTGGCGAAGCAGCGCGCCGTCGGCGGCGAACAACGCATCCAGAATGGTGAAATGATTGGCGCCGGGCACCGCGACCAGTTCTGCCGACAACCCGCGTTGGCGCAGCGCCGCATGATAGTGTTGCGACTGGCCTCTCAGTTCCGGCAGCTCCAATGCCCCGTAATACAGCGTAAGCGGCTTGCCGCGCGTCGGCAGGTGGCGCGCCGGGCTGAGCGTTTCAATTTGCCGCGCAGTCAGCTGCAGCGCCCGATTGACATAGCTTTGTTGCAGCGGCGCCAGCTCGAACAGGCCGCTGATGGGAAAGACCGCATCCACCAACGCATGCTGCTGCCAAAACGCCGCCAGATGGCCGCCGGCGGAATGGCCACACAGATGCACCGGATAGGCATAGTGCGGCGGCAGGCGGCGCTGAATGGCATTCAACGCCACACCGATCTGTCGGCATATTTCGTCGAGATCCACCGCCGGCGCGAGCGCATATTCCACCAACACCACGTCAAAACCCAACGCCAACGGCCCGGCGGCGATAAAGGCGAAATCTGCCTTATCGCAGAATTGCCAATAGCCGCCGTGAATAAAAATTAACGTCCCCTGATGCTGCTTTGCAGAATAGAGCCAATCCAATGTTTCGCGTTCGCCGTTGCCATAAGCAATATTATTTACATGGCGCGTCTGTTTATAAACAGCCGCACTGCGGGTTTGAAATGAAGTCAAAATAGCCGCTTCATTATCCACCGTGGCGCCGTTGTCATAACTCCCCGCAAGTGGTTTCATATATTAAACTTCGTTTATTATTTAAGATGTGAATTAACTATTAGCACCGGCAACATTATTGTCAAGACGGGCGCATCAGCAATGCGCGCCCGGTAAAATAAAACCTGATGAATAATGAAAAAGTTTAACCCATGAAACTTTTTGCGCTTATTTCCCCCGCCCACCCGGCTGAATTTGCGGCAAGGCGCTGAGCCGTTCAAATGCATAATCCCAAAAGGCGCGCACCTTCAGCGGCATGTGCTGCGCCTGCTGCGCCACCAGCTGTACCGGCATAGGCAACGGCTCGTGATCCGTCAACAGCCGCACCAGCGTACCGGCGGCCAAATCGTCCGCCACCTGATACGAGAGCAACCGGGCGACGCCCTTGCCGGCGCGCACCGCCAGCAGTTGCGCTTCCACGTCGTTGAGCAATAGCCGGGGAGTCAATCGCACCCGCTCGCCGTTTTCCTGCGGGCCGAAGCGCCATTCGCGCAGCGACGGCCGCTGGGTGCCGACGATGGTGGCATGATCCGCCAGTTGCGCCGGCGAACCCGGTTCACCGCAGCGCGCCAGGTAATCCGGGCTGGCGACCGTCACCCGGCTGACCTGCCCCAGCCGCCGCGCCACGCGCGAAGAGTCCTGCAGATGACCGATGCGCACCGCGATATCCAATCCTTCGTCAATCAGATCGAGATTGCGATCGTTCAATACCATTTCGATCTGCATCTGCGGGTAATCATCGAGAAACGCCATCACCACCGGCGCCACATAGCGGCGGCCGAACTGCACCGGCGAAGTGACGCGCAGCAAGCCGCTCAGCTGCGCTTCGGCGGTATCCTGCACCACCGCCTGATAATCCTGCAGCAGCTGTTGCGCGCGTTCCAACAGCCGCATACCCGCTTCGGTGGGCGCCAGCCGCCGGGTCGTTCGCTCCACCAATCGGGTACCGAAACGCTGTTCCAGCGCGGCGATCGCCCGGGTGATCGCCGGCGCCGAACGCCGCAGTTTGCGCCCGGCCGCCGCCAGGCTGCCTTGCTGCACCACCGCCACGAAGATCGCCAACTCGTCTAACCGATCCATAGATTCTTCCGAAAAGTGAAATTATCAATTTCCACATTGCCGGATTTCGCTCGTTCAACGCAAGAGTATGCTGACAAAAAGCACTGAGGAGAAACGCCATGTCCACCATCACACTCTACGGCACCCCGCTTTCCGGCCACGTTCATCGCGTGGCGTTGCTGCTGCGTATGCTGGCGCTGCCCTATGCATGGGTCGAAGCCTCGGCGGACGTACGGCAGAGCGCAGCCTTCCGCCAGCTCAATCCGTTCGGCCAGATCCCGGTCTTACAGGATGGCGATCTGACGCTGGCCGACAGCAACGCCATTCTGGTCTATCTGGTGAAGCGCTATGCGCCGGACAGCCACTGGCTGCCGGAACAGCCGGCGGCGGCCGCGCGGGTGCAGGCCTGGCTTTCCAAAGCCGCCGGTGAAGTTCGCTACGGCCCGGCCTCTTGCCGACTGATCGCCCAGTTCGCGGTGCCGGAGGATTACCAGGCGGCGCGGGCAATCAGCGATCGTTTTCTGCCGCAGATGGAGCAGCACCTGAGCGAGCGCGGCTACCTGGCCGGCGAACAGGCGACCATCGCCGATCTGGCCTGCTACAGCTATGTGGCGGTCGCAGGCGAAGGCGGCATTTCGCTGGCGCCTTACCCCGCGATACGGCGCTGGGTGGCGCGCATCGCGGCGCTTCCCGGCTTCTTCGCCATGCCGGCCCTGCCGGAACCGGCGGCGAGCTGACGCCATGATCCCGCAACGGTTCCACCCCGATGAGCTGCGCGCGCAGACGCTGGCCGGATTCGATCGCGTGGGCGGCGGCATCTACCCCGCGATGCCGGATCAGCACCGCGCGTTTTTCGCCGCGCTGCCCTACCTGTTCGTCGCTACGCTGGACGACCAGGGCTGGCCCATCGCCACCCTGTTCAGCGGCCCGCCCGGATTTTTACGCACGCCGGACGACACGCACCTGCGCATCAGCGCGCCGCGCCGCAGCGACGATCCCGCCCAGGCGCTGTTGCTGCCCGGCAAACCGGTCGGCGCGCTCGGGCTCGACTTCAGCAACCGGCGGCGTAACCGCGCCAACGGCACCGTCGGCCGCACCGACAAAAACCGGGTGGAGATCGTCGTTCACCAAAGCTTCGGCAACTGCCCGCAGTACATTCAGCGCCGCGAACTCTACCCGGTGGACAGCCGGCCACAGCCGGTTGTGCATTTAACGTCGCTCGATGCGGCGGCGCAGGCGCTGATCCGCACCGCGGACACCAGCTTCGTCGCCAGCGGCGCGCACCTGGCACTGGCGCAGGGCGGCGTCGATATTTCCCATCGCGGCGGGCGCCCCGGCTTTATCCATCTGGAAGGCGACACGCTGTGGATGCCGGACTTTCGCGGCAACCGCTATATGAATACGTTGGGCAACCTGCTGGCCGAACCGCGGGCGGCGCTGCTGTTCATCGATTTCGAGCGCGGTGACGTACTGCATCTGCAGGGGGAAACGCAGATCCTCTGGCAAACGGAGGGGCATCCCTCCGTTGAAAGCGCAGAACGCTATTGGCGGTTTGACGTGCGCCACGCCTGGCGTTTTGCGGCAGCGCTGCCGTGGCGGGGACGAAATCTGGAGTATTCGCCGGCAACGCTGGCGACCGGGGTGTGGCACCGCTGAAATGAAAAGCCCCGCTGCGGCGGGGCTGGATCGGAAATTACAGGCTGTGTTCGGCCGCCGATGCGGCCTGATAAAGCTGACGAAAATAATTCAACCGCGCAAAGAACAGGCGGCTTTGCTGCTCCGACATATTGCCGGCCACCTGCCCGGCGTCAATCTGCCGCCCTTGCCATTCCATCAGAGCGATGCTCGACGCCAAAAAATCCATTTCGCTGCCGTAGGCCGCGAGATGTCTGTCCACTGATTTCATCATTCGCACACTCCTTTTAATTACATCGAAAAGGGTCATATGCCTGCTCTTTCAGTATCGGCCCGACGGAGGATATTTTTTGTACAGAAGGTGCGCATAAAGAAAACGACCATCTTGTTGCCGCGCGGGCAAACGGCGGCGGCAAAATTTGCTAGGGTAAAGGGTAGCCGTATGGGATAGACCACTCTGTTGAACTCAGGAAAGAAGGAAGAGACTCATGAGCACCAGCATCTGCGCTACCCTCAAGGATCCCACGCTGTTCCGCGAGGCCAACTACATCGACGGGCAATGGTTGCCGGCCCAGGAAGGCCGTTCGATCGCCATTCATAACCCCGCCAACGGAGAACGGGTCGGCCACGTACCGGCCTTCGGCGCCGAAGAAACCGCTCGCGCCATCGCCGCCGCCAGAAAAGCGCTGCCCGCCTGGCGCGCGCTGACCGCCAAAGAGCGCGCCGGCAAGCTGCGGCGGCTGTTTGAATTGATGATGGAAAATCAGGAAGATCTGGCGCGCATCATGACGGCGGAACAGGGCAAACCGCTGGCCGAAAGCCGCGGTGAAATCGCCTATGCCGCCTCCTTTATCGAATGGTTCGCCGAAGAAGGCAAACGGGTATATGGCGACACCATTCCGCAGCCGCAGGCCGGTCGCCGCATCATCGTGCAAAAAGAGCCGATCGGCGTGTTCGCGGCCATCACCCCGTGGAACTTCCCGGCGGCGATGATCACCCGCAAAGCCGGCCCCGGCTGGGCCGCCGGCTGCACCGGGGTGATCCGCCCCGCCAGCCAGACCCCGTTCTCGGCGCTGGCGATCGCCGTGCTGGCGGAGCGCGCCGGGCTGCCAGCCGGGGTATGCAACGTGATAACAGGCCCCAGCAAAGGCATCGGCGGCGAACTCACCGCCAACCCGGACGTGCGCAAACTCTCCTTCACCGGCAGCACCGAAGTCGGCGCGCAGCTGCTGGCCCAGTGTGCGCCCACCATCAAGAAAACCAGTATGGAGCTGGGCGGCAACGCGCCGTTTATCGTGTTTGATGACGCCGATCTGGACGCCGCCGTGGCCGGCGCGGTCGCCTCAAAATACCGCAACGCCGGCCAGACCTGCGTCTGTACCAACCGTTTTCTGGTGCAGGACGGCGTATACGATGCGTTCGCCGCCAAGCTGAAAGCTGCCGTCGCCAAGCTGAAAGTCGGCAACGGCCTGGATGATGGCGTCACCATCGGCCCGTTGATTAACTCGGACGCGGTGGAGAAAGTGCGCGAGCATATCGCCGACGCCGTCGAGCACGGCGCCTCGGTGCTGTTGGGCGGCAAGCCTGACGCGCTGGGCGGCAATTTCTTCACCCCGACTATCCTGACCGATGTGCCGCGCACGGCGAAAATCTTCCGTGAGGAGACGTTCGGCCCGGTGGCGCCCTTGATCCGCTTCAGCCAGGAGGCCGACGCCGTCGAACTGGCCAACGACACGCCGTTCGGCCTGGCCGCTTACTTCTACAGCCGCGACATCGGCCGGGTGATGCGCGTGGCCGAAGCGCTGGAGTACGGCATTGTCGGCATCAACGAAGGGCTGATTTCCACCGAAGTGGCGCCGTTCGGCGGCATGAAGCACTCCGGTTTGGGCCGCGAAGGCTCAAAATACGGCATCGAGGACTATCTCGAAATCAAATACCTGTGCCTCGGCGGTTTGGGCGCCTGATGTGATGGCCCCCCGCGCCTGCGGGGGCCCTGTCTGGCGGTTTTGGGGAGCTTTTGCTACCTTTAGGCATCTTTTCAGCGGTTAAAAGGAATTGCCTCTATGCAGCCCCTCTCGGTGCACCTGCCCGATTTTTACGTCGCCGGCCAGACAATCAGAACCACCAATCAGGACGAAACCCAGCCCGAGACGGCTAAAATCCCCGCGCTGTGGTCAGACTTTTTCGCCACCTCGCCCGCCATGCCGGTTTACGGGGTCTACTCCAACTACGCCTCCGACGCCAGCGGGCCGTTTGATGTCACCGCCGGCAGTGAGGCACAGAGCGGTTTGCACATCCAACCTGGCCGCTATCTGGTGTTCCAGGCCCGAGGCGCCATGCCGGCGGCGGTCATCGAAGGCTGGCAAGCCATCTGGGCCTACTTCGAGCAACACCCGGAAATCGAACGTCGCTTCCTGACCGACTTCGAAGCCTATACCGGCCCCGACGCGGTCGATATCCATATCGGCTGCCGCTAACGCGACAGTGAGGTCAACAATGATGACGCTCTCCCCCGCCATTCCGATCCTGCGTATCTTTTCCGTCGACAAGGCCAAAGAGTTTTATCTGGATTTTCTCGGTTTCACGCTGGCGTGGGAGCACCGCTTCAGCGAAGACCTACCGCTGTACATGCAGGTGACCCGCACCGGGCTGACGCTGCACCTGAGCGAACACTACGGCGACAGCACGCCCGGCGCCGCCATTTTCATCCCCGTGCACGATATCGACGCGCTGCACCGGGAGCTCACGGCCAAAAACTATCGCTATGCCCGGCCGGGCCTGGAGATTGTCGACTGGGGCAAAGAGCTGAACCTCACCGATCCGTTCGGCAACCGGCTGCGGTTTTGCGAACAGAGCCCCTCGGCCTGATCGGCGTTATGGCCGATATTCCGCCTCGCTGACCGGCTCAAGCCAGGTCACCGGGCTGCCGTCCACCGCTTCGGCGATGGCGATATGGGTCATGGCGGTGTCCGATGTCGCACCGTGCCAGTGTTTGACGTCGGCCGGTATCCAAACGATATCGCCGGGATGCATCTCCTGCGTCTTCTCGCCCCACATCTGGATCCACCCGCGCCCCTGAGTGACGATCAGCGTCTGGCCGAGCGGATGCGTATGCCAGGCCGTGCGGGCGCCGGGTTCGAAGGTGACGGTCGCGCCGCCCACCCTGGCCGGCGCGTCACCGGCGAAGGGGGCATCGATGCGTACCTGCCCGGTAAAGTAATCCGCCGAACCGCGCTGTGATGGGATAGAACCGCTGCGTTGTATTTTCATCTGTCGTGTCCTCCACGTCGGCTTTCCAACCGACGCTGATAGTTATAAGTCAGCGATGCCAAGATAGCGCCATGCTTTTCCGGTGACTAGCGGGTAAAATGCGCAAGGAGCTATGAGCTCAATTCATAAATCTACGCGCGGCAGCGCCCCAACTTTGCTCTCCGGTGCCGGTATGTTGAAAGAAAACTTTAACGATCTGATCGCTTTCCTGATGGTGGCCAGGGAGCGCAGCTTCACCAAAGCGGCGGCGCAGCTTGGGGTTTCCCAATCGGCACTCAGCCACGCTATTCGCGGCCTGGAAGAACGCCTGGCGCTGCGCTTGCTCACGCGCACCACTCGCAGCGTCGCCCCCACCGAGGCCGGTGAGCGGCTGCTCAACAGCATTGGCCCGCGCTTGGCGGAGATTGAAAGCGAGCTGAACGCGCTGGGTGAAATGCGCGATCGGCCCGCCGGCAACATCCGCATCACCGCCGGCGAACACGCGGTGGATGCAGTACTGTGGCCGGTGCTGCGCACTTTTCTCGTCGATTACCCGGATATCAACGTGGAAATCACCGTCGACAACAGCCTGACCGACATCGTCGCCGGGCGATTCGACGCCGGAATCCGGCTGGGGGAACAGGTGGCGAAGGACATGGTCGCGGTGCGCATCGGGCCGGACATGCGCATGGTGCCCGTCGCCTCCCCTGACTATTTCGCCCGTTACGGCCTCCCCGCTACGCCGCAAGCGCTGCAAAACCATCGCTGCATCAACATGCGCCTGCCCACCCTCGGCGGGCTGTACGCCTGGGAATTTGCCCGCGATGGCCGGGAGATTAAAGTGCGGGTGGAGGGGCAACTGACCTTCAACAGCCTGCGCCAGCGAATCGACGCCGCGCAGCTCGGCCTCGGCATCGCCTTTGTGCCGGAAGATACCGTCGCCGAGCCGCTGGCCGACGGTCGGTTGCTAATGGCGCTGGACGACTGGTGCCCGCCGTTTCCCGGTTATTACCTCTATTATCCAAGCCGCAGGCAACACACTACCGCCTTTGCGCTGCTGATTGAGGCGCTGCGACGCGGGGCTTAACGCCCGACGTTCTTCTGCAGATACGCCGGGTAACGATCGCCGATCACGTCGATAGCGGAGAGCACACGCTCGATCGCGCCCAGTTCGTCCGCCGCCAACACCACCGACGCCGCCGCAAGGTTTTCTTCCAGCCGGTGACGCTTGGTGGTTCCCGGGATCGGCACGATCCACGGCTGCTGGGCCAGCAGCCAGGCCAGGGCGATCTGCGCCGGCGTCACGCCTTTGCGCTGCGCTATCTGCCCCAGCACGCTCACCAGCGCCTGATTGGCTCGGCGCGCTTCGGCGCTGAAGCGCGGCACCAGGTTGCGAAAATCGCCGCTGTCAAAGGTGGTGTCCTCGGTAATGGCGCCGGTGAGAAAGCCTTTGCCGAGCGGGCTGAACGGCACCAGACCGATGCCCAGCTCTGCCAGCGTCGGCAAGATTTCACGCTCCGGCTCGCGCCACCACAGCGAATATTCGCTTTGCAGCGCCGTGACCGGCTGCACCGCGTGAGCTCGCCGAATGGTTTGCGCGCCGGCTTCCGACAGGCCGAAATACTTCACTTTCCCTTCGCGAATCAGTTGCTGCACCGTACCGGCCACCTCCTCGATAGGCACCTCAGGATCGACACGGTGCTGATACAGCAAATCGATCGTCTCTATCCGCAGGCGCTTCAACGAGCCTTCCACCGCCTGGCGAATATGCTCCGGACGGCTGTTCAACACCTGTTGCCCCGCCGGCTGCGGCAGATCGAAACCGAACTTGGTGGCGATGACGACCCGGTCGCGCACCGGCGCCAGCGCTTCGCCCAACAATTCCTCGTTGGTGAACGGACCATAAATCTCGGCGGTATCGAAGAACGTCACGCCCTCGTCAACCGCGGCACGGATCAGATCGACCGCCTGCCGTTTGTCGGTGGCCGGGCCGTAGCCAAAGCTCAGTCCCATACAGCCCAACCCCAACGCCGAGACTTCCAGCCCTTCGCGCCCCAATTTGCGTGTTTGCATCTTCACTCTCCCACTGATTGATACCGGCCCCGCGTGACGCGGAGCCGTTCCGGTGTGGTGACTGTAAAACGCGACTGCCGCCATGACTATGGGGCGAAATACGCTTGAGCTTATGAGCCAGGCTCATGAATCCATTAACCGTCGCTGGGACCGGAGTTTTTGCGGGAACGTTCCTGCCCAAGATACTCTATACTGATATCAGGATGCCTTACCCTTTTCGTTTAGCGTCATGTAGATGGAGCGACAGATGGCTAACTCTGAATCGACCTGCAATTCCCTTTCAATACCAGTGGCAGATTTATTCCATGACCAATAAGAAAAGCGCCGTGCTTACCCCGGCTGCAATGCTATTGCTACATCCCATGTTTGCCAGTCAGGCGCTGGCGGCAGAAAATAATGAAGAGAAAAGCGACACCCTAGTGGTGATGGCGCAACCCACCGGATTGACCGAGCTGGGATCGCCGGTGTCCGTCAGCGTGATCGACGGCCAGGACCTGCGCAACGCCGCACCGCAGATTAACCTGTCGGAAAACCTCGGCAGCGTGCCGGGCCTGCAGCTCCAAAACCGGCAAAACTATGCGCAGGATCTGCAGCTGTCGATACGCGGATTCGGCAGCCGATCGATGTTCGGCGTGCGCGGGGTGCGCATGTACGTCGACGGCATTCCCGCCACCATGCCCGACGGCCAGGGACAAACCTCCAACATCGACATCAACTCCGTCGAGCGCATCGAGGTGCTGCGCGGCCCCTATTCCGCGCTGTACGGCAACGCTTCGGGCGGGGTGATCAACGTTGACACCCAGACCGGCACCCAGCCGCCAACGCTGGAGGCCGGCGGCTATTTCGGCAGCGACAATACCTGGCGCTATGGGGTGAAAGCGACTGGCGCCACCGGCGACGGTACCCAGGCCGGCGACGTCAACTACGCCATCTCGGGCACCCGCTTCACCACTCAGGGCTACCGCGATCACAGCGCCGCGCGGAAAAACCTCGGCAACGGCAAGCTCGGTGTGCGGCTGGACGACGTCAGCACCCTGACGCTGATGTTCAACAGCGTCTCAATCGATGCCGGCGATCCGGGCGGCCTGACCGAGGCAGAGTGGAAGGAAAACCCGCGCCAGGCGCCGCGCGCGGATCAATTTAACACCCGCAAGTCGCTCGATCAGACCCAGGCCGGCCTGCGCTATCAGCGCCAGATGAGCGAGCGCGACGAACTGACGCTGACTGCCTACCACGGCGAGCGCCACACCACGCAGTACCAGTCCATCCCGATGGGGCCGCAGCTCAACCCCACCCACGCCGGCGGGGTGATCGTGCTGGAAAGAAAATATCAGGGCATTGACACTCGCTGGAAGCATGAGGATACTCTCGCATCGTTACCGGTAACACTGATCGGCGGTCTGGATTATGAAACCATGACCGAACGCCGCCAGGGGTTCGAAAACTTTATTCTGCGAGACGGCACTGTGGACTACGGCGAGAAAGGCGACCAGCGGCGCAACGAGAAGAACCGTATCTGGAACCTGGATCCTTACCTGCAAACCTCCTGGCAACTGACGCCGCGCTGGACGCTGGACGCCGGCCTGCGCTACAGCACCGTCAGCTTCGACTCGACCGACTATTACATCACGCCGCGCAACGGCGACGACAGCGGCAGCAAACGCTACCACCAGTGGCTGCCGATGGGCTCGCTCAACTACAAGATCAATCCGGCGTGGAACGTCTATCTCTCCGCCGGCCGCGGCTTTGAAACCCCGACCATCAACGAACTCTCCTACCGCCCCGACGGCCAGACGGGCCTCAATATCGGCCTGCAGCCGTCCACCAGCGATACCGTCGAACTGGGCAGCAAGCTGCGCCTCGGCAACGGCCTGGTGAGCGCTGCGCTGTTCCAGACCGATACCAACAACGAGCTGGTGGTGGCGGAAAGCAGCGGCGGACGCACCAGCTACGCCAACGCCGGCAAAACCCGGCGGCGCGGCCTGGAGCTGGCGCTGGATCAAGAGTTCGCACTGGACTGGCGCCTGCATATGGCCTGGACGCTGCTGGACGCCACCTACCGCAGCGATATGTGCGGTAAATCCGGCTGTACCCCCGCCGGCAATCACCTGCCAGGCATCGCCCGCAATATGGGCTACGCCTCGCTGGCCTTTGCACCGCCGGAAGGCTGGCACGCCGGCGCGGAGCTGCGCTACATGAGCGACATTCAGGCCAACGACGCCAACAGCGCGCAGGCCCCCTCTTACACCGTGGCCGGCGTAAACGCCGGTTATCGCTTTACCTGGAACCGCTGGGCGCTGGACGTGTTCAGCCGGGTGGACAATATTTTCGACCGCCGTTACGTCGGTTCGGTGATCGTCAACGAAGGCAATGGCCGCTATTTCGAGCCGGCGCCGGGTCGCAACTGGGGTGGCGGCGCCACCTTGTCTTACCGCTTTGAATAAGGCAAAGCACCTTAAGGTTAAAAGACGGGATGGGTTTTACGTCACCCTAGCGGCTTCCCGCTGAAATAATAGGGAGAAACCGCGTGTTTTTTCCGATTTGGCTTAATCTCTAAATCGGGGACTTTCATTTTTGGTAAGGGTATTGCTATGCAAAATAAAGCGTCACTATCGCCGCTTATCGTCATAACGGCGCTGTTTGCCGCGCTGAGCGGGCTTTATCTGCTCGGCGGCGGCATCTGGCTGGCCAAGTTGGGCGGTTCGCTGTATTACATCATCGCCGGGCTGGTGCTGCTGGCGACCTCCTGGCTGCTGTTCCGCCGCCGCGCCACCGCGCTGCTGCTGTACGCGGTGTTCCTGCTGGGCACCACTATTTGGGCCCTGTGGGAAGTCGGCCCGGACTTCTGGGCGCTGACGCCGCGCCTGGACGTCACCTTCTTCTTCGGCCTGTGGCTGGTGCTGCCGTTTATCTACCGTAAGCTGGTCGCCAACGGCAAATTCGCCTACGGTGCGCTGAGCGCGGCGCTGGCGATCACCGTCATCGCACTGGCCTATGCCGTATTCAACGATCCGCAAGAGATCAACGGCACCCTTGACGCCGCGCAGGTCCAGCCGAAAGACGCCACCGGCGCCGACTGGCCGGCCTATGGCCGCACCCAGGAAGGCACCCGTTACTCGCCGCTGAGCCAGATCAACGACAAAAACGTTGGCCAGCTGCAAGAAGCCTGGCGTTTCCAGACCGGCGATCTGAAGACCGCCAACGATCCGGGTGAGATCACCAACGAAGTCACGCCGATCAAGATCCGCGATACCCTTTACATGTGTACGCCGCACCAGAAGCTGTTCGCGCTGGATGCCGCCACCGGTAAAGAAAAGTGGAAATTTGATCCGCAGCTGAAGTACAACCCGACCTTCCAGCACATCACCTGCCGCGGCGTGTCTTACCACGAAACCGCTGCAGCCGCGGGCGCCGCCGGCGATGCCGCACCGGCGATGTGCGCACGCCGCATCATTCTGCCGGTCAACGACGGCCGCCTGTTCGCGCTGGACGCCGAAACCGGCAAACCGTGCCCGGACTTCGCCAACAACGGCGAGCTGAACCTGCAGAGCAACATGCCGTATGCGACGCCGGGCCACTACGAGCCGACCTCGCCGCCGGTGATCACCGATAACGTGATCGTCGTTGCCGGTGCCGTGACCGACAACTACTCCAACCGTGAGCCTTCCGGCGTGATCCGCGGCTTCGACATCAACAGCGGCAAGCTGCTGTGGGCCTTCGATCCGGGCGCGAAAGATCCGAACGCCATCCCGGCGGACGAGCACCACTTCGTGCCGAACTCGCCGAACTCTTGGGCGCCGGCCGCCTATGACGCCAAGCTGGATATCGTCTATCTGCCGATGGGCGTCGCCACGCCGGACATCTGGGGCGGCAACCGCACCCCGGAAATGGAGCGCTACGCCAGCGGCCTGCTGGCGCTGAACGCCTCCACCGGCAAACTGGCCTGGTTCTATCAGACGGTCCACCACGACCTGTGGGATATGGACGTGCCGGCGCAGCCGACCCTGGCGGACATTACCGACAAGAGCGGTAAAAAAGTGCCGGTCATCTATGTGCCGACCAAAACCGGCAACATCTTCGTGCTGAACCGCACCAACGGCGAGCTGGTGGTGCCGGCGCCGGAGAAACCGGTACCGCAGGGCCCAGCCAAAGGCGACCGCCTGTCACCGACCCAGCCGTTCTCCGAGCTGACCTTCCGTCCTGAGAAGAAGCTGACCGGTGCGGACATGTGGGGCGCGACCATCTATGACCAACTGGTCTGCCGCGTGATGTTCCACAGCCTGCGTTATGAAGGCACCTTCACCCCGCCTTCCGAGCAGGGCACGCTGGTGTTCCCGGGTAACCTGGGCATGTTCGAATGGGGCGGCCTGGCCGTCGATACCGATCGCGAAATCGCCATCGCCAACCCGATCGCGCTGCCGTTCGTCTCCAAACTGATCCCGCGCGGCCCAGGCAACCCGATTGAGCCGCCGGAAGGCGACAAAGGCGGCAGCGGCACCGAGTCCGGCGTACAGCCGCAATATGGCGTGCCGTTCGGCGTTACCCTGAACCCGTTCCTGTCACCGTTCGGCCTGCCGTGCAAACAGCCGGCCTGGGGTTACATTTCCGCCGTGGATCTGAAAACCAACGACATCGTGTGGAAAAAACGCATCGGCACCGTGCGCGACAGCTCACCGCTGCCACTGCCGTTCAAAATGGGCATGCCGATGCTGGGCGGCCCGGTAACCACCGCCGGTAACGTGTTCTTCATCGGCGCCACCGCTGACAACTACCTGCGCGCTTTCAGCGTGACCAACGGTGAAAAACTGTGGGAAGCACGCTTGCCGGCCGGCGGCCAGGCGACGCCGATGACCTATGAGGTCAATGGCAAGCAGTACGTGCTGATCTACGCCGGTGGCCACGGTTCCTTCGGCACCAAGCTGGGCGACTATGTGATCGCTTACGCCCTGCCCGATCAGAAGTAACCACCGCCGTTAGTACCTCGCAAAGCACGCCGCAAGGCGTGCTTTTTCTTTTCCCTCCCCGCTGACACCCCTCTCGCAATACCCTTAATTTTTTCACTTTCATTATTGATAATGGTTATCATTCGCAATATTATGAATGCATGGCCCCGGCAGCGGCCTGCAATCCTACTCCAGCTTAATGGTAATACTACGATCAGCCGCCTGCGGGCGGCCTTATTCGGAGGCGCATGGTCGACCATACTCGGAAGCATAGAAAGAAAATTCTGCAAGCGGCGGTGAACACGCGGCGCGCCGGCCTGCCGTTCGCAGCGGATCCCCCTGTCGCCCCGCCCTTTATTGGCTTGGCCCATCAGACGGAGGCGGTGCTGGTGCACCTAGTCGGCCATGATGACGTACAGGAGAAGCATAAATGAACCTGCAACCCTTTACCGCCATGCTGATGTTCGCCTACGTGCTGCTGATGGTGCCGCTGCTCTACGTCATCGACAGCCGACTGAGCGCCAGCAGACTGGTGCGCAAGGCCACGCAAAACGTCATTATTATCGCGTTGACGCTGTTGTTCTTCAGCGCGATGACGCTTTTATACTGAGGCCATCTCGCCGGTGCCCCGCGGCCGACGTTACTCGGCCTCCCGGCGTTTGGCCCGCGGATATTTCCACAGCCAGCGCCCGCTGATCATGCGCCAGTAGAACAAGGCGCCGCGCACCGCCCAATCGAAGAACATCCCCAACCAGACACCCACCACGCCCATGCCCAGTTCGATACCCAGCACATAGCCAGCCACCACACGGCAGCCCCACATGCCGAGCATCGTCACCCACATGGCAAAGCGGGCGTCGCGCGCGCCTTTCAGCCCGGCAGGCAACACCCATGAAGCGGCCCAGAGCGGCATAAAGGCGGCGTTGAGCCAAATCAGGGTTTTCACCACCGTTTTCACATCATCCTGCGAGGTATAAAACGCGGCGAATACCCCGGCCAGCGGTGCCGTGCCCCAGGCGATGGCGGTCAGCCCAAGGGTCGATAGCCAGAAAATATGGCGCAGTTGCCGCTTCGCCTGACCGATCTCGCCCTTGCCGAGCCGCCGACCGACGATGATGGTCGAGGCCGATCCCAATGCGTTGCCCGGCAAGTTAATCAACGAAGCGATGGAGAAGGCGATGAAGTTGCCGGCGATAACGTTGGTGCCCATGCCGGCGACGAACATCTGCGTCAACAGCTTGCCGCCGTTGAACAGCACCGATTCGACGCTGGCGGGAATGCCGATCCCCAACACTTCCCACAGGATGCTCATCTTGAGCGGCGTGAAATAACTTTTCAGCGTAATGTGCAGCGCCGGATTAAAGCCGATCGCCAGCACATAGAGGATGGCGATGGCGCCGATATAGCGGGAAATCGTCAGCCCCAGCCCGGCGCCGACAAAGCCCAGCCCGTGCCAGCCGAGCATGCCGTAAATCAGGATGCTGCTGATGATGATATTGAGGATATTCATGCCACCATTGATCAGCAGCGGGATCTTGGTATTACCCGCGCCGCGCAACGCGCCGCTGCCGATCAGCGCAATCGCCGCCGCCGGGTAGCTCCACACCGTGGTCTGCAGGTAAGAGAGCGCCAGCGCTTTCACCTCCGGCGACGCCGCGCCGGCGATCACATCGATGATCGATTCGCCCGCCAGGTGAATGCCCGCCGCCAACAGCACCGCCACGCCGGTCATCAAGACCAGCGACTGACGCGCCGCCGCCCGCGCACGCCGGCGATCGCGCTTGCCGAGGCTGAAGGCCACCACCACGGTGGTGCCGAGATCCACCGCGGCAAAAAAGGCAATGATCACCATGTTGAAGCTGTCCGCCAGCCCCACCCCGGCCATCGCCTCTTTGCCGAGCCAGCTCACCAGAAAGGTGCTCAGCACCCCCATCAGCAAAACGCAGGCATTCTCCAGAAAGATCGGCACCGCCAGCGGCGTGATCTCGCGCCAGAACAGCACGCGGTAGCTTTTCCGTTTGGCGTACCAGGGCGTATTTTCCACGCGCTGACGCAGTGCGGCATACAGATTCAAGGTGGGCTCGATGGATAAAAGTGAAACATCATTTCAAATGATGATCGATAAATCGTTATCCTGCAAAGAATTTTTAGGCGCCCGTAACGAGCACCCGACAGGCTTACCCAACGCTACTCCATGTAGTCTTCCTGATCGGCCTGCGCCGCCGCGATAAAACGCGCGGTACTGCGGCTGAGCGTGGCGCATTTGTCCGTCAGCAGCTGATTGTCCTGCTGCAGAGTCAGGTAACGCGCCTGGGTGAGCGTCGGCAACTGTCGATACCCTACCGCATGCGTATCCCAGCCGCGATGCTGCGCCGCACGCATCGCGGTGCGTTGCAATTTCACGTCGTCCGGCACGTCGCTGCGCCCGCAGTCCACGCGCAGGAAATGCCCGCCGGCCAGCATCAGAGCGATGTGATCCAATTGCGCCTGCAGCGGCGGCACCGGTCGATGCGCCGTCTGCTGACAACCCGCAAGCAGCAGCAACGCCACCGCGCCGCAAAGAGACGTGCGAAACAGAGTAGACATGGGCGCTCCCGGAAACCTGTGGGTGATGCAATGATCTTAGGTGAGCGGATGCCGGGCGGCAAGGCGGGCAGCGCGCTTAGCGCCGGCCGCTGCTGACCTTGGTGGCGCGAGCGGGGTTGCCGGCGACAAATTCCAGCGTAGGGGAATAATAAAACGGCAGCCAGGCGTTATAGCCGCTCTCCCACTCCCATTTGACCGGGCAGGGCCACAGCATGTCTTCATGCAGGATGTAATAAATCCACCGCCCGGGCGGACGACGGGGTTTGCGCATTTTCATAGCGAGTACGACGGCCTGATGACGTGCGATAAGGTGAACTGCTGCATTTTACCGCGATTTGGGTCGCGGGGACAGCAGCTAAAACTACCATGACACCTAAGCATCTGTACCTGTACAGCGAAAATACTGTTTGTAAATACAGTACTCAGTATGGCATTATTATTTAAAACCCAAGGAGGGAATATGAAGATTATTGAGATAATTTTATATACTTTAAAACCTAATAGTGGATTACGATTTCATAACATCATGAAAGATATTAGTATACCGCTACACATACGCTACGGAATAGATGTCATCGATTATGGGAATTCCCTACACGCTACTGATTCTTATTATTTAATACGCGCTTATGACAGTTTGGAGCATCTCAAATCCGCCCAAGAAGAGTTCTATAATAGTTCTGAGTGGATAAATGGTCCGCGAGAATCCATCATCGAATTGATTGTCGTCAGTGTTAAATCAGTGATGGAGTGGGAAGATAGAGTTATCAACCAATTACGAGCCGATCAATAGAGTCACTTTACCCACTAAATATAGGAGATAGTCTGATGGAGACAGGCCCAGAGAATTCATTCGAAAAACTAATTAACATAATAAAGAAAAACTATGGATGGATTATAGGTATCTTGTCACCGATATCAATTCTACTATGCTTCCTAACCTTGTGGACTTACACCCGGTACATTGGCAGACCTGATATATTTGGTGAATCTATTGAGGTAACCCCACAAACGATATTAATACTTTTCACTGCAACACTCTCTTTGATGGCTTTTACTTTCTTGATTTTCGCCCCCTCTATCTTTCTTGTACAAGGCAGATTAGGATTGGTCATAAGCAATAATAACAGAAAAAAATCAGTCTGGTATATTTTAGCTATTACAGTAGTAAATATGATTTTACTCGCCCTATCTTTGTTAAACTCCTGGACATCAAATAACTCTGCGCTCTGGCTAGCTCCAGGTGCCATATCATCGTTACTTTTAACTTGGTTGTTATTGAAAAAAAATCCTTATCTCACCACTGGATTTTGGACAAGCTTGTTTATCACGGGAAGTTCTTTATTTATATCAGCCGCCTGTTCTACGTCTTCATTACTACTGATATATGCCGACAATCAAGATAGCGCCCCCTTCTTACTGATATTACTGTGGCTTTCCATTATGTTCCTGTCTCTTACACCTGGACTGATCTATCTTTATTCCGAAAGCAATAGCACTGCCATTAAAATGAAACGAATCTCTCTTGGTATAAGCACCGTCACAATGTTGATCATTTTATTCGCGCCATCATTAATTAATCATGTTTCTCATAGGGCTATGAGCATTGCCCGGTTAATTGACCTTCAACCCAGATATTATCAAGTATCTCAAAGTAGCTATAACACCTCCAACCTTGACAAAGTAGAATGGAATATTGACAACATCAATAAAAACAGCTATCGAATTATAGCGTTTAGTCTATATAGTTTTGGCAGCAAACGTTTATTATGTCCATTCCCCTTGAATAAAAAACCCATACCAGAATTGAGAAAATATACTCACCAATGCATACTCTTTGATAAATCCGCACTTAAAACGTTGAATAGATTTATATAAAAATAGAATAAAAGGTGTTTAACCAAAACGTAAAAAAACCCAAATAAATTATTAACCAGCCACCAACCACATGTAGTTAAATAACGGCTACAACATCAGCTTTGATATTTTTATCGCCAAGCTTATTGGCTTTGCATCGCATAAATAAATGCGAAATAAAGTATTTAACTTCTGAACAAGTAACCAACCAGTCATCAACTCTCGGCCAGGCGGTACACTGGGACCTTGCGCGTCGTGCCGGTCAGGGTGTCGAAGATCTCCGTTTCCGCCGTCACGATCGCCATGCCAGTTTTTCTTAGCCTGCGCACCTCGGCAGCAATGCGCTGGATGCCGAACCAAAACAAGCCATCCAGCGCCGTCACCGGCAACCCTTGCTCCAGCGCCAGCTTAAGCCGCTCACGCGGCGCCTTGAGCGCTTTGGCAATTTCCCGGTAAGGCAGCGCATCCACGCCCGACGCAGATGTTCGGTGAATACGGGTCGACAGGCCGTATTGGAAAGCCTCCGGCACGCCGCTCAAATCGCTTTTCAGGCTGTAGACACAGCCAAAGCGCTTGCCGTTGAACACCACATTTTTTTGACTGATCGACAACTCATCACGCAGGCCGGCAATCAGCTGCGGTGCCCGCACCAGCAATAAGCGAAATGGCAATTCGAAACTGGTCACGTAGTCCACATTGAGCAGCGCAATGCGCAGACGCTCTTCCGCCCCGGCCTGCGTCTCGCGGCACTCGTTCAACACCTCGCTCCACTGGTGCGCGAGCCGCGGGGCTTCATCCAGCGGCGCGAAATGGTATTTCTCGATGTGGTAGTCGATTCTTTCGTTCATGTCCGTTGCCCCCGCGTCAGTCATCATTGCCATCAGCAAATTACCTTACCTGCGGTCAACAGTACAACACCGCATCGTGCAGCAGAATGCGGTCAAGCGGGATAAAACGGCGCCCCCGCCACCGAGCGTTTTCTCCGCAACTGGGACCGGAATAGCTAAGGGGTATCGATAAACAACATCATGCGTTGCAAAGCGTTATCCAGGGCACTGAGCCCCGCGTCATCCAGGCAGGCCATCAGCTGGGCGTCATAATCCGCCACCCATTGCCTCGCCTGGTCAAAAATGGGGCGAGACGCCGGCATGACGCGCAGATATACCGCGCGCTTATCTTCCGGATCGGGGAAACGCGCGACCCACCCCCGATTAACCAGTTGGGTGATCGTACGGCCTAGCGCGGTGCGATCGGTCTGCGAATGCGCTATCACCTCGCTCATGGCCACGTCGCCCGGAAAACTGTAGAGAATACGCAACGCGCGCCACTCATGGAGGCTGAGCCCTTGCAATGCGAGTAACGCAGACAGCCGTTTTTCGCGGTGACGCACCACCTCCGTCATCCTGTAAAGCGCACCGTCGGGCAATCCCATTCCCTGTCGGCCGCTATGCCTGTCTTTTTTTTCAGAACCCATACTGTTTCCAATTAGCCTCGACTTTTACCCTGACCTGTTCCGGATACGAGTGCCTGAAAGAGGCGGTACCCGCACGTGTTACGCCGCTGAACTGCTCGGGGAACAGGCAGTTGATGATGGCTTTGCCGCCGCTGCCGCGCGCCTTGTCTTCTTCCGACAGGTACGGCACCATCGGGAACTCGCGTACGTCCGGGAAAATAAAATGATCGCGCGCCGGATGTGAGCGCGTAGCCAACGCCCAAACCACCTGATTGATATCGACAATATCAATGTCATTGCCGACCAGAATCAGTTTGGGGATCAGGTAGCCCGCATGCGAACCGAAGACTACTTCCGCCACCTTACCGGCAAAATCAGCAGCATTGGTCCTCATGTCGGCCAGTTTTTCAATATCGACGGACACCACCGCCCAACAGGTCGCCGCCTCATAGGAACACCAGACAAAGTCGACGGGCAATGCCGCGCTCTGCAGGGTTTCCAGCAGTTGGGCCGATATCATGGTGCCCCAGATCGTATGATTTTCTTCCGGCGGCGTGCCGGCGACGCAAATCGGCAAAATGGGGTCATCGCGAAACGTCACCGCACGCACATGGAACACCGGCTGTTCATGGCCCTGCTGGTGTTGATAGCCGTGATACTCCCCCATCGGCCCTTCCAGCGCCGTCTCCGTCAGGCTGATTTCACCTTCGAGCACAATTTCCGCATTGGCCGGCACCCAGAGATCGTTGGTTTCCGCTTGGATGAGCGTGACACTCTTACCGAGCAACGCGCCGACATAGTCAGGCTCACTGACGCCGGCCGGCAACGGCATCCCCGCGACCGCCACCGCGGCAGGCGGCGCCCCGAGCACCATCGCCCACGGCGTAGGTTTCCCTTCCCGACGCCACATTTCACGGATCATGCCGATGTGCTGGGTGGGGATTGCCGGGCCGGTGAGACGATTGCGATCGAGCATCATGAGCCTGCCGATGCCCCAGCTGTGCCACTTCCCGTCCGGGGATTGCACGACATGGAACCCGTAGGTGCCGAAATAGCGCCCGCCATCCCGTTCATGCAGCAGAGGCACCGGGAAGCGTGCCAGATCAACCTCGTCACCTCGCCAAATATTCTCTTTCACCGGGCCGGTCGAACAGTAATCGGGGGCAAGCGGTTCCGCCTTCACCGCCCGGCGAATCGCCGCCACGATATCTCGCGGGGAGCTCTCTGGCGGTAGGCCAAAATGGAGGGCGAGGCGAGAATAGGCATGTTCCGCAGAAGCGAGCATGCCGGCCGGCGCGCCGAGAATGCGAGCCCCCGGCATCGCGCCCGCCACATGATGAAATAGCGGAGCCGAAAGCCGTTGCTCATAGACCCGGCGGCAGACAGCCGCTATCTCCAAGTCGGCGGAAACTTGCTGATGCACGTCGACCAAATCGTTTCGGCGACGCAACTCCTCAATGAAGTGACGAAAATCCAGTGCGCAATCGAGCAAACTCATGGCAAATCCTCCAGTTTCCGGGCGTTCAGTCCCTTCTATTCCCATCGCGGCGGAGAGGAGACCGTTTTTATGTGCATGCGCACACATATTAGTGCACGAAAAATCGCGTGTAAATACACGCTACCCTGGAGATGTGGGGCATGTTGTCAGTCTGGCAAACTCTTCAAGGGATAGCGGAGTCAGGCCATGCACGCCCCTGCCGGCAGGCATTATCACCGTGGCAGTTTCACACCTTCAGCATGATTGGCCTGCGCCTGGCACTGGGCTTACCACAAGCGCCGCACCGGGTTTAAGCGCAACATGGCTCACAAAATGAAGAACATAATCGCA
The DNA here is from genome assembly GCF_002752475.1 of Serratia sp. OLAL2. NCBI lineage: Bacteria > Pseudomonadati > Pseudomonadota > Gammaproteobacteria > Enterobacterales > Yersiniaceae > Serratia > Serratia sp. OLAL2. Next base: position 19,658 of record NZ_MSTL01000002.1, on the reverse strand, counting down.
AAATGCTATTCGTTGATATTGCACGGGTTATAATGCGGAAAAGGATCTCGGCCAACGCAAACCGGTTTCAGATCGAACGGTTTACAAGCATTAGCGAAAGAAAAGGATTTTGATTCGATAGGGAACAACGAGGGGTAAAGTGGCGGAGAGAGGGGGATTTGAACCCCCGGTAGAGTTGCCCCTACTCCAGTTTTCGAGACTGGTCCGTTCAGCCGCTCCGGCATCTCTCCTAACAACGCTTGCTATCATGCCCGCTTTTACGGCATTTTTACAGCATTAGCACACCGCTGAACGTTCAAGTGACGACTTTACGAGCAACCTGATGATTAAATGGCCGTGGAAAGCGACTCAACCCTCTCAACCCCAGGCAGACACTCAGGCCCAGTGGCAGGACGCGCTGGCGATCCCGCTGCTCTCGCCGCTGAATGAGCAGGAGCAGCAGCGGCTGGTGGCCGTTGCCGGGCAGATCTTGCAGCAAAAGCGCATCGTGCCGCTGCAGGGGCTGCAGCTCACCTCGCAAATGCAGGCGCGCATCGCCCTGCTGTTCGCCTTGCCGGTGCTGGAACTCGGCGCGGAGTGCCTCGACGGCTTCAACGAAATTCTGCTCTACCCCACCCCGTTCGTGGTGGAAGACGAATGGCAGGACGAGATCGGCCTGGTGCACTCGGGGCCAGTGGTGCAGTCTGGCCAAAGCTGGGAACAGGGGCCGATCGTGCTCAACTGGCAAGACGTGCAGGACTCTTTCGATCTCTCTGGTTTCAATCTGGTGATCCACGAAGCGGTGCACAAGCTGGATATGCGCAACGGCGGCGTCGCCACCGGCGTGCCGCCGATCCCGCTGCGCGAGGTGGCCGCCTGGGAGCACGATCTGCACGCCGCGATGGAAAGCCTGCAGGACGAGATCGACATGGTCGGTGAAGAGGCCGCCAGCATGGATGCCTATGCCGCCACCGATGCGGCCGAGTGCTTCGCCGTGCTGTCGGAGTATTTCTTCAGCGCTCCCGAGCTGCTGGCCGAACGCTTCCCGGCGCTGTATCAGCACTTTTGCCGCTTCTACCGCCAGGATCCGCTGGCGCGCCTGTTGCGCGGCCAGGTGGAAAACGACGCGCAATGGGCTGATTGACGGGCTTATTGCTCAGATACCGAGCAGTCGCACCGCCTGGGGCAATTTAGCGTTGACACACCCGGGGCCGCTGGATATCATGCGCCCCGTTCACACGATTCCTCTGTAGTTCAGTCGGTAGAACGGCGGACTGTTAATCCGTATGTCACTGGTTCGAGTCCAGTCAGAGGAGCCAATTTCCTGTTTGCATGCATCTTTGCGAATCCTTATCTGATATTGATTCAAGAGGTTAGCGTGAAAACTCTTCCCGGTGCATTTTGATTTTACCCTTCGCATCGGGAAAAATTGGTGGTCAAATCTGGGGTCAGGTTAGTTCGATAATGGAGTGACCCCCATATGTCCCTTACCGACGCGAAGATTCGCACTCTCAAAGCCACCGATAAACCCTATAAAGTCTCCGATTCCCACGGTCTGTATCTGCTGGTCAAACCTAGCGGTTCCCGTCACTGGTATCTCAAGTACCGTATTAACGGTAAAGAATCCCGCATTGCACTGGGTGCCTATCCTGCCGTCTCACTGTCTGATGCCCGCCAGCAGCGCGAAGGTATCCGTAAGATGCTGGCGCTGAACATCAACCCGGTAATGCAGCGGGCCGCAGAACGCGGTGCCTGCCCAACTGAGAAGGTGTTTAAAACCGTGGCGCTGGCCTGGCATAAAAGCAATAAAAAATGGTCGCAGAATACCGCTGACCGCCTGCTCGCAAGCCTGAACAATCATGTCTTTCCGGTTATCGGATATCTGTCAGTTACCGAACTTAAACCCCGGCATTTCATTAATTTGCTGAAAGGAATTGAAGAAAAAGGCCTGCTGGAAGTCGCGTCCCGCACGCGGCAGCACGTCAGTAACATCATGCGCCATGCGCTCCACCAGGGATTAATCGATAACAATCCGGCTGCAAACCTTGAAGGCGTGACAACACCTCCTGCCAGACGGCATTACCCCGCCCTACCGCTGGAGCGGCTGCCTGAACTGCTCGAACGCATTGAGGCATATCATCAGGGCCGTGAACTGACGCGGCTGGCCGTCCTGCTGACGCTGCATGTGTTCATCCGCTCCAGTGAACTGCGCTTTGCCCGCTGGTCAGAGATTGATTTCAGAAACCGGGTCTGGACAATACCCGCGACGCGAGAACCCATTCCAGATGTGCGTTATTCCGGGCGTGGTGCCAAAATGCGCACTGCTCATATCGTGCCCCTCTCACAGCAGGCTATAGCTATTCTGAAACGGATTAAGGAAATATCCGGGGTTTATGAACTGGTATTCCCCGGCGACCACAACCCGTACAAGCCGATGTGTGAAAACACGGTCAATAAAGCACTGCGCCTGATGGGATTCGACACGAAAAAAGACATCTGTGGTCATGGCTTTCGGGCGATGGCATGCAGTGCCCTGATGGAGTCTGGTCTATGGTCGCAAGATGCAGTGGAACGCCAGATGAGTCACCAGGAGCGCAACACCGTGCGTCTGGCTTACATTCATAAGGCTGAGCATCTGGAAGCCCGCAAGGCGATGATGCAGTGGTGGTCGGATTATCTTGATATATGCCGGGTCGCATACGTACCTCCTTTTAACACAGGACGGGATAAAAACAACGAAGCGGCATGACCCATAACAAAAAGCTGTATCAGCATACCCTGGTACGGCTTTGTTCATTTCTAATAGCTTGTCAGACCCATCATCCCACCCCGTCGCTGCCTGTAGAAAGCTGTTATACGATAACAACACGCTTGCCCCGTCAGCCCTGGCGTGCCATTTCATTTAAGAGCAAGGATCATCCCTACTGCCCCAGCTACGAGAACGGCATCAATGAGAAGCTCGAACGTGTGCGTCTGGAGTTTCTGGACGAGACGTTTCGCAATCATCGAACCGACGAACAATGCGATGCCGATGGCAAGTCCATGTGTGAGGACAGGCTGTGCGAGTGCGCCCGATATACCGAACGTAGCTAACTTGCCAGCGTAGAGCAGGATTGCGCTTGCCGCCTCTGATCCCAGAAATACGCCGCCACTCATTCCGTAGCCGGTGAATACTGGCACACTGAGCGGCCCTGTAGAGAGCACGAATCCTGTCAGAAACCCGACAATCGCCCCGGCAAAACTCATGTGCCAGAGATTCAAGTGGAGGTTCGATCGTCTGATGAGACGGCGCAGCGGGATCATCGCAAGGAAGAAAGCTGCCAGGAATACCTCCACTGTGCCAGGAGAAATCGTAAGTAACGTGTGCGCCCCGAGAACAGCCGCAGGAACTCCCGCGAACGAATAGGCAAACACCGGTCGCCAACGAATCTCATGCCACCAGACAATCACCCGTCCGATGTTGCCGAAAAGGGAGGCGATCGCCATAACAGGCACTGCAATCCTTGGCCCGTATATGGTGACGAGGACGGGGAGCATGATTAGCGACGAACCAGTGCCGACGACACCGCTGAGCACACCGGCACCGAGGGCCAGGCAGAAGAGAAGTAATAGCGCGATCATCTGCCTGGGATCAACCTGGGCCATCGCTAGCAGCCGCAAGAAGCGGCACCAGGATGTCGCTGACAGGCGTTGGAATGCTGTGAACCCGGCCGCGACGCGCAATGACACCGTTGCGGATATCCCATTCGAGCGGTCGGCCTGCTTCTCGATCCGTAAGGATGGAAGTGCTCATGTCTGCGGGAGCCGCCCGGAACTTGTCGAGGATCTCCTGCGGCACTTCGTCGCCGAGTTCTGCTCCTTCTGCCCGTGCCACGGACAGACATTCCTGTAAATAAGCCAGCGTAAGCCTGGCGATGTCAGCGCGGGCGAACATGCCCGAGCGGCGGTGCGTGAGCGCCATGAGTCCAGCCACCGCGTTCTGCATCAGTTTGCGCCAGGCCAGGGAGCTGAAGTTTGCGGCCAAATCTACGGAGCACCGCGTGCCTTGTAGCGCTTTTGCCACTAAGAAGGAAGCTGACGTGTCTGGAAGGCTCAGGCGCGCGTCGCCACGCAAGCGTACTGAGCCATCTGACTGCGCCTGTGCGGGAAACCACACGACTGCGGGGACAATCTGTCCGGGCAGAGAGTACGTCGCGAGCCTGTCCAGCTGTTCGACCCCGTTCTGAAGCACGCATACAACCGTCTCCGGGCCGGTCAACGCCCTGAGCCATTCTGCTGCCGCGTCGATTTGTGTGGACTTGACTGCCAGAAAGACAAGATCGGCTGTGCGAGTAATTTGCGCCGGATTCGTCTGTACCGGACCGGGTACGGTGATAAAGCGGTCGCCGTCTTGCAGGGTCAGGTGATCGCGGGGAGTACGTCCACACAGCAATGGTGTGCGGCCGACTTCGTGTAACGCCGCCGCGACTGTGGTGCCGATGGCACCCGGACCAACAACAGCGACAACCGTCTTGATTTCAGTGTTCATGATGCGGACTCCTTTTAACAGAATCTACTTACGTGATGGTTGTGCCCTTCGCAAAGGGAATGTAATATATTACACATGAAAAATGAAAATGGTAACAGAGTTTCAGAAAGCGAGCAGCGGTTACAGCAATGGCTTGGCAGCATTCACGCCCGAAGCGGCGACCTCACTGCAAGTGAGGCTAAAGTTGTCGATCTCCTGCTTGTCGATCCTTTGTTTGTCGGTACAAGCACGACAGCACAGGTTGCCACCCGCGCAGGTGTATCACCGCCGACAGTAATACGCGCTGCACGAGCGATTGGGTTCACCGGGTTCACTGAACTTAAGATAGAGATTGCCCGGGCTCGTGGTACTGCCCGGTTCTTTGCACCGCCTGAAGTTCTCACAGCGGATGCGACGTTGGCATCGGTGCTGGAAACATCAGTTCGTGCTGGTGCAGACGCGCTGACTGCGCTCAGTGGTGCTATTGAAATCTCCGCCCTTGATGAGGCGGTCGATTTAATCCAGAGCGCACGCCAGGTATTTGCATTTGGTGCCGGCCCCTCTGCGACGGTTGCCGCTGATGCTGTATTTCGTCTGCGGACGGCTGGTGTGATAACCATCAGTATCCAGGATTATTTATCAGCGATGATTGCTGCCCGCCTACTCGGTTCAGGCGACGTGATGATCGTCGTCAGCTCGACAGGTCGCACATCATCCACACTCGCCGTTGCTGATGCCGCATCCTCGGCCGGAGCATCGCTTATCGCAATAACTAACCAGTACGATACACCACTGGCGACACTCGCCAACGTTTCGCTCGTGGTTGGCGGAGCGCCATTACCGGCACAGATGGCCGCTGCCGGCAGTAGACTGGCCCAGCTAGTCGTTATTGATACGCTGGTCGCTGCCCTCACTCTGCGGGATAAAGAACAAAGTCGCCGGGCTGAACGAGCGGGTATTGATTTGCCGGATATGTCCTGATGCAGTTCAGCACGGTTGCGATGATTCTTACTGCTTCAGTAGCTCATGCAGTATGGAATATAGCCTCAAAATACAAGAAGGAAGACACACTTTTGTTCGTCTGGGCCTACAGCTGTGCCTCAGCATTGTTGTGGGTTCCGATCAGCCTCATTCTGACAGTTGAGGGACAACAGGAGCTCGACTGGCGACTCGCAGTCGGGGCAGTTATCTCATCTGCGCTTCATATCGCTTATTCTCTAATCTTGCAGGCTGGCTACGAGCGCGCCGAACTTGGTGTTGTTTATCCGATTGCCCGGGGGAGCGGACCGGTTCTGACGATACTGTTTGCAACCCTTCTGATGGGGGAACGGCTTTCAGCAAGCGCTTTACTCGGCGCGCTTCTCGTTATCGCTGGTATTTTCGTTGTCACCGGCAATCCATTCAGGAGCGGAAGCCGGCCACTTAAAGGAATGATATGGGGGGCAGCGACAGGCACCGCCATCGCTGGCTATACCCTCTGGGATGGTTATTCGGTAATCTCTCTGCACCTGGATCCAGTTAGTTACTACGCCAGCACACTCCTGCTACAGAGTCTTATTCTGACCCCTGGTGCGATGCGACGACGGTATCGAATCCCAACGGCTGTACGTGTAGATAGAGTTCCGATCCTTATCATCGCTGTATGTTCTCCACTTGCCTACATCCTTGTGCTGACAGCCATGCAGAGCATGCCACTGGCACTCGTCGCTCCTCTCAGGGAAACATCTATTATTGTCGGCTCTCTTCTCTCGTACTGGTTGTTTCGTGAAAATCATCTGGCACGCCGGATTGCCGGTGCAGTGGTGGTGCTGACCGGCATCGCAATAATTAGCCTTTGATCGCTTCGTTGGATGCCAATTGTCGTCTCATTGTCAGCGTGGATCGTTCGTCGATATACTCTGTTTATGGTACAGGTATCAAGTCCGCTTCCTCTGTCTGTGGCTGTTAGCGCCATTGAGATAAGACTGTATATACCGCCATCAGTCCTAGTATTGGCATCCCGTACCACCATTATTTAAATGTTCTATGGACACACGCTGTTATTTGAAGGTTAATCCCTGGTCGAATGATTATCCATGTGAGTGCTTTTCCAGCCAGGCCTGATGGGATATGGCTGGCATAGATAGTTCAGTTTTCATCACCAGTTTGATCGCAAAGCTATGCCACATAGCACTATTGGCTTTATAATCATTAACGGTAAAAGTGGTATTGAATAGTGATACTCCTATGCAACACATTCAACATGTAGCCTGATTCTGATAACCGCTTTCGTTAGAAATGGCTTACTCCATAGCGAGAGTTCGTGATGCTCAAAACAGAAGATCTCAACACTATGATATCAATTGATGAGATTCACTTTGCTGACTGGCAAATCTGGCCACAGCTAAGGATTCTGTTACATCGGGGTAAGCCAGTAAGAATTTCTGCCAGAGCTTTTGATGTTCTAGTTGCTCTGGTGAGTGCCAGAGGTAAAGCGGTAAGTAAAGAATCTTTACTTACGCAAGTGTGGGGAAATGAAATCGTCGAAGAAAATAATCTTCAGGCACAAATTTCAGCTATACGCCGCATACTGGGACATGACCGCCATCTACTGGTTACTGAATTTGGTTGTGGTTATCGCTTTAATATCAACAAATCGCCAACTGAACCGCTCTCTAAATCAAAAATACCTGAGCCCGCTATTACCCCTTTTCTAGCGTCGATTCTGGGGCGTGATAAAGCTGTGCAGGAATTATGCGCCTTATTGGATCAATACCGTCTGGTGACGATTACAGGCTCAGGGGGCGTGGGTAAGACTCGTCTGGCATGGGAAGTCGTCAGTCTTACACACACGCATTTTCCTGATGGAATATGTGTGGCTGAACTGGCTCATATCACCGAAGCATCCAGCTTGCTATCCGTTATTTCACAAGCGCTCCATCTTCCATTAGCTGCCATTCATAATGATGCCGATTTACGGCAACAGCTTGCACGGCGTCGATGTTTACTGCTGATTGATAACTGTGAACATGTAATTAATGAACTTGAACCAGTGATTACGTTGCTCCTGCACCTAGCTCCCCATATCAAACTGTTGTTGACCAGCCAGGTAGCGTTGCAGGTTGCCGGCGAGCAACAATATCTACTACCACCATTACAAGTTCCTGAGAGCGAAGAGGCTGATACCCACGAGTTACTGACTTTTTCCAGTGTCCGCCTCTTTATCGAACGCGGGCAGGCCAATCGACATGATTACCATCCATCAGCCAGCGAACTGTCTTTGATTGGCGAGTTATGCCGTCATCTTGACGGTCTGCCGTTGGCGATTGAACTTGCGGCCTCCCGTCTGCCAGTCATGAGTGTCAAAGAGATCTATAGCCGACTGGAAGACCGTTTCCAGCTATTGAGCAATACGCACAGATCTCTGGAGCCCAGACATCAGAAAATACTGACCGCGCTGGAGTGGACTTATCAGTTGCTCAACACACGTGAACAACGATTATTTTGCTCTCTGGGGATCTATACCGATATGTTCAGTGTGAAATCAGTAAGCGACCTTCTGCTGATTAAAGACAAGCATCGCTGGCAGGTTGTTGACGATCTGCAAAGATTGCTGTCTTTATCCCTGATTCAGGTCAGTACTCAGGTACCAGAGACCCGTTTCCGCCTGCTGGAAACCATGCGCCAGTTCGCATGCGATAAACTCAGGCAACAGGGTGAATATACTGTTCTTGAGGCCCGTTTTGCCGACTATTATAAAGTTATGGTAAAAGAGGCCCAAGATGATTGGTTTATGCTGCCAACAGGACAATGGCGTGAACGTTATAGCCATATACTTAATGATTTGCGGAGTGTATTACAGCAAACGTTGATTGAGGGAGCTGCTCCCTCTAAAGGGCTTGAGATCTTACAAGCTATGACCCCTTTTTGGATTGAATATTCACTATACGATGAATGTCAGCGCCATATTTATCCTCTGCTTTATGAAAATACTTCGCAGGTAGTATTAACGCTACGCCAGAGAATGAATCTCAGCGCTGTAGCAGGTAAGGCGTCAACCTGGGCAAAAGGCCCCACGCCTGAAACACATTCAGCCTGGAAAACCGCGCTGACAATTGCAGAAAAGCTCGACGACAAAGAAATACGTTTACAGGCACACTACGGATTATGGTTGTATTATCTGCGTACTGGCGAGTTGGATAAAGCGCTTGAGCATGCGCAATCTATGTGCGAGCTAGCACGGTCCATTACCGACGAGGAGGCGATGGCAACCGGGCTGCGTATTCTCGGTGTATCCCTGCATTTTTTGGGCCGTCATGATGTAGGGCGTGATTATCTCCAGCAATCTCTTGATTGGTATGAACATGGTGAATTAAGCCACTCTTTCCGTTTTGGTCTTGATCAAGAGAGCGCCGGTCAGGCCTTTCTGTCTCGTTTACTCTGGTTACAGGGTGAGTATAAGGCCGCGAAACAGATGGCATGGCGCGGTGTTAAAAAAGCCGCTCGTTTGCAGCATGTCTGTTCTCTTTGCTGTGCACTGGCTGAAGGCGCTTGTATGACAGCAGCACTGGATCGTAATCCGCGTTGGGTTATAAAGGTCGCAAACTGGCTGATTCATCTGGCAAAAAGGCATGATTTATATTTCTGGAAGACATACGGCGAGCTGTTTCTTGTTTGGGCCAAACAGTTCAGTCATACCGATGTTAGTCAAACCACACTGTTTAGCTCGTTGCGGGCGATGGGATTAGACTGGCAATATTCCCCCTTGTTGTCAGAAATTGATACCGGGGTATCACTGAGAGCCACCCGCCAGGATCATGAAAACTGGTGCACGCCTGAGCTGATGCGTCTTTCTGCCACTCAATTACCTCCTCAGAAACAACGCCTGCTGTTGGAGAAGGCCCTGGACAAAGCGCGCCAGCAACAGGCTCATGGCTGGGCCCTCCGTATTGCTTATTCATTGGCGACATTGCAGGCTGAAGCTGGGGAAAAATGGGCTGCTAAGCAATTGATACAGGACGCTTTACATGATGTTGAAGACTCAGACAATGCGACGGATGTAAGAAGTGCTATTGCGCTATGTGCCCGAATAGGGGCCTGAATATTTACGTCTTACGGCTATCAACATCCCCATGATCACGAGTCCGCCCCCTGCTGAAGAAATCAGCGCCCAGCTATGAGTTGTCTCCCATAACCAGGTGGCAGTCAGTGAGCCACATGCTCCGCCAATAAACATAACGCACATAAATAATGTATTAAGACGGTTTCTGGCATCCGGACGCAAAGAATAAATCGTGTGCTGATTAGCTATCAGTACACATTGCTCACCCGTATCCAGTAGTAGAATGCCCACCACCATACCCACAATACTGTTCCATCTCCAAAAAACAGTCCAGGCTAGCAGCATGAGTATCACACCAAAAACAACCATTCGGAATGGTCCCTGCCGATCGCTGAAACTTCCCGCCAGAGGCGCACACAGAATACCGATTAACCCCAAAGCAGCTAGGGTGCCGTTATCCCTGCACCGTAATCGTAGCGATGAGCTAACCAGAAAGGGAGCACGGTCCACAGCACGCTGAAGGAGGCAAACAGCATTACTTGTGTAAGAGTTGCACCACGCACCTGCGGCTCGTTTTTCCACAGCAGTCCTAATGAACGTAATACCGCCAGATAGTTAAACTTTGGCGTTGACAACGACTGAGTAGGCAAAATGCGTAAGATGAAAAATATAGCCAGCAATGTCATGATCGCTCCGGATAAAAAGACGCCACGCCAGCCGACATACTGACCAATAAGGCCTCCGATAGCCCGGCCAGCAAGGATACCTGCCAGGACACCGCTCATCACCGTACAAACGGTTTTACCTCGTGCAGAAGTTCTTGAGAGCGAGGCGGCAAGCGGCACTATCTGTTGAGCTACTGTTGCAGCCATCCCGGTAAGGAAGGAGTAGAACACCAACACTGTCGCCGTTGGGGATAACATCATGCCGATCATTGCCAGGAAAAGCACCTGCGCTTGACGCAGGATAAGCCGCTGACGTTCAATATAATCGCCTAGGGGTATCAGAAAGAATAAGCCCACCGCATAGCCTACCTGGGTGACCATGGGGATCAAAGAAACAGCTCCCCATTCATTGGGAAATGATCCGGCAATTAAATTCAGGACAGATTGATTAAAATAAATATTAGCCACAACAATACAACAAATAATCCCCAGCATAAGAATCCTGGTAGAAGAAAGCTCGTGATTGTCCGAACGCATTGACCACTCCTGGCACTAAACTCAATATTGTCTGGAGTATAAGCAAAGGCGACACCCAACTCTTTGACCGCTTTTTTCAGACATCTGAATTCTGATGCACAAGCTCCTGAAAAAGAGATTTGTTACTAATACTGCTCATGTTATTGACTGTGCTTAACTTGAGGAGCAACAAATGGATTTAAAACTGACTGGAAAAGTGGCTCTGGTAACTGGAGCCCGTACCGGAATTGGTTTCAGCATGTGTGAAGAATTGGCCATGAATGGTGTGCATTTAATCATGGTGGCCAGACGAGAACCTGAGCTGATTCTTGCTGCGAAAAAAATTTCAGAGAAATACGGTGTTTCGGTGCTGCCTATTGCCGGGGATGTGACTGATCCCAAACTACCTTCTTTAGTGGTTGAACAAGCGGAAAAGGTTTTTCAGCGTATTGATTTACTGGTGAACAATGCCGGAAGAGCCCATGCGGGCACGCTGTTAACCACTTCGGAAGAAGACTGGCAGATAATGACTGAGACCAAATTCTCCGCCATGCGACGTTTTTGTAAGGTAATCATCCCCGGGATGCAGAGACGAAACTGGGGGCGTATTGTCAATATCTCATCCATTGGCGGTATCTACCCTAATCCGCAACTTACCGTCTCACACGCACTGAGCGCCGCTATCAACAACCTGACCCGTAGTTTAGCACTTAGCGTGGCTCCGGATGGCATTCTGGTCAATGCGATCGGAGTGGGTGCTGTCGCGACGGATAACTGGGCGCAGAACATGCTACCGAATGTTCGCAATCGTCGTCCTGAACTAGCTGACAGAACAGACGAAGAGGTAATGGCATTACTGGGTAAAGAGAAAACGCCTGTGGGCCGCTTTGGACTTCCTGAAGATATTACTGCAATTGCTGCGTTCCTACTTTCTGGGAGGAATCAGTTTGTTACTGGACAGACAATTGAAGCATCAGGCGGAGCAGACAGATTTATGTAATGTCTTCCATTCAACTTAAATAATGTTTGAGGATTGAATTAGTTTAACCTGATATTTGTTCTTCTTTTCAATCACTGCGAAATATGAGGCCGGACATGGGGGGCTGAAACGCTAAGAAGCCCCCGCGTCAATATAACCCAAATATTATAACGTAATAGATCCCGCACCATGAAATTAATCTCACTGGAAAATTCATGGTATTTTTTTAAAAAAATAGAAATAGAGGCAAACCACTATGTCAAAAAAACAAACACTATCAAATACAAACTATAGTTCGCCTGACTGGCTGACTATCCGTGAAGCAGTCGAAGTGATAAATAAAAAAGGACTGAAAATTAAAAAAAAGTGACATTTACAGGTATGCATTACATGGCAGCATTCATCTCTCTATTTACTTTCAGTCGCCAATTACATTACGAAAAATACAGAGGTCGGGCTACAAAGTAAGGCTCAGACCATCTGATACGTCATCAATAAATCGTTTATGCCTTCTTGACAAAAAAGCGTTTATTGAAGGACATAATTTTATTGTTAGCACTACTGGGAAATATATCATTCCCACAGAGAGAGTTATTGACACTCTATTGATTGGATATGAATATGTTCTAGTACAAAAATTACTTGCCCAATCTCTTAAAATACCATTACCTGTAACAGGAGCTATTGATTTTAATCATGGCATAACAGTTAGCTTACAAGGAGAACCATTTCAACTATTCGATAAAATGACATGGGAAGAAAGAATAACACAAAAAATTATGCAACTCCCTAAAAACATTTCACCAGATGTACATGAAGATATATTCTCAAAGAGGATAAATAACTACCTGGGGAAAGAGTATTTCCCGGCTCATATTTTACCTCGGGATGCCTGGTTTGTTATTCGACATGCTGAACTTGATAAAGTCATTGACATCATAACCAATAGCAGAGTGCCCCCATTATCTGCGACGCGAATATCAACACCACTATCTCGTTTTTTCTGGCTGGCCTGTAAAAACAATGAAGTCATCCGTCCATTAATTAGTAAACCGTACAAACTACTATCTATTTTCGAACAATGGGCATCTGACGAAGGCATTACCGACAGGCTCAGTGGTGATACGTTAAAAACTGCACTCGTACGCGGTTCCCCCACATCAATGTCGGATTGACGCAAGTGAATTTTACCAAACCCAAATGTCCGTATTAAGGACTCTAAAATCAGTAATACGGACATAATTAGTTTTTTTGACTCTTTTTTCCTTGTCACCTCAAGGGATATTATATTTCTGCATTACGGGTATAAATACATATCATCAATTACCAAGCATTAGAAATGTAAAAACAAAACAGTACTTAAATGCTCACAGCCCCACATATACATAAAAACCACTCCTTATTCAAGGAGGATTTAGCCGACCTGCATAGGTTCGATCGAATCCAAAATGCGCAAAATAGATTAACCTTATTTTATCCAACCATTAAATACACACATGGGTTCGTAATTACATTCCAATTAATGAATCCAAAACTTACTCACCAATACATTACACATGTAAAAACACGAAAACATACATTGCACAGAAAGACTTAGATTCATTTACAATGAAATAAATGAGTGATTTCATTTCGTTCAACAAATCTATAACTGAGGTACTAAGACCATGATTACTAGATGAACCCGTCCGTAATCCAGATAGTTACTAACGATTTAAAAACTCATCCTTATGATACGAGTAATTACCTTACTCCCTAGAAGACTTGCTTTTAATATTTACGGCATTTTTTCTATACCGGTGCGGTGGGACATTATACCTTTTCCGAAATGCCCTGGTTAATGATTGCTGAGAGTCAAAGCCAAATCGCATCGCGATATTTATCAAAGGTTCATTTGTTGTGATAACAGCCTCTAAAATAAGACATAATTTTTTCTCTCTGATAAAACCTCCCAGGCTCTGCCCTGTTTCAGAAAAAAACAGTCTCTGCAAATGCCATTTTGAATATCCGGACCTGATAGCCACATCATCAATTTTTAGTGGCATCTCTATATTTTTGCTTATCCAGATAATTAAGTCATTTACAAAATCTTTTCTGTTTTTCATAACCGAAACCTTAGAATTACTCTACTAGAAATACATTTTCATCAGGCATATAGTTCAAGAGCTGACAATCCCTAAGTTCTGCATAAATCCTCAATAGAAACCATACTTTTTATTATGGTGTGATGGATATACTCGCAGACAGTCCAGCCACCAATTCAACTCCCTCCGGCAATCTGTCAATATGAATCCGAACCGGGATACGCTGCGCGAGCCGCACCCAGCTAAAGGTTGGCTCGACATTAGGCAGGCCAAGCCCCCCGGTCTCGTCATTGTTATCATCTATTCCGCGCCCGATACTCTCAACATGCCCCGTGATCACCGGCTTAAATCCCATCAGCGTAATGTGTGCAGTATTTCCCGTGCGGATATGTTGCAACTTAGTCTCTTCAAAATAGCCAACCACCCAAAAACTATTGGCATCAATGATGGAAAGTTTAGTTTCTCCCGCTGTGGCATAGTCACCAGGGCGAAGCCGCAAATGTGTGACATAGCCCGTAACCGGAGAGCGAACAATAGCATGCGATAAGTTAAGCTCTGCAAGGTCCAGCGCAGCCAGTGCACCGTGGTAATTAGCCGCAGCGACGCTTGCTGCGCTGGCTGTTTGTTGTAAATCCTCGCTGGAAATCACCCCTTTAATCTGAGAGCGTCGCCTCGCCGCATCCTGGCGCATCAGCATTTCATGACGTTTCGCCTCAACATCAGCCTGGGCGCTGACCACTGCCAACCTCAACCAGTGCGGGTCAATGGAATAGAGCACATCGCCCCGATTAACCCACTGATTATCGCGGACGGCCACATTCAGAACCGGTCCAGAGACATCCGGCGCAATCTGGACCACATCCGCACGAACCCGACCATCGCGGGTCCAGGGAGTTTGCACATAATGTTTCCAGAGAATAAAAGCCAAAAGCGTAGCAACCGCCACAGCGCTGAGCGTCAGCAAATAGCGGCCCAGTAGAGAAAGTAACGATTTCATTTTAAAAACCCCAGTTCGGTCAGTCCCTGCAACAACAGGTAAAAAGTAATAATAAAGATGGAAAAATCGATCATCGGGCGAAACGGCAAGCGACGGTAACCCTTGCTTAGCGAGAAAAGCTGCACGAGTAATAGCGTACAGGTGAGCGCGACGAGGGAAATTAACAGTAGACCGGGTACAAAAACGCCCTCAATATTGAAATCATTGATCATCGGCATGCTCCATTTCCTGAGTGCTTAATGCGCAGTACAGATCAACCAGTTGATTAACATGATGCCGCGATAGTTCATCTGCTACGGACAGGCTACGCTCAGTCAGGCTGACAATCCGTTCAAGTAAGGTGTTAATATCCGTCGAGTGTGTAAGACAAGTGAGAACCTCTTTTATTTCTTTGTCTGCATGCGCATCCCATCGGCGTAATCGCATTACACACAGGCCTATACGCAGGGTGTGCAAAAGATGATTCAATGCCTGTTCTGATGACTGTCCGCTGCGCGGCAAACGCGGCAGTATCAACGCAGCCCGATCGATCATCAGGTTGATCCAGAGAGTTTCATCAGTATTCAACACACCTTTCACGCTGCGGTTAATATCGCGCTGGCATAATTTAAGCAGGCGTTTTATTGCCGCATCTGCCTGCACAGTCTGCAGAAAGCCCATGCTGAATACCGCAAAGCCAGTTGCAGAAAATAATGCGATAGAGGTATTCACCGCCACGGCAAAATCCCCGCTGTAATGAGCACCCAGCTCGCACAAAATAGGCAGCGTCAGTGTGATCCCCATCGCCATAAAAGTAGTGGGCGGCCGTGCCTGGAGCGATCCGGCAAGCAGATATACCGGAGCTAGAACCACTACCAGCACGATAAAATCACTGACTTGCGGTAGGAGAACGAAGCTGTAGATCAGGCTTATCACAACTCCCCAGAGGGAACCAATGATGTATTTCACAATATGCGGGGCAGGCGTATCGAAGCTGCCAAACAGTGTGCAACAAACGCCAAGGATAGATACTGCCGTACCGCCATCAGGCCATGCCGAGAAAATCCACACCATGCAGCCGCTCAAAATGATGGTGAAAGCGCCCAATGCGGTGCGGGCAGCAGTAAGAGGATCGCGGTGGAATACATACCCTTTCATGTCATTCATTTCTGAGTGCGCAGGCATCTGATTCGCGTGATGAATGGCATCCGAAAGACGATAGCACTGCTGCACGAGGACAATGGCCTCTGTCAGGTAGCGCATAAAACTTACATGCAGTGCTTCTACAAACGTCAACTCATGTACGACATAGCGCTGCAGTAATTTTTCACTGCGTTTTTTGAGCGCTTCCCCCTCGCTTTTAAATTTTCCTTCATCTTTGCAGGCCAGCCAGACCTCAACATCATCCATTAAAATTTGCACATCGAAAGGTATCTTCGCTATCAGCGCTAAACGGTCACGTAACTCACAGTTAACAATGACTAATCGCGCAAGCCTGTCATGAAGCCTTTTTCTCGCTTGCCGGACCGGTACAGAGAACGCAAAATCATAAGGGATATGATGGCTGATGCCCTGCAGGAACTGCAATGCCAGTGCCATATGCAGCGGCGAGGAAACAGGATCGGGTTTGCCTGTTAAAGTCTCTGCGATACGCTGTCGCGCCGCGAGCAGCGTCTGCGATAATTTACTGTTGAACTGACCTGAGATGCGCGCGGGCAATACATAGCGATGAATAAGTGCCGCGCAGAAGATACCGATCATGATTTCCTGTACCCGAGTGATAGCGATGTCAAAAATCGCGCCAGGATCGGATACAGCAGGGAAGCCAATCAGACTCGCAGTGTAACCAGCAAGGACAAAACCATAGGCCCGGGGCGTACGTTCCAGCAAGGACAGATAGAGGCAGAATGTAATCCAGCCTGCCAGTATCACGCTGCAAAATACGGGTGAATTCACGAACGTGGGTACAATTAATACCGTCATGCCAGCGCCAATTACCGTTCCCACCAGACGATACAAACTTCTGCTTAGCGATGCTCCGACGGAGGTTTGGGAAACAATATATACGGTGATAATTGCCCAGGAAGGCCGCTCTAGGCCAATTGATAATGCAATATAGTATGCGAGCATCGCAGCGGTAAAACTCTTCGCCGAATAGAGCAGAGCGTTCGCATCATTCAGTAGTGAAGGAGAAGCCATACCGCGAAGACGATGGCATATCGTGTGTAAAAAAATGAAAGTAACTCGCGTTAATTTTTTCATGCCGGAAATTATTACCGGCTTGCATATCCACTTAAATACTCTATTCTGTCAAAAAATACCTAAATGTTGCCAATCTATGTTGCCCCCACTCGCCAATACGCTGTTCGATCCGGATACCACCTCCTGCCCCGCAGTCGCGCGTCATTTGGATTTTGTCGATTACGCGGCCGAAGTGCCTGTGCATACGCACCGCAAAGGGCAATTGATTATTGCCCTCTATGGAGCGGTCATTTGTCGCGCCGAAAATGATATCTGGATCGTGCCGCCTGATTGTGCCGTCTGGATCCCTGGGGGAGTGCCGCACAGCGCAAAAGCTACTTGGAATGCGCATCTCAACTATCTTTTTATCGAGCCTGGAGCCGCCGAGCTGCCGGAGCGATGCTGCACTCTGGCCATTTCTGGTCTGATCAAAGAACTCATTGCCCGTTTAACCCACGAGGGCGTCGGATACCCACCAGAAAGCCATCTAGCCAGACTGACCAGAGTAACACTTGATGAATTAGCCACCATGCCTCAGCAGAAACTGAGCCTCCCTGTGTCGTCGCATCCTAAAATCCGCGCCATGGCCGATGCTCTGGTCAGTCAACCTGATGACCGAAGCACATTCAAAACATGGGCAAAAAGACTGGCGCTTAGCGAGCGTTCTCTCGCGCGTTTAATGCTGCGCGAAACCGGGTTGACGTTCGGACGCTGGCGTCAGCAACTGCAACTGATAATTGCTCTCCGGGAACTGGCCAGCGGCGTTTCGGTTCAGAATGTTGCAGCTAATCTGGGGTATGAATCGGTTAATGCGTTTATCACCATGTTCAAAAAAACCATGGGCAGTACACCAGCACACTATTTTGCCGAACGGAAAACAAGCGCACACTTAACCGATAATTAGCGACATCAAGTTTTCCAAGAAACCAGAGGTGAGTCATAGAGCTGCCATATCCGTCTTCCTGTGCGGGGGATCACACTACAGAATCTTTACCGCATGGAACCTCCAGCCAGGACTTTATTGCCTCAGCCGCCTTAACGATAACAAGAATCAAAGGACGGTATTATATCTGTTGGATCGGTCTATACATGATCGGGAAGCACAATCAATTCAGCATTGTGTTAAGGAAGTAGTTGAGCATATATGTTTCGACCACACAGAACACTTCTATGGCGATGCTTCATAGCGCATTACCACCAGAGTGGTAACGCCCCCCTGACTGAAATTCACAATGAATGTATTTAACCGCATCTTTTTATTGTCCTCATTATCACGCTAAGCCATGACACCATTGCAGCAGCGAAACGCTGAAAACTACACAGCAGCACAACTATCCTTCTCCACATCCTTATACAACTAATAACGTATTATTTATTCACTACAAAACCGTACTAAGGATCTTCCCATCAGTAATAAGGTGCTATCGGCTTTTCCTAAGCTTACTGCTGTGTTCTTTTATTTTCTCTGGACATGCACCAGTCATTCCACAATAGGAGAATACAATGACATCACATCAGTTATTACGTTTAAAACAGGTCGAAGAAAAAACCGGTTTGAAACGCTCTCAAATTTACTTGTATATGAAAAATGGTTCTTTCCCACGTTCAATAAAAATTGGCCCGGCCAGTGTGGCCTGGCTCGAATCGGAAATTGATGAATGGATCAATCTTAAGTTAGCCGGACGTTAGATCAGTTAAAAATGTCCGTTTATTTGCTCAACTTTTCCATATAGCTTGAGGAGATAACAGAATGATTCCATTAATTAATTACACCATCTTAACTGATGCATTGCACGCTCTGAAAGAAGGCAATATTCGTCACTGTGAGTCCCTCGGATTCACGTTCGAAGAAATGAATGCTCTTAATCAGTTATCACTCGATGAACTGTTTGCTGTCAGCCGGGCGGCGGCTCCCTTTGTTTCGGTCAGTGTCCGCCATGATGTTCTGCATCATTTATTGGCGCAGGCCCGACAGGAATACCGACAGCAGCAGCAGATTAACCGGGCTATCCGGCTGGGCGGTTCTATCGCGTTGCTCAACCACTACTTTGGCCTGACGTCTAATGATGTCTGCCTTCAGCGACGGTTGCTGGGTGTCAGCGTGCCATATGGACGTACACCTGAGCCGGATGAAGAGACAGATGCCGAGATCTGGCGGCAATGGCAGAAGTGCCGGGTGGGCAACCTCGAATCGCCTGACGCACTGATTGCCATGATGCAGGTAACGGAAGCCCTGAAGCGTAAGGTCGAAGGGCTATCACTCACCATGGTCTGGAAACGTATCGCACTGTGCGAACAGGACGCTGCCGCTGACAGGAGGACGCCACATGCCGGATGAGATCGACCGCGATCAGGAATTTAATGAGCAGCGACTGGAGGAGATGATTGAACAGAATCGTTTTAAACCTGGGTCAGAACCGTCATTACTCCACTGTCGTGTATGCGGTAAACCCATTCCTGAAAAGCGACGACAGACATTGCCGGGCGTAACCACGTGTACGGAATGTCAGGAAAAACTTGAGCGCCGTAAACGTTAATCATGGCAACAATGACGTGCGAAGATATTATTTCTCTGCACGTCCTTATCATTCTCATTAAATTTAAATGAGTCTCTATTTTCTTTTTTATACTTTTATACTTTTATACTTTTATACTTTTATACTTTTATAC